>CALWLT010000022.1 GCA_944381615.1 uncultured Lachnospiraceae bacterium | reverse complement strand
ATCGGTACATGTGACACAGAGTATGAGCAAAGCAGGATATCCGTATGACAATGCACCGATGGAGCGTTACTTCAACACTTTGAAAAACGAGTGTACAAACTTATACGAATTCACAACAGAAGAAGCGCTCTATCAAAAAGTAGAAGAATTTGCATACGTTGACTATAATCATGTACGCCCTCACAGCTTTAACGGCTATCGCACACCATACGAGGCACGAATGGCAGCATAGTTGCCAAGCGATATTTTTTAGCCACAAGTGTTACAAAAACACTTGACCACAACACATGAACTGATAATTCAATTCATCCAGGACTTCTTCCGTCAGCTTTTTCCCTTTAAGATCGTAAAACGCATCCCGCTGGGGTTTCTGCCCTTTGGTCAGCCAGATAAAGGCAAGATCCCTCTGGCATAAGTCTACAATACGGTCAACAGACCTGATCCCGCGCATGTTTGCGTAGGTAACGACAGCATACAGCATGATCGGGTTATACCCGGTTCTTCCCTTGTTTGAATAGCAGGCCAGCAGGCCTGAAAAATCTAATTCCTCCATCACTTTTTTCAGGGTATAGACTGGATCGTCATCGGGTAAACTCAATTCGAAGAAACTGAAGTTGATTTTCTGTTGCCCAATTTCAAAAAAGTCGTTATAATAATCTTGTTTTAGCATAGTTCCATTATAACATGGAACGGGGAAAAAGATGGTTGTCGTTAGCCATCTTTTTCTTTTTTAGGGGATAAATTTCAGGGGCAGTTGTGACTCAAGCGAGTCACAACTGCCCCTGTTTTGGACTATCTATTTCCCGACAGCCCCTTCTCTATCAGGCAGCGCTCTTGATATATTGGTAATCGGCGATTGTTTTCAGCGGGAAAACTCCTGCGGGGGTCAGGAGATCTGCACTCCGCTTTCCTTTAACCGGATTGTTTTGCCGTCCAGGTCTATTTCGTAATCGATCCCCAGAGGCAGAACGCCCGTCGGTGCAGCGTGACCGATATTCACATTGTAAAGAACGCCGAGGTGGCAACAGTCAAACTCCTTTATAATTTTTCTAAAAATTTCTTTATACTCCTCATAGTACATTTCGTCCTGCGGTTTCCCGACGAGTATCCCCCTGATTGCCTGCAAAATACCCTGTGCGCCCAAATTTCTCATAATATACAAAATCTGCTGCGGACTTGGCTTGTCTTCGCTCGTTTCCAACAGCAGTATTTTATCGTTCCACTGAGATAGCTCAGGCCATATTTCAGTTCCTGTGATCATTGGAAACACATCGATACAGCCGCCGATCAGTTTGCCGCTGATTTTGCCGCTGCCATTTAAGACTTCATATCCGTGCTTTTCTTTTTGTAATTGTTTCAGATAATTTATATTTTCTTCTTTCCACTCCACAAAATCGTTTGACCAAAATCTTGCGCTTTTTATTTCATAACCCGTTGTATCCCTGAACAAAATATGTTCCACTGCTTCTTTTGTGTAGTCGAACATTTTAACGTATTCGCCAAATTCGCTCATGATTGCGGGGCCATAATAGGAAACAAGCCCGGCTTTTTGCATCATAAAATGGCTCACTGTGGTATCGGAATATCCCATAAATATTTTAGGATTGTTTTTTATTACCTCATAATCAATATAGGGCAGTATTCTTACAGAATCGTCGCCGCCAATGGCGCAAATAATGCCGTTTACGGTCTCGTCTCTAAACGCATCCATAAGATCTTTTGCCCTTAATTCGGGATGACGGTAAATAAATTCACTGCCTTTGAGAGCATGCGGCATGGCAACAACATTCAGCCCGAACTCGTTTTCCAATCGTTCCCTGGCGATATCGTATTTATGGATCAGGTCTTTATCTCCCAATCCGCCCCAGGACAGACTGACGACTGCAATCTTCTGGCCTTTTTTTAACGCTTTTGGTTTAATCATATTTTTCCCCCGCAGCTGCTGATCATCGCAATATATTTTGGCTCGAATTATAAACAGCTTTGCTTAAAAAAGCAACCTTTATCCCTGCCCGGCATGCAAAAGCTTACGAAACTGTTATAAGACAAAAAAGGACTCTGGTCTTTCTCGCCAGAGTCCCTTCCTTACGCATGGTTCCGTTTTACCGCAAAGCTGCATAAATAGCGGCTTTTCAAGCGCCTCGCGGCCGAATCATTACTCCCACTCAATCGTCCCGGTGGGCTTCGGCGTCAGGTCGAAGCAGACCCGGTTGACGCCCGCTACTTCTTTTGTAATGCGCTCCGTGATGTGCTGCAGCAGGGCGAAGGGCACATCCTCCACCGTCGCCGTCATGGCGTCCCGCGTGTTGACCGCACGGATGATGACCGGCCACTCAAACGAGCGCTTTCCGTCTTTCACGCCCACGGACTTGAAATCGGGAACGATGGTAAAGTACTGCCATACCTTTCCTTCCAGGCCGTTTTTCGCAAACTCCTCGCGCAGAATCGCGTCGGATTCGCGGACGGCCTCCAGGCGATCCCGCGTGATCGCGCCCAGGCATCTCACGCCCAGACCGGGGCCCGGGAAGGGCTGACGGTAAACCATACTGTCCGGCAGGCCCAGCGTCTTTCCGACCACACGCACCTCGTCCTTGAACAGAAGCTTCAGCGGCTCTACCAGGCTGAACTGCAGATCCTCGGGAAGGCCGCCCACATTGTGATGGGCCTTCACGCCGTCGCTCTCCAGAATATCCGGATAAATCGTTCCCTGCGCCAGGAACTCGATTCCCTCTAACTTTCTCGCCTCTTCTTCAAACACGCGGATAAATTCCGCGCCGATGATTTTGCGCTTCTTCTCCGGCTCCTCTACGCCGCTCAGCTTATTCAGGAACCGATCCACCGCATCCACATAAATCAGGTTCGCGTCCATCTGATGACGGAATACCTCGATTACCTGCTCCGGCTCTCCCTTGCGCAGAAGGCCGTGATTTACATGAACGCATACCAGCTGCTTGCCGATTGCCCTAATCAGCAGCGCGGCAACCACGGAGGAATCCACGCCTCCGGAAAGCGCCAGAAGCACCTTTTTATCTCCTACCTGCTCCTGAATCTCCTTTACCTGCTCGTCAATAAATGCCTGCGCCAGCTCCGCCGTCGTGATGCGGGCCATATCCTCCGGACGTTTGTTGCTATCCATGGTCTGTCTCCCTCTTTCTCTCAAAGTAAACATTTCATAAAAAGCTCTCTGTTTTTCATCATAGCACAGATCCGGCCGTATATCCAGACTTTTTCCGCCCGGATTTCACGGACTTTCGGTAAATTCCGCCATTTTTTTCAGCAAATTTCACGGTGTCTCCTGCCGCTCCGGCGTCCCGACCTCGATCAGCGTTCCGTCCGGATCATAGAAACGCACGAATCTCCGTTCCACTCCCGGCTCTGTCATCCGGCTGACATAGCGGACCGGAACATCCAGCCGTTCCAGTTTCCGGACAAACGCCTCCAGATCCCGTTCTTCAAAATACAGCTCGCAGGAATGACTCTTTGAGATGACTTCTTTTCCCAGAACCCGCTGCCAGGCCGCCCTCTCCTGAAGCACAAGTCCCTCCGTCAAAATGACCACCTCGCCGCTGTCAGCGACGGGCTCCAGCCCGAACAGATCGTGATAAAACCGTTTCGATACATCCGGATCCGCTACCACAATCAGAATATTTTTCAAACGCATTCTTGCCCTCCCCTTACCTCGTTCTCATTTCATTTCCGCACAATTTTCTTTCCGCCGAATTCCGTCTCCGCCGAACTCCATTCCTGTCAAATTCCATTCTTACGGAATTCTGTCCCCGCCAAATTCCTCTCCCTCCAATGATTATAGCGGAAAACCAGCGGCCGCGCCACCCGTTTTCCCTCTGTCAGATTTCTTTTCCGCCTGTCAGATTTCTTTTCCACATCCGGTTTGCCGGAACTCCCGCAGGCACACGGGCTCCCGCAAACGCAAAAGGCCCGGAACCCCTTCTCCGGGATCCCGGGCCTCTGACCAGTCATATTATTTTTTCCAGTCTATTTACCCGTTTATTTTGCGCGGCGGTATCTCTCCCCGGCTTCCAGGTTCACGCTCGCAGGAACGACGCGGAATTTGAGGAATACTGTCAGCAGAATGGCCAGCGGCATCAGATAAACGTAGCAGGCGTAAGGCGCAAAGCCCAGCGTGCCCACGCCGTACATGCCGACCACATACATACCAGACGCATTCCAGGGAATAAAGGTACAGCCCGGCGTGGAGGTCGCGTTGATGGCCTTGGACAGGTTGGTCGGATGCAGCCCCTTTTCCTTGTAGGCCGGCGACATCAGAGAACCGGTCATCAGCAGGGAGAACGTATTCGTTCCCATCATGTTGCCGATGAGGGCGATGATCTCGCTGACCAGCGTCAGCTGCAGAATGCTCTTCGTTTTCTGCGCGATCGGATGGATGATGGCATCCATGATGCCGACCGTGTTAAACGCGCCGATCATACCGAAGGCGAAAATCATCATGAAGGCCGTCGCCGCCATGCTGGTCACGCCGCCCCGGTTTAACAGCGTATCCAGGAATTCTTCTCCCGTATCCGCCGTATAGCCGCTCCAGAGGATCGTCAGGCACTGCGTCGCCGCCACGCCCTGATAAAAGACGGCGATCGCCGCGGCCACCAGAGCGCTGACCAGCATGGAGAGCATCGACGGCTTCTTTAAGAAGATCAGCGCCAGCAGCAGGATTACCGGCACAAACGCCAGAAAGCCCACGTTAAACTCCATGCTGATCGCTGCGATAATCTCGTCGATGTAGCTGCTGTCAAAGCTGTCCGTCGCAAACTGCATCCCCATAAAGTAGTAAATCACGCAGGTTACCAGCGCTACCGGCAGGCCGATGATCGCCAGCTCCTTGCAGTGCGTGATCAGGTCGGTGCCGACGGCGGCGGACGCCACGTTGGTGGAATCCGACATCGGCGACATCATATCGCCCAGATACGCGCCGCTGACGATGGCGCCGACCGTCATGCCGGTCGGCACGCCCAGGCTCTCGCCGACGGCAAACATGGCGATACCGGCCGTTCCCAGCGTTCCCCAGGAAGTACCGCAAGCCAGCGATACCATGCTGCACAGCACAAAAGCCGCCAGCAGGAAAATTCCCGGATTAATAATTTTCAGTCCGTAATAAATGATGGCCGGCACGGTTCCGGCGGAAATCCAGGTCGCAATCAGCGCGCCCACGACCATGATCGTCAGGACGGCTCCCATGCCCTTTTTGATGGATTCCATCATGCCGTTTTCAATCTCTTTGTACGTGTATCCCAGCTTCATGCACATCGGCACCACAAACAGCCACACGATCAAAAACATGGGCTGAATCGGCGCGGCCAGCAGAAGATTGCCTCCCAGAATAATCGCCAGGACGCCTGCCAGGGTCAGAACCGCATACCCTACGGTTGGTTTCCTTCTCTCCAGTTTTTCATTCTCCGCCATCGTTTTCTCCCCCTTCCGATACTACTCTCCGCTCCGTCTGCTACTCCCTGATCTGCGCGATGGCTTCCACCTCGACCTTTACCCCTTTGGGAAGGGCGGAAAGCCCCACGCAGGAACGGGCCGGACAATCCGGAAAATACTGCGCGTACACTTCGTTAAATGCCGGGAAATCTCCCATATCCGTCAGAAAGCACGTCGTCTTGACCGCCAGCTCCGGACCGCTCCCGGCCGCCTCCAGCACCGCTTTCAGATTTTCCAGCGCCTGTTTTGCCTGCTCCCGGATCTCCGTTCCCACGATCCCGCCGTCCGCGGGACTCAGCGGAATCTGCCCGGAGGTATATACCATCCCGTTGCAGATAACCGCCTGCGAATACGGGCCGATCGCCGCCGGCGCCAGTTTGGTCTCCACTCGTTTCATCATAAAATCCCTTCCCCCTTCTGTCTGATTTTTCTCTGTTCCTCCGGCCGTCTTGTTCCCGGCTGACTTTCCGGTTCCCCCGGCCGCCTTCTTTCCCGGTCGGTTTTCCGTCCCTCCGGCCGTCTTTTCTCCCGGCCGGATTACAGGCTATCCGAGTTCATAGCCGTACACGTCCTTCATCGCCTTCTTCCACTCGTCTACGGACGCCGTGATCGCGGGTGCTTCAGGCAGCGCGGCGCGTGAGACGGCCGGATCCTTGACACCCGGCGAGGTAATTACCGCCACAACCCGTTCTTCTTTGCGGATGGTTCCCGCATCCAGAAGCTTCTTCGCCGCTACCAGCGAGGCCACGGACGCCGTTTCCGCGTAGATCCCCTCGGTCCGCGCCAGCTCCTTCTGCATCTCAAGCGCTTCGGGATCCGCGCACGTCTCCGCCGCTCCGTTGCAGTCGTAAAGCGCGTGCACCGTCTGCCAGGTTACCCAGGGCGTCGCGATCGAAGTCTGAATGGACGGCTCGCCCGGCGCCGGAATCGGAAATTCGCTCTTCTGGCGCATCGTCTCCTTCGCGCCTCCGTACACCTCGGCGGCGGCCATCCGCGGCAGCCGGTCGATGTACTTCATTTCTTTCAGATCCCGCATGCCCTTGTAAATTCCGTACATGCCGTCGCCGTAGGAGATCGGCATCACGACCCAGTCCGGCACGCTCTGATCCATCTGCTCATAAATCTCGAAGCTGATGGACTTGTAGCCGTCCACTCCAAAGCAGCTGCTGCCGATCGGCGGAGAGGCCAGCCCGCTGGCCGGGACAAAGCCGAAATCGCGCACGCAGCGCTCCATCAGAACCGTCCGATCGGCCATCGTGGGAAGCACAAACAGTTTCGCCCCATAGATCTGCATCGCCGTTTTCATGGTGTCTGAAACATTGGGCGTCGTGAAAATCACGCAGGGAAGGCCGGCCGCGCTGGCATACGCCGCCGCCGACATGCCCTGGTTTCCGGTCGAGCTGACCGTAATGCCGGGCGCGCCTTCCGCCAGAGCCCGGGAGACGATGACCGCGCAGAGCCGGTCCTTGTGCGACCCGGTCGGATTTCTGGATTCGTCC
Organism: uncultured Lachnospiraceae bacterium; assembly: GCA_944381615.1. Classification (GTDB taxonomy): domain Bacteria; phylum Bacillota; class Clostridia; order Lachnospirales; family Lachnospiraceae; genus Otoolea. The sequence continues at coordinate 69,007 of CALWLT010000022.1, read as the reverse complement.
TTTACATAGAGATTCTCAAAGCCCAGTGCCTTTCCCAGACGGTTTAACCGGTAGAGCGGCGTGTTCCCCTCATGCAGGCTGACGACCGGATCGCCGTCCCCGATGGCATAGAACTCGCGGAAACGGAAAATTCCCTCGTCGCCCGTTCCCGGTCCCGGCAGCTTCGCCCCGGACAGATCAAATTCCGTGATATGGTTCAGGTTATGGCCCTCTTTCGCGCAGACCGGGCACGGCTCATAAAACGGACCGTCCAGCACATGGCCGCAGCGCGGACAGCGCGCAGTGCGATAAGTACTCATAAATTTTTCACTCCTTTCTCTCTTATAATGAAAAAAATTTTAGTGTTAATCTTTTTATAGCATATCCGCGCTTCTGCGTCAATACATAATAAAATTATTTTTATTTTTTATAAAATTTATTTTATTCCATTGTTTTTTTCTGACCTTAATGTTAAAATATTATTAATTATGACAGCCTTCTGACGCTATCCCGGCGCGCTGACTATCTTTTGAGGAGAACATCATGGAACGCACTGAAAAAAATACCATTCAACTGACCCCGCAGGACCATCTGGTTCTTGACTCGCTGCGCATCGTCCTCGACGGTCTGGCAGACTATCTGAGCGACTGCTTTGAATTCGTCCTGCACAGCCTGGAGAATCTGGACGCCTCCGTTGTCAAGATCATCAACGGCCATCACACCGGCCGTACCGTGGGCGCCCCCATTACCAACCTTGCCCTGACCATGCTGGATCGGATCGAGCAGGGCAACCCGCACGATTTTATTACCTATTTTTCCCGGAACCGGGCCGGCGAACCCCTGAAGGCCTGCACCATCGCCATCCGCGGCGAGAACCAGCGCATCATCGGCCTTCTGTGCATCAACTGCTATCTGAACACGCCGCTCTATTCCATCATCCAGTCGCTGGCGATGCCTGATGAGCGCGCCGAGCTGCATCACGAAGACGAATATCTGGCGGACAGCGTCCAGAACACGATCGGGCGGGCGCTGGAAGCCGCCTGCCAGAAGGTCAACGCCGACGAATCCATCCCCGTTTCCCTGAAGAAAAAACAGATTATTTTTCTTCTCTACACGCAGGGGATCTTCAAATTTAAAGAAGCGGTCGGTACGGTCGCCGCGGCCTTAAACCTCTCGCCCAACACCGTATATCTCCACATCCGCAGCGCCAAAAGCCAGCAGACTGCGCCCTGTGACTGAACCGGCCTGTCTTCCGGCATAAAAAACGGGACGCTGCAGCTTTCCTGCAGCGCCCCGCGCATTGTTCTTTTCTTTGCATGGATTCCACGTACGATATCTGAATTCCACGTACGATTATTCCTGCATGTTTTCTTCCCCGGCCGGATCCTTCTTATTTCATAAATACCGAGTACGGATGCTTTACCACCTCGCCGTTTTCTTTTACCATCTCGCCGTTTGGCCCTTCGTAAATCCGCCCCCATCCGGTCAGGATGGAAATCATAAACGCCAGGAACAGAAAGACCGTGTACACCATTCCCGTGCTGACCTCGAACGTATTGAGCGGCGCTACAAATTCATAGCCCTCCGAGAGCTGCGACGTCAGGAACACGTAGCAGGACAGAAACGGCACACTGACCGCCAGCGAATTGGAAAAACCGTCCAGCATATTGGCGCGCCGGTAGGGATGGATTCCCTTCTCCTGCCCGATGCGGTTAAATACCGGACCCATGGTAATGATCGCCGGATCCTGCGCGCCTCCCATTACCGTGGTAATCAGCGTCTGGCTGACCGCCAGCAGAAATTCCGCGCCGCGCGTCGTCTTCGCCAGGCTGCTTCTCATCATAGCGTCGATCATGGCGTCCAGCGCGCCCGCCTCGTTCATCACGCCCATTACGCCGTTCAGGCAGAGAATAATCAGGCAGACACCGATCATGCCGCTGAACCCGTCATAGAGGAACCCGCTCATCGTCCCGTCCGTGCACCACAGGATGTCTGCCGGCGCAATCAGGCCAAAGATAAGGCCCACCGCGGTTCCCAGGATGATTCCCGTCAGAATCGCCTTGAAAATATTGCGCGTACGAATGGAAATGGCCAGCATAAGCACGACCGGAACCAGCATAACCAGCGGCCTGGGATCCATATTGGCCATCAGGTATTCCTGCGCCCCCTCGCCCGGCTGATAGCCGCCGGCGATCAGGCCGTATACCACGCAGGCCGCAAGGCCGGCCGTGATGGAGTATTTGAAGCGCGTCCCGACACAGCCTCCGATGTCCGCCGTTTTTCCCGGATGGCTTTTATACTCCTGCACGGAAGCGGAGAGGATCGTCGTATCCGAGATCGGGGCCAGATTATCCCCGAAAATCGCGCCCGCCAGAATTAAACCCGCCATGATCCCCGGCTGACAGCCCAGCAGCACGGCCGACGGATAAAAAATCGGAAAACAGCTGTACAGCGCGGAAAAGGAAGAACCCGTGGCCGTCGAAACCACGCAGGTCGCCACAAAGACGAACACCGCGAACGCGCCCTCCCGCAGATTGATATTATACGCCAGCCACACGAAGCCGTTTGAGACATTGCAGGCCTTGATCAGCGCCCCGAACATGCCTACCACAAACAGAATCAGCAGCGTAAAAACGCAGATCTCATTGGCCATCCCGCGGCCGGCCGCTTCCCAGTACCGGCTGAAATCGCGGCAGAAAAGGCTTCCAACCATCAGTCCCAGGATTGCCATCATGGCGACCGCGTTGAAATCCAGCGAAAACCACGTTACAAAGACTGCAATCACGCCGATGCAGAACACCGCCAACGGAATAAATGCCGCAGCCACGCCGCCCCGGAATAACAGTTTTTTCTCTTCCATCCTCATACCACCTTTCCTTTTTTCTTTCTGTCCCGCCTCGTCCTCTGTCACTCGCAGAAAAAATCGATGCAGTCCCGGATACATTCTTCCCAGAATTTCCAGTTATGGATCCCCGGCCACTCTTTCCACTGGTAGCGGATTCCCAGTTCCTGGAACCGATCCGCATACGCCTGGTTGACCCCGTAGAGGAAATCCTCCGTGCCGCAGGTCAGAAGCAGCCGCGGCAGTTCTTTTCCCGACTGCACAGCCTGCTCTGCCAGCCACAGCAGATCATTTTCCGGAAGATACGCCAGATCGCTTCCATACGCGCCGAGCGCAGCGCCATGCATGGATCGGTCGATCTCTTCCATTTCAATATAATCCTCTCCTCTTCCCGGATCCTGATACTGCCGCAGCTTCTCCAGATGCTCCCGGCTCCCCAGCATCAGCGCGCCGGAAAAGGAAGCGCAGCGGCCAAAGAGCTCCGGATGCGAAAGCGCTGCCCGCAGCGCGCCGTAGCCCCCCATGGACAGGCCGGCAATCGACAGATCCTCCCGGCCCAGATTAAGGCGAAACAGCTGCCCGAGAATCTGCGGCAGCTCTTTTCCGATGTACGAAGCATAGCGCTGCCCGCAGCGCATATCCGCATACATGCTCATCTCCGCCTCCGGCATAATCAGCGCCAGATTCCGCTCCTGCGCATAGCGCTCGACCGACGTATAACGTCCCCAGTAACTGCAGTTCCCCTCCAGCCCGTGCAGCAAAATCAGGGTTTTCTGCCTGCGGGAAACCTGAAAACGCCGGTTGTCATCCCAGGGAAGATAGACGCAGATCGGCGTCATCTTATCCAGCGCATAGGAATAGATATCTCCCCGAAAGTAACCCATACCACCCCTCCTTTTTCGGCGTACTCCTCCGATCCGGATTCGCCACCCCGCATCCGATCGGACATCCATTGTTTCAATCATCCAAACATCCTACCTATTTGATCTCATCTTACCCGATGACAACCTCCCCTGTCAAGAGAGAACATCTGTTTTCCCGCGCGTCCCCTTTCTTCCTTGTGTTTTGCCGGGCGCATTGTTATAATAGAATCAGCTGAAAAATCAGCTAAAAAGAAACGGGGAACCTTTTATGAATCAAAAGAAACCGGAAAAACTGACGAAAAAGACGCTCGCCACCCAGCTGGCCGAGCTGCTGGAAGAATCTATTCAAAATGGAAGCTGGGCGGTCGGGGATCGAATTCCCAGCGAACCGGAGCTGGCCGAGCGCTATGGCGTCAGCCGCAATACGCTGCGGGAGGCCATCCACTATCTGGTCATCGCCGGCGTTCTCGACGTGCGCCAGGGGGACGGAACCTACGTAAAAAACCGGACCGCTTTCGACGCCACCATGCAGAAGCGTTTTGCAGCGGCGGATGCCGCCAACATCATTGAGGTCCGGCGTCTGATCGAGCCGGAGCTGTGCGCCATGGCGGCGCGGCGGCGGACGGCAGGCGAGATGAAAAGTCTGGAACAGAAGCACCGCCGCCTCCTGGAAAGCTATGAGAACCAGCGTCCCGACTACATTGAAACCGACATCGAATTTCACATGCAGATTGCCCGAATGTGTCACAATCCGCTCCTGCGCGACCTCTACCGGGCCGTGATCAGCTACTATCCGCTCTTTGTGAAGGACAGCTTTCTGTCCTTTCTGGAAAACGAGCACCTGGAGGTTTATCTGCACAAAGACCTCCTGCGCCTGATCCGCGAGGGCGACGCCGACGGCGCCAGGGAACTGACGGCCCGCATGATCGAGAGCGAAGCCGAGGATCTGGATATGCAGCGCGAAGAACGCGCGGACGGCTGATTCAAACAGCAAAAGGCAAAGCTCCTTTTCCGGGCTCTGCCTTTTTTATTTCCTCTTTTTCGCCTTATTTCCTCTTTCCCGCCCTCTTTATTTCCATCCCTCTAGGCAAAAGACGGACGGAATCGCAGTTTCTTCTTCCCAGTCTGTCATTAAAACGGCACCGGTACGGATGAAATCACTATTTTTCTTTTCCTGGATCAAAAAAGTGCCGCCGCACTCCATCCGTGCGGCAGCACTTTTTATCCATCCGTCAAACGGCTGTCATTCAATTACTTCTCGTTTGCGATGTATTTCTTATTGACGTCTTTCCACATCTCTACGTCAACGCCCGGCCAGCAGAGCTTGTCGGGATTGTAGTAGGGATCCTTGCCCGCCTTCATCTGCTCCTCGTAGTCTCTGTAAAGCGCGACTACCTTCGGGGACAGAAGCAGGACAACCAGCATGTTGATCCAGGTCGTTCCGAACAGAGCCGTATCGGAAATGCTCCATGCAAGGGCGTTGTCAATGTTGCCCCAGATGAAGATGATAACCGGTACCGCGATTCGCAGAGCCCAGACAACCGTCTTACGGATGCCTTCCTTCTCCTTGCCCTGGAACAGGTACATGGCCGCCGTCTCAGCCTCATAGTAGTAGCTGATCAGGCAGGTCCAGGAGAACAGAGCCAGCATGATAGCGATGAACGTCGGAGCGATGTCGCCCATAACGGTGCGGCAGGCCAGCTGTACGAACAGAACGCCGTTGTAGCCTTCCTCAGCCAGCTGCGGGAGCTCGGCAGCGCCGCTTCCCACATATCCGCCAACCGTATTGTAGCAGTCGGTCAGAATCATCATCATACCGGAGCAGGTGCAGACGATAACCGTATCCAGCCATACGCCGGCGGCGTTGGCCATACCCTGCTTGATCGGATGGCTGGTCTCAGCAGCGGCAGCGGTCGGGGAAGCCTCGCCCATACCGGAAGCCGAAGAGAACGTCGCTCTCTTGAAGCCCTGCAGAACCGCCGTACCCAGCGTAGCGCCAAACACTGCTTCCATACCGAAAGCGCTCTTTACGATCATCACGATCACGCCCGGAAGCTCCGTAATATTCACAATCAGCACAACAACCGTAGCGATCAGATAAATGGAAACCATGAACGGTACAACCAGAGAAGCGATGTCGCCGATTCTCTTGATACCGCCGATAACAACAACTGCGGTAATCAGGGCAACTACCAGAGCGGTAATCCACTGCGGAATGCCAAGAGCCTGCAGGAAGCCGTCGCCGATGGTAAAGGTTGCAGCCGCCGGCATGAAAAGGCCGGTACCAAGCATGATAACAACCGCCATGAAAGCGCCGTAGGGCTTCCAGCCAAGACCTCTCTCCGCGCAGTAAGCGCCGCCGCCGCGGTACTGACCGTCGATGCGGGTCTTGTAAAGAACTGCCAGCGTACACTCGGAGAAGCATACCGCGGAGTTCAGGATACCTGCGAGTACCATCCAGAACACAGCGCCCGGGCCGCCCATGTAAACGGCAACCGCCACGCCGGCCACGTTGCCGGTACCGACACGCATGGCCATCGCCGTACAGAAGGATGCGAACGAAGAGATACCGGACTCAGAAGCTGACTTGTCAATGATACGGCTCCACATATCCCGGAAATGAACCAGCTGGAAGAAACCGAGCCGGCAGCTGAGGAATATACCGGAGCACACAATCATAACTACCACCGCCGTACCGGCGATAATGCCGTTCAGCGAGTTCACTACGTTGCTTAAAGCTTCGTACATAGTTAAAATTTCCCCCTTTTTTTAATGAGTGCCGCGCGCTGGCACAGTCAGAGCCCGCAGTGGGGATCCGACTCTTGGTAAAATTATATCATGTTGATGAAACTTGTTCAATCATATTCAGCATATTCATCATGTCTAAATTTCATTGCACAGGCTTTTTTCATGTCGTATTTTCCATATCTGCTAATTTTTCGTTAATTGTCCGAAAATTTCTTTGTATAAAACGCACAATTTTCATTTTCTGCTCTGTTTTTTGTGCAAAACCTAATCAGAATGCAGTTCAACCTTCTGTACGGCATCCTGTACAACCTGCGTTTTAGAACCGGTTCTCCTCTTCTTCCCGCCGAAACCAATTTATTTCACTCACACTAAATTTTTTTGAAAAACCCGCGCCGTTTCTATCTTTTCTTTCACAGGTGTGATATAATAGGAACGCCCGTCCGAGTATTTCACGGGCCCCGCGCGCCGCCCCGGGCGGCCGCGCGCAAAAGACAGAGCGACACGTTCCCCGGCCGGGGAAGCGCACAAAAGGAGAATCTGCGTGGACATCAAAGATATGCGGCTGTTTTTAGCCATTGCGGAAGAAAAAAATCTGACACGGGCGGCCCGGAAAAACGGATATACCCAGTCGGCCGCCAGCCATATCCTGAAAAACATGGAGACGGAGCTCGGTTTTCCCCTGTTTTCCCGTTCCCAGAAGGGGCTTATGCTGACCAAAAACGGCGGCATGCTGCTCCCCCACGTGAGACGCATCCTCTCGGCCGCGGAATCCTTCAGCCAGGAAGCGTTTGCCATCCGCGGCATCCAGACGGGCCACATCGCCATCGGCACTTATTTAAGCGCCTCTGTCCAGTGGCTTCCCGCCGCGCTGGAGCAGTTTTACCAGGATTATCCCCAGATGACGGTGGAGATCCGCGAGGGAAATTTCCAGGAGATCGAAAACTGGCTGGAGTCGGGAGCCATCGACTTCGGCATCTGCAGCTCCCCGGACGACGAGCGCATGGACTGGATCCCGTTAAAGAAAGAATTTTACATGGCCGTCTGCGCGCAGGATTCGCCCTGGGCGCGCCAGAAGATCCTGAATCTCGCGCAGCTGAATGAGATTTCCTATATAGAAGAAAAGGGAGACGTGGATCTGAACCGCCAGCTTCGCCGGCTCCGGATCACGCCTCCGCTTCCGCGCTATTCTTCTCTCAATATTTACGCCATGATCGCCATGGCGCGGCATAACCTCGGCGTCTGTATCCTGCCGGAGCTCATTACCCGCGACTCCTGCCAGAACGTGACGCTGCTCCCGCTGGAGCCGCCCATCGAGCGCACCATCGGCATCCGCCTTCTGTCGCTCAAAAAAACTTCGCCGGCCGCCGCCCTGCTCATCGAGCAGATCCAGAAGGCGGTCTGCCAGATGGAAGGCCCCGCGCCGGATCGCGCCGGCTGACAGAAACAGCAGGCGCAAGTTTCATGTTCTATTTCTCCCGCTTCCCGGGTTCTTCTTCCCGGCGCAGCTTTTCCAGTTCTTCTCCGGACACTTCGTCCAGCAGATAGCGGCGGCCGCCTTCCTGCGGCCGGTACTCCGCCTGCAGCGCCGTCTTCGCTCTTCCGATCTCCTCCTCCAGCTCGCGGGCCGACAGAAGGACGCAGCCCTGGCCGCGGATGATGATCTGCTCCAGGCGGTCCGAGGTCGCCACCGTTACCGCATAGCGGACGCCGTTCTCATGCGCAAATTTCTCAATATACTGATCGGCCGTCTCCGCCTCCTTCGTGAAAACGACGTGGATGTTGTGATAATTCAGGATTTCGGTCGCATGCCCCTGCACGCGGTACGCATCGAACACCACGATCAGCTCCATGCCGCGGGCCCCCTGGTAATCGCAGAGAATGTCCAGCAGCTGATCCCGGGCGCTGTCGATGTTGATCTCCGCCAGCTTTCTCAGCTCCTCCCAGGCAAAAATAATGTTATACCCGTCCACCAGAAGGTACGGCCGGCGGATCTCCGTCTCCTTTTTCTTCGGAGCCCGGATAACGCGGGCAGAAGAATCCTCTCTGCGCACCGGCTTTTTCGCGCGGATCCCGTAACGGCTGCGGGGCGCGTCCTTATTTTTCCGGTTGGCCGAGGAAGCGCCGGCCACGATGGCGTCTACCTCCTCCACGCCCAGCCAGACCTCCTCGCGGCCGGACGGGCGGCCTCCGCTGCCGTCCGAGCCGCGCGCGCCGGGAAATGAAGCGTCCGTTTCCCGTTTCTTCCCGTCCAGGCAGCTTTCCAGGTGCATATAATCCGGCACCTCGTCCCAGTTGACCACGAAACCGGCCCCGTGCGCGCAGAACACCGAGCCGGAGGGATTCCTCAGATCTGCGTCCGGATCATAGCCAGCCGCCTCGATTACCTCGTCCGCGTTATGACAGGGGCCGTACTCCTTCAGCGAACAGGTAAGCTGCCCCTGGCCGCCCGTGTAGGCGGTTACCTCCGTCTGATAGCCGTCCAGCGTGGAAACGGGCGCGCTGCCGCATAGAATTGCCCGCCCTTCCTCAATCAGCGGCGGATCCAGCGAGGCGTCCCGCCGTTCCAGATCCGTCATGGCCCGGCCCAGGAAACGCTCCGGGATCTCCAGCCGAAACGCATAATACGGCTCCAGCAGGACGCTCTCTGCCTGCATCAGCCCCTGGCGCACCGCCCGGTACACCGCCTGGCGGAAATCCCCGCCCTCCGTATGTTTGATATGAGCCCGGCCCGACATCAGCGTGATGCGCAGATCCGTGACCGGCGCGCCGATCAGCACGCCCCGGTGCTCCTTCTCCTCCAGATGCGTCAGGATCAGGCGCTGCCAGTTGCGGCTTAACGTGTCCTCGCTGCAGGCCGTCGCAAACGAAAGGCCGCTGCCCGGCTCGCCCGGTTCCAGCAGAAGATGCACCTCCGCATAATGGCGCAGCGGTTCAAAATGGCCCACGCCCTCCACCGTATCCGCGATCGTCTCTTTATATACGATGCTGCGCTCCCCGAAGCGGATGGAGACGCCGAAGCGCTCCAGAACCAGCGTCCTCAGGATCTCCATCTGAATCTCGCCCATCAGCTGGACGTGAATCTCTTTCTTTTCCTCCTCCCAGACGATGTGAAGCTGCGGTTCCTCTTCCTCCAGCTGCAAAAGCTTCGGCAGCATGGCCGCCGCATCCGTGTCCTCCGGCAGGATCACGCGGTACGTCAGCACCGGCTCCAGGACTGGAAGCATCGCCTGCGCGCCCGCGCCCAGTCCCTCCCCGGGATGCGTTTTCAAAAGCCCGGTTGCCGCGCAGACCATCCCGGCCTCCACCTCCTGCACCGTCTCAAACCGCTCGCCGGAATAGAGGCGAAGCTGCGTCACCTTCTCTTCGCCCACCAGATCCCGGACGCGCAGCCGGCCGCCGGTCATCTTAAAATACGTCAGGCGGTTTCCCTGCGCGTCCCGCGCGATCTTAAAGACGCGGGCGGAAAATTCCGGCGGATACGCCGGCGCTTCCATCCAGCGCTCCAGCCCGCGCATCAGTTCCTCCACGCCCTCCAGGCGCAAAGCCGATCCGAAAAAGCAGGGGAACAGCGCGCGCGTCCGGATCAGGCGGCGGATAACCGCCTCCTCCAGCGCCCCGGTCTCCAGGAATTCCTCCAGCGCCTCCTCCCCGCACACCGCCACATTTTCATAGAATGCGTCCGTGCCGGCCGCGCCGAAATCCACGCAGCTTCCGTCCAGCCGCTCCCGCAGCTCCTCCAGAAGCGCGTCCTTCCGATCCGGGGCCAGATCCATCTTGTTGACAAACAGAAATACCGGAACCTGATAGCGGGCCAGCAGCCGCCACAGCGTCCGCGTGTGCGCCTGCACGCCGTCCGGCCCGCTGACGACCAGGATCGCGTAGTCCAGCACCTGCAGCACGCGCTCCATCTCCGCCGAAAAATCCACATGCCCCGGCGTATCCAGAAGCGTCAGCTCCATCCCGCCCCAGCTCAGGCGCGCCTGCTTGGAAAAAATCGTAATGCCCCGTTTCTTCTCCAGCTCATAGGTATCCAGAAACGCGTCGCCCTTATCCACGCGCCCCAGGCGGCGGATTGCGCCGGCCGTATAGAGCATCGCCTCCGACAGCGTCGTCTTGCCCGCGTCCACATGGGCCAACAGACCCGCGCAGATTCGTTTGACCGGCTTCTTCTCCTGCTGTTCGCCCATAAAAAGCCCCTTTCGTGAAAACATACTGAACATAGTATATCACAAGGGGAGGCGCTCGTCGAGGCGTTGCTTCTCTTTATCTGGGCCTTTATCTGAGAACGGGTGTTTGACACCCGGGCAATGCCGAATCGCAGCTCAATTCGCCAAACGCTGTCTGGCATTTTCCATTTTCGCAGTAAACTTTTTCAGAATCATACACCCAACAGAATAGATTTGATAATGCTTGAAAAATCCCGTATAATTAAGAAAGTACAAATCTAACATCGAAAGGGGGCCGTTACTCCTATGACAGAAGCTGAACTTCTGAAGCTGATCGAGGGCGGCGAAAACATCCGGGTAGAATTTAAGAAATCCACCACTGAAATCACAAAAGATGTCTATGATACCGTCTGCTCTTTCTCCAATCGGGATGGCGGGACGATTGTCCTGGGCGTCAAAGACAACGGGGATATTTTGGGTGTAGCCCCGGATGCAGTGGACCGCATGAAAAAGGACTTCGTGACTTCCATCAACAACGGGCAGAAAATCAATCCGCCCCTCTATTTGCAGCCGAAAACCTATACGGTAAATGGCCGCACGCTGCTGGTCATTCAGGTGCCGTCCGGCAGCCAGGTCTGCCGCCACCACGGACGGATTTTTGACCGCAGCCACGAGGCTGATATTGATATAACCGACAACTCCGACATGGTATACCAGCTGTACGCCAGAAAAAGTGGAAGCTACTTTGTCAACAAAGTGACCCGCTTCCAGATGGAGGATCTGCGCCCCGACCTAATTGAGCGCGCCAGAGCCATGACTGCCAGCCGCACAGCCAACCATCCATGGAAATCCCTATCGGATGAAGAGCTGCTGCAAAGCGCCGGGCTGATTTTGAAAGACCCTGAACGGCAGCTGGAAGGCATTACCCTGGCGGCGATCCTTCTGTTTGGCAAAGATGCTACGATCCTGTCCGTGCTGCCGCAGCACAAAACAGACGCCATCTTCCGGGTGGAAAATGTGGACCGCTACGATGACCGGGACGTAATCATTACCAATCTGCTGGAGACCTACGACCGGCTGATTGCCTTTGGCCAGAAGCACCTCAGCGATCCTTTCGTGCAGGAAGGCGTCCAAAGCGTCAGCGCCAGAGACCGCATCCTGCGCGAGATCTGCTCCAACAGCCTGGCACACCGCGATTATTCCAGCGGCTATGTGGCGAAATTTGTGATCGAACGTGACCGCCTTTATACGGAAAACGCCAACCGTTCCCACGGACACGGCGTTCTGCACCTGTCCTCTTTTGAACCGTATGCCAAAAACCCGCCCATCTCTAAAGTGTTCCGGGAGATCGGGCTGGCGGACGAGCTGGGATCCGGGATGCGGAATACTTACAAATACACAAAACTCTACTCCGGCGGAACCCCGGAGTTTATCGAAGGCGATGTGTTCCGCACGGTGGTTCCGCTTACCCCGATTGCGGTGGAAAAGATCGGGCCGCAGAATACCACCCAAGTTGCCACCCAAGTTGCCACCCAAGTTGCAATTTTAGCATTTTGCAAAGAACCTCGGTCCAAGGCTGAAATCATGGAGCATTGCGGATATAAAAACGCAAAGAATTTCACACAGCTTTACCTTCGTCCTTTGATTGAGAACAGGCAACTTCAAATGACGATCCCAAATAAGCCGCGGAGCCGTAACCAGAAATATGTGGCCGTACAGAAAGATGCGCCAGAAAATTAAAACCAAACAGGGCGCCGGAGAAGTCATGTAGCTCCAGCACCCTGCTTTTCTTTACGCCCCTGATATAGGTAAACCTTACTTTCGCGCTAATCTTATCTCTGAAATTAGAACGAAAGTAAAGTTAACGAATTGCCGGTCACTCATTCCCGGCAATCCTGCAATGGTGCTGACGAGTCCCTGCGCCGTACTGGCCTGTCCGCCCATAACAGTTCCTCCCCCGCGCCCTATTCCAGATACCCTCTGAGGCGCACGTACGCCTTGATCAGCTCCGCCGTCGCCTCCAGCGAGAGCCTGGTCGTATTGATCGGCAGATCGTAATTCTTGGGATTATGCCACTCGTTTCCCGTAAAATAGCGGTAGTACTCCTTGCGCTCCCGCTCGATCTTCTTGATGCGCCGTTTCGCCTTCTCCTCGTCGATGCAGTCGACCTCCATCACGCGCTGCACCTTCTTGACCTTGTCGGCATAGACGAAAATCCGCACCAGGCGCTCGATCTCCTCATACTGATCCAGCACATAGCCGGCGGCCCGGCCCACAAAGACGCAGGGCTCCTGCTCGGCCAGCTCGCGGATGACCAGCGACTGAAACTTGAACAGGTTTTCCGGCGTGGTCAGCTTCCGATCCGGGGACGGCTCGGAAAAAATGTCCACCGGACGCCCGCCGCCCAGCTTATGCAGCAGGTTATTGCCCGCCTTCTCATCCGCCAGGCGAAAATACTGCTCGCCTACCGCGCTTTTCTCCGAAGCCAGCCGGATCAGATCGTCGTCGTAAAAATGAAGCCCCAGCTCCTGCGAGAGCTTCTTCCCCACGATGCGCCCGCCGCTTCCGTATTCTCTCTCGATCGTGATAATCAGGTTCTGATTTGCCATCCCGTTCCCTCCCGTCTTCCTTCTCTCCCGATATTCCCCTTTTCCGCGCCGGCGGATCCGCTCGTTGACCGATCCGTTCACTGGCGGTTCAGCTCAGTCACGAATCAGCTCATTGACACAGACCGCCCCGTACGGGCGGATGCTCATCCGGTACGCGTTGCCTTTGCCGATCGCCCGCTCGATATATTCCACGTATTCGTCCACCAGATCGTTGGGAATCATGGCCATGATCACGCCGGCAAAGCCGCCGCCGTGAATCCGGCAGGCGCCGCGCTTCTTCCGGTCAAGAAACAGCTCGGTCAGCGCCAGCGCGATGCTGATCCCCTGCTCCTGCACGTCGGCCGTCGTGTAGACGTTCTGCAGCCATTTCCAGGAGGAATTGCCGGAGGCGGTAATCCCCTTTAAGAACGCCGCGAAATCGCCGCTCTTTAAAGCCGCGACCTCCTCCTCGACGCGCCGGTTCTCCTCGAAGAAATGGAGCGCGCGCAGAACCGATCGGTCGCCGGCCGCCTCCCGCACCGCGGGCAGGTTTGCGATTACCTCTTCCTCCGTGATATCCGCGCAGACCTCTTTGCCGAAATACTGCGCGACCCGCCGCATCTCGTTCGGCACGGACGAATAATCCGCGCTCAGATCGGCGTGGCCTTTCCCCGTATTGACGATGACCAGGCTGTAATCCTGCGCCCCGAAATCAAAATCGATCTGTTCCACAGCCGGCTTTCCGGGATCCTTAAAATCGATGGTAATCAGGCCGCCCACCGCGCAGGCCATCTGATCCAGCAGCCCCGACGCCTTGTTCCAGAAGCGGTTTTCCGCGTATTTCCCGATGTGGGCGTAGGTAACCACGTCCATCGCGCCGCCGTTAAACAGCGTGTTCAGGATCGAACAGATCAGCATCTCATAGGAAGCCGAAGAACTGACGCCGGCCGCGCTGATCACATTGCTGGTAATAAAGGCGTCAAAGCCGCCCACCCGAAGGCCCCGCTCCTCGAACCCCTTTAAGATCCCCTTCGTCAGATCAATGGTCCCGGCCATCTGCGGGCTGGGCTTTAAATCCTTCAGGCTGATGATGAATTTCTGATTGAAGGTCTCGCTCAGAATGCGGATGGTATCCGTGCCGTTCGCGGCCGCCGCCCCCACGCAGTCCAGGTTGATGCTGCCGGCCAGCACCTTCCCGTGATTGTGATCCGTGTGGTTGCCGCTGATCTCCGTGCGCCCCGGGGAGCTGAACAGGAGGATCTCCTGATCCCCGTACGTCTCCTCAAAGCCCTTTACCACATGACGGTAGCGCTCTGCATTCTCCTCTGCCGCCCCGGCCCCGTAAAGCGTCTCCATGAGCGCCGCGGCCTGTTCTGATTCCAGCATCTGCAGTGTTTCCCTGACTGTCATATTCTCTCTCCTCTTTCCCGTTTTCGCAAAGTTCATCCTTCCTGTTATTATATCATTCCGGCGGCCCGTCCTCAACATCTTTTCCGCGCCGTTTTCGCCCCGGCTTTTTCCGCCGCTTTCGCCCCGCCCCCGGTAACGAGCGCGTTAAAAAACCTATATAACAGGCGTGTTAAAAAAACAATCTGACATTGACATTCACGCCCCGATTATCTATAATGAGAGCAATTTTTTATTTTTGCCGCAAAACCACCGATACTTTTAATTAAAGAAATAAAGGAGAATGTCATGCCCGATTTAATCTACGAAGTCCACAACCACCTGGCCCGCATTACCATGAATCGGCCGGAAAATCTGAACTGCTTCAGCGAAGAGATGATCCATCTCTGGACCGAAGCCCTGGAGGACATCCGCGACCGCGACGATGTCAACGCCGTCCTCCTCTCCGGCAACGGCAAGGCCTTCTGCGCCGGCGGCGACGTGAAGGCCATGGCGGCCGGCGACGGCTTTTTTGAGAGCCACGAGGACATTACCTCCACCGCGCTGGCCCGCAAAAACTCCCTGTGGCGGGGCATCCAGCGGATCCCGCTCATCCTGGAGGAGATCGACAAGCCCGTGGTCGCCAAGATTCACGGCGCGGCCGTGGGCGCCGGCCTCGACATGGCGCTGATGTGCGACGTGCGCATCGCCTCGGAAAGCGCCACGCTCTCCGAAAGCTATTTCAACGCCGGCATCGTCCCCGGGGACGGCGGCGCGTATTTCCTGCCCCGCCTGATCGGCCGCGACAAGGCCCTGGATATGTTCTGGACGACCCGCGTCCTCAAAGGCGCGGAGGCCGAGCGCATCGGCCTCGTCACGCATACCGTGCCGGACGAAGAGCTGGACGATTACGTGGAGCAGTACATGCAAAAGCTCCTGGACGCGCCGCAGCAGGCCATGCGCCTGACCAAGCGCGCCATTTACCAGAGCGAGCTCTGCTCGCTGCGCACCTCGCTCGACATGGTGTCCTCCTTCATGGGCATCGTGACCGAGTTAAACGACTACCGCACGCGCACCGCGGCCCTGGTCGAAAAGCTGAACCGCCATCACAAAAAGCACGAAGACGGGACGAAGAAAGACTGATTCTGTGTTCCTGCGGGAACCTGAAAGCGTTCCTGTGAAAACCTGAAAACCAGAAAAACATGGAAACGGAGGTCAAAATTGATGGAAAACAGAATGGAAATTAAGAACGGCGGATCCGGACGCCCCATGCGGCGCGTGGCGGATTCCGCCGTGACTCAGACGCAGATTGTCTTAAGCAGCCATATCAACGGCGCCGGCCGCCTCTTCGGCGGCCAGCTGATGGAGTGGATCGACATCGTCGCCGGCGTCGTGGCGCGCCGTCATTCTCACTGCAATCAGACGACGGCCTCCGTCGATAACCTGCAGTTCAGGGAGGCCGTGCACCTGAATGACACGCTGATTCTGCTGGGCAAGATTACCTACGTCGGGAACACCTCCATGGAGGTACAGGTCGACACCTACGCCGAAGCCCTGAACGGAGACCGCAAGCTGGTCAACACAGCCTTCTTCGTCATGGTGGCCCTCGACGAGAACGACCAGCCCACTCAGGTTCCCGGCCTCATCCTGGAGACGGGAGAGGAGAAAGCCTCCTGGGAGGCCGGAAAACGGCGCAACGACCTGCGCCGCCAGCGCCGGATCGAAAACTACTGATGCGGCCGGCCCGAAACGGGCGGACGGGAGGGAGGAAAGCCCGAAGGCTTTCGCTCCCTCCCGTCCATTTTTAAATAAAGGGGTAGTAAGGGCCTGGCTGGCCATTTACCATTCCAGACTTCCTTTTGCAAAACGGCGGTAAAGACTGCCGGCTATCTTCCGGTTAAGCGCCCCGCGCAGGCGGTCCGCCGTCTTTAATGCCTCATAATCCAGGCTTTCCGCCCAGGCGGTCAGGATCTCGGCCGCCTTCTCTGGGTCGCTCTCCCAGGCCTCTGCCGCCTGTTTTTCCACGGCCGGCTTAAAGGCCAGCGCCCGATCTTCCAGCGCGCTCCATTCCTTTGAAAGCTCCGGCAGATGCTGATAGAAATCCGCCGACGCCAGGTTCATCAGCTCCCTGAAATTCCAGAACGCGGAGGTTTTGCTGAAGGAATCGCTTCCCTCCTCCATCTCCGGTGCGATCCGCGAGATCCCGAAGTGATGCGGCAGATAGGGCGCCGCCAGCGGCGATCCCAGGCAGCTCCAGAGCACGCCTCCCAGCTCGACCGGCCGATCGCAGGACAGCTCCGCGACGGCCGAGTGGATGCAGTGCGGCACGCCGATCGGCCGGACCGCATTCTCCACTCCCTGCTCCGTAAATGCGCGAAACGCGTTGTCTCCATTGCAGTCGCGCAGAAGCTCCATGATCTTCTCTCTCGTGATCGGCTGATCCGGTTTCACGAAGGTCGGATATTCCTCCTCGTCCGGGCCAAAGCCGGCCGACGGGCTTAAAAGCCGCAGCCCGCTCCAGATCCGCCGGGAATTATAGTAATACGTGGACGGATCCTCCAGGAACCGGCGTCCGAACGTCCGCGCCCAGTTAAAGGGGCCTTCCGCCGGGTTCCAGAGTCCTTTTTCTATCACAAATTCGCGCAGTCCCTCCGAATGGAGGACATTTTCTGTGTCGTCCCAGTCTACCTCGTTGATGCGGTAGCCGTTGGACTGAATCAGATAGCAGTCGTCCGGCACGCGGACCGCCAGCCAGGTGGTCCCGCCGCCGCCCTCAATATACCAGGCTTCCTCCGTGTCAAACACGCCCACGGCGCAGGGGAATTTATTCCCGTATTCCGTGTAATAGCGCCCGATCCGCTCCACGCACTCGCGGGCCGTCCTGCTCTGCATCAGCGCCACGAAACGCACGCCCCCGGCCACGCCGTTTTCCACCAGCGGATCCGCTGCCGCCGCGCGTTCATTGCGATCCATCAGCAGGTTCTCTCCGCCCATCAGACAGACATTATGTTCGTTGATCGCGATCGTATCGCCCGCCAGATCGCCGCGAAACGTCTTCAGCGCAATGCAGCGCGCCGTCTCGCCCGGCGTGGGGATGACCGGCCCCGTGGGAAGCGCAATGCTCTCTCCCGCCTCCCGGATCCGGTGCGGGTACAGCTCCAGGGAAGCCGCCTCATAGCCGTTCAGATCGTCGTTGTGGCCGCCCATCATCAGGCCCTTTTCAAATACGTTTTTTCCTCCAATCAGCATATAGCACATGTTCGTTTCTCCTTCCTTGGCGCTTCCTCTCAGGCGAGCAGAAGCGATTCAATCAGACAGACAAGCAGGGTAACCGCCGTGATAATCCAGCCGTGCTTGACCTGCGATTTCATATCCGCCGAGCGGGCCGTTCCCGTCGCCGCTACCATGTCAAGACCCGGATAGGCAAACGACGTCATCTGCGAACCGATCAGGATAACCAGCGCCCACACGGCCATGCTCAGTCCCGTCGCATCGACCAGCGGCCGGAACACCGTATCCAGCATAACCGCCTGCGCCACGGCCGCCCCCTGAATGCCGAACGTGCCGATCAGCGCCGCCAGCATGGCCAGGCCGACCTTTCCGCCGCCTTCGACCAGCGGACTTCCGATCTCCACCAGCGCGTCAAAGGCGCCGCTGGCAGCGATAAAATTCAGGAACGGATCCATCAGGATAAACATGATGTAAAGCCAGAAATACTGCGCGCAGCCTTTCATAAACAGATCGATAATCTTGTCAATCTTGTAGCGGGCGCCGAATCCCGTCGCCAGCACCGCCACCGTGATGACCGTGATCGCGTGCGCCACGCCGAGGCTGTTGACCACGCCGTAGGCCACCACCAGCACCATCGCCACGCCAAACCAGGCCGTCGCCCGTCTGGCGTCCGCCGACGGCTTGTAATCATCGGCAGAAAGCGCGGTCCCTTCCGGGTAATCCGCCACGCCGGCCGTCTGCTTCTGCACATGCTTGGCATTGAAATACGTGATAACCCACATGGGAATACAGACCGGAAGGCTGGCATAGAGCAGAACCTCCTGATAGGCCATTCCCGTCAGCTCCATAATTGTGACCATCGGCGGCGAAAACGGGCTGATAAACAGGCCGGTCACACCGGCCGTCTGCATGATGATGGCCAGCGTGCTGGGCGTCATCCCCACGGACGCCACCAGCGGGATCAGAATCGGCGCCAGCACCGCGTTTCCTCCCGTCAGGGTGCTCAGAACCAGCACCATGAACATGGACGCCAGCATGGAGGCGATGATCGCCCGCCCGATGGAATTGATGCCGATCTTCCGGATCAGGAGATGCACCAGGTTTTCCGCCACGCCCGATTCCTTTAAAATCAGGCCCAGGCCGGAGCCGATCATGATGATAAAGCCGACCTGGCCGAGAAACGATCCCAGCGACGTCGTCAGGATCGAGCCAAATTCCAGCAGGTTCGTGCCGGTCAGCACGGCCCCGATAATCATACAGATCACGACATTCGCCAGCGGATGAATGTTCGGGCGGAATGCCAGAATAATATAGACAATCAGCGGAGTTAATCCGAGTATCGGTGGTAAATTAAAAATCATAACCCTGTTCCCCTTTCTGCGTGATAGAACCAGCCGTCCTGCGGACGGACGATCTGATACGAAAGCTTTTTCTTTGCCGCGTATGCCACGCCGGACGGCGTGATCAGAAGCGACGTTCCGCTTCCGGTTACCTTCCCCTCTTCCAGAACCGGGCGCCCGGCCGCAAACGACAGGACCGTCTCCTCCGTGGACAGATCCACGGCGGCGAGATCCGCGTCAGCCCCCACGCCGAGATGCCCCTTGCCCGGCATGGCAAACACCCGTGCCGGCGCGATCGAACATTTGTAAACGACCTCCTCCAGGCTCAGATAGCCCAGCTTGTAATAGGCGAGCAGCCGCTTAAGAAGCCCGTTTCGCGGGAATCCACCCCCGTCCGTGGCCGCCAGCTCGATCAGGAATTCCCTCGATCCGGGCCGCCGCTCCAGAAGGCAGGCCGCCGCCGAGACCGGCAGATTCGCCGGGAAGCTCACATAGAGCGCGGTGCCGGCCTCCTGCCAGCACGACAGTCCCTCTTCCCGGAACACAATCACGTTTTCCGGCCCCCGCTGCACAATCACGCCCGCGACGCCGTCGCGGATGGCCTTCTCAAGCCCCTGCCGGTCCGCCGCATAGCCGAACGAGCGCAGGCAGTTCTGCGTGATGTGATCCTGCACCTCGTTTCCCTCGCAGAACCCGTTGGTGCCGTTGCTGACCGCCATGTGTGAATCGGCGATGATGTTGGGATGATCCCGCAGCATCGCAAACGCGTCCCTTAACTCCTCCAGGTAACTGTAGCAGTTCCCGCGGCAGTAGGCGTTAATATGTGCCATCAAAAGGCGAAAGCCCTCCGAGCACTCCACCGCTTCCTTCATCCCGTAAATATTGCTGCGGTTTTCTGTGCTGCCGGCATGCCAGGCGACGAAAACCTGTTTTTCATTGCACGCTTCCACGATGCGGCGCGAAGCGTCCGGCGTGAGCGGATAGTGCCCGCCCAGGATCTTTAAGCCCAGCGCCCCCTTGGAAAGCGAATCCTCCAGGAATCCTTCAACTTCCTCTCTCGAAGGATCCTGCCCCAGGAATCCGGGAAGCGCCGCCGGCAGACAGCCCACGTTCATTCCGCAGCCGAGTTTCGGCGCGTGCTCCAGAATGTCATCCATGGGGCCGGCGTAGTCGATGATCGTCGAGACGCCGCTTTTGGCCGCCATGTAATAGCCGATCGGCCCGCCCAGCTCCTGCGTCACATGCACATGCATATCGATGACCCCCGGAAGCACCGTTTTCCCGGTCAGATTCCACTCGCGCGCCCCGCTCATCGGGCCGTCCAGCACAGCAATTTTCCCGTCAAGAATCCCGATATCCGTCTCCTTTTTTACCCCGTTTTCGGGGTCAAAAAGAAAACCGCCTCTCAGAACGATGTCGCATTTCATGAATTTTTTCCAGACCTTTCTGTTTCATTCTGTCGGATCGATCCTGCATTCCGGCGTCTCTGCCCGTTTCGGCTGACGATTCCTTCTTTTTCATCCAATCCGATCCGTAACTTGCAGTTTCGCCGCAATTTGTAAATCCAATATAGAAAAAACCGGGAGAAATATCAAACGATATGAATAAATACATACCTTCCATAAACTGGAACTAAAGTATGTTTCGTTTTTACCTTGCGGTGTGATATGATGTCCATAGATTAAAGAAACGTTCCGAAACAAACAGACGCGCCGCCGTGAAAAGCAAAAGAAACGGAGGAACCCCCTATGGATCTGGTTATGAAATATGTCTATACGGTATACAAGGAAAACAGCTTTTCCCAGGCGGCCAGAAAGCTGTTCATCAGCCAGTCCGCCATCAGCGCCATGATCCGCAAGGCGGAAAAGGAGCTGGGCTGCCCGATCTTCGATCGCAGCACCATCCCCTTTACCCTCACAAAAGAAGGACAGTTTTACATCGAGCACATTGAAAAAATCATGGCGCTGGAAAAAGATATCCGGCAGTATTTCGACGACCGCAGCAATCTGAAAACAGGAACGCTCCGGATCGGCAGCTCTTCGTTTTACAGCGCCTACTTCCTGGCGCCCGTTCTCGGCGCGTTTCAGAAAAAATACCCGGGAGTCCGGGTCGAGATACAGGAGGGGGACGGAAAAGATCTGCTGAATAACATCGCGGACGGCTCCATCGATTTCCTGTTCGGCGCGCTGTCCTCTGCCCCGGCAAACAGTGTGACGGAAAACGTCCTTTTTTCCTATGAACACCTGGTCCTGGCCGTGCCGGAGGAATTCCCCGTCAACGGGAAGCTGAAGCCCTACCGCATCCCCGCCGAGGCCGTCCGCTCGGGCCGCTTTACCAGCCGGGAATTTGCCCCCGTCCCCCTGCTGGAATTAAAAGACTGTCCGTTTCTTTCCCTGACCAGGGAGGGAAGCGATCTGTACCAGCGGACCATCGACATCTGCCGCAACGCCGGCTTTAAGCCCCACATTACGCAGCAGCTCTCGCAGATTATGACGACGTATTTCCTCGCGGCCGCCGGGGGAGGCGCCGCCCTGATCCGCAGCACCCTCCTGAGCCTCGTCCGGGAGCAGCCGGGCCTGATCTACTACAAGATCGGCGATCCGCTCGCCCGGCGTCCCGTCTACATTACCTACAACCGGGAGCGGTATGTCAGCACCGCCATGTCCGCCTTCCTGACGTTTTCCACTTCCTTTGCCATGCAGTACCGCTTTCTCAGTCCTTCTTCGCCAGATCGCAGCCCGTCCTGAGAATCCGGAACATCCGCCGGGCCGCGTTCAGATAGAGCTCCGGCGTGCGCTCCATCAGATCAGACAGGCTGGCCGGCCCGTCCGGAAGCGCGAACAGGCCGCTGACGCCGCATTCGTAAATGCGCTCCGCGCCCGGCCCCAGCCCGCCTACCAGCGCCAGCACGGGAACGCCCTTTTTGCGGCAGCGCCCGGCCACGCCGCTCACGACCTTGCCCCTGGCCGACTGCCAGTCCAGTCTCCCCTCTCCGGTTACCACCAGATCCACGTCCTCCAGAAGACGGTCAAACTCCAGCAGATCCAGCACGGTTTCCACACCGGACTTCAAGTCTGCCCCCAGAAACGCCTTCATGGCAAAGCCCATGCCGCCGGCCGCCCCGGCTCCCGGAAACGCGGCGAGATCCCGGTGGGATCGGGAGGCGAAATTCTCCATCCCCCGCTCCAGCTTTTCAAGCATCTCCGGATCCGCGCCTTTCTGCGGCCCGAAGGTCATCGTCGCCCCGTCCGGCCCCAGCAGCGGGTTGTCCACGTCGCACATGACGGTAAACGACGCGCCGGCCGCCGCCGGATGCAGGCCGGAACAGTCCACCTGCGCCACTCGCTCCAGATCGCAGCCCCTGCCGCAAAGCAGGTTCCCGTCCAGATCCTTAAAGCGGATGCCCAGCGCCGAGAGCGCGCCCAGGCCGCCGTCGTTGGTCGCGCTGCCCCCGATCGCCAGGATGATGGATTTCATCCCCTGATCCAGCGCGTCGGCCAGAAGCTCCCCCGTCCCCCAGGATCCGGCCTCCCAGGGACTTCTCTTTTCCTCCGGCACCAGGCAGAGGCCCGACGCCTCCGCCATCTCCACGATCGCCGTATTGCCCGGCAGGATCCCGTAGCGGGCCTCAACCGGATCGCCGAGCGGCCCCCGGACTAAGACCGTGCGGATCGTCCCGGAGAGCGCCGAAACCATGGCCTCCATCGTTCCCTCGCCGCCGTCGGCCATGGGGATCGCCTGCGCCGTGCAGCCCTCAAACACCTCCGCAGCCGCCTGCGATAAAAGCTCCCCCGATTTTCGGGAGCTCAGCGACCCCTTAAACGAATCCGAAGCAAATAAAAATTTCATTCCGCTCTCCTTTCCCGGGCCCATCCGGGCCTGTTTTGCTCCCCGCCCGCGCCATACAAAAAAGTCAGTTCCATTCCATACAAAGAAGTTAGTTCCATTTTACAGAAAAAAACGGGGCGCCGCAACATCCCGTTTTCCGAAAGCCGCCGGCTTCCGTCTTGCAGCGCCCCGCTCTGTTTTTTATTCCAGTGCCTCCAGGAACTCTTTGTAGCCCATGACCTTGCCAATCTTGGGGAAGATCCATTTCTCGCAGAAATCCTGCTCTTCCTGTGTATCGGTCGCCGTGCAGTCGCCGAGTACGATGACCCGGTAGCCCTTGTCGTAGGCCGAACGCGCGGACGATTCCACGCACCAGTCGGTGTGGAAGCCGGTAAAGACCACATACTCGATCTCATTGGCCCGCAGATAATAATCCAGGCCCGTCGAATGGAACGCATCCAGCGTCTTCTTGCCCTCGACTACCACGTCGCCCGGCTGCGGCGTCAGTTCCTTGATGATTTCCGGTCCCGGCGTGCCGCGCAGCCATGCGCCGGTTCCCCAGTCCGCTTCCATCTCCATCTCGATGCCGCGCAGGCCCTCGCAGGCCGGGCCGCCCTTTTTCAGCTCCGGAAAGCCCGGATCAAACGGATGGAAGGGGCAGTAGAAGATCTTCGCCACCTTGCCTCTGGCCTGCGCCAGCAGATCCTGCAGGTTGGCGATCACGTGGCGCTCCGCCAGCTGCTCTTTGATATGAGCGTACATGGTGCCGCCCTCGGTCAGGAAGTCGTTCTGCGGTTCAATCAGAACGATTGCCGTCTTTTCCTTCGGAATTTTAAACTGTGCCATAAAACTTCTCTCCTCTCCGGCTTCTCGCCGTAATGATATTGCAGGCCCGCGCCCGTCGTTCTTCTTTTCCCGTTCCGGGTTTGCGCCCGTGTTTTTGCTTTTCCTTCTGCTTATCTTCTGCCGTATGCGCTCCCGCTTTCCCGAAACGCCGCGGCCCCCCGCCGGACGCTTCTGCGCGCTTCCTGTCAGCGTTTCTCCGCTTTTACGGCCGCCTGCTTTACATGGCGTTGGGAAGGAAGGTCACGACCGGCGGAATGAACACGCAGATCAGGTCGACGACCACAATCGCAACCAGGAACGGCATGGAACCGGCGAAAATCTCGTTGACCGTAATTCCTTCCATCCCCTTCATGCCGTACAGGGACGATTTAACCGTAAATACGTTCATGCCGAACGGCGGCGTGATCATACCGGTCTCGATAGCGATAATCATAACCAGGCCGAACCAGACCAGGTCGTAGCCCAGATCCGACATGATCGGGCACATCAGCGGCGTGGTCAGAAGCAGGATCGACGTGGAGTCCAGGATACAGCCGAGGATCATCAGGATTACGATGAACAGCAGCACGACGCCGATCGGCGGCATGTGCATGCTCTCTACCAGGTTGCTGATGACGTTGATCACGCCGCACATGGACAGCGTCTTGGAATACGTGGACGCCGATACCAGCAGGATCAGCACGCTGCCGGAGGTCGAACCGGCCGAGAGCAGCGTCTCCCAGAAGGTGTGACGGTTAAAGCGGCGGCGGAACAGCACGATCAGGAACGCGCCGAACGCTCCGATACCGCCGGCCTCCGTCGGCGTAAAGAAACCGAACCAGATGCCGCCCAGAGATACGATGATCAGGATGATGATCGGCCACGGACGCAGCACGATCTTCCAGAAATTCTGCTTCTCCTCTTCCGTCAGCGCCTCTACCTCCGGAATATAGTCGGGGCGGACATGCGCCACAACCAGGATGACGATGATAAAGGCGATCGTCATCAGAATGCCGGGGATGACGGCGGCCACAAACAGTTTTCCGATGGAGACGTCCGCCTGCGAGCCGTATACAATCATCAGCAGGCTGGGCGGAATCAGCATGCCCAGGATGGCCGAACCGGAGATCGTTCCCAGCGCGATCTTGCGGTTATAATTCAGACGCAGCATCTGCGGCAGGGCAATCTTGGTAAACACGGCGGCCGATGCGACCGTTACGCCGGTAATCGCGGCGAAAATTGTGTTAGCCACGACCGTGGCGATTCCGACGCCGCCGCGGACCTTCTTTAGGAGCAGGCTGGCCGAGTCATACAGATCCTGACTGGCCCCCGACAGATTGGCCAGAAGCCCCATCAATACGAACAGCGGGATAACGCCGAACATGTACTGGCGCACCGCGCCCCACGCCGACTGGCTCAGCACGTTCATCGCCGTAGAAAAACGGCCGGTAAACAGAAATACGCTGACCACGCTGGTAAACATCAGGGAGGTGCTCAGATGGACGCCGCAGAAAATCAGCGTCAGCAGCAGAACCAGTGAAAAAATTGCTACCGTACTGGTGCTCATTGTACGTTCCCCCCTTCATAAATCGTCTTCCCCGTAACGAGGTTATAACCGAATTTGGCGATCTGGTCGATGAATTCCAGAATCATTAACGCCGAGCCGAAGATAATGGAAAAACGGCCCGGAATGGTCGTGATGCGGATGGAACCCGCGATCTCCGCCTCGCCGATCTCAATGGCATGAATCAGATTCGCCCAGCTGGCCCGGATGATGAAGGCGTAAACCAGGATCCCCAGCGCCGCCGCAATGATGTCGATGATCAACTTTCCCTTTGCTCCGACCTTGTCATAGAGCATCGTCGTGCGCACGTGCGCCCCCTTGACGGACACGTACGGGATCTCCAGGAAGCATACGATAATGATAATACTGCTGACTACCTCGGCTACGCCGGCGATCGGCTTGTTGAGCAGAAGACGGCTCAGCACATCCACGGTAATAATAATCATGATCACAAAGATCGAGATCGAAGCCAGTCCGTCCATGATGCTGAGGAACTTGGTCAGCAGCTTGTCTATCTTGCGAAAAGCTGCCATAATGCTACCCACCTTTCCTTTTTATGCCGCAAAAACGGCAGGCGTGCGGTTCTCAGGACGCCGCCGCCTGCCGTTTTGCGGACAGCTTACATTTTACTTCTACGAACGCTTTGCGGCTTCAAAGCCGCCGGAGCGCTCCGATCAGCCGCTGATATTCCAGTCGCGGACCGACTCCACGCCCTGGGATTCCAGGATCTCGAAGTAGCGGGATACGATTGTCTCTCCGTCATAGCCGGCGTCGTTTAAGCTGACAACCAGGTCATGAACGATATCCGGAAGGCTGGCCGCCCATCTCTCCTGCTCCTCGCGGCTTAAGGTCGTAACCGTGCAGCCCTCGGCCTCCAGCGTCGCCAGGTCTTCCTCATGAATCTGATTAATGTACTCCGCCTCGTAATCCAGATAGCCCTCGCCGACCTCGGTCAGGATGGTCTGCACTTCCTCGGGAAGCGTATTCCAGGTATCCAGGTTGATCGTGATGGAGTTGAAGGGCAGTACGTTAAACTGCGCGTCCAGGTAGTACGGAGCTACCTCGTATACCTTCAGGTTGATGCAGGAACGCGTCGGCTGGATCGTCGCCTGGCAGACGTTGGTCTGCAGGTTCTGATACGTATCGTTCAGAGAGGTCTGTACGCCGACCGCGCCGGATCCCTCGATCCAGGACAGGTTGATGCCGGCGGCGCCGATCTTCATGCCGCTTACGTCATCCAGCGAAGACACCTGCGTGGTGCTGAAGAAACCATAGGGATCGCTGACGCCGATGCCCAGGAACTTCTGATTGTAGTTCGTCTCATAATCCGTCGTAAACTCCGGGAACTCCGCGTACATCTGCTTGATGGTCTCCGCGGCGATCAGCGGATCCGAGCAGGAGAACGGGATGCTGTAAACCATATCCTGCAGCGGGAGACGGGCCGCCTCAAATACCAGGATCGTGCAGCCAATGTCTACCAGGCCGTCCTGGATGCCCTGCAGCTCGTTGCCCAGGGAAATGACCGAACCGCCGTAGGACTTGATCCACTCGATCTCATAATTCGTCTCCGCGCTCACGCGCTCCGAAACGTTCTTTACAAAATAATCCTCCAGAGCGGCAACCCAGGGGTTGGACTCCGAATGGCCGGAACCGATTCTCAGGGTAATCGTCTCCTTGTCCCCGGACGGAGCCGCCGCTTCTCCGCCGGCCTCCTCCTGCGCTTCGCCCGCCGGCTGCTCGCTCTCAGAGCTGCCGCTCGAGCACCCTGCCAGCGTACCCAGCGCCATGACTGCTGCCATTCCTAATGCGACCAGTTTTCTTTTTTTCATTTCTCCCATCCTTTCTTAAAAAACTGCCTGCAGTGACTTTCTCCTCCCCGCCGGCTGCCGCGGCAGGGGATCCTTTTTCCGTTGGACACCGGATATTGGATACAATCTATGGCTGTATTATACCTTTTTAGGATATTTTTGTCAATAATTAACTTTTTGTTCGTTAATTTTTATACATACTTACCAATAAAAATCTTTCATTTTGGATACATTATCCAATTTGTTGACTTTTTCCCAGTTTTCGGGTATGATTAGATTCAGAAAATATTCTGATTGCCGCAAGGAGGAACTTTATGGATTCACAACAGCCGTTGATCCAATATACTACCGTATCGGATTCCGTTTATCTTTGGATAAAAAATGCCATCGTCCAGGGCGATTTTAAACCCGGCGAACACATCCCGCAGGAAAGCCTGACGAAAAAATTAGGCGTCAGCCGCACGCCGGTCCGCGACGCCATCAAGCGCCTGGAGGCCGAGGGGCTTCTGATTACCCGGCCGCACTGCGGGGCCGTGGTCTTCCATCTCTCCCGCGAACGGTTAAATGAAATTTACGACATCCGCATCACGCTGGAGCAGTACTGCGCCGAGCGCACCTGCCTGCGCGCCACCGACGCCGAGCTGGACAGCCTGGAGAAGGCCAGCCTGCGCATGCTGGACGTCTCCGGCGGTTCCCGTGAATTCATGCAGCTCGACCGCCAGTTTCACCGCATGATCTGCACGCCGTCCGGCTGCAACGACACCGTCGCCATCCTGGAAGGGCTATGGGACAAGTGCGATTCTTTCAAATCGATCTATTATTCCCTGAAGGGACGGCGCGACGCGACGCTCTCCGAGCACGCCCGCATCGTCCAGGGAATGCGCAGCCGCGACATCGCCGTAGCAAGGAAGGCCATCTCCGACCACTTAAAAGACGTCGTGCGCAGCGTCAGCGAAAGCGTTAATTTCCTCTCGTAGAAGACGCCGGATTCTCTCCGAAACCGCTTTCTCCCGATCGGATTCTGAAAACGGGGCAAAAGGACGGATTCCTTCTGCCCCGCATCTTCTGTCTCATCCTGTTCTGTATGACTCTGTCCTGCCGCGCGGTTTTTGTCTTTTCCGTCTTACCTCTTTCCCGCCGTAGCCGGCAGCGCGTCTTGCACCGCCTTATCTCTTCCCCGCCGCGGCCAGCAGCGCGATCTGCGCCGTCTCCTCGACCAGCTCCGCCAGGTAGGCGGCCATCCGCATGTCGGCGGCCACCGTGACCTGCCCGTGCCCGCGCAGAAGGAACGCGTTCATCTTCGGATTCTTCGCAAATTCCTCCAGAATCATCGGAAAACACTCCTTCGGCACCGCGTAGGAATGCGTGTCAAAAACGGGCACGCGCCCGCCCAGCTTCATCCCGGAGTGGTGGGTCGCAAACGTCAGCTCGTCGTGATCGGCCGCCCAGGCCGTCGCCCACGGGGAATGGCAGTGCATGATAGCCCCCGCGGACTCCACCGCCTGATAGATCGCCCCGTGCAGCAGCGCTTCCTTGGACGGCCGGATCGAGCCCTCGATCACGTTGCCGTCAAAATCCGTGATGACCAGCGTCTCCGGCCTGACCTCGTCGAACGCCACGTCCGTCCCCTTGACCATCATCCAGTCGTGTCCCGGAATCCGCACGCTTAAGTTGCCTCCGTTGCTCATCTGGTAGCGGAGACGGTAAAATTTTTCCGCGGCCGCCTGAATCGCGCGGGCCGCCTCTTCGCACTCTCTGTATTTCACTCCGCCTTACTCCCTTCCGGCCATCCGGCCTTCTCAAGCAGCCGGTCCATCTCCCGGGCGCAGATATCGGCAAATTCCGGATCGCAGAAGTTCAGATCATACGCCTCAAACTCTACCTCCGGCTTCAGTCCTTCCTCGAAGATCACGCGCATCTTCTCGATCGTCTCCGGCTTGTAAAACAGCTCGCCCGGATAGCTGAGCGTGCGCAGGCCGCCCATCGGCAGCACGACCTTGGCCGGGCCCGTCGAACGGTTGACGCGCTCCACGATCGTCCTGGTAATATCCAGAATCTCGTGCTCATAAAGACGCGTGTGCGTCAGATCCTTGTTATGCCAGACGTAGCCGCGCTCCTCCTCGTCGTCGAAGAGCTCGTCCGGACGCAGGCAGGCAAAATCGATCCCGCCGGGGCAGATCAGCGCCGGGATTCCCGTCTCTGCCGCCGCCAGCAGGCGGTTGTCCGCCCCCTTGCTGTAGCCGTAGCCGCCGAAATACTCCGCCGTCATCTCATGCAGCGAGAGGTCCATGACCGCCGAGATCACGCCCTCGCGGATCAGCGTCTCCATCACGCGGCCGCCGATCCCCGTGGAGTGGAAGCTGATCATCTTTCTCCCCTCCGCCGAGAGCCGGTCGGAAGCCCGCATGACCGTATCGTTGGTAATTCCCATCAGCGTCGTGGCGATGTAGCGATCGCCCCGCGTGTCGATCAGCTTCCCGCCGTACTCGACCATCCCGGCCATCGCGCTGACCGTATTGCCCAGCACCGCCTCCGTGATGGGATTGACGCCGGCAAAATCCACGATCGAGGGAATGACCGCGATATCCTTGTCTCCCACAACCGTGTCAAAATAGCGGAACCCGCTGGCGATGGTCGAGCAGATGATCTTGGGGAACCCGATCGGAAGAAGGCGCATGGCAGCCGAGCACACGACCGTATTCTGCAGGCCGCCCATCCCGATCACGCCGTCGATCTTTTTCTCCTGATACAGGCGGACTAACAGCGCCGAAATACTCTGCGTCATGGCGGCAATGGCCCCGCTCTTGTCCATCGCATGAACCTGCTCCCAGGTATAGCCCCCGGCCGCCAGCACTTCCTCCCGGCTCACATCCGCGCGGATGGGGATGTGCGGCCCCGTGCTGATGTCCAGCACCAGCGGCGTGTGGCCGGTCTGTGCGATTCGTTTCTGTACAAAGGTAATTTCGTGATACTTGGTATCACAGCACGCTATCACTGCTATTACTGCCATATGTTCAGAACCGTGGCGGTCCTTTATTCACCCGCCTTCCGTCCGAGAACCGGCGTCCTGGCGGCCCGATCCAGGATCTCTCTGTCGTGGCAGGTCAGAATCCGCTCAAGACTCTCCGCCCGATCCTTGATCAGCTCGATGCTCTTCCAGGTCGCGACAATATCCGAGAAACGATTGGGCGGCGTGATGTCGTAGTGAATGGCCTCGATCGGCTTCACATTATCCATGATGAAAATCGCATCGCCGCAGCAGATGTATTTTCCTTCCTCCGTATCGATCTCCACCGACTGATGGCCGACCGAATGGCCCGGCGTCTCGAACACGCGCACGCCCGGCATGATCTCCGTCTCCCCCTCTACCAGGTTCATCCGGATCCCCTCGAAGGGACGGCGGATTCCCAGCTCGGGCGCCTCGTACGACTTGTAGTACAGCGGGATCGGGTTCATCGCGAACTCATATTCTTTTTTGTTTACATAAAATTCCGCCCGGGTAAATTTCTCCATGTAGAAGCAGTGATCCCAGTGAAGATGCGTAAATACGACGATATCGATATCCTCCGGCTGATAGCCCAGCTTCGCGAGCTGCTCCGTGATCGCCATCCCCTCTGGCTGATACGAGCCGTGATGATGGTAGCGATCCGCGCGCTCCGTGTAGGCCATGCCGGTATCGACCAGCAGAAGCTTGTCCCCGCCCTCTACCAGATACGTAAAGACCGGGTATTCCTCTTCGCGATCCGATGCTTCCGGATAGAACGCCGTAACCGAGTGATGGTACAGGTACTGTTTGGGAATCATCGTCACGAATCCCGTGTTGATGGGGCGAATTGTCAGTTTGCTCATCTTGTGATACCTCCTTTTCAGATTTGGGGTATCCAAATTGTATCCAGTGTCCAATCATATTATAAAATTCGCCCCCCTGTTTGTCAAGAAAAACAGGGGGGCTTACGATCGCGGCAGTGTCGGATTACGATCGCGGCAGACGCTTTAACCGCTTTTCGTTTTCATCGTCTCATACGTTCTGCCGCTTTTCGCTTCTTCTTTTCCTCATCTTCTTTTCAGCTTCTTCTTTTCAGCTTCTTCTTTTCAGCTTCTCCTTTTCATCTTCTTCTTTTCAGTTTCTCTTTTTCAGCTTCTCCTCCGCATCCTCCAGATCGCGGTAGCCGTAGGCCCTTACCGTCTCCTCCATGATGAGGAGCGTCAGGTTCTTCCCCTCCTGTTCCAGCCGTTTCACGAAATCCCGGTAGAGGGAAAGCGTCTGCCCGGAATACGTATGAAGTTCGCCCCGCAGATACGTCTCAAACGATGTCTCAAACGGCGTATCCTGGGAAGTCTCCAGCACCCGGTTGCCGGAAGCCAGCTGCGGATAGCGGCTGCGGTACTCCCGCATCCACTCAACCTGAATCGCGGTAATCTCCTCGATCTGCTGCCCGCCCAGAAAGGACGGCGGCTGCAGGAAACGGCGGATCGCCTGGAACTCCTCCGGCGCCGTGCTCGCCATCATCCAGGCATATTTTTCCGTCAGAAGGTTGCGCCCCGCCTCCTCTGCCCGGGCAAGATCCGCCCGGTAGCTGTCGATCAGTTTCTCCGGCCACGGCGAAAACTGGCTCTTCCGCATGATATGAAACGTCTCCGGATCATCCTGGCAGGACGCCCGGCCGCCCTCGTTGTGCACCTGCTGAAACAGTTCCCACTCCGTCTGAATCAGCGCCTCGATTTTTTCTTCTCTCGTCATCCTCAGATCCCCTCTTTTCTTCATTCTTCGCCGCTGCGGCCCGGCGGCCGCCTTTCTATCCTTCCAGCACATGGCGGCGGCGCAGCGCCGGATCCTGTATCCGGCTCATGATTGCCTCCGTGTGATCCTCCAGAAAATCGGAGGTCTGCTCCGTCAGCCCCTGCCGCCGCAGCTCGGCGATCACGAGAGCACAGATCCGCTCGATCCGCCGCACGTTCGGATCTTCCAGATTCAGGTACGGGTTCCACCCCGCCGGATGCGGGCCGCGCCACGCCGCGCCCTGATCCCCGGCCGCGGCCAGTTCCCTGAGAAGACCGGCGGCCTCCGGACAGAGCGAAAACCCGGACAGGCCGGCATACATCCATTTGTAGTACGGGGCATAGCAGCGGTTCAGCAGATACAGCATCGACATGGCCTGCCGGATAAATTCGTTTTTCGCCAGCGCCGCCGCGACCGCATCCCGGCGGCGCATGGCCCGCCCGTAATTATACTGGCCCGACTGCGCCATCCCGGCCGCGCGGGCGACGATTTTCTTAATCCGCACATCCTCCGGATAGTAGGCCCGGATGGCGTCGCGGATCGCGGAAAAATGGCCGCGCGGATCCTCAAATACTTCTCCTCCGGCCAGGATCGCCAGCTTCTCCTCCGGCAGATACAGCCACCGGAGCAGATCCGACGGCGGCTGCTCCCGCCCGATGAAACGGCCGAAAAACTCCGAGATCTCCAGGACACCCACGCGCCCCGCGCCGCGGGCGCTCTCCTTTCGCGCGGGAAAGCCGAGAAATTCGCCCGGCAGGCTGTCATACGCCCGGCAAAGCGCCTCCCCCTGCGCCTCAAAATCTTCTTTTTCAAGCCACAGGCAGAATCCGGGCCCGAAATCGTGATCCCGCGAAATCTCATCGTCAAAGCCAAGGCATTCCGAGCCTTCGCCGACCAGCCCCGCCGCCACGCGCGGCATCAGATCCGGAAAAGCCTTCCAGAGCGCGGGACGCCCGACCTCCTCGTAATAGCGGCGCGCCAGCAAAAGCCCCTTCACTGCGCCCTCTCTTCCCCGGCGCCGGATCCGCCCGCCATGTTCTTTACCGTCTCCAGGTTCATGCGGATCACGCGGCAGGCGTCGTTTTCTCCGAAGCGCTCCCGGGTAACCCGTAACGCCTGTTCCAGGCAGGAAACGGCGTGTTCCCGATCGCCCGTTCGCCACGCCAGCTCCCCGGCCGCCGAGAGCGCCGCGCCGTAATGGCCGTCCCCGGCCGCGGCCGGGCTTTCGTAGTAGGCGAGGCTTTTTTCCAGCTCCTCCTTTGCCTGCGAAAGGCGGCCCAGCGCCATCAGCGAGAGCGCCCGGTTGACGCGGCTGGTCGCCATCTCGGCCTCACTTTGCTCCATCTTATCAAGCAGCTCCATCGCGCGATCCAGAGAGGCGAGCGCCTCCTCATGGCGGCCCTGCTCCTGGTAAATCTGGCTCACGTTGTTATAGAGGCTGGCCATCTGATACCCGCGATCCTCTCCCAGGGTACGAAAAATCCCGGCCGCCTCCCCGTACATCGAAAGCGCGCGCTTTGCATCGCCCGCCATGCGGCAGGCCGTCGCCCCGTTTAGCAGCGTCGTCCCGTGATGGATCGTCCCCGTAAGTCCCATTTCGCCGATCAGGCGCAGCGCCTCATCGGAGACGGCCACCGCCTGCGCCGCGCGCCCCGTCGTCCGGTAAAGCCCCTCCATCTCATTGCAGAGAGAAAGCGCGACGCCCCGGTTTCCCTCTGCGTACGCCTGCGCTCTCCACGCCGCAAGCTTCTCCTCCGCCTCCTTCATCGCCCCCTTCGCATAAAGAGCGTCCAGCTCGCCTAACATCCCGCGAAGATCCTGTTCCATCTGTGTTTTTTCTCCTTTCTTTCGGACAAAAAGCGCCGCGAAAGCGTCCCTCTGGCCTTGCGGCCGGTCGTCCGGCCTTCTGCAAAACCGCCAGGTCCCCTTCGCGGCGCCTCTCATTTCCGTTCGCCGTACCCGCGCCCGTCATCGTCATCGCATCCGCGCCGGCCCCGCGCTCTGGAGCCTGCGCGCCCCGCCCTTAAAGCGGCGAATAGCCAAACGTATTGACCAGCGCGTCCAGTTTCTTTCCCGCCCCGCACAGCGGGCAGTCGTGATAATCATAGTATGCGTAATCCGGCAGATCCTTCTTTCCGAAGATTGCCCGGATCGGAATGCCGTCCTGCGAATCGATGGCGCTGAAGACGGCCGAAACGCCCTGCAGCATTCCCTGATAGTACTGGATGCACTCGATCGCCTTGTTCAGCGTGCGCCCCGTCGTCACGGAAGCCATCAGGATCATCACGTGTTTGTCGCGGATCATCGGGATCAGGTTATCCCGGAAAATGATCTGGCTGTTGCTGTTAAACTCCGGGCTGACCACATAAATGGTTTTATGGGCGTTCGTCGAGAGATAACCGCCCCGGGTCAGCTCCTCCGAGAGGAAGGCACCGATTACCTCCGTCCCCTCCATGCATACAATCGTATCGATGACCATGTCAAAGAGGTAATACCCCACCAGCGTCCGGGCAATCTCCTGCGCCTCGCTCGTGCGGGTCTTCATCGTCGTCATATCAATGTAATAATTGATATGCGCATGGTTGGTGGCAAAATGGCCGGGCCGGACCTTCAACGCCGCTTCCGTTCCCGCCGTCCGAATCTTGGTGTAGCCGCTGTTCTCCATAAAAACGCCCCCTTTTCCGTGTTTTCCGTGTTTTTCTGTCAGTTCTATTATACTAAAAACAGGAGCGTATCACAAGAGAAAATCTGTCATTTTTAAATAAAATGACAGATTTTTTAGATAGTTTATTCTGCAGAAGCAGCCGCCTCTTCCTCTACGGTAATCTGCGCGTTCTCTACCAGAAATTCCATCGTCTTGCGCATCAGGGCCGTCTCGTCGATCAGCTCCTCGGTCACGCCGTCATTTTCCAGCATCGCGTCCACGCTGTCATAGCCGAATTCCTGCGCCAGCGATTCCCGGTCCGCGTCCTCCACTTCGATCTGTTCCAGCTTCGCGACCTCGTCGAGCACCAGCTCCTGCTTGGCCATATCCTCCGCGATCACGCGCAGCTCCGCCCGCAGGCTCTCCTCGTCCATGCCCATCAGGCCGGCGTAGGTCGCCAGATCCATGCCGTACATGGCGGCCATATTCGTGTAGGCCTGGATCTGCGTGTCAAAGGCGTCGTCGATGGCCTCCGTCGAGCAGGTAATCTCCGAATTGGCCACGATCGCGTTCAGGATGTCGGCGTCCCGCTGATTGTTGATCAGAAGCTCCTTCTGATCCAGCAGCGCCTTGCGCACATCCTCCCGGTACTGCTCGACCGTGCCGGCCTCCGGGGAAATTTCGGCGATAAACGCGTCCGTCAGCTCCGGCACGCTCCGCTCCTTTACCGCATGGACGGTAACCTCAAACACAACCGGCTGGCCCTCCAGATCCGGGTTTGCGCTGTACTCCTCCGGAAACGTCAGATCCAGCGAACGCGACTCGCCGGCCTTTGCGCCGACCAGCCCGTCCTCAAAGCCGTCGATGAAACGGCCGGATCCCAGCTCCAGGTCAAAGCCCGTATCGGAACCGCCTTCAAACGGCTCCCCGTCCAGATATCCCGTATAATCGATATTGACCTGATCGCCCAGCTGCGCCGCGCGATCCACCTCCACATATTCCGCGCTCGCGTTTAACAGCTGCTGGATCTGGGCTTCCACCTCTTCGTCCGTGACCTGCGCGGCCTCGACCGTGACGGGAATCCCTTTATACTCGCCCAGCGTTATCGTGCTCTCGGCCACATACTCCTCCGTCTGCGCCGCGCTGCTTTCTGCCGTGCTTTCTTCCTCTTGGCCGGAGCAGCCGGCCAGGCACACCGACGCGGCGATCGCCGCGCAGATTCCCGCTCTCATCCATCTCTTCATTTTTTTCATTCCTTCCTCAGACTCCGGCCGCCTGCGGCGGCCGCCTTTCTCTTTCTTTCCGTTCTCTTACCGGTAAAAGGCGCAGAACGCCAGGTACGTTTGATAAATGTCCAGCTTGGCGGTCAGCTCGAAGGGCGAGTGCATGGAGAGCACCGGAACGCCCAGATCCACTGTATCCACATTCAGACAGGACAGGCAGCTGGCGACCGTCCCGCCGCCGCCCGCGTCGACGGCGCCCAGCTCGCCCGCCTGCCAGCAGACGCCCGCCTCCTCCATGATGTCGATGACCTGCGCCATCGTCTCCGCGCTGGCATCGTTGCTGCCCGATTTGCCGCGCGCGCCCGTGTACTTCGTCAGCACGCAGCCCCGGTTCAGGTAGCAGGAGTTGTGCTCCTCGTACACGCCGGGAAACGTCGGGTCAAAAGCGGCGTTGACGTCGGAAGAGAGCGCCAGCGACCGGCGCAGGACGCGGCGCCAGTCCGCCCCGCAATCCTCTGCCAGATCCTGGATAAAATGCAGAAGATAATCCGAATCAAGCCCCGTGTTCCCCAGGGAGCCGACCTCTTCCTTGTCCGCCAGGATTGTCACGGTCGTGTACTCCGGCCCTTCTACCTCGATCCCCGCCGTCAGCGCCGTGTAGGCGCAGACGCGGTCGTCCTGCCCGTAAGCGCCCACCATGCTGCCGTCCAGGCCCACGTCGGCCGCCTGAAAGGCCGGCACCATCTCGATCTCAGCCCGCAGGAAATCGCGCTCCGTCATGCCGTAGCGCTCGTTGAGGATCGAGAGCGCCAGAAGCTTGACCGGCTCCTTTAACTCTTCCTCGCCGCCGCAGTCGTACGGCAGGGAGCCGACCACGATGTTTAACTCCTCGCCGCGGATGCCGTCCCTGAGCTTTCTCTCATTCTGCTGCGCGGCCAGGTGCGGCAGCAGGTCCGTCACACAGAACACCGGCTCGCCTTCCTTCTCCCCCACGGAGATCGTGACCGTTTCGCCATCCTTTTTCACGACGACGCCGTGCATCGCCATCGGGATCGCCGTCCACTGGTATTTGCGGAGCCCGCCGTAATAATGCGTTTTAAAATACGCCAGGCCGTTCTTCTCATAGAGCGGATTGGGCTTCAGATCCAGCCGCGGCGAATCGATGTGCGCCGCGTTGAGACGGATTCCCTCCTCCAGGGGACGGCGGCCTGCCGTCGCAAAGATCAGCGCCTTCCCCCGGTTTACCTCGTATACCCTGTCTCCGGTCTTTAAGCCCGTCCTCTCATACGGAACAAACCCGGCTTTCTCCAGGCGCTTTACGGCGGCGGTCACGAATTCCCGCTCCGTCTTCGCCTCGTTGAGAAATTCCTTATAGCCCTCGCAGTAGGAAAACGCCGCCTCCTTCTGTTCCGGAGATTTTCTCGCGATGTGCGGGAACTTCCACACCAGATCCTTCTGCAGCTTTTTCGCCGCCTTGACCCGCTCCTTCAGCGCCCGCTCCGATTTTTCCGTTTTTCCGGATTTTTCCGCCTTCGCGTTCTTTTCCTCTTTTTCCTTCTTAGCCGTCTTCTCTTTTTCCGCCATCTCTCCTGCCTGTCTCCTTTCAGCCGGTTTTTCTCCGTTTCCGGCCTGCGTCATTTCTTTTTAAACAGGGTGTCGCTGTCGAGCACCAGCGTGAACGGGCCGTCGTTGACAAGGCTTACCTCCATCTCCGCCCCGAACACGCCGTGCTCCGTCTCCGGCACGTAGCTCCGGCACCGCTCCAGCGCGTGCTCATAGAGCTTCTCCGCCAGCTGCGGCCCGCCGGCCCGGATAAAGCTGGGCCGGTTCCCCTGGCTGCAGTCCGCGTAGAGCGTAAACTGGCTGACCACTAAAAGTCCGCCGCCCACGTCCGCCAGCGAGCGATTGGTCTTGCCGTTCTCGTCGCGGAAAATCCGGAGGCGGCAGACCTTGTCGATCATCCGGTCCGTCACTTCCTCCGTATCTTCGTCGCACACGCCCAGAAGAAGCAGAAATCCGGCCCCGATGGAACCGACCGTCTCCCCCTCCACGGTCACGCGCGCTTCCTTTACTCTCTGAAGTACAATTTTCATTCTGCCTCTCCTCCGGAAGGCTGGCCGGAATGCTCCCGGCCGGCCCGCTGCTCCTCGCTGATCTTCATGATCGCCTGATTCAGGGAGAACATCTTTGCGTCCAGCATGTCGACCATATCCGCGCAGGCCTTGAGCTCCGCTTCCAGATTGGCCGGGGCGTTCCCCTCGAACTTATAGTAGATCTTGTGCTCCAGGCTGGCCCAGAAATCCATGGCGATAGTGCGGATCTGGATCTCCACCCGCGTATCCACCGGCCCCTCGCTCAGGTAAATGGGCACGGTTACCACCATATGATAGCTCTTGTACCCGTTGGGCTTGGGCCGGCTGATATAGTCTTTCACATAGAGCACGGTAATATCCGACTGCCTGGCGATCAGATCCGCGATGCGGTAAATGTCCGACGTAAATGAGCAGATGATGCGGATCCCCGCGATATCGCTCAGATACTCGGTCATGTTGGCGATCGTGACCTCCCGTCCGTTGCGCTTCAGCTTCTTGACGATGCTCTCCGGCGTTTTGAGCCTGGATTTAATGTGCTCAATCGGATTGTAGTTATACAGATGAATGAACTCATTGTTCAGGATCTCAATCTTCGTGCTGATCGCCTTGAGCGCGGAGTTGTACAGGAACATGACCGTCGTCCACTGATCCAGCTGATTATATGATTCAGGGATATTCAAACCTTTTTCCCTCTCCTTGCCGTTTAAAACTTCAGTCCCTTAAACAGATCGGCCAGGCTGGTCGTCGCCTCGCCGCCTCCGCGGTACTCGGACACTTCCTCCTCGGGCGCCTCGCCGCCCTCGACCTCTTTCATGCTCAGGCTCAGCTTGTTGTCCTGCGTCGAGAGGATCTTGACCTTAACCTTCTGCCCCTCTTTCAGTACCGCGCCCGGATGAGACACCCGCTTCTTGCTGATCTGAGAGACGTGCACCAGGCCGGACAGGCCGTTCTCCAGCGTCACGAACGCGCCGTACGGCTTGATCGTCTCCACGGTCCCGTCCATAATGGCGCCGACCTCGCAGCGCGCGATGCGGCTCTTCTTCTCCTCATCCCGCTTCTGGCGCGCTACCTCGCGGCCGGAAAGGATGACGCGCTTCTTCCCCTCGTCGATCTCCACGACCGTGACCGGAATCCGGCGGCCGTTCCACTCGTCCAGATTCTCCACGTAGGAAGCGTCCAGGCGGGAAGCCGGGATAAAGCCGCGCTGCCCCTCAATCTTCGCCACCGCGCCGCCGTTTACGATCTCGGAGATGGTAACCTCCACGATCGTCCGCTCCTCCATCATGGTCCGCAGCTTCTCCCAGGCCATCCGGTCGTTGGCCTCCTTGCGGGAAAGCACCAGATTGCCGTCGCCGTCGTCCGTGCGGATCACGGTCGCCGTGATCTCGTCGCCCAGATGAATCTCTTCTTTGATATTAAAATCCGGATCGTTGCTCAAGTTCTCCTTGTCGATTACGCCCTCCGCGTAGGACTTGAGATCCAGAAGCACCTGCGTATCGCTGACCCCGATTACCGTCCCCGTCATAATATCGCCGGTGCAGACCCGTTTAAACGAAGCCTCCAGCTCCGCCACGTAATCCTCCATCGTCTCCGTTTTCTCTTCTGCCGTCTCTGCCGTCTCCCTGATCTCTGTCTCTGACATCACACTACCTCCTTCTTTGCTTTCCTGTCTATTTAACCATATCCTGCCCGATATTTCTATAGTTTTTTCCATAAAAACCGGTTATCGTAACCGCTGCCCGCCTCCCCGGGCCGGGTTCGGGCCTTCGGGGCCCGGAATTTTCAGCGGGCTGCGGCCCCGAAACGGAAATGAGGCGGACCTTTGGCCCGCCTCAGAGCGTCTCTCAGAAACGCGTTTAAATCAGTTTTCCCATCAGGGAATTGGTTCTGGCGATGAATT
Source organism: uncultured Lachnospiraceae bacterium (assembly GCA_944381615.1). GTDB lineage: Bacteria > Bacillota > Clostridia > Lachnospirales > Lachnospiraceae > Otoolea. The sequence goes on along the minus strand of CALWLT010000022.1, from coordinate 29,199 downwards.
TCGTCATCCGCTCCGGCGTCAGGGAGCCGTGGCTTAAGAGCGCCAGATCGTAGAGCTGCTCGCAGATCTGCGGCGTCTTCTCGCCTTCCCCGTTCTCCAGCACATATTTTACCAGATCGTTGTTGGCGTTGAGCACCAGCACCTGGCCGTCCCCGCCGAACATCGAGGGATCCATGCCGTACATATTGTACATCTTCATCATATCCTGCATCCGGCGCGTCTCTTCTGAAAGCGTGATCATGGAGGAGAGGGACGCGTCCTTTAATTTCTCCACCTTAACCTGCAGCTTGTCGTTGCCCAGCGCCTTGCGGAAAATGCCGGTCAGCGTCTCCTCCTGCTTCTTCAGCGCCTCCTTCTCGTCCTCCGCGACCTCTTCCTTGAGCGTCTCGTTGACGTCGGCGTCGATGCGCAGGAACTTCACATTCTCGTGCTTCTGCTCCTCGTGCGTGATAAAGGGGCTGTCAATGTTGTGCGGCAGGATGACCGCGTCCTGGCCGTTCTCCTTAAAGAGGCTCACGTACTGGCCCTGCTCCTTCTCGTCCGTCACATAGAAGATCTTGTTCTCATGGTTCTCTTCCTTCGCCTTCGCAAGGCAGTCGGCCAGCGTCAGGTACTTGCCCTCCAGGTTCTTGTAGATGATGTAATCGTCCATCTTCTCCGCGAACTTCTCGTCCTTCAGGCAGCCGAACTTGATAAAGGGCGCGATGTCGTCCCAGTATTTCTCGTAATTCTCCCGATCCGTCTTGCACATGCCGGACAGCTTGTCCGCCACCTTCTTCGTGATGTAATCCGAGATCTTCTTCACAAAGCCGTCGTTCTGCAGCGCGCTGCGGGATACGTTAAGCGGCAGATCCGGGCAGTCGATGACGCCCTTTAAGAGCATCAGGAATTCCGGAATGACCTCCTTGATGTTGTCGGCGATGAACACCTGATTGTTGTAGAGCTTGATCGTCCCCTCGATGCTCTCGTACTCCATGTTGATCTTCGGGAAATACAGGATGCCCTTTAAATTGAAGGGGTAATCCATGTTCAGGTGGATCCAGAACAGCGGTTCCCGGTAATCCATGAAGACCTTGCGGTAAAACGCCCGGTACTCCTCCTCGGTGCACTCGTTGGGATGCTTGTTCCACAGCGGCGTCGTATCATTCAGGGCGACGGGCCGCTTCAGGATCTTGTACTTCTCCGTCGCCGGGGAGACCTCGACCGTCTCCTTCGTCCCGTCCTCTTTCTCTTTCTCCTCCGTCTTCGCCTCCTCGACGATCGTCTCGATCACGGTATCCCGATCCGTCAGCTCGTCCTTTGTGACCGTCTCGTACTCCGGCTCCGCCTTGGCGCTCTTCAGATAGATCGGCACCGGCATGAACGCGCAGTACTTCTCGATGACCTCGCGGGCGCGGTACTCGTTGCAGAATTCCGCGCTGTCCTCGTTCAGATACAGCGTGATTAACGTTCCCGCCGTCTCGCGGCTCCCCTCGTCCATGGCGTACTCCGTGCCGCCGTCCGACTCCCAGTGTACCGGCTTTTCGCCCTCCCGGTAGGAAAGCGTGTCGATCGTAACCCGGTCGGCAACCATGAACGCCGAATAAAAGCCCAGTCCAAAATGGCCGATGATCTGATCCTCATTGGCCTTGTCCTTGTATTTCTCCAGGAAATCCTGCGCGCCGGAAAACGCGATCTGGTTGATGTACTCCTCAACCTCCTGCGCCGTCATGCCCAGGCCGTTGTCCTCCACAGAGATGGTTTTGGCGTCCGCATCCACCGTGACCTGCACCCGGTACTCCACATCCTCCGGCTTCTCATACTCGCCCATCAGCTCCAGCTTTTTTAACTTCGTGATGGCGTCGCAGCCGTTGGAGATCAGCTCCCGGTAGAAAATATCATGATCCGAATAGAGCCATTTCTTTATAATGGGAAAAATATTCTCACTGTTAATCGATAAGCTTCCTGTCTTTGCAGCCATATCAAACACTCCTTCCGCAATTCTGCATTACCTATTCTAATACGGCGCGGAAAAGATGTCAATAGAAAATCAGCACTCGTTCTGACTGAGTGCTAATAAAATTCTCTGTTTCCCTGCCGCCTCCGGATTTTCCCGATTCCGGTTGCGCCGGCTCCCCGGCTGCGCTATACTGAAAACCAGATGACATACGGAAAGGCGGCCTTTTATGACAGCGTTTACCATCTGCGATATCCGGCAGTTTACCTCGAAATTATTCGTCCGGGAAACGTTTGACCACTTCCTCGTGCGGGAAGCGGTCATCGTAACCTTCAACACCTTTACCATCGACGGCTCCGTCCGCCGCGGCTACTATTCCCCGGACGAACAGGAAGCAGAGCAGATCGGGGCTTTCTCCTCCTGGCGCGCGCTGCGCCCGTTCTGTTTCTCCCTCATTAGAGGGAAACGGCTCCCGGAGAGCTTCTCCATCGTCCTGCGGCTGCCGCCGGACGACACGGCCCGCCTGCTGGCCGCCTGCCGTCTGCCGCAGCAGGACGCGGGCCTCTTTCTCAACATCCGCTACGAAAACCAGCGCCTGCGCTGCATTACCGGCGTCTCTTTAAGCTCCTTTTCCATCGACCGCACGCTGGAACAGGAGTGGGATCGCCGCGTGGAAGCCTTCCTTCGCAGCGAAGAGATCGCCTGCACCAGAGACTGAACGAAAAAGAGGGTGTCCCCGGGTCGTAAAAGAACCCGGAAACACCTTCCGCAAACGCTTAATGGCTCAGCACGTACGAGGCCAGGTACGCCGCAACCGCCTTATTCTGATCCCAGATGGCAGGATATTCCGAGAACGCCACCGGGCACATTGACTGGCCGACCTCGATCGTAACCGAGGGGATTCCCTGCGTCTTCTGCGCCCAGTCTTTTAATCCGCCTCTTCCCTTGCTTCCCAGGATGGAATAGCCGGTCGCCGCGGCAACCCCCTGCGCCATCTCATACGACTCCGCCGCCTTCAGATTGTCCTGCGTATCCCAGTAGAGCACCCGCCCCATGGCGTGATAGCTTACCACCGCCGAAAACGCGTTCTGCGTCACGAGCGAGGCCAGCGCCTGGCTCTCCGGCTCCGACAGCGGCGACGTGCCTCTAAAACCGTTGGAGGACGCGTGGATCAGCGCCGGATTGATGGCGTTCCACTCCGCGTCAAAATTATAATTCAGATCCACGCCGCGCGCGTTGGCTTTCCAGCGGCGCAGATACTCGTCATAGCCCAGCTGCGTGCGGCCCTCGGCCGTGTCCAGGACGTACGCCGTCTGGATGATCTGGCGAAGCTGCGGCGAGCGGATCCCGCTCTCCCCCATCTGGCTTAACGTCACGCCGTCCGGGTTGGTCACGGGCACAAAATGGATCGCCACCTGGCTTAAAAGCTCCGAAAGCGGCCGCCCCTGATACGTCCCGCCGCCCTGCTGCCCGGCCAGCAGATACTCGATCTGCTGCATGATCAGCGGGATCACAATGTACTCCCGCGCGTGGATCGCGCCCTGAATCAGCACCTTCTTCGAGGCGGACGGATTGCCGACAATCACATCGTAGATATCCCGTCCGTCCAGGGACTGACCGATGACCTGCAGCGAGATCTGCCCCGGATAACGGGCCGCCAGCAGCGTCAGATCCGCCAGCATCTGATCGTATGAATATCCGTCCACCGGCCGGACAATGGGATCCGTCAGCGTCTGGTTATAAAATGAAAGATCCGTAGCGGCCGTCCCCTGGCCGCCCTGCTGCGCCTGCCCGCTTCCGGCCGGCCCGGACGCCCCCGTCTGAGACGCTCCGGTCCCCGCACTGCTGGGTCCCGGGGCCTGAATTCCCAGCGTGATATCATCCGCCGGCCCGGCCAGGGCAACCCCGCCAAACGCGCCGCCAAAGGCCAGCGTCAGGGAGAGCGCGCCGGCCGCCGCCGCGCGGATCAGCGCGCGCCGCCGCGCCTGATTGCGTATTTTCATCTCTGCCTCCTTCTCTCTGTCACAACAGCCCGCCCGCTTCCGGAAACGGGCCGTCCCTTTCCAGTCTTTTTCCGGCATTCCCCGGACGGGCCTTACGCCCGGAAAACGCGATTTGCTACCATTATAAAATCCGCGCCGGGGAATGTCAACGCGGCGGCAGAAATCGAAATAAAATTGAAATAAAAAAAACGCACCCGCAGATCCCGCCGCCCGCGGGCCGGAATCACTCCGGCCCGGCAGGCTGCAAAATCCGCCGGCGCGTATGGCAGGCTTTTTCTAAAACGGCCGTCCGGCCGCAGGCCGCGCTTATTTCAGCTTTCCAAGCAGCAGCACGACAATCGTGATCAGCAGTACGGCAACAAAGATACCGCCCATGCCCTTCGCCATAATCTCAAGAGATACGATAAAGTTTTCCATAATCTGACCTCCTTACAGGTACTGCGTAACCAGCTTGATAACAAGGCCGCCGGCGATAACCGAGGCGATCTGACCGGATACGTTGGCGCCTACCGCGTGCATCAGAATGATATTGCCCTTCTCTTCCTCCGTCGCCATCTTCTGCACGACACGGGAAGACATCGGGAACGCGGAGATTCCGGCCGCACCGATCATGGGGTTGACCTTCTCCTTCAGGAACAGGTTCATAATCTTGGCAAAAAGCACGCCGCCGATGGAGTCAAATACAAAGGCGATCAGACCGATTCCCATGATCAGCAGCGTATCGAAGCGGACAAACGCGTCGGCGCGCATACTGAACGAAATCGTAATACCGAGAAGCAGCGTAATCAGGTTGGCCAGCTCGTTCTGCGCCGTGTTGGACAGAGACTGCAGGACGCCGCACTCGCGGATCAGGTTGCCGAACATCAGGAAGCCAACCAGAGCCACGGAAGACGGGGAAATCATGCCGACGATGATCGTAACGATGATCGGGAAGGCAATCTTGGTCGTCTTGGACACGGCCTTGGGGCTGTAGGTCATATGGATGCGGCGTTCCTTCTTCGTCGTAACCAGACGGATGGCAAAGGGCTGAATGATCGGCACCAGAGCCATGTACGAATAGGCCGCCACGGCGATCGCTCCCACGTAATTGGAGCCGAGCACCTGCGATACCAGAATGGAGGTCGGGCCGTCGGCCGCGCCGATGATACCGATCGAGGCGGCGTCCTTTAAATCAAAGCCCAGGATCGTGGCCAGACAGATGGCGAAGAAGATACCAAACTGAGCGGCCGCGCCGAACAGGAACATGATCGGCTGGGACAGAAGCGGTCCGAAGTCAATCATCGCGCCGATACCGATGAACAGCAGGATCGGCAGCGCCTCCGACGCGTCAATGGTCGTCTCAAAGAGCCACTGGATGATACCATGGGTCTCGCCGATTCCCTCCATCGTCTGATCGATTACGCCCGAAAGGGGCAGGTTTACCATAATTGCGCCGAATCCCATCGGCAGAAGCAGGGACGGCTCATACTCTTTCTTGACGGCCAGCCAGATCAGCAGCGCGCCAATCACGTACATCACAATCTGCTGGGGTGTGACCTGCGTGATTCCATCCAGTAAAAAACTCATGAAAATTCCTCCTTCGATTTCCTTTTACAGGTTTCTGACAGGGGATAGGCAGTCGGCAGACAGACGAAAAAAGCCCGTTTTTCTCCATTCCCGTCCGGGCGAATCCCACAAAAAAAGACTCTCGGCATAGCTCCAGTCCATATGCCAAAAGTCTTGTTCCGTAGCGTTGTCTGCATACGGCATGTAACCACGGGTCATCCCCAGTGATGTTGATTACATGTAGCAACTACTCCCTTTTAACGGCTACATCTTATCATAGGATTTCCCGATCGTCAAGGAAAAAAACTTCTTTTGCCGTCTCTTTTCGATTCCTTAACATTTCTTTCCGGAAATGCTTTAAAAAGGGCGCGGACCGCCTGTCCGCACCCCTTTCTGTTCCGCTTTTCCTACCGGGCGCCGTCCATGGCGACGCCGGCAATCTTTACATTGACCTCCAGGACAATCAGCCCCGTCATCGTCTCGATCGCGGTCCTGACCTTCTCCTGCACGCTGGCGCTGACGTCGGGAATGCTGTAGCCGTAGCGGATATTCAGGGACAGATCCACGCACACGTGATCCTCTGTCACCGCAATCTTCACGCCCTTGCTCAGGTTCTTCATCCCCAGCTTTCCTACCAGCTCGTTGGTAATATTGCCCGCCATGGAGTAGACGCCGTCCACTTCCGTAGCCGCCAGGCCGGCGATGATCGCCACCACCTCGTCGGCAATCTGAACCTCTCCCACCGGCTCCGTCTCTTCCCGGTTCTGCGCCATGCGATCCGCTGCTTCTTTTGACACCTCTGATCCCTCCTGTCTGCTTCCATAGCCTGATTATAACAGAAAGCAGGGCCTTTGCAAAGGCTATTCCTGAAGATTCAGCAGCGAAATCACGATGTTTTCCGCCGGGATCTGCGTCTTGCGCTTCACGATATCCTCAATCTGGGCGCGCTGCGGATCCGTGATCGAGGCGGCGTTGACGACGACGTCCGCCTTCCCCTCCGAGATGCTGACGACCGGATCGGCAAAGCCCTTGGCCATCAGAAGCGTCTCCGCCGCATTTTCCTTCTCGGCGATATCCGTCAGATCGATCATGCTCTGCACCGCGGCGGCCTTCGACGCCTCGTCGAGGCTTTCATTATTGATAATTTCGTTCAACGTCTCCCGGTTTTTGGCCCGGATCTGCTCCCGGCTCAGCTGCACGCCCGCTATGTATTCCGTCACGCTGGTTCCGCCCGTGAGGACCGCTTCGCCCGGGCTGTCGATCTGGGGTTCTTCCCCGGCCGCCGCCGGAAGCTCTCCCTCCTGCGGATCATCCAGACTGGCAATCTCCTGATAGTTTGCTTCGCCGGCCTCGCCGGAAACGGCCTGGTTTTCAGCCAGAATCTCTTCCTCGGAGAGATCCGTGGAACCGGCCTCATACACATCCGCGCCGGCCAGCTCCTGTTTTCCGGAATAATTCAGGTACCCGGCCGCCGCGATCATGATGGCAAGCGTGGTAATAATGATCTGATTTCTTCTGAAAACCCGTTTCATTTTCATTTCCTGCATACTCCTTTACTCCACCCGCTTTAATACTTTTATTTTATGTGCGGGCAAGCCGAATAATGCTTCCATCGCCGCGGAAATTTCCGCCTGCACTGCGGCGCTCTCGCCGCCCCCGGCGCTGATCACGATCCCGGCGATCTCCGGTTCCAGCTCCATCTCGATTACCGGTTCCCCGGCCCCGCTCTGTCCCGCAAGAAGCGCATCCTTGCGGACTTCCTCCTGCATCTGTTTTCGCGTCCCGCCGGCGCTGTCCGTCTCCTGGATCTCCTGCCGGCTCTTTTCCTCATCCGTATAGAGGACCTTCTGCGCCGAGGAATACAGCGTGATCATCACGTCCACCTCGCCCACGCCTTCCACATGGCGCAAAAGCTCTCTGACCCGCTCCTCCATCTCCCGCTCATAGGCCCGCAGCTCCTTCTCCGTATCCCCCGTTCTTCCCGCCGCGCCGCCCTGCCGATCCGAACGTTTCTCATACGCTGCTCCGGCCCTGCCCGTTTCATCCGCCGCGCCGCCCGCCTGCCCGCGCGCCGGTTCCCCGGCCGGAAAGACGGCAAGCAGAAAAATCAGCCCGCCCAGCAGGAGAATCAGCCATTTTTCATTGGCTCGGATCCAGTCCCGATCCATCTTCCATCCGAATTTCCACATGTCCTTCCTCCACCTGATAATAGACCGCCAGACGTTTCTTAAGCTCCCGTACCCGCCCGTCCGGAGCTGCCCGGGCCGGGGCTGCGGCCGGCTGCTGTGCCTGCCCGTCTCCGCCTGTGCGCGCCGGATTCGCGTCTCCGATCGCGACCGGATCGATCCGGATTGCTCCTTTACCGCGCGTCCCGGCCGTTTGGGAGGCCCCGGCCGTCCCGGGAGGTTCGGCCGCCCCGGAAGGTTCGGCCGCTCCCGGCTCCTGATCCGGTTCCTTCCCCAGCGTCAGAGAGATTCCCCTGACCCGGGCAAAGGAAGCGCTTTTCTCGTCCCGCTCCAGCCAGACTTTGGCGTCCGCCGCCTCAAAGCCCGCCTCCCGCGCCATCCGGACCGCCTCCTGCGCCGCCGCCTCCTCATACCCATCCATCAGCCGCGCCAGGCGTTCCTGCTGCGCCCCGTCCAGCTGCGCCCGCAGTTCCCCTGCCTCAGCCTCGAACGAATACGACTGAAACAGGCTGCTTAGGCTCTCCTCCAGGCGCAGGCTTTCCGTAAACGGCTGCAGGATCAGAAGAATCAGGATACAGCCGGCAAACAGACGCAGATATTTTTCATATTTTCTGGACGGCAGAATCTCAAACAGGACGGCGGTAAAAATCAGATAGCCGACCAGATTTCCCACCCACCGATACATCGCCTCCATCCGTTCTCTCCCCCTAACCTGAAAAATACGGCGCGTTGGTGCTCAGGCAGACGACGGCCAGGGAAAGCGAAAACAAAAGGACGGCCGCGCCCGTAACCGAAACCAGCAGGCGAAAGCCCGTTCCCGCCGCGCCCAGGCAGGCGATCAGACGCCGGTCGCACACCGGCTGCAAAACGGCGGCGCAGGCCTGGCAGCCAAGATACAGCAGAAACAGCTTCAGGAGGGGAATGGCGGAAAGCACGGCCAGGACAATGACCGCTCCGGCCCCCACCGCGTTCTTCAGCAGGACGCCGGTCCCCATCACGATCTGCGAGATGGCCGACGCGCCCTCGCCGATGCCTGGGATCAGGCCAACCGCCCGCCTGAGCGACGTGTTTTTCAGCGCGTCGGCGTACGGGGCAATCATCCCCTGCAGCATGTGAAATCCCAGCACAGCCCCCAGAATGGCCCGAAGCCCCCAGCGCACCGCCTGCTCCAGAAGCTCCGCCAGCCGGGAAAAGCGTTCCTCCGGCAGCAGATGGCCGGCCAGCGAAATCAGCACATACACCCGGACGAGCGGCAGAAACAGCGACAGAAACGCCCACTGAGACAGGCTGACCGAAAACAGCGTCCAGCTGCAGCCGGCGGCCGAAGCCACGTTCCCGCCCGAAAAGGAGACGGCCAGAAAGAAGGCCGGAATCAGCGCGCGCATCCAGTCCAGCACGCGGCCGATGACCTCCGCCGCGGTCTGCGCCCCGCTCAGAAAGCAGGAGGCCAGAAGCGTAAAAATCAGCAGATACGTCACATAAAATCCGGCCTGCGCGCCCTGCCCGCTGGAAAACACGCCGGCAAAACCGGTAAACAGCGCCCCGGCCAACCCCAGAAGAATGATCTGCGCCATCCGCCTCCCGTTTTCCCCCGCCTCCGCAAACAGGCTGTCCTTTACGGAACGCAGGCAGGCAAGGAGCGCCGTCTCGTAATCCCCTGAAACAAGCTCCTCCAGAAGCAGCCGGAAGGAGATCGGCTCCCCCTCTGCTCCGGAGGCGGCCAGAAACGTCTCGATCCCGCTCAGATCCAGGCTGTCCAGAAGCGCTCGCCCCTCCTGCCACGCCGGGTCGTCCCCGGCCGCTTCCCATCCGACTTCCTCATCCCAAACCTCCGTTTCCTCTGTCTCCCATCCGGGTTCCGCTTCCCGGAAACCCGTCCCCACTGCCTCCCATCCGGGTTCCGCTTCCCGGAAACCCTTCCCCACTGCCTCCCATCCGGATTCCGCTTCCCGAAAGTCCGTCCCCACTGTCTCCCATCCGGGTTCCGCTTCCCGGAAACCCGCCTGCGCCTTTCCGGCCGGCAGGATGCCAGACAAAAGCAAAAAGAGCAGAAAAAGCGCCCGCCTTCCCGGCCTTCGCAGCCCCATTGTCCGCACCGTTCTCCCTCCCTTCCGTCAGGACAGGAACCGCCGCAGCGTCTCCAGGAGCGCCAGCAGCACCGGCATACTGACTCCCAGGATCGAGAGCCGGGCAAAGATTTCAATCTGCGTCCCCATGGCCCCGTAACCGGCGTCCCGGCAGATGCCAGAGGCAAATTCCGCAATGTACGTGATCCCCGCCATTTTGAGCAGCGTCTCCAGATAAACCGGGTGGATCCCGATATACTCCCGGATCCGCGCCGCCGCCTCCAGAATCGTCCGGATTTTCCCCGTCCCGTAAAAAAGCAGGCAGAACCCGGCGGCCATGACCAGATAAATCCCGTACTCCCCGCTCTTCCCTTTCAGCTGGACGGCAAGAAGCACCGCCGCCAGGCCGAGAACCGAAGCCGCAATAACCGACAACGCCTGTCCCTCCCTTCCCGCCGCCCTCAGAGGGCGAACAGATCGCGCATCGTCTCAAACAACTCGTAAATATACGGCACCATCCAGAACAGGACCAGCAAAAGCCCCGCCAGGCTCGTGAGAAACGCCTGCTCCTCGCGCCCGCTGTGCTTCAGGATCTGACACAGGACGGACACCAGGATTCCCACCGCCGCGATCCGGAAAATCAGGTTTATTTCCATCCCTTTTCCTCCCCTACAGCAAGATTACCGTCAGAAACAGGCCGGACAGGATCCCCATGCTGAAAAAAAGGCGGCTTTTTTCCGGTTCCTCCCCGCGCAGGCGCGCAATCTCCAGATCCAGCTCTTCCAGATAAAACTGAATGGTTTTTTCCTGCATTTCCCGATCCAGATACCCCAGATTCTTTCCGAAAGACAGAAGCGCCTCCCGGCCCGCAGCGCTGAGCGGGCACCGCCTCAGAACGCGCTTTGCCTCCCGGCTCCAGACCTGCGCAAAGGTCTCTCCCGCCCCGCTCTCCAGACAGTCCGCCACCGCGCAGAAAAATTCCGCCAGAACGCCCTCCCCCCGCTTCCCCGTCCGGGAAAGGGCGGCCGGCAGCGCGGCGTTGGCATAGAGAATCTCTCCCTTCAGGTGCGAGACCATCCGCTTCATCGTCTCCAGCAGACGCCGCCGCTCCTTCAGGCGCGCGGCCGCGCCCATCCCGAGGCCCGTGCAGGAGACGACGACCAGAAACGCGCCCAGAAGCCTCAGCCACATAAGCGCTCCCCCTTTTCCCGCAGATCCATCCGCTCTCCCTTTCCGTCAAACACGCCCAAAAGCGTCCCCGGCCCGCGATCTCTTCCCAGAACCAGGCACCGCTCGAACATCGCCCCGCGCAGCATGGCCGACAGCACCGGCTTTCTCCGGACGTCCTCCAGCGACTCCCCGTGTACCGTCGCCAGGATACGGCAGCCGCAGTGCATGGCGAAGCGCAGCGCCTCCAGATCGCGCGTGCTCCCGATCTCGTCCGCCGCGACAATCTCCGGCGCCATGGAGCGGATCAGCATCATCAGTCCCTCCGCCTTGGGACAGGCGTCCAGTACATCCGTCCGGATCCCCACGTCATTCTGAGGCACTCCCTGAAAACAGGCCGCGATCTCCGAGCGCTCATCCACCAGCCCGACCCGCCGGCCCCGCCGCGTCCGGCTCCCGTTGGAGAGCTGGCGCACCAGATCGCGAAGAAGCGTCGTTTTCCCGCAGCGCGGCGGAGAAATAATCAGCGTGTTCTTTATTTCTTCCGCGCCGCCCGCGACCAGATCCAGCACGCCGTCCGCACAGCCCGCGATCTCGTGGGAAAAACGGACGTTTAAGCTGGAAACCGGCGTGATGGTGCGCACTCTCCCGTTTTCCGCCACCACGCGGCCCGCCACCCCGATCCGGTGCCCGCCCTGCACGGTCAGAAATCCCTGGCGCAGCTCCTCTTCATACGCGTAAAGCGAGTACCGGACCGCGCACTGCAGCGTTTCCTCCACGTCCCCGCGGCTGATCCGGATCCCGTCCGCCGCGTACTCCCGGTTTTTGTAAAAATAAAAAAGAGGCGCTCCGGCCCGCAGCCGGATCTCCTCCAGTCCCTCCGGCTCCAGCCAGAGCGTCTTAAGTACTTCTCTGATATGTCTGGGAAAAATCTGAAATAAAAGTTCCTGTTTCTCCACCCTGTCCTCCCTCCTTCGTTACTCCAATATATGAAGGACAGGCTGAAATATGAGTAAAAGAAATGACCCGCCTACCGTTTCCGCAAACGGGCGTAGAAGCTTCCCGCCACCACAAGGGAAATTCCGTCCACGATCGGCTGCACCCACATGCAGCCGTAAAGGCCGAACAGACCGTTCATGATAAACAGAAGCGGAACGTCCAGCACACCCTTTCGCAGCACCGAGCAGATCAGCGATTCCTTCAGCCGGCCCATGGCCTGAAACTGCAGGATCATCGGATAACAGAGCGACATCATGGGCATTGCGGTAACCATCCGTCTGAGGAATCCGGCCCCGTACTCGATCGTCAGCGGATCGCTGATAAAAAGCGCCGCCAGCTGCGGGGCGAACAGTTCATAGCAGACCAGGCAGAAAAGGGCAAACGACAGCGAAACCGCACAGCCGAACGAAAACGCCTTTCTTCTCCTCTCCTGGTTGCCCGACGCAAAATTATAGGCCAGAAGCGGCAGAAGCCCGTTCGCCACCCCGATCGAAAAATAGAGCGGCAGCTGATCCAGCTTTTTGACGATGCCGAGCGCCGCCATCGCCTCCGTCGTATAGAGGGAGACAAACCGCGACTGCGCCGCGACAGCCACGACCGTCAGCGCGTACTGCACCGCCGAGGGAAAGCCGGTAAACAGGATTTCCTTCGCATGGCGCGCCGCTTCCGGAAGGATGGAAATGCCGGCACGGAGTACCGTCTGCCCTCTCTTTCTTCTTATATAAATCAGGAAATACAAAACCGCCGCCAGATTGGAAAGCGCAGTCGCCATCCCGGCCCCTGCCGCTCCCAGGCCCAGAAACTGCGGCAGCACAAAAAAGGGATCCAGAATCAGATTCAGGATCCCGCCCAGGGAAAGCCCGGCGGACGCGCTGGACGCGCTTCCTTCCGCCCGCACCAGATTGGCGAGCAGCGTGCCCAGAATCGTCGCCGGGCCGCCGATGACCACCACCCACATGGCATAGCCGAACGCCGTATCATACGTGTCCCCGGTCGCGCCGCACAGGGTCAGCACCGGGCGCGCCAGCGCAAAAAAGAGCAGTGAAAAGATCAGGGCGCTGGCCAGGCCGCCCCAGAATGAAAAAGCCGCAATCCGCCCCGCCGCCTCCGGATCCCGCCGTCCCAGCGCCCGCGAAAGCGCGCTGGCGCCGCCCACGCCGAACAGATTGGAGATCGCCGTCAGCATGACGAAGGACGGGTACGCCACCGTGATCGCCGCCGTCTGATGCGGTTCATTTAACAGCCCCACAAAATACGTATCCGCCAGATTATAGACCAGCGCGATCATCTGGCTTGCCACGGCGGGGACGATCTGCATGCAGACCGCCCGGCGCACGGGAATCGTCTCAAATACCGCCGTTCTGTCCGCCGCTTTTCTCAAACCGCTTTCTCCTTCTCTGGATATGCCGCTTTTCTCAAACCGCTTTCCCCTTCTTGGGACATGCCGCTTTTCTCAAACCGCTTTCTCCTTCTTGGGACATGCCGCTTTTCTCAAACCGCTTTCTCCTTCTCTGAACGCGCCGCTCTGCTCTGCCGCATCCGGCCGTCCTCTCCGCTATTTATGATACGGCTCCCCGTGAATGATCCGGTAGCTGCGGTAAATCTGCTCCAGCAAAATGACCCGCATCAGCTGATGCGGGAACGTCATCCGCGAAAAGCTGAGCAGGTAGTCGGCGCGCTTTCGCACGGCCGCGCTGAGTCCCAGCGAGCCGCCGATGAGGAACTGGATGTGGCTCACGCCCTGGACGCCCAGCCGATCCAGCATGGCCGCCATCTCCTCCGAGGAGAGCGCCTTCCCGCCGATCTCCAGCGCGATCACGAACGCGCCCTCCCGGATCTGGGCCAGAATCCGCTCGCCTTCCCGCTCCCGGATCTGATCCTCCGCCGCCTTCCCGGCCCCGTCCGGCGTCTTCTCATCCGCCACCTGCACGATCTCCAGGCGGCAGTAACGGCCGAGCCGCTTCGCATACTCAGAGACCGCGTCCCCCCAGTATTTTTCCTTCAGCTTCCCGACCGTAATCAGCGTAATCCGCATCTTCGTTTTCCTCTGCTTTTTCCTCTGCCGTGTTCTCCTGCCGCCTTCTTCCGCCTGATTCCCTGCCATTCGGATCCTTCCCGGCCGTATGCGCCGCCGGATCCGTTTTTTCCCCGCTACACGCGGAAATAATATCCCACGCCCCACTTGGTGTGCACGTATTTCGGCTCGCTGGGGCTGGGCTCGATCTTCTCCCGCAGGCGGCGGACGTGAACGTCCACCGTGCGCACGTCTCCCCCGGCCGCCGCCTTATTGCCCCATACCAGGCGCAGGAGCTCCTCCCGGCTGTACACCTTGCCCGGATTGCAGACCAGAAGCTCCAGAAGATCAAATTCCCGAGCCGTCAGATTCATCTCCCGGGCGCCGATAAACACGCGCCGGCTGTCCGTATCCAGCTTCAGATCTCCGGCCTCTATCACATGGGGAGCCGGGGCGGCGTCCTTTTTGGCCTTTTTAGCGCTGCGCCGCATAATCGCCTTGATGCGCGCCTTGACCTCCAGAATGTTGAACGGCTTGGTAATGTAATCGTCGGCGCCGTACTCCAGCCCGAGAATCTTATCCATATCGTCTCCCTTGGCCGTCAGCATGATGACCGGAACCTCGGAAAACTCCCGGATTGCCTGGCACACCTCAAATCCGCTCTGACGGGGCAGCATCACGTCCAGAAGGATCATATCGTACTCCTTCTCCTTCGCCAGCGCCAGCGCTTCCTCTCCGTCATAGGCGCAGTCCACCTCGTATCCGTCCTGCTCCAGGCTGAAACGGATCCCCTTCACGATCAGCTTCTCGTCATCTACTACCAAAACCTTCGCCATGCTCCCACCTCAAATATTAAACTGTGATCCCATCCTTTATCTTCTGAAACGCGGCTTCCTTGATCCCCGATACCTTCATGATATCCTCCGGCGTCCGGAACCCGCCGCTCTCCTGGCGGTACGCGAGGATCGCCTCCGCCCTGGCCTCTCCGATTCCGCTTAACGTCATCAGCTGCTCCTTCGTGGCTGTATTCAGATTGACCTTCGCCGCCGGCGCCTCCTGCTCAGGACGGCCGCCCGTGACAAAAGACAGCGCGCCGCCCTGCTCCTCAAGCCGCTCCTTCTCCTCCTGATCCGGCACCCGCACCTGCTGTCCGTCCTCCAGCACCTGCGCCAGATTCAGAACATCCGCCGCCGCCGCGTCCGTCAGGCCACCGGCCGCCTCCACGGCCTCGTAAATACGGCTTCCCCGCTCCATCTCATAGACGCCGGGAGCCGTTACCTCGCCGCAGACATGGATAAAAATAGAAGGAGCCTCCGAGGGCTCCTGTCCGCCGGCCGCCTCCGGATCTCCCTTCTCCGGCGCAGCGCCTCCCCCTGTTTCCGGCCCCGCGCTCTCCGGCACGCCTGCGCCTTGTCCCGCGCTCCCGGATCCGACTGCGCCTCGGCCCGCG
Organism: uncultured Lachnospiraceae bacterium; assembly: GCA_944381615.1. Taxonomy (GTDB): domain Bacteria; phylum Bacillota; class Clostridia; order Lachnospirales; family Lachnospiraceae; genus Otoolea. The sequence continues at coordinate 13,833 of CALWLT010000022.1, read as the reverse complement.
CTCCCGGATCCGTCCGCGCCTGAGCCCACGCCCCCGGATCCGTCCGCCGCCGCGTCCTCCGTCTCCAGCGCTGCCGTCAGATCCAGCGCCCCGTTTCCCGCGCCCGGCCCCTCCCTGTAGCATATGACAAGGATCAGGATGATCATTCCGGCAAGTCCCGCCTTCAGCCAGTGAAAACTCCGTTTTTTCTTATCTTTCATATGTATCGGCACCTCCCGCCTTTCGCGAGAAGCGCTGTTCTGCCCGTACATCTATTCTAACGAAAAGGCCATGCAAAAACAAGCGGAAATGACAAAAACTTTCCGCCTCCCTAGCGGTAAAAAATGACGATTCCCCCGATCGCCAGGAGCGCGCCCAGCGCTCTGCGCCACTCAAAGCCGGCCTTTTCCACGCCGAAAAGCCCCATTACCTCGATCGCGTACGCCACCAGAATCTGCGCCGTCACAATCAGCAGAGCCGACCGGGCCGGACCCAGCGCATCCACGCTGCGGATAACCGTGTAGGTAATCAGCGCGCCCAGCACGCCGCCGAGCAGCATATATTTCGGCTCCGTCTCCCAGAGCGCCGCAACCGGGCCGCGGCCCGTCAGAAACCAGCAGAGGACGCAGACCGCCAGAGCGCTCAGCTGCACCCATCCGGCCGACACCCAGATCCCGCTCTGCCTGGTAACCGCCGCATTAAACACGCCCTGCACGCTCATCAGCGCGCCCGAGACCAGCGCAATGATTATTCCCGTCATAAAAAAACCTCCACATCTCGAATACCGTTAGTATTCCGAAAATGTGGAGGTTTATACGCCGTCCCAAAATCCCGGCCGCCCGCGCTATGGAATCAGGATTACTGAATCAGGAAATCAACCGCGATATCCGCCTCGATTTCCACCTGTCCCGGCATCACGCCCATGTCCATAGCGGCCGCCGCTTCTTCGGCCCTGGCGCCGCCCGCGGCGCTGTAGCTGTTATAGCGAAGCTCCTGGCTGCTGCTGTACTCCTGGACATTCAGGATCCCGCCCAGCGCAAAGCCGCCCGCCTCGGCGATTGCCTGCGCCTTTACCTCAGCCGCGTCCACCGCCCGCGCCAGCGCTTCCTGGTACGCCTCGTCGTAAGAGCTGCACAGGTAATTGACCGATTCGATCGAATTAATGCCCGCGTCCACGGAATCCGACAGAAGCTGGCCGACCCGGTCAATCGGAATATCCGAAACCGTAACCTGCGTCGTCATCTCATATCCGGAAATCGTCTGGCCCGCATCCCAGTCATAGATGGGGGACAACCCGTAATTTGACGTCTGGATCGAAGCGTCCTCCACGCCCTGCGAGCGCAGAAGCTCCAGCACGTTCCCCAGATCCGTCTCGTTCTGCGTCTGGCACAGCTTCGCGTCCGACGCCTGTGAATACACGCTGTAGACGATCTCGGCCATATCGGGCTCTACCTTAACCTGCTCTCTGCTGTTGACGCTCAGAACATGATTCTGATCGCTCTCGACCTGAATCGTTCCCGCAGAAATCTGACCCGCCGGCGCCGCGCACCCGGCAAGCGCCGCGCATCCGGCCGCCGCCAGGACGATCGCCGCCTTTCTTCCCATTCGTTTCATTCTGTCATCCTCCCTTTCCTTTTCATAGCTTTATTATACCCCGGGGGCGGGAAGGATGTTTTTCTTTTCCCTTAACTTTCCATATCCATTTTCTGAAAAAATATTTACGCCTGCCGGGCCGCCCGGATCAAGTGCAGCGCCAGGACCGCCGTCGTCACGCCGCCCACGCCGCCGGGAACCGGAGTGGCCGCCGCCGCCCGTCCCTCCAGGGACGCAAAATCCACATCGCCGCACAGCCGTCCTTCCTGATCTACGTTGATTCCCACATCCACGACCAGCGCGCCCTCGCCCACGTAATCCCGGCCGATCATCCGGGCTTTACCCACGCAGGCCACCAGGATTTCCGCTCCCCGGCAGACGGCGGGAAGATCCTTCGTCCGGGAATGGCAGATCGTTACCGTCGCGTTCTCATGCAGCAGAAGCATCGACAGCGGACGGCCAACCACCATGCTGCGGCCGACCACCACCGCCCGTTTCCCCTCCAGGGAAATTCCGTTTCCCTTTAACATCCAGAGCACCGCCTCCGCCGTACAGGGAGCAAAACCGGTCCGGTCCCCGCTGAAGACCTTCGCAATATTTACCGGAGAAATTCCGTCCACGTCCTTGCGCGGATCGATCGTCTCCTCTACCCAGTGCTCGTCAAGCTGCTTCGGAAGCGGACGCAGAACCAGGATCCCGTCGGTCTGCGGATCCGCGTTGATCCGGCAGAATTCCTCCCGGAACGCCCCGTCAGAAATTCCCTCTTCAAACACATGGCTTTCCACTTCAAGCCCGAACGACTGAAGCTTCTTGACCGCCCCGCGCTCATAGGAAACGTCGTCCGGCCGCTCCCCGACCCGGATGATCGCCAGCCGGGGAACCCGGGCCAGCCCCGAAAGCTCGCTTTCGGCCTGCTCTTTAATCTGGTTTGAAATCACGCCGCCTTTCCAAATCTCCATCTGTATTCCCTCCATTTTTTATTCATTCCGCCGGGGCCGCTCAAAGCGCCCCGCCAATCAGTTCCAGTACATATACCGCGGCGATTGCCGCCACCGCTACCGCCAGCAGGCCTTTCCCGCGGTATCCCAGCCAGATCGCCGCCAGCGTCCCGCCCACGGCCGAATAGAGATGCCCCGTCGAGCCGAATACATCGGGAAACGTCAGCGCTCCCAGCACCGCGTACGGCGTATAATCCAGAAACGAGCGGATAAAACGCGACCGGATCGGGCGGCGAAACAGCGTGACCGGCAGCACCCGCGGAAGATACGTAACCAGCGCCATCAGCGCCACGCAAATCAGAATCCGTTCCATCCGTTTTCCTCCTTCTCTTTGCTCTCCCGCAGGGCCGCCTGCGGCTCCTGCCGTGCCGTTTGGGCCGCGTCCGCTCCCTCCCGCGCTTCTGCGGCAGGCTGCGGCTCGTCCTCCTTCGGGAACCGCCAGGCGCCGAACGCGGACGCCGCCACCGTGGCGATGATAATCCGGAATCCCGAAGAAATAAAAGAAAACACCGGCAGATATTTCAGCAGGCAGACCGTCGCCACCGCCACGGCGATAACGGAACACACCGCGCCCGACTGGCGGGCCGCCGGAATGATCAGCGCGATAAACATCGCGTAAAGGCCGATCCCCATCGCGCTCTGCAGCGCCTCCGGGATCAGCGCATACGCGCAGCCGCCCAGAAGCGTTCCCGCGTTCCAGCCCAGGATCGGCATGACCATCAGGCCGATCAGATACGGCGCCTTCAGGACGCCGGGGCGCAGAGAGCTGACCACAAACGTCTCGTCTGTAATTCCGAAAGCAAGGGCCATCCGGGCCGCCGTCCCGGCCGTCCGCTCCAGGCGCTGCGACAGCGACAGCGACATCAGCATATAGCGCAGGTTGATGACCAGCGTCGTCAGCGCCACCTCAAAATACCCGGCTCCCGCCAGAATCAGATTCGTCCCCGCAAACTGCCCGGCGCTCGTCAGATTGGTCAGGGAAATCAGCGCGGCAATCCAGACCGGAAGCCCGCCGGACACCGCCAGAAACCCGAACGTAAACGCGACCGGCAGATATCCCAGCCCGATCGGGATCCCCGCCCGGATCCCCTCCGCAAATGCTTGTCTCCTGTCCATTTCCCTTCTGCTCCTTCATCTCTTCCTCCGGGCTCACTCCCGCCCGTCCGGCCTTTCCCGGCCGCCGGTTCCCGGATCCCTTATCCCCGGGCCGCTTCTCCCGGTTTTTCTTCTGCTGCATCCGCCGTTCCCATCATCCGCCCGCGCTGCGCGTTCAGCCAGTCCACGCCGGCCCGGATCCCCTCTTCGCTGAACGGAAACTCCGCCCGCACCTTCTGCTCCTCCGGCGTGGCGTCATACGCGTACGGCTCCGGCCACGCCGTTACCGTCAGCACGTCCCCGTCCTCCTTCTGCGTTTTCTCCATCCGGTAGCGCATCCCGCGATCGCTGCCCGTAAAACGTTCCTTCTTCAGGAAATTAACCGGCATTACATCTTTTCTCTCAATCACTGCGCCATTTCCTCTTTCCGGAAGCGGAAGCGGCGGATGACCGCCTGCAGCGTCCGCGTCCCATTGTACTCGTTCACATCCGGATAATAGACGATGTCGATCCGGCTGCGGCCGGCCCGCTCCTCCTCAAAGGCGAGCCCGTCGCCAAAATACAGCGCCTCCATGGCATATCCGCTTTTTTCCTCCAGCACAAGACGCACCACGTTGCGGTTCTTTCCCATCACGCGGCTGCTGCGGATCCGCAGATCCCGCTCGGCAAAAAGCGGCTTTTCGTTGCCCTGTCCGAACGGTTCCAGACAGCGAAGCTCTTTTACCAGCTTCTCCGTCACATACCCGAGCGGCATCGGCACGTCAATCCAGACCGTTTCCCTGAGATCTTCTTCCGTAAGTCCCGCATTTTCATTCAGGCGGCGGCGGAATTCCCCGATCCGGTCCTCCCGCAGCGAAAGTCCCGCCGCCATCGGGTGTCCCCCGAATTTCAGCATCAGATCCGAAACCTCCGAAAGCCGGTCAAACATATGATACGCCTCGATTGAGCGGCCGGATCCCTTGACCGCCTCTTCTCCCCGCGTCAGCACGATCGCCGGCCTGTGATACGCCTCCCGCAGCCGCCCGGCAATGATGCCCGCCAGCGATTCATGACACTCCGGCAAAAAAACGACCAGCACGCGATCGTCCCGGTACCACGTCTCAACCTGCAGCTTCGCCGCCGCCGTCCCCTGCTCCGTCATATCCTTGCGCGAGTCGTTCAGCTCCTTCAGCTGTCCGGCCAGCCGGTCCGCCGTCTCTTCTTCCTTTGCCAGCAACAGCTCCAGCGCCAGCCTGGCCGTCTTCAGACGGCCTCCCGCGTTCAGGCAGGGACCAATCACAAACCCGATGTGATAGGCCGTAATCCGGGACAGATCCAGATTGTTTTTCTCCGCCAGCTTTCGCAGACCCGGATTCCGGATCCCCGCCAGCCGCTGCAGGCCGAAACGGACCAGGATCCGGTTTTCGTCCTGCAGGCGCATGACGTCCCCCACCGTCGCAATCGCCGCAAACGGCAAAAGATCCAGCCACTCCTCTCTCGCGACGCCGCTCTTTTCATAGAGGCGCGCGATCAGCTTCCAGGCCACCACGGCCCCGCATATCTCCGGAAACGGATAGTGGCACCGGCTCTGGCGCGGATCGATGATCGCGTCGGCCGCCGGCAGGATCTCCCCGCCTGCGCCGGACGGCACCTCATGGTGATCCGTGACGACGACCGTCATCCCGTACTGCTTCGCCAGCCCGATCGGCCCCCCTGCCGCAATCCCGTTATCACAGGTCACAATAACCTCGATCCCATCAGCCCGCGCTCTCTCGATCATCGATTCATTGATGCCGTACCCGTCCCGGATGCGGTCGGGGATATCGTAATCCGCCCGCGCGCCCAGGCGCCGGAAGGCCGTAAAAAGAAGGTACGTCGCGCACACGCCGTCGATATCGTAATCGCCGATGATCCGGATCCGACGGCCCGCCCGGATTGCCTCCAGCACCAGATCCGCCCCGCGTTCCAGATCAAACAGGAGCCCCGGATCATACAGATCCTCCAGCGTCCCGTTCAGATAGCGGTCGATCTGCGCGTCGCCCTCGACTCCCCGGTTGCGGATAATCCGGGCCGTAACCGGATCAATATGAAATGTTCTGCCAATCCGGTCAAAATCCGCCCGCCTGGTCCGCACCATCCAGACTTCTTCTGCCATGACGTTTTCCCCCCTTTTCCTGCCGCGCGCCTCTGCGCCGGTTTTTGCTCCCTCAGAGGGGAATTTCCTTCAGCCGCCGGCGGCGGCTCTGATAATCCGGAAGCACCCGCTTTACCTGCGCCCAGAAACGCGGCGAATGATTCATCTCCAGCCGGTGGGCCAGCTCGTGGACAATCACATAATCTGCCAGCTCCGCATCCAGAAGCGCCAGCCGCCAGTTAAAATTCAGATTCCCGGCCCCGCTGCAGCTTCCCCACCGCGTTTTCTGGTTGCGGATCGAGATCCGCCCGTAGGTAACGCCCATGTGCCCGGCATAAAAATCGACCCGGCGTTTCAGCGCCGGGCGCAGCTTCTCGGTATACGCGCGAATCTCCTGCGCGCTGTACTCGATCCGGTTTTCCTGCCGCTCTGCAGCCTTCCTGTAATGCGTCCCGATCCATGCCTCGTGGCGGGCGGCGAACGCCAGCGCCTCCCGCGTGGAAACGCGCGCCGGAATCCGGAGAACCACGCGCCCGTCGGTCGTAATCTGCACCGCCAGCGTATTTCTTTTCTCCGAGCGCACAATCTCGCAGGGAAGCTTCAGCTGCCTACCAGCCGCGGATGGATTCCACGGATCTCGTATCTGCAAATACGGCATAGCGCTTCCCTTCTCTCTCATCGATCGTCTGCGCAGCAGACTCCAAAACCTGCCACAGCTCCTCGGAAAGCTGCGCCATCGCGCCGCCTGACTCCCGGCAGCCGGTAAATTCCACGCAATAGTTGTCCTCTATTTTCGACGAGAGAATCTCGCAGAGCGCGTCCAGATCGTCGGCTCCCACGCCGCCGAATCCGACCTCGCTTTTTAAGAACGCCACGATCTCTTTCTCTGTTCTCTCCTCATTCATATCCAGGCTGATCAGCTTCATCCGCACACGCCTCCTTATCACAAATTAACTGTACAGCAAAACGACGGCCGCCAGCACCGGAAGCAGCCATTTTACCGCCGTACCGATTTTTTCCAAAAACCCTGTTGTCATCTGTATCCTCCTTGCAGCCATTTTATTATATCGGCCCGCGCCGGAAAAGTCAATTTTGTTTCCGGCTAAAGCGGCGTGCGCAATTTCCGGTTAAAGCGGCGTGCGCGCCGCGCGGGAAGCGGAACGTTTTTGCAATGAAAAAAGCGCCTCCTCTGAGGCGCTCTCTCCTGTCCCTGCGGGACACTGTCGCGTGCGTGAGAAGATTCGAACTCCCGACACCTTGGTCCGTAGCCAAGTGCTCTATCCAGCTGAGCTACACGCACATATTCAATTCAGATTCTGCGGATTCATCCGCAACGAAAGATATTATAGCTCTCTCTCCCCGGATTGTCAATAAAATCCGCAAAAAATTTTGTCAAAGAAAAGCGACCCGGATGGGGTTCGAACCCACGACCTCCGCCGTGACAGGGCGGCGCTCTAACCAGCTGAGCCACCGGGCCGGATATGAAATTGACAAAACTGTTCTCCCCGGAAATCGGAAAGAGTGGACCTTCGGGGACTCGAACCCAGGACCGACCGGTTATGAGCCGGTTGCTCTAACCAACTGAGCTAAAGGTCCATACTTGCGCTGATAGCCGGATACGAACCTGTAACCCGCCGACTGCTGCATGAACTATCTTAGCACAATTTGCAGAACCTGTCAACGGATTTTCACGTCCCGCATCTCTTCGCCGTTCACGTCCCGTTTCTCTTCGCCGAAGGCATAAAAAACCGGATCCGCATTCCGCAAATCCGGTTTCGCTCCCCGAGTAGGACTCGAACCTACGACAGCGCGGTTAACAGCCGCGTGCTCTACCGACTGAGCTATCGAGGAATTTCTTTAACAACAGAATAAAGTATACCCGATTCCCGCCGCACTGTCAAGTTTTTTATCCAGAACTTCACGAGAAAAATGATCCGGAACTTCACGGGAAAATCTGCGCTTCCAATCATTTCCGCCCTTATCCGGCCGCTTTTTGGCCGCTTCCCGTCCGGCCAGTTTTTGGCCGCTTCCCGTCTGGCCGTTTTTTGGCCGCTTCCCGTCCGGCCGTTTTTCAACCGGCCGCTTTTCAGCCGGCCGCCTCATTCTTCTTTTCCGGTGCCGGCGGCGCAGAAAGTCCCTCTCTCAAACCGCGCCGCACACGGCGGCACAGCTCCCGTTCCGGTTCCTTTTCCGAGCCGGCATAAAAGCGAAGTTCCAGCAGCGCTGCCAGCTCTTCCAGATCCGCCCCGCCTCCGCAGCCGGCCAGGCGGAGAAGATACTCCCGCCCCGTCTCTTTTCTCTGCCGCGGCAGCCGCCTTTTCCTTCCGCAGCGCTCGGCAAATACGAGCAGCCCCGCCGCCGTGTTATAATTTCTGCGGTATTCCCATTCAAAACGCAGCGCACCGCCGATCCGCCCTGCCAGCGCCAGAAGCGCCTCTCTCAGACGGCTTTTCCTCACGGCTTTCAGGCGCGCGCCGCGCCGGCGCCTGGTTCCCAGGCGGATCCCCCGGCACTGCCAGAGGAAAAAAATCAGGCCGGCCAGCATCAGTCCGACGCCGATTCCCACTACCGCCCAGAACGGGATCCCCGATCCCGTCCCGCCCAGCTCCACGCTCATCTCCTGCGCCGCCATACTGACCTTCTCATTGACCGCCCCGTGCGTCGCCGGACAGAGCCATGCAAAAAACAAGATGAGATAGCCGATTACCGTGGCAAACGCGGTCAGCCCAATTTCCAGCACGCGCCAGACGGCCGAGAGCACAGCCAAAAGCGCGTCCGTCAGGCTGTGAACCTGGCCCGAAGCCACTCCGCCGATCACTGCCGCCGCCAGAAATACCAGAAGCGCCAGGCACAGAAGCGCCAGGCGGCCGCCGGCTCCCGCGCCCCGGATTACCGTTCCCTCCTCCGTCCCGGTGCGAATCTGCGTGACAGAAAACAGATTCAGAAACAGCGCTGCGCCGGAAAGGAGCAGACAGTCCGCCTGCGGTTCCCGCTCTGCCAGGGCAAACAAAGCCAGAAACGCCGCCACAGAAAGGACCAGGCAGTCCGCATAGCGCAGGTTCCAGTTGGCCCCCGCCGGAAACGCCGCCAGAAGCGCCCCGTGTACCGCCGTCAGGCCGGCCAGAAACGCCGTCAGACCGTAAGCAGAAACCTCCGGCGCACTGCTGAAGGCGCGGGGCGCCGTCAGGACGGCCGTAAGCACCACGGCCGCCAGAGAAAACAGGACGTACCAGACTGCCGGAACGCCGCGCCACAGAAAAAGCAGGCTTCCTGTCATCTGCACCGCCAGAAGCCCCGCCCAGAAGAGAAACGGCAGCGTTATGGTCACGCCTCCGGCGCCGATCGGATAAAGGCCGTACAACAGCCCCGCAAACGCCATGTCTCCCAGCAGAAGGCTCATGGCACGAAGAAAATCACGAAACCCGCTCATCTTCCTTTTCTCCCCTCTCCCGCATGGCCGGGCAGGCCTCATCCAGATACATGCAGGGAATTTCCCCGAATCCTCCGCTCTTCCTGCGGCCCGCTACAAACGTAACACGCCCGGCGCCCAGCTGCGCCGCCGTCTCCTCCAGCCCGTTTTTCTCATCCGTTCCCACGCAGAAAAAAAGACTGGTGGCAATCCGGCCAAGCCGCCACAGCTCCTCCTCGCCGATGTGCGTATCCTGCGCGCGGTAGCGGATCTCGGACAGCGCCTCCAGGCACGGCCGGAGCCCCGCCCCGTCCTCAAACGGCAGGCAGAGCGTCTGTTTTACCGTATCATAGGCCGGGATCAGCAGCGCAACCGGGATCGCGCGCCGCGCAAATTCTTCCATGCAGGAAGCAATCAGCGAAATCATATCCTCCAGGACGCCGTCCATCAGAAAGACCTCCCGCGTCTGCTGGCTGCCGCTCCCCTCCCGGATCCGGCGAAAGCTCTCCAGATCAAGGACAAAGGCCGCGCACCCCGGCTGCACGGTCTCATAGACGTTGACCGACAGGCGGCCACTGGATGCAAGAAGCCTCCAGTTAATCCGCCGGGCCGGATCGCCGGGCTCATACGCGCGGCTCCCCTTCAGCAGCGTGACATCCTCCGTCGTCCCGCGGCTGCGGGCCACCGCCTCCTGCGTGATCCGCAAAAACCGTTCCATCCGCACCGGCACCGGCGTCGGATAAATATAAACGCAGATCGGCGGTTCCAGCTCCCGCCAGCTGACGCAGGCCGAAAGCCCGAATCCGTCCCCCGCCTGCAGTACCGCCCGCCGAATCCGAAGGCAGCCCCGCCGGACAGCGACCATCTTTTCATCCCAGCGAATCTCCTGGTGCCACAAAAGCCAGACAAACCGCTGGCGAAGTCCCGTGCGGGGCTGATCCCGTCCCGGGATATAAAACCACTGGCAAAATTCATCTTCCGCGCGCCGGATCAGCTCCCGCCTTCCCGCCGGGAGCAGCACGTCCAGCCAGACCAGCGGAAAAAAGCTGTGATTTCGCACGCCCAGCTCCAGAAAGAACGTCTGTCCCGCATAACAGGCCTCTGTTTTGGCGCGCGCGGTCAGCGCAATCCGCCGGCAGACGCCGCGGCTCCAGCAGGCCGACGCCAGGCAGAGGAGAAAAAACAGGAGAAGAAACGCTCCCACCGTTTTGGCCCCCAGATAATTGGCCGCCAGGAAGCCGGCCAGAAGCGCCAGAAGACCCGGGATTCCGGTCAGGATGCTGTTCGCGCTGCGAAGCGGGCGCGCCTGTTCCGTCTTTTTCTCAGTTTCCATGGAACAGCTCCTTCTTTCGCGGCGGCGCCTCCGTTTCCTCCAGGATCTCTGCCAGAATCTCCGCCTCCGTCTTCTTCTGGAACCGGGCGTCCGAGGTCAGCACAATCCGGTGCGACATGACCGGTTCCCACAGGCGGCGGATGTCCTCCGGACGCACATAATCGCGCCCCTGCATGGCCGCGTACGTCTTGCCTCCCTGATACAGGCTGCGCGACGCTCTCGGACTGGCGCCCTGGCGGATCAGCGGATGCGAGCGCGTTTTCTGCACCAGCTCCACAATGTAGCGGCTGCAGGGCTCCGAGACCTGCACCCCGGCAATTTCCGCGCGCAGATCCAGAAGCGTCTGCGGGTCCGCAACAGCCCCGACCGTCTCAAACGGGATGCGCGTCCCGAGATTTCTGAGAATCTCCATCTCCTCCTCTTCGTTCGGATAGCCGAGCGACAGACAGATAAAAAAGCGATCCATCTGCGCGGCCGGCAGCATAAACGTGCTCTCCCGCTCCACCGGATTCTGCGTCGCCATTACCAGAAACGGCTGCGGCAGAGAAAGCGTCGTGCCGTCGATCGTCGTCTGTCCCTCCTCCATCGCCTCCAGGAGCGCCGACTGCGTTCTCGGAATCGCCCGGTTAATCTCGTCCGCCAGCAGGATATTCGTATGAATCGGTCCTTTTACCAGTTCAAATTCCAGCGTTTTCTGGTTAAATACCGTCATCCCCACGATATCGGACGGCAGCAGATCCGGCGTAAACTGAATCCGCCGAAAACGGCAGCCCAGAGCCAGCGACAGCGTCTTGACCATCGTTGTCTTTCCGCTTCCCGGCAAATCGTTTAACAGCACATGGCCGCCCGTCAGCACCGCCGCCAGAATCAGTTCAATCTGATCGCGCTTTCCCACAATAATTTTTTCCGTCTCTTCCATCAGACGATTCGCATAATCGGCTACCGTTTTCATCGCTTGTCTCCCATCTTCCGTCTTTTTTGTCCCGCTTTTTCTGGTTGTCCCGTTTCTTTCTGAGTTGTCCCGTTTCTTTCTGATTGTCCTGTTTCTTTTTGATTGTCCTGTTTCTTTCCCTGAGAATCCTGTTTTTCTTTCTGATTATCCCGTTTTCTCCCCGCCGTCTCTCCGGCAGGAGAAGCGATCCCTTTTCCCTCTATCTTACATGAAATTTTCTGTTCCGGGCAAGAAAATCTTTCATCATTCTCTGCCTGAGCTGAATTTCGTCATTCTCTGCCTGAACTGTATTTTGTCATTCTCTGTCCGAGCCGCATTTCCCGCCCTGCAATCCAATTCTATTCCCCGCTTATTCTCCAATCCGTCAGGATCCCTGCGATACATCGCCGGAAAGCCGCACCACGACCGTGCCGCCCATCTTCCGGATGCTGCCCTCGGCCGGCCAGTCCGGCGCGTCCTTCATATACTCGACCGCCTGGAAATAAGCGTCCACATTCTCCGGCTCCACTTTCAGATCCATGCCAAGAATCGGAAACAGTCCGCCCAGTCTGGAAGAAACCCCGCCGGGAACATGCGCTTCCGCGCCAAAAAACGATTTTCCCGCCAGCTCGCCGTACAGCGCCGGTCCCTGGATTCCCGCATCCCGGCCGCCAATAAAAATAACACTGCACTCCTTCATATCCACCGCACCGGCCGCACGGCAGATATCCGGATACATTCGATTTGCCGTCAGCACATCATTGCGGTACGCCTCGCCGGCTGTCTGAAACAGCTGCGCCGTGTCTCTCCCCTGCCGCGCCGCGCAAAACAGACACACCCCGGTCATCAGAACAGGCAACATACACACCGCCCGCCCTGCTTTTTTCTGTCCATTTATCCGTTCCCTTGCCTCTTCCCGTCTGGGGGCGACCGTCAGATGCGCCAGAAACAGAGCCGCCGTGACCGGATAGGCAAACTGGGTGCGGATCGGCTGCACGCCGCCCGTCAGAAACGTCATATAAAACGGGGACAGCAGAAGAAGCCCGCCGCCGAACACAAACCAGCCAAACCCCTTCCCCGCCTTTTCTTTCCATCCATAGCACAGCGCCTGCAGCACACAGAGCGCCATCGCCGGCAGGTAATATGGCCGGAAAAATACGCGCGCCGCCATCATAATCTGTAAGACGTGATCCTGGATCGCGGCCAGCGCCGCAGCCGTCCCGTCCGTTTTCCAGCGAATCATATTTCCAATATAATCCGACTGCACTCCGCTCCCTTCTCGCACCAGGACGGCAGCCGCCAGGTATAACAGACAGGCCGCAAGAAAAAAGCCCGCCTGCCGCAGCCCGTAGGAAAAGACCCGCAGCCCGCCGTCTGTGAGACAGCGCAGTAGGAATGCCGCAAGCGCCAGGCTGAGATACATGGGGGCAAACGCCTGATACGTTCCAAGCGCCCACACCAGGAAAAAAAGCCCGGCCAGCGTATGCCAGTTTCCCCCGCGGCGACAGCTTCGATCACTGCAATACGCCGCCGCCAGCGTCAGAAACATTCCCACGGAAATTTCAAAAGACTGAAGAACAAACAGATACTGCTCCACGAATACCGGCGCCGTCAGAAACAGCGCCGGGAAATAGCCATAAAAGAAGCGATAGCGGCGTTCTCCCCCCGTCCAGCAAAAGGAAGAGAACGAAAGAAACAGGGCGCAGGCCCACATAACCAGTCCCATCAGTATATTGGAGAGCCAGGGATTCAGCCGGCCCAGGCCAAACAGCAGGCTGGTCGCCACCATTCCGAAGCGGTTAGAACCCAGCCACACATCACGCATAAATTCCGGCCGGATTGCCATAATCTCGCTGTCCAGAAAAAAACTGCCGCTGCAGATATAACCGCCATACACAATTCCGACAATCAGACCAAAACACACCGCCAGCCTTCGGTATTTTCCCCAGTATGTACGCCAATCCTCCACACACAGAGCAAAATCTCTTCTCCACTTTTCCATATCGCGCTGCCCTTTTCCCCGTTTTTTATTTTCCATATTCCGCATTCAACAAAAAGGCTGAAACATGAATTTCAGCCTCATAAACAATCCTTATTCCCTTTTCAATCCATATACCCTCAAAACCACATATTGAAAATCATCCGTGTTTCCCTACTCCGCATGTCTGAGCGGTTCTTCATAAAACCTTTCGTTCTCTGCGTCCCGCTCTCCAAACTTCTTTGGTTAAGCCCTCGACCGATTAGTAGCAGTCAGCTCCGTACATTACTGCACTTCCACCTCTGCCCTATCTACCTCGTCCTCTTCAAGGGGTCTTACTCCTTTCGTTTGGGATATCTCATCTTGAGGGGGGCTTCACGCTTAGATGCCTTCAGCGTTTATCC
>CALWLT010000021.1 GCA_944381615.1 uncultured Lachnospiraceae bacterium | reverse complement strand
CTTGTGCTCTGCAGGCCCGGTCCCGCCGGGCCTGCGTTTTCCGGCCCGATCCCGCCGGGCCTGTGCCTTCCGGCCCGGTCCCGCCGGGCCTCTCCTTTTCCGGCCCGATCCGCGCGCCGGGCCTCTCTTTTTCGCCGTGGCCCGCACGCCGGACCGCGGTTCTGTCTTCATCATACCCAAAACGGATCAATAAATAAAATTAATATATTTAATATGTTTCATTAGCAGTACTTATTATTGCGCCGCCCCGGATCCGCGCCGAGATGCGAGGTATCATTGAGCAGAAGCAGACGGCTTTTTCCCGTTTCCCGGCTGTATTCGACAATCGAAAGGCTGGCGTTGGTCACGATGATCTCCCGCCGGTCACGCTCCGCCAGAAGCTCGTTGATCAGGAATACCAGGATCCCCCCGTGGGCGACGACCGCGGCGTCGCCCTCCCGCTGTGAAAGGATCTGTTCCAGCGCCCTGCGGCAGCGCAGGCGGCAGGAAGCGCAGCTTTCTCCCCCGGACGGCGCGCCCTCATCCGGATTCTTCTCCCAGAAATGAAATTCCTCCGGATATCCGCGCTCTACCTCCTCCCAGGTCTTTCCCTCCCAGAAGCCGAAATCCCGTTCCTTCAGCTCGTCCATCTCGCGGACCGGCGTCCCGGCCCGCTCTGCCACGATGCGGGCCGTCTCGCGCGCCCGAATCAGGGGGCTGACGTACGTGACCGCCGCTTTCCTCCCGCTCTCCGCCTCTTTTTTCAGAAGCGCGTCCGCCAGAAGGCCAGCCTGCCGGATCCCCTCTTCATTGAGAGGAATGTCCGTCCTCCCCTGAATTTTTCCTTCAATATTCCAGGCCGTCTGCCCGTGACGCATCAGATAAATCCACATTTCGCCGCCTCTCATTCCCCGATGACCCGCATGGCGTCCAGCGTGAGCTTCATGATATCCCGGATCTCCTCCTCCGGCATCTTCATGCGCTCCGCCAGCTCCGCGACCGTCGCCTCGCGTCCCAGCTCCGCCGCCATGGCGGCGGAAATATCCTTCAGCACGTTGACGCGGGCCGCCATCTCCTCCCCGATCCGTCTCTCCCGGTCCTGATCCGCCAGCGCCGCCTCCAGGCTGCGGCGGATCCGATCCTCCATCTGCCGGTCGAAATCGCCGCCCGTGTATTCCTCCACCGCCATCAGCAGGGCCATGTTCGCCTCCTGCACCAGATCGCCCGCGGGAAGCCCGCGATCCGCATACTCTCCGGCAAGCCTGACCGCCTGCGAAAGCTTTCCCTCCGTCAGCCGCTTTCCCGCCTCCTTCCGCCCGGCGGCAAGCTCTTCTAAAAGCCGTTTCTCCTCTTCCCCGTCAAGCGGCGCGATTGCCTTCAGTTCCTCTAAATACATGCCGTAATAATCCGGCTCCTCCCAGTCCATTCCGTTTTTCCCGTCTCCCATGAGATCTATCTCTCCTCTCTTCCTTTTTTTCTGCGCTCCCAGTATATCATGCCGCACGGCCCCGGTAAAGCTTCGTTTTTCTTGCCGTCTCCCGCTCCGGTAACGCTTCGTTTTTCTTGCCGTCTCCCGCCCCGGCAACACTTCGTTTTTCTTGCCGTCTCCCGCCCCGGTGTGGTAAACTGGACGCGGGGAGGGAAAAAGTGATGGATATCAATTACGAATTATACAAGGTATTTTATTACGTCGCCTCGACGCTCAGCTTCTCCGAGGCGTCCAAGCAGCTCTACATCTCGCAGTCCGCGGTCAGCCAGTCAGTCAAGATGCTGGAAAAAAAGCTCAATCAGACGCTCTTTCTGCGCAGTACCAAGAAAGTCCGCCTGACGCCCGAGGGGGAGATCCTGCTGCGCCACATCGAACCGGCCATCCATCTCATCCAGAAGGGCGAAACGCAGCTTCTGGAGGCAGGCACTTTAAACGGCGGCCAGCTGCGCATCGGCGCCAGCGACACCATCTGCCGCTATTTCCTGGTCCCCATCTTAAGCCGTTTCCACTCGCTTTATCCGGGCGTCCACATCAAGGTTACCAACCGCACTTCCATCGAGTGCGCGCGCCTTCTGGAAAACGGGCAGGTGGATTTTATCCTGGCCAACTACCCGAACTCCGCACTCGGGGGCGGCCTGCACATCCGGCCCCTCTGCAGCTTTTCCGACGTATTCGTGGCCAACCCGGCCTTCTTCCCGCTGGCCCAGAGAAGCGTATCGCTCCGGGAGCTGCTCACGTTCCCCATCCTGATGCTGGACCGCAAGAGCACCACCAGCGAATTTCTCCATCAGACCTTCCAGAAACATCAGCTGGATCTCGTCCCGGAGATCGAATTAAGCAGCAACGACCTCCTCATCGATCTGGCCCGCATCGGGCTGGGCATCGCCTTTGTGCCGGATTTCTGTATCCCGCCCGACGAGACGGAGCTCTTCTGCCTCAGCTTAAAGCAGGCCCTGCCGCTGCGCCAGATCGTGGAGGTCCACAGCGACGCCATCCCCGTCTCCCAGGCGGCCAGGCAGTTTATGGAGCTTCTGGAAAGCGGGACCAGAACGCCGCAAGCTCCGCTTCCACACCGGCCAGCGTAACGCGCTTCACATCGCTCCACTCGCGCGGAAACAGTTCCCGGTACTCGCGCCAGAGGAAACGGTCGTCCAGAAGCAGGATGACCCCGCGGTCGCTTCCCGTGCGGATGACCCGGCCCGCCGCCTGCAGTACCTTCGTCATCCCCGGGTACTGGTAGGCGCAGGCAAAGCCGCCCTCTTTCGTCTCTTCAAAATACTGCTTCAGGATCTCCTGCTCCGGACAGACCATGGGCAGGCCGGCCCCCACCACGATGGCGCCGATCAGCCGATCCTCCTTCAAATCAATCCCCTCTGAAAAGGAACCGCCCATCACGCAGAAGGCGGCCAGGGACCGATCCCGCTTCTTCTCAAATTCCCGCAGAAAATCTTCCCTCTTTTCCTCCGTCATGCGGCTGTCCTGCACGAGGATCTCAAGCTCCGGCGCTTCTTCCTCCGCCAGGGCCAGCACCTGCTCCAGATACTGATAGGAGGGAAAAAACACCATATAATTTCCCCGGCGGGCCCGGGCCGCCGCCCGGATATAGGAAAGCACCTTGCGGTATTCCTGCTCGTTGCGCCGCGCATAGCGGCTCGTCACGTCGCCGGCCGCCAGGATCAGCCGGTTTTCCCGCGAAAACGGCGAATTGACGTAAACGGTATAATCCTCCGGCGCGTCGCTCAGTAAAAGCCGGTAATAGCGCAGCGGCAGAAGCGTCGCGGAAAAGAACACCGTGCTCCTCGCCTGTTCCAGGCATTCGCCCAGGTTGCGGATGGGATTGACGCAAAAGAGCCGCACCTGGAATGAGCCGTCCTCCAGAAGCTCGCTGTAAATCCGGTAGTGCTCATCGATCCGCTCGCAGATATTCAGAAACGCGCGCACCTGAAAATAAAACTCCAGCGTCTTTTCCCGCAGCTCCCCCTCCGGCCCGTCCTCCAGCCAGTTTTCCAGCGCGGCATACAGATGCGACAGCGCCTCGCCCAGAAGATGAACGTCCGCCAGCACCTGAACGCGCTCGCACTCGCGCTTCATCTCCAGCAGAATGCGGTTGACCCGGTCCAGCCGGCGCGCAAGCGCCGGTGCGCGCCCCTGAAACAGGCGGCGCATCTCAAGCACCTCTTCCTTCTTCAGAACCGCACTGTACATTTCACGCGCCCGCGCCGCCAGGTTGTGCGCCTCGTCCACCAGAAAGAGATACTCCCCCTGGTTCCCCTCGGCAAAATAGCGCTTCAGGCGCACGTCCGGATCAAAGACGTAATTATAATCGCAGATGATCCCGTCCACAAAGCCGGAGATATCCAGGCAGAACTCAAACGGACAGACCTCAAACGCCTCGGCGTAGGAAAGGATCTCCTCCCGGGTAATCCCGCTTTCCCGGTGTAAAATCTCGTAGACCGCATCGTTGACCCGGTCGAAATGTCCTTTCGCCCGCGGGCAGCTCTCCGGATTGCAGGCCGGTTTTTCCAAAACGCACAGTTTTTCCTTCGCCGTGATGGTCACGGAGCTGAAAAAGAGGCCGTTTTCCCGCAGGATCGAGAGCGCCTCCTGCGCCACGCCCCTCGTCACGGCCTTCGCCGTCAGATAAAACAGCTTCTGCCCGTATCCCTCGCCGATGGCTTTCACGCTGGGGAAAATCGTGGAGAGCGTTTTCCCGATCCCGGTCGGCGCCTGGATAAAAAGCCGCCGTCCCCTGGCCTGGGTGCGGTAGACGCTGACCGCCAGATCGCGCTGGCCCGGCCGGTAGGGAAACGGGAACTCGAGCGCGCGGATGGACTCGTCGCGCCGCAGCGCATGGCGGTACAGATAACGGGCCCATTTCACATACTCATGAATCAGGCCCGCGAACCAGTCCGCAAGCTCCCCGGCCGTGCGGATTTCCTGAAAGCGCCGGATCTCCTCCGTCTCCAGATTGCAGTAGGTCAGCTGGATGGTAACCTCGGGGAGCGACTCCTGCTCCGCATAAAAAAGGCCGTAGCACATGGCCTGCGCCAGATGGACCTCCTCCGGTTTTTCCATGCGCGCCACGTCGCGGTACACGCACTTGATCTCGTCGATCAGCGCGCCGCCGTCCCCGCGCACAATCCCGTCCGCGCGTCCCTCCACCAGGATCACAAAGCCCTCTTCCTCCACCCGGCGGCGCAGAAACACCTCCGCCTGATAGCCGGGCCCCATCTTCTTCTGCAGCTTCCGGTGCAGGCGGCCGCCGGCCAGCATCGCTTCCTTCTGCGCGCCCGCCGTCCGCCGGTTGTCGAGATCGCCGGATCGCAGCACAAACTCGACCAGATTCCGGACCGAGATCCGGATCTCCCTTCCCTTTATCTCCACGCCTGATTCCTCCCCGCCCGCGTACCGCACGCCCCGCAGGCGCCGCTTCATCATTTCTCTCTGCCCGCATACCGCGCGCCCCGCAGGCGCCGCTTCATATAAAAAATGTCCCGGAACGCTGCGGGCCGTTCCCACAGACTTTCCAGGACATTCTCTGTTCTTATCCGGACACCGGCTTACGCGGCCGTCGCGCTGGCTGCCACCGTATCCAAAAACGCCTCGTACTCCGCATCTTCCCCGTCATACTCGACGGTCAGCACCTTCGTCAGATCCAAGCTCATCACACCCAGCAGAGACTTGGCGTCAATGATCACACGATTATAAAAAACATTCACGTCAAAATCACATTTCATGGAAGCGGCGACAAAACGTTTGGCATCCTCTACCGTTTTCAACATAATTTTTCTCTGTTTCATAATCATCAAACTCCTTTAATCAAAGCCCTTTGCGGGCGCGAACCCTGTTGGTTCCGGGATCCTTGCAGATTATATATCACGAAATCCCGCCCTTGTCAAATCCTATTTTTCATTTCCCGATCAGACTTTTTTATCAGTTATTGCCATAATTCCAGAAATTATACAGGCAGAACCCGGCAAAATTTCCTGCTTTTTCCATTTTCCGCCCCTTTATCCGTAAAAAAACCGTTAAAGTGTGTTTTTCCAAAAAATTTTACCTATTCTTTTCTCCCGTTTTACAGAAACCGGGACAGGCGCGGGCACATGAAGGATCCGGAAAGCGGGCGTTCTGGCAAATAAAAAAACTGCGATTCCTTCTGACCGGAATCACAGCGCCAAGCCTGCAGCTGACAGAAACAGGGGAAGAGGGATTCGAACCCCCATTGACGGTTTTGGAGACCGTTGCTCTGCCATTGAACTATTCCCCTAAAAACAACTGCCTGATTATGATAGCACAGGATTTTTAAAAAGTCAACCATTTTTGTCGAAGTGTTTTTGTCGAAGTGCGCGCCGTTTTTTGCAAGGCGCGCCGGCCGGGCGAATCGCCCGAACCATTCCCTCAGAGGAGCGCCATCGCCTCTTTTACGTTGCTGACGCCGTCCAGGATCATGCCGCCCGCCTGCCTGACCCGCCCCAGGTTCGCCGCCGGCAAAATGCAGCGCGTAAAGCCCAGGCGGCGCGCCTCGCTGACCCGCTGGTCGGCCATGGAGACCGCCCGGACCTCGCCGGAAAGGCCCACCTCGCCGAAAACGACCGTTTTTTCGTCCACCGGCCGGTCGCGGTAGCTGGAGACAAGCGCCGCCACAATCGCCAGATCAAGCGCCGGCTCCGTCATGCGCATCCCTCCCGCAATATTCACGTAGGCGTCAAAATTCGAGAGCTCGTAGCGGCAGCGCTTCTCCAGCACCGCCATCAGCAGATTGACCCGGTTGTAGTCCGTCCCCGCCGCCGTCCGCCTCGGCATCCCGAAGCTGCTCCTTGCGACCAGCGCCTGCACCTCCAGAAGCAGCGGCCGCGTCCCCTCCATCGAACAGGCGGTTACCGCGCCGGACGCGCCGGCCGGACGGCCCTCCAGCAGAAACTCCGACGGGTTGGAGACCTCATGAAGCCCCTCTTCCCGCATCTCAAATACGCCGATCTCATTCGTCGAGCCGAACCGGTTCTTGACGCTGCGCAGAATCCGGTAGGAGGCATGCCGGTCCCCCTCGAAATAGAGCACCGTGTCCACCATGTGCTCCAGCACCCGCGGCCCGGCGACAACGCCCTCCTTCGTCACATGGCCGACGATGAACACGGTCACGCCCAGCCCTTTGGCAAGCTGCATCAGAAGGCCCGTGCACTCCCGCACCTGGCTGACGCTTCCCGGTGCGGAGGAGACGGCTTCCGTATCCATGGTCTGGATCGAATCGATCACGACCGCTGCCGGCCGTTCCTTCCGGATGACCTGCGCGATCGCGTCCAGATCCGTCTCGCAGAGGAAAGAAAGCGGCCCCGAAACGGGTCCGATCCGGCCCGCCCGCAGCTTGATCTGCTTTAAGGACTCCTCCCCGGAAACGTAGAGCACCGGCCGCCCCCAAGCTGCCAGATTCCGGCAGACCTGCAACAGGATTGTCGATTTGCCGATCCCGGGATCGCCGCCGACCAGCACCAGCGATCCGGCGACCAGGCCGGATCCCAGCACCCGGTCAAGCTCATCAAAGCCCGTCCTCATGCGGTCCGTCTCCTCCAGAGAAATCTCCTCCAGAGAAACCGGGCGAAGCGTTTTCCCGTCCCGCCGCGTTTCGCCGGCCGCTCCCCTGGCCGGGGCCGTCCGGGAAGCGGCTGCAAGCGGCTCCTCCACCATCGTATTCCATGCCCGGCAGGCCGGACACTGCCCCATCCATTTGGCGGATTCATAGCCGCACTCGCTGCAGAAAAATGCCGTTGCTCTCGCCTTTGCCATCTTTGCCCCTCCAAAAAAATGCCTGCAGGCGATACCAGACCGGGATCCCCGGCTCTCTCCCTGCAGGCAGTCTCTCGCTTCTTACCGGCCCTGAATCCGGATCCGGGTCGCCTTCCCCGGCGTCAGCTCCACACTCAGCGCCAGCTTCCCGCTCACGTTCGTCGTCATGCCGCCGACCGACGCCCCGTCCACGAACACTTCATACTCCCGGTCTTCCTCCAGCTGTACGGTAATCTGGGCGTCCTGCTCTCCCTCTACCTCGAATTCCATCGAGAGCTCGTCCGCGCAGAAATGGCCGACCGTCGTGCCGGGCACCGACTCGTAGACAAACATCCCGTTGCGCTCCAGCTTCGTAATCTCGCGGTACGTCTTTACCTTATACAGATCGCCCTGATATTCAAAATCCTGCAGCTTGGATTTTACCGCCAACCCGTAATCGCCAAAACTGATGGTTCCGTCATCCTCAATGCGGATTAATTCGCTCACTACTGGCATAACCTTATCCTCCTGGTATTCTGCTTGGTAGAATCATTTTAGCATAGTTTGTTTTACTTTGCCAGCACTTTATCATCCGTGATGAAGTAAACGAATTGTCAGTTGAGATGAAAAAGACTGTCCCTAGAGAAAATGATCATAGACGTATTTTCTCAATCATACAACTCGTTTTTCGTTTTTTCAAGTTCAGATATTTCCAATCTGTTC
>CALWLT010000020.1 GCA_944381615.1 uncultured Lachnospiraceae bacterium | reverse complement strand
TATTTTTCCACAGTATACAGATACGGCTATTTGCCTGCCGTCCTCTGCCGCAGGTCTGCCAAACCTGCTACAAATACGCCTTGCTGGAATTGAACCAGCGCCCCGCCTCGTCCGGCTGCGGTATTCTGCCACTAAATTAAAGGCGCTTTTTATTCAAATAAACTTAGTTGTTCATATTCGTTCTTCTCCTTTTTCTTCTTTTGCTCATCTTCTTTTTTCTTTGCATATTCCCTGTACTTTCTTGTGTACTCGTATGACTTTCCAAAAATATTGCACACTGCTTTATATAGCTTTGGTTCGTTCTGGCTCATTACTTTTAATTCTTCCTCATAGTTTCTTCCAAAAGGGCAACCCGCGCACCCAGTTCTTTTAAGTCCATATTTTGTATAGCAATCGCTATGTTCTATTCCGTAAAACCTTTCATATTCTTTTTTGTCGTCATTTTTTATCCAAAATAACGGCCTATACTCGTCTATTCCGCTTCCTCTTACATTTCCTGTAAAACAATTCTTATACGCTGTAGCCCTCTGTCCTCCTTCTGCTTTTCTCACTCCATAAATATTTAATTCAATATCATTCTCTTTTAAAAATTCATGCACTGGCTTCTTTTTCGCCCACATACAACATTTATCTGAAATTCTTATATCCCTTGGCGGCGTTTCCATCATAAATTCCTTAAGCCATTTGTTATATGAAATATTAAATTGGCTACCGTCTCCAAATTCGTTACACCACCAACGCAACCCTGCGCAGCACCCTTTAAAATATCTCCCTTTGTGTTCCCCTATCCCCTTCTTTATATTTCCATTGCTATCTATGGCTTCTTTTTCTGGTATTTCCATACAGTATTTTTCCAGCAGTTCTATGAAAGTTCCGTTTTCCCATTGGAAACCGCTTCTTTGTAACCTTTCTATATATCCACTTACCCGCTTAGATATAAAGGGTACGCCAAACTCTTTGCAACTGCTCGGAATTGATTTTTTGGCCTTAATTTCCACTATTTCTATTCCGTACTTTTCGCACAAACTTTTGATGTGCTTTTTTGTCGCTTCATATTCAATTCCTGTATTAAAAAATACATATTTTACCTTTTTGTCTGTATCCAGTTTCGCAATCATATCAATTAAAATATCGCTATCTGAACCGCCAGATATACTACAAGCAATCCTCTTATATTCCTGTATCTTTGGCTTTGTTAAGATAAATGCCTCAATAATAGCTAAGCTCTCCGGCCTAATCTCCTCGTCTAAAATGTCGTATCCTTTCATAATTCTCTTTCCTCGATTTCTAAAGCGCTTTTTGTGCTTTGTCTGCGCTATATGTCTCCTGCGTGGCTCCGCAGCGGGTAAGCTCTTTGTAAATCGTGTCCCTATGTACTCCCAACGCCGCCGCTATCTCAATTACCCTGCTGCCCGCCTTGCTCATATTCTCTATGGTCTGTCTGTCCTTATAACACAGTCTTTTGTATTTCCTCGCCACCGTTACCGCTCCTTTCCATGCGGGCGGCTTATGCCGCCCTATACTTCAAAATTATTTGTTGCTATCGCTAAATCCCTTAATGCCTCGTTCTGTCCTTCTATCTTGTAGTATTCAGATACCAAATCCATGGCTTTGTATATATTCCCAGTCTTTGCCAGTTCTTCTACCAGTTTTTCAATACTACACCAGCGTTTCCCGTCTCCTTTTTCCGCACACAGTTCTTGCAGTTCACGGAAAATCTCTGTTTGTCTTTCCCCGGCTTTCGTTATTCCTTTATTCCATTCTGTATACTTCTCTTTCAGCTGTTTCTTTGTCATATTGCTTTTTCCTCTCTTTCGTGATAAAAAAATAAGCGCGTCCAGAGATTTTTAGTCTCTAAACGCGCTTTTCATTTTCCCGTATATAAAAAATGAAATTCGGCTTGAGATTTAATATCTCTTGTCGAATTTCATTCTAAAACTTATCTTTAAAATCAACCGTTTTGCGCACTTTTTCCCGGGAAAATTGTGCTGAAAATTCCCGGCCGCCCGGGCGGGAAAAAGCTGCGGCCGGATCCCGCACGATCCGGCCGCAGCTTTTTTTGCCGCTTATGCAATGAACTTTTTCAGCGCTTCTTTTTTTCCTCCAGATAATCGTTCAGTTCCGTGTTCAGCACATTGGTAATGAACATATGTCCGGGGGCGTGGGTAATGACCAGCGGAAGCTTTGCGTTCTCGATGGCCGCCTGCGGCGTGACGCCGCAGGCCCAGAATACGGGGATTTCTCCTTCCCGGATCTCGACGGCGTCGCCGTAATCCGGCCTGTTTATATCCTGAATCCCGATCGCCTCCGGATTTCCGATCTGAACCGGCCCTCCGTGGACATTGGGATAGCGCTCTGTAATTTCTTTTGCCTTTCTGGCATTTTCCGGCGTCATGGGGCGCATGCTGACCACCATCGGCCCCTGGAACACGCCGGCGCTCTCGCAGGCGATGTTCGTCTTGTACATCGGCACGTTGCAGCCCATGGCGATGTGACGCACCTCGATTCCCTCGCGCATCAGCGCCTCCTCAAACGAGAAGCTGCAGCCAATCAGAAAAGCCACGGAATCTTCCTTCCAGTAAGACGAAACGTCCGTCGTCTCTTCCGTGCGCACGCCGTCCCGGTAAATAAAATACCTCGGCAGATCCGTCACGATGCTGGCTCCCTCGCCCATGTCGTGAATGTCCGGCGTCTTCTCCACTACCTCCAGAACAGGACAGGGTTTGGGATTTTTTCTTGCAAATTCTTTAAAATCTTCCGCATATTTTTTCGGAAGAATTACCAGATTAGCCTGCGCATAGCCGGCGCACATGCCCGCCGTCGGCCCCGTAATCTCGCCGGAGCGGATCCGTTTCCAGACTTCCTCCGGCGCCATATTCCTGTAATCGCCCATTTCCTTCTCTCCTTTCCCCGCGCGGCGCGTTTCGTTCGCGCGCCGCGGCCGCCATTTCTTCCGGCACGCCGCGCCGCAGCCAGCATTTCCTTTACCTGACCGCGGTCAGCGTCTCTTCCGGCACGCCGCGCCGCAGCCAGCATTTCCTTTACCTAACCGCGGTCAACGTCTCTTCCCGGCACGCCGCGCCGCGGCCAGCAACTTCCTTTACCTGGCCGCGGTCAACGTCTCTTCCCGGCACGCCGCGACGCGGCCAGCACTTCCTTTCCCCCGCCGCGCCCAGTATTTCCTTCAATCCGCCGCGCTGCGGCCTCTTCTTCAGCGCAGCCCCTCGCTCTCGACGCTCAGATCTACGGTGTATTCTTCGCCGTCCACCACGACGCGGTAGGTGCCCGCCGGGTTCCAGTATCGTCTGGCCTCGTGGCCGACCGCCGCATAAATGGCCGCCTGAAGCTCCCCGCCGGCCTGCGGCCGGCGCTCAAATTCTTCCTTCAGCTTCTCAAAGCGGTTTTTCTGCTCCACGTAGAGCTTCTGCGCCTCCTCGACGGAGACCTTCTTAAAATGCACCTTGTCTCCCGGCCTTGCCTGCGCCACCAGCGGCAGGTCGACGGTAATCACGCCGGCGATCTTGGTATAACCGCCCGTCGTCTGATGATCCGCCATCATGATGATCGGCCGGCCGTGCGACGGAACCTGGATCGCGCCGAAGGCGATTCCGTCGGTAATGATATCGCCGCCGTTTTTATGCTCGATGACCTCGCCCTCCAGGCGGCAGCCCATGCGATCCGACTCATTGGTGTACGCATAGGCAGCGCTCAGAAACGTCTCGATTCCTTTTTCCGTAAAGCAGTCGTCCTGCGGCCCCATGACCACCCGGATGACCCGTTCCGAAGCGGTAAAATCCTCCGGCTCCACGCTCCGCCTGCGCAGGTTGGGGAGATCCGTTTTCGGGGCCCGAAAGCCGATCTCGTCCCCGCCGGCAATTTTTCTGCCCTCCAGGCCGCCGATCTTCGACTTCAGGTTCGTGGAGCGGCTGCCCATCTGCAGCGGGATGTCCAGCCCGCCGGCAAACGCCACGTAGGCGCGGCTGCCGCCCGCCATCCCGGCAAAGCTCAGCACGTCGCCCCGCCTTACCGGAACCGCCCGGTACATCGGAAAATCTTTCCCGTTTTGTTTCGGCAAAAGATTGCCGCCCGTAACGGCGATGACCGTATCCTCCGTAAATTCCATCATCGGCCCCATGAGAGTAATCTCCAGCACCGCCTCATTCTCTTCATTTCCGACCAGAATGTTGGCCAGCGCCGCCGAGCGCTGATCCATCACGCCGGACACGGACATGCCGGATTCCTGGTATCCCGTCCGGCCCATGTCCTGCACCGTCGTGAGAAATCCGCCGCTTGCAAATTTCACGCCCATTTTTACCCCTCCTTGTCGTAAACGACGTACTGGTACGTGCCGTCGGCTACTTCCTTTTCAATGCGCTCATACTCCTCCTGAGAGACTGAGCGGAAACGGATGTACTGCCCCGCTTCCAGAAGCACCGGTTTTTCCCGATCCGCATCGTAAAGCTTCAGCGGCGTCCGGCCAATCAGCTGCCAGCCGCCCGGCGAGTCCACAGGGTAAATCCCGGTCTGCTCCCCGGCGATGCCCACTGAGCCGCCCTCGATCTTCACGCGCGGGTTTTTCAGGCGCGGCGTAGCGATCTCCTTGCTCATTCCGCCCAGATAGGGGAAACCGGCAATGAAGCCCAGCATATAAATCAGATATTCCCCCGACGTATGGATTCGGATAACTTCTTTTACCGTCTTGTGATTGTGGGCCGCCACATTCTCGATGTCCGGCCCCATGCTGCCGCCGTAAAGCACCGGAATCTCGATGACCGTCGGCGGCGGAATCGGGATCCCCGAAAGGGATCCCATCAGGCTTTCAAACCGCTCTGTCAGCCCGCCAAACCCGATTACATCCGGCCGGTAATGAACGAGCAGAGAGCGATACGTCGGAACCGTTTCCACAATTCCGGGAATCTGTTCTTTTTCTACCGCGATTTTGAACGCGCGGATTTTCTTATTAATCTCCGGGCTGATTTCGTTGCCGAATTCCACGCAGACCGCGCTGTCGCCCGCTGCGAGATATCTTACGCCGTCCATAAGCGCCTCCTATCCAAAAATCGTCAGAATCTGCGGCAGAGCCTTGATTCCCGAGTATCCCGTCAGCAGAACGACGCAGACGCCCAGCACAATCAGAATCAGCGGATGCCGGTAATTTTCTCCTACAATATCCTTTCTTCTGCTGGCCAGAAGAATGATGAACAGCGTAATCGGCAGGATCAGGCCGTTGACCGATCCGGCCAGGACCAGAAGCGTCGCCGGCTGTCCCAGGAAGGTCATGACGACCGTGGAAACGGCGATGAAGCCGATTACGAACCACTTCTCGTTCTCCATGATAAACGGATGCAGCGTCTTTAAGAACGATACGGAGGTGTAGGCGGCGCCGATGATCGAGGTAATCGCCGCGAACAGAATCACGATACCGAAAATCTTATAGCCGATGACGCCGGCTCCGGCCTGGAACGCGGCCGCGGGCGGGCTCGTTACCCAGCCGTCCGATCCGACGACCTCGGGCATGGCCGTTACAACGCCCAGAACCGCTAAAAACAGCAGGATCCGCATCGTTCCCGAGACACCGACGCCCATCAGCACCGAGCGGCGCACATGAGGCAGATCCTCCACGCCCGAGAACCCGGCGTCCAGCAGACGGTGCGCGCCGGAGAAGGTAATATAGCCTCCGCAGCTTCCGCCGAGCAGCGTGATAATCGGGAATACCAGGTTCGGGAACTGATCCACCCGCGCGATGCTCGTAACCGCCTCGCCCACCGGGGGATTGGAACGGATTACCACGTAAAGCACCGTCAGGATCATCAGGCTTCCCAGATATTTCGTCAGCTTATCCATCCCCGTCTTCGCGTCCTTGGAAAGGAAAATGAGGATGCCGATCGCGCCGCCGATGATCGTTCCCGCCTTTAACGGCAGGCCGAACACGATGTTGAAGCCGGTCGCGGCCCCGCCCACGTTTCCGATGTTAAAGACCAGGCCGCCCAGCGAAACCAGGAAGGCGATGAAATAGCCCATGCCCGGGATTACCTTGTTGGCGATATCCTGTCCGCGCATGCCGGACACGCCGATGATCGACCAGATGTTTAACTGCGTCGTAATGTCCAGTAAAATCGTGCAGACGATCGCCAGCGCAAAAATCGCGCCGTACTCGCCGGTAAAGGTCGCCGTCTGCGTCAGAAATCCGGGGCCGATCGCCGACGTCGCCATCAGAAACGCCGCGCCGATCAGCGCCGTCATATTTGTATTGCCGCTGCTTTTCTTTGCTCCCATTTTCCCGCTCCTTACTCAGACAGATTTTTGATCTCCACGCCCTCGGCGATCAGGGTCTCGCGGATGTTCTTCACAAACTCGAGGGCCTTGGGGTTGTCGCCGTGCACGCAGATCGAATCCGCCCGGATCGCGATATCCGTTCCGTTTACGCTCTCTACCTTTCCCTCTTTTACCATGCGCACCACGCGGCGGATCGCCAGGTCCTTATCCTTGATAACCGCGCCCGGCAGCTTTCTGGAAACCAGCGTCCCGTCGTCATTGTACGCCCGGTCGGCAAATACCTCGCTGGCAGCCCGCAGGCCAACCGCTTCCGCCATCTCGATCATCTTCGAGCCGGCCAGCCCCATGAAGATGATCTCCGGATCAAACTCATAGACCGCCTCGCACATGGCCCGCGCCAGCTTTTCATCGACCGCAGCCATGTTATAAAGCGCGCCGTGCGGCTTTACGTGCTGGATGCGCACGCCCTGGCTCTCTGCAAACGCATAGAGCGCGCCCAGCTGATAGCGGACGTACGCCTTCGCCTCGTCCGGCGTGATAACCATGTTGCGGCGGCCGAAGCCCATCAGATCCGGGAAACCGGGATGCGCGCCCACGGCCGTCCCGCAGCGCTTTGCCAGCGCCACCGTTTTTTCCATAACCAGCGGGTCGCCCGCATGCCAGCCGCAGGCCACGTTGGCCGACGACACGTACTGGAGAATCTCTTCGTCCATTCCCAGCGTGTAATTTCCAAAGCTCTCTCCCAGATCACTGTTCAAATCTACCCGATACATATGAAACCTCCTTCTTTTTTTGGCCGGTCTGTTTCCTGTCCTTCTCGTTCCCCTCTTCATCCCCGGCAATTTGCCTATATTTTATCTGAATTTTAATCGATCTTCAATAGATTTTTTATCTTCTCTCAAAATTTTTTCTTTTTTATGCAAAAATCGTGCAGAATCGCACGATTTTTGCGTGCGATTCTGCACGATGTGAGTTTCTGCACCATATCCGGCCGATCGCCGGGCCGTCCCCCCCGCTCTCTCACTCCTGCGGCGGCTGCTCCTGGCCTTCCCTTTCCATCCTCCGCTTCATGGAAAAACGCGTCGTTCCCAGCAGGGCGGCCGCCTTCGTCAGGTTATTCCCGCACAGCTTCAGCGCTTCGCTCATGTAGATTTTCTCCAGCGCCGTAACCTCCTGCTCCAGGCTGATCGGCCCCTTTTTCAGGTCCTTGAGATAAAAACAGCTCCCCTCGTCCGGGCGCTCGCGGCGCTCGACCGGAGCCAGCTCCACGTGTTTTTCCAGCACCGCGCCGGGGCTGAACAGAAAACAGCGCTCGAATATATTTTTCAGCTCCCGCACATTTCCTTTCCAGTCGTAGAGGATCAGCTCCCGCATGAAATCCGGATCCACCTTCTCAATGCTGCGCGCGAACGCCTTATTATAATAATCCAGATAATACTCGCAGAGCGCCGGGATATCCTCCCTGCGCTCCCGCAGCGGCGGGATCTCGATCTGCATCACGTTCAGGCGGTAAAACAGATCCTCCCGGAACTGGCCTTCGCGGATGGCCTGCTCCAGATTGCGGTTGGTTGCCGCGATGATGCGCACATCCACCTGCGTATCCTCCAGCGCACCGATGCGCTTGAACCGCCGGTCATCCAGGAAAGTCAGAAGCTTCGTCTGCATGGAGAGCGGCAGCTCGCCGATCTCGTCCAGGAAAACCGTTCCCCCGTCGGCCAGCTCAATCAGCCCCTTTTTCGTCTTGAGCGCTCCGGCAAAGGCCCCGCGCTCGTAGCCGAACAGCTCGCTCTCCAGAAGGTTTTCCGGGATCGCGCCGCAGTTGATCCGCACCATCAGATTGTCCCGGCGATCGCTGCAGTCGTGGATCAGGCGGGCCACCACCTCTTTTCCGGTCCCCGTCTCGCCCCGCAAAAGCACGTTGACCCCTGAATTTTCTCCCAGCACGCGGATATGGCTGCGGATCTTTCCCGCCGCCTCGCTGACGCCGATGAACTGCGTCGTCCGCCCCTTCAGAAACTGCAGGGAATCGCGGCTTTTTTTCTGCTCCAGGCAGCGCTTCATCAGATAATCGATCTCGTCGACGTCGAAGGGCTTTAAGACATAATCGTAGGCCCCGCGCTTGGTCGCCTCGACCGCCTGGGAAATCGATCCGTACGCCGTCATGAGGATGACCTGCACGTCGTCGTCCAGCCTGCGGAAGGTTCCAATCTCGTCCATCCCCACGCTGTTTTCCAGGAGATTATCCAGCAGGATCACGGCCGGATGGAACTTCTTCACAAACTCCACGCCCTCCTCGATGGTCGCCACGGAGTAGGCCTCGTAGCCCCGATCCTTAAGTCCCTCCTCCAGCGTATACCTGAGGAGAAATTCGTCGTCAATAATCAGCACCCGTTCCATGTCCGTCCTCCTTCCTTAACGGGAAACGCAGCGTAACCTGCGTCCCGCCGCCCGGCGCGCTCTCCATCTCCATCGTCCCGCCGTTCTGCTCCGTCAGATTTTTTACGATCGCCAGCCCCAGCCCGATCCCGTTGATGCTGCGGGTGTAAAAGGGCTCCATGGCCCGCGCCAGCTCCTCCGGGGTCATCCCCCTGCCGTTATCGCCAAAGCAGACGTCCGCCCGTCCGTTTTCCTCTTTCGCCAGAATCCAGATCCGCCCGCTCCCGTCCGGCGCGACCGCCTTCAGGCTGTTGCTCAGCAGATTGTGCGCGATCTGGCGGAATTCATTCTCGTTGATCCAGGCATGCAGCCCCTCGCTTACCGTCACTTCAAACGCCGCCTTGCCGTTTCCCGGCTCCCGCTCATAGATCAGCGCCAGCTCTCCCAGCACGCGCGCAAGAGAAACGTCCGCTTTCGGCGAATCACGCCGGACAGAAAGCGAAAACAGGTTCATGATCAGCGTCGTAACGCGATCGATCTCATGGATCATGCTGTCACAGAGCATCCGATCCCCATCGCGCTGCGCCCGTCCCTTCAGCAGCTGGATGCCGGAGCGGATCCCCGCGATGGGATTTTTGATCTCGTGCGCCAGGGCGGCGGACATGCGGCTGGTATACTCCATCTTCGTATAATTGTCCATATTTTTCAGAAGGCCCTCAAAGGTCTGCGCCAGCTGGCCGATCTCGTCCCGCCGGCTGACCGCCTCAAAGGCATAACTCCGGTAGCTTCCCTTATTGCGGTCGATCTCCCGGCAGGTCCGGCTCATTCGCCGGATCGGCCGGGTCATGCTGTGCGCGATAAAAATACTGGCCTGGCTGATCAGAATCAGCGAGGCGATCGCGCCCACCACCGTGTAATTCTGTTTTTCCAGCAGATCAGTCAAAAATACTTCTCGGTCCGTCAGGTATTCAAATTTCCAGCCGAACGGATTCTCCCCGATGCTGACCGCGACGACCGTTTTTTTCTCCCAGTCCCCGTCCCGCGTGATCTCATTTCCGTTCCGGTCCGTGATGCGCACGCGCCCTGGCTGAAACTCCCGGTACTTCTCCGCCAGCACCTCTTCCTCCAGATAGGCGCTCAGATACTGCAGATCCCGGTTGGCCTCGTAAAACAGCGTCCGCGCCGCCGTCCGCTGGTTATCGCGCTGCATGGTATATCCCCCGTAATAGGAGATCGCGCCGAAGGCGCCGATGACCAGGATCCCCACCAGAAGAAACGGGATCATGATCTCATTTTCGATCTGGCAATACCACGCAAGAAACCGCTCTCCCCACGCCTTCCAGAATCCGCTCATCCGCCTTCCCATTCCGGCGATTGCTCTCATACTCCCGTCCCCTCCTTTCCTCTCTCCCGCCGCCGGGCCGCCGCAGCCTCCAGAAACGGAATCAAAAGATACGCCGCCGTCGAGCAGAGCGTGGCTGGAAACGCCCAGTAAACCGGAAGATCCAGCCGCGAAAATACAAGCGCGCCGCCAAGTCCTGCAAAAAGAGCACCCCAGGCCCCCTTTTTCGTCCCCCGTCCGTAATAGAGCGTCCCGTAAATCAGCGGCGTCAGGAATGCGGCAAACAAACCCCAGATATCCGCCCCGAAAAACAGGATGTTCTGCGGCGGATTCATGGCGATGATCAGCGCCAGCGTCCCTCCCGCAAAAATAAACACATTCGTCAGCGTCAGAATGCGGTCCTCCGTCCGCTTCCAGCGCCCCAGCTGCGCCGCCACGTCATAGGACATCATCGAGCCGATGAGAAGCAGCTGGGAATTGGCCGTAGAAATACAGGCGCCGATCACGCTGAGCAAAAAGAGGCCGCTGGCCCGGGAATCGACCAGATAGCCCACGGCGCGGACAAAAATCTCATCCGGGCCGCAGATCCCGGCCAGCGCCGGAAACAGGATCCGAAGCCCCAGGCCGATCTGCGTCAAGCAGAAATAAAAAGCGGCCAGGAAAATCAGGGAAAAAAGCAGCACCCGCTTCGCCGTGCGCCCATCCTTCGCCGCCACGATGCGGATCAGGTACTGCGGGTTGGTCGCCAGGCCCATCCCCCAGCCAAAAAACATACTCAGATACAGAAAGAGGCCGCCCTTTTCCAGATACCCCGCCTGCGAGAGATCCCCGGCCGGCAGGACCTGATCGCGGACCATGCCGTCCGACAGAAGAAACCCGTCGCCCACCTGGCGGATCACGGCCAGATAAACGATTCCCGTGCTGACCGTTAAGATAACCAGATTAAAACCGTCCGATTTCGAGACAGAATAAAATCCCCCGAAGGTAGAATACAGAATAAACAGATAGACCAGAAAAATAACCGCCTTGTAATCGAGGTTCAGCAGACGGGCCGCCGCGATGCCAAACCCCTTGATCTGCATGACGAGATAGAAGACGTAGCCGCCCGAGAGCAGCAGGGCGCACACAATCCGGAGCATACGGGAACCGTAGCGATCCCCGATCAGCTGCGGGATCGTCAGGATCTTGCAGTCGTAGATTTTTCCGCTGATCGCGCAGAGCATCCCCGTGCCGATAAACCAGGGGATGACCGTAAACACGATGACCTGCGTCCCGCTCATATAGACGTTTCCCGGAAATCCCAGGATCGTCGCCGCCGAGATCCAGGTGCCGACAAAGGTAAAGAAGAGGCGCCAGAACCCGGTCCGCCTCTCCCCCACGAAAACCTTATAGACAGAATCGCTCTCTTTAAACGATGATTTGCCGATAAACAGCATAATGAGGCCATAGGCCCCGAAATAAAGCAGATATTCAAACGTCTGGCTCATGTTCTCCTCCCGGCCGGGACGCCCCCTCGAAAACCGCCTCCAGCCACGGCTTCTGAACCGGCGCAGCCCCGGACGCCTCCCGCAGGCGGTAATACCCGTACTTCTGCCCGGCCGCCAGCCGGCCGCCGGCCGCTCCGCCCCTCTCCTGCCTACCGCAGTCTCCCGCGGCCGCTCCGTCTCTCTCCTGCCTACCGCAGTCTCCCGCGGCCGCTCCGTCTCTCACGTACACCTGCCGCGCCCCGTTGCGGAACGCCTGATGGATGACCCGCGCCGCCAGCCGGGAAAGCTCCGCGTCCTCGCAGAAAAAGATGCGCAGGAAAGCCGGGCCGCCGCCCGGCACCAGGCTCTGATCCAGCTCGTAATCCCAGTGGCGGTTTTTCCCGGCCAGCCGCGGGGCCAGCTCCGTTTCATATTCCAGGCTGACCAACGTCAGCCCCCGCGCCGGGATCGTCGGCCCCGCCGCCGCCCGGTCTCTGGCCTCCAGAATTTCCTCCATGCGCTCCGGCGGATACACGCCCATGCCGATTTTGACCAGCGTCCCCGCGATGATGCGCACCATATTATAGAGAAAACCGCTCCCGCTGATGCGCAGCGTAATCAGATCCCCTTCTTTTTTCAGGTCCAGGCTGTAGATCGTCCGCACCGTATCCTCCGCCTGGCTGCGCACCGTACAGAAGCTCTTAAAATCATGTTCGCCAATCAGGCAGGCCGCCGCCCGCCGCATTTTTTCCACATCCAGATCAAAATAACAGAAATAACTGTACAGCCGTAGCAGCGGCATATCGATCTTCCGGTTCAGGATCCGGTACTCATACGTCTTGACGCAGTTGGCCTTACGCGGATGAAAGGTAAGCGGGACCTCCCGGGAAGACTGAATCCGGATATCGTCCGGCAGACCCTGATTCAGGGCAAAGCAGATCTTATCCCCCGGAATCCGGCTCTCTGTGTCAAACACCGCCACATTTCCCATCGCGTGCACGCCCGAATCCGTGCGGCTGGCCCCGATTACCTGGATCGGCTCCTTTAAAAGCGCCGTCAGCGCCCGGTTTAGGACTTCCTCAATCGTAACGCCGTTCGGCTGCAGCTGCCACCCGCAGTAGGCCGTCCCGTCATAGGCGACCACCAGTTCAATTCTTCTCATCCTTCCTCCCGTTCTCCCGCCGCACACCGCTCTCCCGATCGCGGCTGCGTTCCTGACCACAGCTACATTCCCGGCCACAGCTGCATTCCCCGCCGCACGCCGCTCCTACCAGATCAGGCGCAGCGCGATGACCGCCGCCAGATACGCCAGCAAAACCGCGTACGCAAAGCCGTCCCGGCGCTCATACTGTAGCGGCTTCATCTTCGTCCGTCCCTCGCCGCCCCGGTAACAGCGCGCCTCCATGGCCATGGCCAGATCGGTCGCCCGCCGGAACGCCGAGACAAACAGCGGCACCAGGATCGGGATCATGCTTTTCGCCCGCCGGATCACATTGCCGGACTCGAAATCCGCGCCGCGGGCCATCTGCGCCTTCATGATCTTATCCGTCTCCTCCACCAGGATCGGGATAAAGCGCAGGGCAATCGACATCATCATGGAAATCTCATGCACCGGAACGCGCGCCCGGTTCAGAAAGCCAAGGCTTTTCTCCAGCCCGTCCGCCAGCTGGTTCGGCGTCGTCGTCAGCGTCATGATCGACGAGCCGATGACCAGGTACGCCAGGCGCAGGCCCATAAACAAAGCCAGGCGCAGGCCCGCGTCCGTGATCTTCAGAAAGCCCGCCTGCCACAGCACCCTGCCGTCCGTCAGAAACAGGTTAAAGCTCACGCTGATCAGCAGGAGGAAGACGACCGCCTTAAGCCCCCGCACAATAAAGCGGAAAGGGACGCGGGAAATCCGGACCGCCGCGGCCAGAAACAGCGTCGCCGCGCCGTAGCACCAGAGATTGTCGGCAAAAAACAGCGACACGATATAGACCAGCGTGCCAAAGAGCTTCGTCCGCGGATCCAGGCGGTGGATCGGCGAATCCGCCGGATAATACTGTCCGATTGTAATATCGCGAATCACGTCTCTTCCCCGCCCCCTTTCCCGAGAAGGCCGAGAATGGCCGCCGCGGCCTCTTTTACCGTCGTGATCGAATCGTCGACAGGCACGCCCCGCTCTCTCAGTTCCTGTACGATATACGTAATCTGGGGCGCCGCCAGCCCCATGGCCTCCAGTTCCCGGTAATGCCGGAATACTTCCCGCGGCGCGCCGTCAAACGCCAGCTCGCCGTGGTTCATGACCATGATCCGATCCACGTAGCGGGCCACGTCCTCCATACTGTGCGAGACCAGCAGGATCGTCAGGCCATGCTGCCGGTTCAGGCGCTCAATCTGTCCCAGAATCTCATCGCGCCCCTTCGGATCCAGCCCCGCCGTCGGCTCGTCCAGAATCATCATCTCCGGGCGCATGGCCAGCACGCCGGCAATCGCCACGCGGCGTTTCTGCCCGCCCGACAGCTCAAACGGGGATTTCCCGTACAGCTTCTCCGGAAATCCCACCAGCCGCAGCGCGTGACGCGCCCGCTTTTCTATCTCTTCCTGCGAAAGCCCCAGGTTGCGCGGCCCGAAGCAGACGTCCGAAAAAACGTCCGTCTCAAACAGCTGGTATTCCGGATACTGAAATACCAGCCCCACCTTGCCGCGCAGCGCCCGCAGGTTGTACCCTTCCTGATAAATGCTCTCGCCGTGATAGAGGATATCGCCCCCCGTCGCCTTCAGAAGCCCGTTCAGATGCTGGATCAGCGTCGATTTGCCGGAACCCGTATGACCGATCAGGCCCACAAACTCCCCGTCCTTTATCTCAAAATTCACGCCGCGCAGCGCCCGCTGCTCAAACGCCGTCCCCGCGCCGTACGTATATGTTAAATCAACCGCCTTTATTGACATCCTTTTCGTCCTTTCAGCAGCGGAAGCAGCGCCTCCACCAGTTCCTCCCTGCGCAGGATCCCGTCCGGGAGATCCACTCCGCCCTGCCTGAGCTCCCAGGCCAGCTCCGTCGCCTGCGGCACGTCCAGGCTGTAACGCTTTAATTCCTCCACCCGTGAGAAAATCTGCCTCGGCACGTCGTCCATCACGATCTTTCCGCCGTCCACCACGATGACCCGGTCGGCGTCAATCGCTTCCTCCATATAATGCGTGATCAGAAGGATCGTAATGTTCTCCGCGCGGTTTAATTCGCGGATCGTGCGGATGACCTCACGCCGGCCGTTGGGATCCAGCATCGCCGTCGGCTCGTCCAAAACAATGCAGCGCGGCTTCATGGCCAGCACGCCGGCAATCGCCACCCGCTGCTTCTGCCCGCCCGACAGGCGGTTCGGCGATCGCTTGCGGTACATCGCCATCCCCGTCGCCCGCAGGCTCTCGTCCACCCGGCGCCAGATCTCCGGCGTCGGCACGCCGATATTTTCCGGTCCGAACGCCACGTCCTCTTCCACGACGTTGCCGATGATCTGGTTGTCCGGATTCTGAAAAACCATCCCCGCCGTCTTGCGGACCTCCCACAGCAGATTCTCATCCGCCGTATCCATCTCAGAAATCCATACCGTTCCCTCCGTCGGCAGCAGAATTCCGTTGATCTGCTTGGCCAGCGTCGATTTGCCCGAACCGTTGTGACCCAGAACCGCCACGAAGCTTCCTTCTTCGATCTCCAGGTTCAGATGATCCAGCGCCCGGCTGACCTCCTCCACTTTATCGTCCTCATCGCGCCTGATATAATCAAACACAAGATTTACCGCTTTTATGATGTTCATTTCCCGCGCCCTTCTGTTCTACGCATCCCTGTCATTCCTGTAAATTGTAGAAGAATTTCACACGGCCGTCAAGTGTGAATTGGGCGCGGCGCGGTAAATTAAACGCGGTGCTGCGAGTCAGACGCGGCGCGGCAAATTAAACGCGGCGCTGCGAGTCAGACGCAGCGCCGCAAATTGGGTTCGGCATTTATCCCTGTTTTCCTATTACAAACTCCCGGTAGCCCATATAGCCCGGAGCGATGGCGTATTCCGGGAAGACGACGACGGCCTCTCCCGCCGCGTTGAGGTAAAAATCCGTCTCCCCGTCCACCGTGCGAAACTTTAATTCCGCCAGATCATTATCCCCGTACCCGAAATAGCTGAGACCCGGATCCGCCGCGATCTGCTCCCGGATCTGACGGTCGATCTCCGCGTTGCAGATACTGATCCAGTCGTCCCCCAGCACATCCGCAAGCGTGAGCTCTTTCTCTTTTTCCAGATCCAGATTGTAATAATGGCGCTCCTCCGAGGCAGCAACCCAGCCCTTGGCCGTTACCAGCTCCAGGGACAGCACCGGATCCTGCTGGTAGCAGACCTCGTAATCGACTACGATATCCATCTGCCGGCCGTTCCATTCCTCCTCGGTTCCTCCCGTCGCAAAAAACGCCTCCTTATACGCTTCAAATTCCTCCTTCGCCTGCGCCGTATAGCGATCCACGATCGCCTCGATCTCCGCGTTGACCCTGTCGGCAAACGCTTCGCCCTTTTCTGCTTCCACGGCGGGCACTTCCACGTTCATCTGATAGTCGCCCTCTGTTTCCTGGAAGGAGCGGATCGTCAGGACCCGGGCCAGGGCGCCGATTACCGGGATCTCCGACGCCGTCTGCGCAAACGCGGCGTTCGTATTTAATCCGACCGCAAAGAGCACCGCGCAGGCCGCGGCGGCCGCCCCTCTCCTGTACAGGAAACGAAGCGTTTTCCCCGTCCGTTTCCTCTTATCCGCCTCAATCAGCCCGTTTACCATGCCGGAAAGCTTTTCGGGAATCTCCATGCTCTCATATGCCTTTTTTCCATCTTCTACTCTCATTCTTCCGCCTCCTTAAGCTCTGCTCCCAGTTTCCTGTGCGCCGCGTAAAGCCTTGATTTTACCGTGCTCAGATTTAAGCCCGTGATCCCGGCAATCTCCTTTAAGCTGAATTCCTCGTAGTAGCGCAGCACGACGATGATCCGGAACGCCTCCGGCAGTTTCATGACTGCCTCGTACACCTCCTGCCCGCTCTCCTCAAACGCCTTTTCCTGATAGACTCCTTCCGGCAGCGCCTCCGTCTCCCCGGGAAACTCCATCCGGTTCTTTCCGATGTGGCGCATGGCTTCATGAAAAACAATCTGAAACAGCCAGCTTCTGACCGCTGCCTCCGCTTTCAGCCCCCGGTAATGCTCCAGCGCCCGCAGCACGGAATTCTGAACCACATCCAGCGCCGCCTCCCTGTCGCGGGTAAAGGACATCGCGGCGCGGTACATTGCATTCTGATTTTCCAGAATCGCCGAGACGACCAGATCGTATTTCGCATCTCTCATCTCTTCCTTTCTCCTTTGCTCTTTTATCTGTAAGACCCGGGCCGGGCCCGAAAAGTTTGCGCGTTCCGAAAATTTTTTTCCGCCGCAGTCTTCGTGCGCGCTCCGCCGCAAACTCCGAGCAAAACGCACTGCAAACTCCAAACGGGACACGCCGCAAACTCCAAACGGAACACTCCGCAAACTCCGCTCAAAAAAAGGGCGTCCCCTCAAGTCATTTCATGACTTTTGGGACGCCCCCGCTCTTTTCCTTTTTCTCTTCTGTCCGGCCCGCTATCCGTCGATGCGCGCGCCGTCGCTGCCGAGGCGGTACCCGTCGATTACCGTATCGGCCGCCATCGTTCCGTCCTCGTAGAAATAATACCAGAACGCCGGCGACATCTCATACCAGCCGGTTACCATCTCGCCCGTAGAATCGAGATAATACCAGGC
Organism: uncultured Lachnospiraceae bacterium; assembly: GCA_944381615.1. GTDB lineage: Bacteria > Bacillota > Clostridia > Lachnospirales > Lachnospiraceae > Otoolea. The sequence goes on along the minus strand of CALWLT010000020.1, from coordinate 26,837 downwards.
GCCGTCCTGCTCCAGCCATCCGGTCTGCATCCGGCAGCCCGCGTCCATATAATACCATTTTCCGCCGATCTCCTGCCAGCCTGTGACCGCACAGCCGTCTTCGCCGAAATAATACCAGGTGCCCTCGATAAAACGCCAGCCGCTGTCCGCCAGGCGCCCGTTCTCATCCACATAGCGCCAGCCCTCCGGCGAATCGAGCCAACGCGCCGTTTTATCTCCCGCAGCCGACGTCGCCGCCGAGGTCACATACGCGCCATTTCGCTTAAACGCCGCGCTCTCCCCGTTTCCGGCAACGGCTCTTACCTCATAGTAATAATCGCCGCCCTGCGCCATGTAGGCGCTCAGATCCACGCTGGTCCCCTTAAGCGTCAGCGTCGCCACATACGTGCCGTCGCCCCGGTACAGGCGAAGCTGGTAGGCCGACGCATAGGGCACCGCCTCCCAGACGGCCGTCTTGCCTTCCAGATCGCTCCAGCCGGCCCGTGCCGTCTGTCCCAGCTTTAAAACCGGCGCATACGACGCCTTGACGAGCAGGCTTCCGTCTATCTCCGTCCGCGCGGAGACGTACTCCGCGCCGCACACGGTAATCCGCTCGTCCGCGTAAATGCTGGAAAAGCTGTGATCCGCATCCGGCGTCAGCGTGACCGACGCGATCACGCTCTGCCCCGGCGTCCAGTCCGTCACCGCACGGTTCCAGGAAACCTCCGACACCGTATAGCCGGACAGCCCGGCCGTTATCTCCGGCTCCTGCAGCCGGCCTCCCTCCCCGTCATACTGGCTGTCAAAGATCAGCCTCACATTCGCAATCGCCGTCGCAGCCCAGGCAGGCGGCGCATACCCCAGCGCCATGAGAGCTGCCGCCGCACCGAACAGAATCGATTTTCCCTTCTCTCTGAACATGCACTTTACCCCTCTTTTTACGACTCTGACCCTGCCTGCCCCCCTGCCAGCAGCGTACTGTCTGTCATTTACCCCATTTTATTATAAATCGTCCCACACAAGACGGTCAACTTACGATATTCTTGAGATTTTTTAAACAGAGCGCCCGGAATTGTTTCATCCGTTCCGTCCCGTCTCAGGAAAGCCCCTGCTTGGCCCGCAGGATCCGCAGCACGGACTTATCGAGCCGTTCTTCGCTGAGCCGCCCCTCCTCTACGGCAGCCTTCACGCCCCCGAACGCCTCATCCAGATCTTCCGGCATCAGCAGCAGATCGCAGCCGGCTTCCAGCGCCAGAACCGCCGCCTCCGCCGGGGACCAGGACTGCGTGATCGCGCCCATATCGAGCGCGTCCGTTACCACCACGCCCTGAAATCCCAGTTCTCCCCGCAAAATCCCGTCTGTCAGCGCCGGCGAAAGCGAAGCCGGCATTGCATCGCCCGTCAGCGCCGGCGCCGAAATGTGCCCGGCCATTATCACGGGCACACCGGCCGCAATCCCCGCCTCAAACGGCAGGAAATCCTCCGTATACAGCTCCTCCTTCGTCCGCTCCGTGCGGGCAAAGCCGTCATGACTGTCCTGCGCCGTCCCGCCGTGCCCCGGAAAATGCTTGAAAACCGGCAGAATCCCCTGCGACTGCAGCCCCTCTGCCACAGCGCAGGCACAGTCCGCCGCGAGCTGCGCGTCGCTTCCGAACGACCGGCGGGCCACCACCGGATTCTCTGCATTCGTCAGGACGTCCGCCACCGGGGCAAAATCCAGATTAAATCCCAGCTCTGCGAGGTAAGAGCCGATCTGTTCCCCGATGCGGCGGGCCCCGTCCGCGCCGCCCTCCTGTGCGACATCGCGCATATCCGGGATCGCCGCTATGCCAAATTCCTCCCGTCCGCTGATCCGGGCTACCGTGCCGCCTTCCTCATCAATGCCCAGAAACGGCAGGATCCCCGCCGTCTCCTCAAAATAATCCTTCGTCCGGCCAAGCATCTCTGCCGTCTGCTGCGGCCCGCGCAGGTTTTTCTTAAAGTAGACAATTCCGCCCACCGGCCGCGCGGCAATGGCGGCCCGCGTCGTCTCCCCCGCCGCATACACCTCGTCGACGCCCGTCAGCGCTTCCGGCGTAACCATAAAAAGCTGGAAGATTTTCTCTTCCAGCGTCATCTCTGCCAGAATTTCCTCCGGCGTACGATTCCCGCCGCCCTCCTCCGGCGCGCGGGCCTCCTCCTTCGTCTCCCATTCTGCCGGCGCCATCGTCTCCCGATGAATCTCGGCCGGCGTCTCCCGGACCAGTTCCGGCTCCCGTCCCGGACCGGCCAGAAGCCAGATCCCCGCCGCCAGGACGGCCAGCAGCAGAACGGCTGCCGCCGCCGGCAGCAAGCATCCGCCTCTTTTTTCCCTGCCGCCGCCCCTTCTCCGGCTCTGTCCCTTTCGTCCTCTCCCGTCCGTTTCCAGATGCTCCATCGCTTTTCCTCCGCTCCCGCAGCCATCCCGCGCGGGCCTGTCATTCCTTCACGCCTTCCCGATCCGTTTACAGCCGTCCCGCGCTCTCCTGATAAATCTCAAAAAAGTCCGCGTTCTCTGCCCAGCCCTGCGCCGACAGATCCACCCGTTCCCACAGGGAATCCGCATACGTCAGGACGACGCCGTCCCGGTACTCCTCATAGATCTCATCAAACGCCCGCTTCTTTCGCTCCTCGAAAATAGCTTCTTTGCGGGCGTCCGTCGCCTCCGCGTCGTACGCCGTCTCGCAGTAGAGGACGGTAAAAACGCCGTCCGTTTCCACAACCGGGCCCAGCTGTCCGTCCGCGAGCGAAAAAGCCGCCGCATCCAGCGCCGCGTCCTCGCCCTTTCCCAGCTTTTTCTCCGTTACCGTCATCCCCAGCGCCATGGCGCAGCTCTCAAAATCTGCGCCCTCCTGCGAGGCGTCCGCCACAAGCCGATCCGCCGTCTGGCGGTCCGGCGTCTGCGCCAGCAGAAGATCCGCCACCTGCGCCTCGCTGTCGCTGACCTCCAGCGCCAGCCCGCCCGTCAGCTCCTCCACCGCCTTCTCCGCCAGACAGTAGTCCTCGTAAAGCCCCTGCACATCCTCCAGCGTGAGCTCCATATATTCCCGGTCCGCCTCGCTGAGACGCTCGTAATAAGCCTGCGCCGCGCCGGCCATCGCCGACCGCTCCTCCGCCGAAAGCTCGATCCCTCTGTCTTTTGCCATCCGGGAAATCAGCCGCAGCTCGTCCATGAACTGGCGGATCTGATCCTTCAGATAGGACGCGAAATCCGAGCCGTCCGCACCGGCCGGGACCGCCCAGATCTGATCCGAAAAAATCGCCTCATAGCGGTTTTTCTCCGTGCCCGCGATGATCATGACCTCTGCAAACCCATATCCTTTTTCGCTCCTCTGACCGGCCGCACCTGCGCCCTTACCGCACCCGGCCAGGCACAGAAACCCCAGAACAATCAGAAAAACCCGTCCGAAACGCCTCATTCCCGCTTCCTTTCCTTTTATCGCACGCGGCCGTTTATCCGCACCGCCGTCCTTTTCCCGCGCCGTCCTCACAGAAACAGCTGTAAAATCTTCAGCACGCCGTCCGCCGTATTGCGATCCGCCTGGAAACGCGCCGCCTGCCGGACCTCCGGCCGCGCATTGGCAACCGCAAAGCTGTAGTAGGCCCGTCCCAGCATCTCCAGATCATTCAGCTGATCGCCAAACGCAACCGTCTCCTCCGGCAGGATCCCCAAGCTTTCCTGCAGCGTCTGCACCGCCTCTCCCTTGTTGACCTCTTTCGCCATACAGTCCATCCACATGTCGCCGGAAAACGTCAGCTTCATCCGCTCTCCGTAACGCTCCTGCAGATACGCGGCCGCGTCCTGAATCCCGTCGTGCCGGTACGCGGAAACCTTGATAATCGGATCCGCAATCTCCCGCAGATCCGCCACCGGCCTGACCCGGAAATGATACCCGTTTTCCACCCAGGAAAGCAGTTTTTCACTCTCCGTCCCTTTCATCTCCAGATACGCGCATTCCGGGCCGCTCACGAGAACCTCCAGCCGCGGATCACGGCTGATGTCGGCCGCCAGCGCCAGGGCGTCCGCCTGAATCATGGGGTGCAGAAACAGATTGCGGCCAAAACAGCCCAGATACGCCCCGTTTTCCGCCAGATAAAAGATCTCCCGGCGAATCGGCGCGAACGTGTACTCGATGCTGGCCGCCTGCCGCCCGCTGGCCGCTGCAAACTGGATCTTTTTCTCCCGCTTCAGGCGCATGACCGTCTCAAAGATCCGCGGATCGACCTGGTTTCCTCCGTCTTCCACCAGCGTCCCGTCAATATCCGATACAATCAGCTTTATCATCGTCCCTGTCCTCCGGCGGCGGTTTCGCGCATCTTTTTAAGCTCCTGCCAGACGCGCCCGACCGGCAGGCCCACCACGTTGGTATAGGATCCGTCAATCCGGCGAATGTGCGCGGCAAATCTCCCCTGGATCCCGTAAGCGCCCGCCTTGTCCGCGTATTCCCCGCAGTCCAGGTACGCCCCGATCTCCTCCGGCGTCATCGGATAGACCTCCACCAGCGTCTTCTCCGCAAAGCATTCCGTCCTGCCGCCTCCGATCAGCGTTACCCCGGTGCAGACCAGATGCGTCCGCCCCTGCAGAAGCTCCAGCATGGCCGCCGCTTCCCGGCGATCCGCCGGTTTCCCCAGGATCCGGCCGTCCACGGCGACTACCGTATCCGCCCCGATCACGATCGAAGACGGATCCTCTGCCCCCGCAAGCCCCAGCCGCCGGGCCACCTCCCCGGCCTTCTGGCGTGAAAGCTCTTTTACAACCTCCTCCGGCGTCCCCTGCGCCTTCTCCTCCACCAGACTTACCGCGATCTCCGGCTCCAGCCCTATCTGCCGCAGCAGCTCGCGCCGTCTGGGCGAAGCCGAGGCCAGAATCAGCCGTCCGCTCCCGCTTCCTCTCTGCGTTCCGCCTGCCATATTCTCCCGTCCTTTCCTTCCAAAAGCAAATCCGATGCCCTCTACTCGAACATCGGATTTACCCCGAACGCAATCGCAATTCCCAGTATGGCGCCTGCCGCTACCTGGAGCGGCGTGTGCCCTACGTATTCCTTCAGCTTCTCCTGCAGGACGACCCCGTCCAGCTTCAGGAAATCATCGAACAGAAGACGGTTGAGGACCTTGGCCTGCTTTCCCGTCTCCTGCCGGACTCCTATCGCGTCGTACATGACGACCATCGCCATGATAAAGCAGACAGAAAACTCAAAGCTCCCGACCCCGTAGCAGAGCGCCGCGGACGTCGTCAGCGCGCAGACCGTCGCCGAGTGGGAGCTGGGCATCCCGCCCGAGCCGACCAGCCGCTCCGGATTAAACGAGCGGTTCAGCCCGATGTCAATCAGCGTTTTCAGCACCTGAGCCACCACCCAGCCCACGACGCCGCTTATCAGCGTCTGGTTTCCCGCCAGTTCCTCTAAAAATGTCATGTTTCTCTCCCGTCCGTCTTCCGTAACCCGCACGGCTTAATAGCCGATCAGCCAGTCATAAAGCTCCTGGTATTTCATCGCCGAAGCATTCCAGGAAAAGTCCGCCGCCATGCCGCGGTCGATGATCTTGTTCCACTCCCGCCTCTTATTATAATAGACGTACTTCGCGTAGCGGATGCAGTCCAGCATTTCGTGCGCATTATAATTGGCGAAGGAGAACCCGGTCCCCGTGCCCTCGTACTCGTTGTAGGGCCACACCGTATCCTTCAGCCCGCCCGTCTCGCGCACGATCGGCACCGTGCCGTAGCGCAGCGCCATCAGCTGGCTCAGGCCGCAGGGCTCAAACAGCGAAGGCATCAGGAATGCGTCGCAGGAGGCATAAATCTTATGCGACATATCCTCCGAATAATAAATGTTGGCCGACACCCGATCGTTGTATTTCCAGTCGTAATGGCGGAACATGTTCTCATACTTTTCGTCGCCCGTCCCCAGAACGGCCAGCTGCACGTCCTCGCTGCAGATCTCATCCATCACGCACTGAATCAGATCAAAGCCCTTCTGATCCGTCAGCCGGGACACGATGCCAATCAGGAACTTCTTATCGTCCTGCGCAAGCCCCAGCTCCGCCTGCAGCGCCCTCTTGTTTTTTATCTTCTCCTTGCGGTAATTCTTCGCATTGTAGCGCTGCACGATCCGCGGATCCGTCTCCGGGTTAAATTCATCGTAATCAATGCCGTTTAAAATCCCCCGCAGGCTGTTGCTGCGCGCCCGCATCAGGCCGTCCAGCCCCTCGCCGTAAAACGGCGTCTTGATCTCCTCGGCGTACGTATAGCTGACCGTCGTGATGGCGTCCGCGTACACCAGGCCGCCCTTGAGCATGTTGCCGTCCTTGTACGCTTCCAGCTTATCCGGCGTGAAATAGTAATCCGGCAGCTCGGAGAACCGCTGGATCGTCTTCACGTCCCAGACTCCCTGGAACTTCAGATTGTGGATCGTCATGACCGACTTAATATCGCGGAAAAATTCTCCGCCGTGAAATTTATCCTTTAAATGAACCGGGATCAGTCCGGTCTGCCAGTCGTGACAGTGGATCAGAGCCGGCTTGAACCCGATAACCGGAAGCGAGGAAAGCGCCGCCTTGCAGAAAAAGGAGAACTTCTCCAGATCGTAATACCAGTCCCCGTACGGCCGGTCGCCCCAAAAATAGCTCTCGTTGTCAATAAAATAAAACGTAATTCCGTCGTAAACGGCTTCAAGAATCCCCACATAGCGGTTCTGGCCGAGATAGTCCATATAAAAATGATTCACATACCGCATCTGGCTGCGGAGCGATTCCCGGATGCACAGGTATTTCGGGATCATGACCCGCACATCAAAATATCGCTTGTCAAAGCATTTCGGAAGCGAGCCTACCACATCGGCCAGACCTCCCGTCTTGATAAACGGAACCGCCTCTGACGCCACAAAAAGGATATTTTTCATCTCTTCTACCTCCCGATTCCCGTATTTGCCGACTTCGCATAATATTTGATTTTATTATACAATAGAATCAGAAAATTAGAAAGTAGAATCCTGCAAAAAAAGGCAGCGTCCGGTCTCCCTTCCGCTGCCTTTTCGCTATCCGAGCTTCTTGTAATCGAGCCGTATCTTATCGACGATCAGCGCGATAAACTCGGAATTTGTCGGCTTTCCCTTCCCCGTGCTGACCGTGTAGCCGAACAGCTCGTTGATGGTATCCATCTTCCCGCGGCTCCAGGCCACCTCGATGGCATGGCGGATCGCCCGCTCCACGCGGCTTGGCGTCGTCTGGCATTTTTTCGCAATCGTCGGATACAGGATTTTCGTGACAGAACCGAGCATCTCTTTGTCACTGACTGACATGATAATGGCATCCCGGAGGTACTGATATCCCTTGATATGCGCCGGGATGCCGATTTCGTGAAGCATCTGTGTCACGTCGTTCTCCAGATTCTGCTCCATATATTCCGCCTTGTTTCCATACGGCTTTACCTTCCGGCTGCCCGCCAGCATGGACGTCTTGTTCCGGTATCCCTTAAGCCTTCTCAGCTTGTCCAGAATCGTATCCCGGCTGAACGGTTTCATAATATAGTAACTGGCTCCCAGCTTGAACGCGTCTGCCGTCAGATTCTCGCTTCCGGCCGCCGTAACCATGATAAAGGATGGAGTTTCCTTGAATTCCGGATTGCTCTTCAGCTTTTCCATAACCGTGATCCCGTCCATCCCCGGCATGACGATATCCATCAGGACGACGTCGGGCTTCGTCTGCACGATCATATTGTACGCTTCATTTCCATTTTCCGCCCTGCCGACGACATGAAAATCTTTTTCGCACTCCAGTATTTCGCCAAGCAGTTCCAAAGCCTGCCTGTTATCATCCGCAATCGCAATATTCAGCTCCGCCATAATCCTCTCCTCCTCACAAACGTGCTGCAAAATGATTATAGCCTTTGGACTGAATATGTTTCAACCCGTTTTGATCGCAGAATTCGACATATTCTGCCACAAAATGAGCGCATTTTCGGCGATCGCACGCCTCCCTTTTTTCACGCCTGAAAAGCCCCGCCGGCGCTGTCGGATCCTGTCACATGGTTTTACGGCTCCCAGGCCAGATGATAAAGCGTCTCCTTCAGTACGTCCACGCCCCGCCGCATGTCTTCAAAGGACGCATACTCCTGCGGGCAGTGGCTCCTCCCTCCCCGGCAGGGGATAAACAGCATTCCGACCGGGCCCAGAAACGCCATATTCATGGCGTCATGCCCAGCCCCGCTTGGCATGGCAAGGCAGGGCAGTCCCAGCGCGCCGCAGGCATCCGACAGCCTCTTTTTAAGCTCCGGATCCATCGCGGTCGCCGGATTGTCAGGAAACGCCGTCCAGCCGACGGGACGTCCGCCCGGCGCCGCCTCCTCCTCGCAAATGGCCCGCACCGTCCGGATCATCTCCTGCTTGATCTCCTCGCAGGGATGGCGCAGATCGACCGTAAAGCTGACCTCGCCCGGAATCACATTCTCCGCGTCCGGGCGGGCCCAGATCCGGCCTACCGTGATCACGCCGTCCCCGGAATTTGCGGCAACTGCCGGAAACCGGGCGATCGCCCGGGCCGCGTACACCATCGGATCGCGGCGCGCGTTCATGGGCACCGTCCCCGCGTGCCCGGCTTCCCCGTACATGGTAACTCGAAACTGCTGCGTCCCCACGATGGAATCCACGATCCCGATCGGAATCTTCTTCTGTTCCAGCACCGGCCCCTGCTCGATGTGCATCTCCAGATACGCGCCGACCGGCCCGTGCGCCGCTTCCTCCAGGCGCTCCGGATCCAGGCCGACCTCTCTCATTCCCTCCGCCACGGAAATCCCGGCCGGGTCTGTCTTCTCATACAGATCTTCTTTCTTCAGCGTCCCTGTCGCCGCATGGCTCCCCATCAGGCCGATGGAAAAGCGCGAGCCTTCTTCGCCTGTAAAGGACACCACCTCCACCGGCCGCCGCGGCGCTCCGTGTTCTGCCAGAAGCTCCTTTACCGCCGCCAGCCCGCCCAGGACGCCGTATATCCCGTCGTAATTTCCTCCGCCGCGGACTGAATCCATATGCGAGCCCGTCACGACAGGCAATTCTTCCTTTCCCTGTCCGCTCCCTTCTGCCCGGCCCCAGAGATTCCCGGCCGCATCGCGGCGCACCGAAAGCCCCGCCTCCTTCATCCAGCCGCCGATCAGGCGGCACAGCTCCTGTTCCTGCGGCGTATAGGAACCCCTGTAAAAACCGCCGGCCGGGTCCGTCCCGACCGCGGACAGAATCTCAAACCACTGTCTCAGCTCTTCCATCCCTCTTCCTCCTTCCCGCCGCTTTCCGGCGGCAAACCCGCTTCGGCCGCTTCCACCCCGTCCGGTGTCCCGTCCCCGAATACCAGCCGGCCCCGGCACATGGTAAAGACCGGCCAGCCGGTCAGGCGCCGGCCCGCGTAGGGCGTCGCCGCGCCGCGCGTGAAACGCCCCCGCGCGGGAACCGTACGTTCTCCGTTCCAGTCCGCCAGAACCAGATCGGCATCCATCCCTTCGCCGATCGCCCCTTTCCCGGAAAGCCCGTAAATCCGGGCCGGCGCTTCACAGCACAGCCGGATCAGATCCGAAAGCCCAAACTCCCCTCTCTTCGCGGCATCCAGAAGCAGCGGCAGCATCACTTCCAGGCCGGCAATCCCGCTCGCGCAGTCCTCTAACTTTGGCCGTTCCTTTTCCTCCTGCGCGTGCGGCGCATGATCGGAGGCGATATAGTCCAGCGTCCCGTCAAAAAGCCCCTCCCAGAGCGCCCGCACGTCCTCTTCGCCCCGCAGCGGCGGATGCACATGCGCCGCCGCCCCCTGCCGCCTGAAATCCTCTCTGGTCAGGAACAGGTAGGACAGGCACGCCTCCGCGCAGACCGGCGCATCCGGGTAAAGCCGCTTCATGCACCGGATCATTTCCACCGCTTTCTTCGTGCTGACCATGCGGATTACCGCCGGCGCCTGCAGATACGCGGCGAGCGGAAAAATCCGGGCGATCGAGGCCGCCTCCGTCTCTGCGTCTGTCGCCCCGGCGATTACCTCCCAGGGAGCCTTTCCCCGCGCTCTTTGCCGTTCCCGGCAGAAACGCTCCATCGCCCCGTCCATCAGATAAAAGCAGAGCGGCAGGCCTTCTTTTTTGGCCTCCAGGAACATGGAAAGCCAGGTTTCTGTCCCCGCGCCAAACAGGTCGTCGTAGACGTCCAGCGCAACCGCCCCGGCCGCCTTCATCCCGCGGATCGCCTGCGGCCGGGAGGCGCATGCCCCGCCCACCAGAAAGGATGACACGACGCTCTTTTTTTCCGCCTCCCGCCGGGCCATCTGAATCGCCGCCGCCCCCGTCATGGGCGGATTCGTGTTCGGCATGGCAAGGATCGTCGTGACGCCTCCGGCGGCCGCCGCCCGGGAAGCCGTTCCGAAATCTTCCTTCCAGGGATATCCCGGATCCCGCGTGTGGACGTGCGCGTCCACCAACCCCGGAAGCAGAAGGCGGCCGGCGGCGAACACCCGCCGCCCGGCCGCCGTTTCCCGCCCGCAGGACGGGCGCACAAGGGCAATCCGGCCGCCGGCAACGCCCACATCCCAAAGTCCGTCCCGATCTGCCAGGCGCGCCCCTTCTATCAGCCAGTCCAACATCTGTCTCTCCTCTCTGCCCGTCACGCTTCCTTCACGCCGGGAAAGGGAAGCCCCATTTCCCGCCCGACCGCCGCCAGATTTCCCGCCAGGGACGGATGAAGCGGGATCCCCTCCGCCTGCCGTTTTTTCGCCGTCCGGAAACTGCGCTCGCCCGGCACGAAGATCTCCCCCGCCCCTTCTGCCTTCGGACAGTTTTTCAGGCGGCAGACGTACGCGTCCACCCGATCCCGAAACTCCTCCAGCGGCATAAAGGACTCGATCCGGATCGCCCCCAGAAAATGGGAAACGCCCGTGTTCTCCTCATGGTTTCCATAGTATCCCAGCTCGTCCGCCACCCGGCCGCCGCCAAGAACGCCGGTCAGGATCTCCGCCATCAGGCTGAGCGCGTAGCCCTTATGCCCGCCGAACGGAAGCATCAGGCCGTTCATTCCTTCCGTCACGTCCGTCGTGGGCTTCCCGTCCTCCGTAACCGCCCAGTTGTCCGGGATAACCGTTTCGCCGCGCATGGCCATCATCGCCATCTTCGTCCATCCCACTACCGTGCAGGCCAGATCAAACATGACCGGGAACTGCCTGCCCGGCACGGCAAACGACCAGGGGCTGGTGCCCAGAAGCCGCTGTTTTCCGCCGGGCGGCGCCATCTGCGGCGTCCCGTTGGTAATGCAGATCCCGATGCAGCCGTGCTCCGCGGCCAGCCGCGAGTAGATCCGGCAGGCGGTCAGCGTGTTGGAATTGCGCACGCTCACAAACCCGGCCCCCGTCTCCTTCGCTTTGCGGATCGCCAGCTCCATGGCCCGCCAGCCCATAATCTGCCCGTATCCGCCTTCCCCGTCGCAGAGCGCCGTCGTGGCGTCCTCCCGGAGGATGCGAAGCCTGGCCCGCGGATTGTCGCCGCCCTTTTTCGCCCGGCTGACATACATCGGGAATTTCAATACGCCGTGCGTATCGACTCCCATCAGATCGGTTTCGACCAGCACATAGGCCATGATCCGGGCGTCTTCCTCCGACACGCCCGTCCGGATCAGGATCTGCGTACACCACTCCTTCAGCGCGTCCGCCTGGACCCGATCCGGCAGTATTTCGCTTTTTTCCTTCTCCCCGTCAGAAAAATTATACGGCGAGCAGTTTCTCGCTTCAAGCATTTTTTCCCTTCCTTTCTTCCTTTTTTCTCCGGAAACCAGATTTTATCCGGAAACCAGAACGTGCGCTACCCGATTACCCGGTTGGGAAGCCATAAAACGGCGTCCGGCAGAAGCGCCATCGTGATCAGCGCCGCCAGAAGCGCCAGCAGGTAGGGCGCGGCCTCTTTCATGAAATCTCCCAGATCCACCTTGGTAATGCTGGTCGTAATATACATGACCATCCCCACCGGCGGCGTAATCTGCCCGATCATCAGCGCCAGTACCATCACAACGCCAAAGTAAACCGGATCGATCCCGTAGCTGCTAATTAACGGCATCACGATCGGGACCGTCAGAAGCGTGATCGCCACGCCGTCCATGATCAGGCCGATCAGCAGATAGAAGATAACCAGCACGACAATCACGACGGCCGGGCTGCTGGTAAACGTCAGGAATACGGAAAGAATTTTCTGCGGCACGCTGTCCAGCGCCGCCACCCAGCCCATCACGCCCGACGCCGCCACGATGATCATCGTCGTCGCGGTCAGGCTGGTCGTCCTGAGAATAATCCCGGGGATATCCTTCAGTGTGATCTCCTTATAAAGAAATCCCAGAAAGCCCGCATAGAGAGCCGCCGCCACGGAGGCTTCCGTCGGCGTGTACCAGCCGAACAGGATCCCGCCCATGATGATGACCGGCGTCAGCAGCGGCAGAAAGCCGTTTTTCAACGCGGCAAGAAACCGGGCCAGGGAAAATTTCGTCACATCGCCGTAATTGCGGCGCTTGGAAATGATGTAGGTCACAATCATCTCGTAGATGCAGATCACGATTCCCGGCAGGAAACCGGCCACAAACATTTTACCGACGGAAACGCCGGCCGTGCTGGCGTAGATCAGCATGTTGATACTCGGCGGAATGACCGGGCCGATTACCGCGGAACAGGCCGTAACCGCCGCCGCAAACGCTTTCGGATACCCGTTCCGCACCATCTCCGGAACCAGCAGCACGCTCTCCATCGCCGCGTCCGCCGACGCCGAACCGGACATCCCGGCCATAACCGTGCTGCTCACAATATTGACGTGCGCCAGCCCCCCGCGAAAGCTCCCGACTACCGACTGAGCCAGATCCATGATCCGCCTGGTCGTGCCGCCCGAATTCATCAGTTCTCCCGTCAGCAGGTAAAACGGCACCGCCATCAGGGTAAACGAATTGACGCCCCGGAACAGCTGATTGGCAATCCCGACCATGGAAATATTATCCTGCGTCAGAATAAACACCGCGCAGCCCAGCCCCATCGCCACAAACACCGGCGCGCCGGCAAAAATCAGGGCAATCATAATGCCAAACATAATAACCGACATCCGCTACCCCCTTTCTCCGGCCAGACCGCCCGGTTCCTGCGCGCCGCCGTCCGGATCATCCGGTTTCCCACCGTCCTGGTTCCTGAGCCTTCGCACGAAAATCAGGCAGGCGGCGGCCAGCATGATGAAACCGCCCACCATGACCGCCGAATTCCACCACGCCATCGGCATTTCAAAATATTTCCGCAGCGTGGCGACCGCCTGCGTTCCCGTGCTCTTTACCAGAATCAGGCCGCCGACCGTCATGATCGCGCAGAAAATGATGGTGCACACGTCATTAAACAGCTCTGCCACGCGCCGCGCGCCAGGGGACAGCTTATCGAGAATAAACTCCACCCGCATGTGCTTTCCCTCAATCATGGCCAGGCCGCTCCCCAGAAAGACCAGATAAACCATCAGATAACGGCCAATCTCATCGGTCCACATCACGTCAAACTGAATGAAGGGGACGTTTCTGGAAGCAATCATCAGAACCATGGTCAGCGTAAGCGCAAGGAAACAGGCCACGCAGCAAAACCGGATCAGCCCCACTGCAATTTTTTGAATCTTCACAGACACTCCCTCCTGTCTCATTACCCCGCCGCGGGCGGCGCCTGCTATTGCACCCTGCCGCTTCGATGCAGGCGGCGCCCGCTATTTTATCCTACATTCCCCGGATCTGATCCAGCCATTCCTGCGGCACAACGCCCAGCTCTTCCGGAACCTGGCTGCAGGCGTCGATAAAGGACTGCAGATCCGCCGGCTCATTGACCTCCACGCCGGCTTCCCGAATCTGTTCCACCAGCTCGTCTTCCACGCCGGACAGATATTCTCTCTGATAATCCTGCGCCTCCTTCGCCGCGCTGCGGATCAGATCCTGATCCTCCTGCGAAAGGCCGCCCAGCCAGCTGCTGTTTACCAGCACAAAATTCGTGCCCAGCATATGGTGCGTCAGCGTCAGGTAATCCTGTACCTCCTGGAAACTCTGCGCCCAGAAGGTAGACGCCGGATTGTCCTGGCCGTCCGCCACGCTCTGCTGCAGCGCCATGTAAAGCTCGTTTAAGCTTACCGTAACCGTGGTCGCGCCCATCGCCTCGAACGTCGCCGCATAGACCTCCATATCCGGCACGCGGATCTTCAGGCCCTGCAGATCCTCCACGGAATTGATCGGGCGCACGTTATTGGAAATATTCCTCCAGCCGATCGACACATAGCCCAGAAGCGTCATCCCGTTTTCCTCAAAACGGCTGCCCAGCTCGTCGAACAAAAACCCGTCATAGCAGCTGTAGGCGTGCTCGTAATCGCGGTAAAGGAACGGCATATCAGTAATCGCCGTCTCCGGCACCCAGGAGGTCGTCGAACTTCCCACAAACATTTCCAGCTGCCCCATCAGCATACTCTCGATCATTTCACGGTCATTGCCCAGGATCGCATTGGGAAAAATCTCCACCGCCAGGCGGCCGCCGCTCTGTTCCTCCACCAGCTCCTTAAATTTCGCGGCGAACACCTGATACTGATGATCCTCCGTTCCGGAATGACCGAACCGAATCGTTACCGTCTCCGCGCTCTCCGAACCGCCTCCCGCCGCTTCGCTTTCTCCGGCGGCCGCGCTCTCCGGCGCCTTCTGCGGTCCGCTTCCCAGCCCGCACCCGGTCAGTCCGAGCGTCAGGATTCCCGTCAGGAACATGGCCAGAATCCGTCTTCTTTTTTTCATCATGTTGTCCCTCCTTTTCTTTTTCTCCATCTCTCCGCCCCCGGCTGCCTAACGGATCTCTTTTACCCGATCCATAAACGCCTTAACCCGGGCCGGATCCACCGCATTTTCAAAAATTCCGTCCACCTTAAAGGTCGTGGCGCAGACCGCCCCGTCCGCCACGGCGAGCTGCCTTGCGATGTTGTCCGCATTGCATCCCGTGTTGCAGAGCACCGGCGTATGCCGGACCACGTCCTTAACCTGCTTTAAGATCTGCGTATCCGTCTCGCTGCCGGCCGTCAGCCCCGAAACGCACAGCGCGTCCGGCTGATGGTTAAATTCCGTCGAGCGGGCGATCTCCCGGATATCGCGATCTCCCAGGTATTTTGCCGCTTCCGGAACAATATTAAACAGCATCCGGACATTTCCCGCCCCGATTCGCGCCCGGTGCCGGGCCGTCGCCCCGGCGTTCGTATTCCACAGGCCAAAATCACTGGCGTACACGCCGGAAATGATCTCGCGGATAAACTGTCCGCCCGTCGCTTTGGCCAGATCCAGCGAGGCGATGGGATCCCAGAGGCAGTTGACTCCGTAGGGAATCCGGATCTCCTCTTTCAGCTCGCCGATGACTTCCGCCATGGCGGCGATCGTGATCGGTTCCACCCTGGTCAGATACGGAAGGCTGAACTCGTTGGAAAACATCACTCCGTCCACACCGCCGTCCTGCAGGGCCAGGAGATCCCGGCGGGCGCAGGAGACGACCCGGTCCATTCCGCCCGCCTCATCGTAATTCGGATCTCCTGGCAGCGCCTGAAGATGACACATCGCGATAATCGGTTTTTCAACTTGAAATAATTCTTTCATCCATCCCATATCAAACGTCCTCCCTTTCCCCGGAAAACAGGGGTTTTCTTTTGATTTTTGTTCATTTTTACAATATTACAATATATTTTATACATCTTTTTCACATTTTTGTCAAGATATTGTGACGATATATTTTAACTTTTTGATTATTTATTTTCATATTCTTGCATTTTTAATCACATTCATATATAATATTCCCATCGAAACTCTGATGAAAACACACGCTTTTACCGCGAGAAAGGACGCTGCCATGCTGCATATTCTTCCTTCCGCCGCCTCTGCCGACCCCCTGGACCTGCGAAGCGTCCTGCGGACCTTTCAGGGAACCGGACGGCTTCATCTCGACATTGAGGACGGCAATTTTATCGACAACATTACGTTCGGGCTGAAAACCGTCTCTGCCATCGCGCGGGAATTTCCCGGAACGCTCGACGTCCATCTGATGGTCCGGGAGCCGGAAACCTGGCTTGAACCGCTGGCCCGGCTGCGCGTCCGCGCCGTATGCGCCCACATCGAGGCGCTCGCCTATCCGGCCCGGTTTCTGCGGCGCGCGCAGCGCCTGGGCATGCGCGCCGGCCTGGCCTTCAATCTGAAAGTACGGCCGGAAGAAGTTCTCTCTTACACAGGCTTCCTGGACTACGTCCTTGTCATGACCTCCGAGCCGGACGGCGAAACCCAGGATTTCTTTCCCTGCGCGTTTTCGAGAATCTCCGCGTTCCGGGCTCTGCTCCCGGACCGCATCCCTGTCTGGTGCGACGGCGGCGTCCGGCCGGAGCATTTAAGCCGGCTGAAGCAGTGCGGCGTCGAAAACGCCGTCATGGGACGGGCCCTGTTTTCGGCAGACGACCCGGCCGCCCTGCTGGCGGCCCTTGAAAGGAGTGTGAACTGACGCATGAACGAGTTTCCTTACCCCCTGATCCTCTATGAAAAAGCGCTGATGCCGCACGACTGGCCCCGCATGTTTTATGAGACCGCCGAGCTGGGTTTCCAAGGCCTGGAGCTCAGCGTCGACGAGAGCGACGCGCGGCTGGCGCGGCTTGACTGGAGCGACCGGACCTGCCTTTGCGTCGCGCGCGCCGCAAAGGCAGCCGGCGTCCGCCTGCAGTCTCTCTGCTTCAGCGGGCAGCGGCGTTTTCCCATGGGGAGCGAAGATCCGGCTCTGGTCAAGACCTCCCTGAAGCTGATGGAAAAATGTATCCTTCTCTGCCAGAACCTCGGCATCCGCACGCTGCAGGTCGCCGGCTTCGACGTCTACTACGAACCGTCCACGCCGCAGACCTATCTGCGCTATACGGATAATCTGGAAAAAATGACGCGCCTCGCCGAGCGGCACGGCGTCATGCTGGCCATCGAACCGGTGGAAAAGGGCGTCCTGTCCGTCCGGATGGCGCTGCGGATCGTAAACCGCATCCGCTCCCCCTTCCTGCAGATCTACCCCGACATCGCCAACATGGCCGCCCTGGGGATCGACTACGCCCCGCAGCTGGAAGCCGGAACCGGGCACATCGTTCAGCTCCACATCCGCGACGCCCTGCCCGGATTTTACTACGGCGTAGAAATGGGAACCGGCATCATCGATTTTGCCGACGCCTTCCGCCTGTTCGCCCGCCTGGGGCTTTCCTGCCCCCTGACGCTGGAAATGTGGGCCGAACACGAGGAGACGTATTTTGACGCGGTGCGCCGCGCCGCAGCGTATCTGCGCCGGGCGGAGGCCGCCTCCCGCCTCCCTCTTTCCGGGATTTCCGCAAAAGAAAAAGAACTTTCAAAACAGGAGAAAGGATGATAGAATAATGTTTGAAAATGAAAAAAAATCCGTACTTGACGCCGCTCTCGAGATCAAACGCAATCATCTGGTCGCGCTCTGCGGCGGAAATGTCAGCCTGCGCCTTCCCGACGGGAGCGTTCTCGTGACGCCCTCCGGCATGATGTATGAAGAAATGGTCCCGGACGACATCGTGCGCGTCGGCCCGGGCGGAGAGATTCTGGAGGGAACGCGGCGGCCCAGCAGCGATACGCCGGCCCTTCTCTATATTTTTAAAAACATGCCCTGGGTCGGCGCCGTCATCCATACGCACCAGCCCTGGGCGACGGCCGCCGGTCTGGTAACCGACGTGCTTCCGGCCTGCCTGGTTACCCAGATCGACGCCAACCGGGACGATGTGCACGTCGCCCCGTTTACCCCTTCCGGCGAACGGCAGATGGGCGTCCTGACGGTGGAATATGCGTTTAACGCCTGGGCCGTCATCCTCCGGCATCACGGCGTGATGGCCTACGGGCCGACTCTGAAGGACGCCCTGTTTTCCGCCGTTTATCTGGAAGAAGCGGCCCAGACCTACATGATCGCCCGGGCGGTGGGCGAGATTCCGGCGCTGGATCCGGCGCTGGTCCGGGCGGAAGCCGACAGCTGGAACCACTACGGCCAGCAGAAATAGAACGGGAGGAAACGCATATGAGCCAGCCACTGTTTCTGATGGGAATCGACCATGGCACCTCCCGGATCAAATGCGCGGTTTTTGATCCGGAAGGACGCGAGCTTGCCGCCGCCATTGCCGCTCCTCCCACGTCCAGCCCGGCTCCGGGATTCTGCCAGCGGGATCCGGACGCCGTGTGGAAAAAGACCTGCGAAGTCATTCAGGCCGCCATCGCCAGGGCCGGGATTTCATCCCGGCAGATTGCCGGCGTTTCCCTCTGCGGATACGGCGGCGGGCTGGTTCTGACCGACCGGGACGGACAGGCCGTTTTCCCCGTCATCCTTTCCTCGGATACGAGGGCCCGGCAGCAGCTTCAGGCGCTCCGAGATGACGGCCGGGCCGATCAGATTTTTTCTGTCACGCATCAGCGACTCTGGGAGGGACAGGCCGCTCCGCTCCTTTCCTGGTTTCGCGAACAAGCGCCGTCTGCCCTGGCAAAGGCCCGTTTTGCGCTGCCCGTCAAGGACTGGCTCCGCGCCCGGCTGACCGGCGCCGTCGCCCTCGAGCGCACGGACGCCTCCAACCTGAATCTGATCGACCCGCGCACGGGAGAATTCTCTGACACCCTCTTTTCGCTGACCTGCCGCGGCGGCGAGCGCCTTCTGTTCGATGTCCCGCTGCTGGATTCCGCCGCGCAGGCCGGGCGCATCTCCCGCCTGACCGCCCGCGAAACAGGGCTTCTTGAGGGCACGCCGGTGGCCGCGGGGCTTTACGACGTATCCGCCTGCACGCTGGGCTGCGGCGCGCTCTCGCCCCGGACGCCGGCCATTACCAACGGCACCTGGTGCATGGCCTCCTGTTTCTCCTCTTCGTTTGAGCGCGCGGACGAGAGCACAATCGTGACCGTCTCCGCGCTTCCGGGAACGTTTCTTCTGGAGCAGGGGAGCCCGACCGGAACCATCAATCTGGACTGGTATCTGGATCAGATTTTACAGCGCATGGTCCCGTCAATGAGCCGCAAGCAGCTCTACAGCCTGTGCGCCAGGGCCGCCGAAAGCTATCGCAGCCGGACCCGGGAGGACGAAGCGCCCTTCTTTGTTCCCTTTCTCTTCGGAGACAGCGAGGGGAAAAACCGGACCGGCGCCTTTCTGAATCTGTGCGGAGACTGCCGCCAGGAGGATCTGCTCTATGCCGTTCTGGAGGGGATTCTTCTTGCCACACGGCGCCACGTCCGGCTCCTGGAAAAAGGCGGCCTGCCCTTTACCGGCGCCTTTCTGGCCGGAGGCTTTACAGGCTCCCGCCCCACAGCCCAGATGCTCTGCGACATGCTGCAGATCCCTCTCACGATCTCCGACGGCTCGCAGCAGGGCGCCCGGGGCGCCGCCATGTGCGCAGGCACCGTCTCCGGCCGCTTTCAGGACCTTGAACAGGCGGCCCGGTCGATGGCCCGGCCGGCCGGCGTCCTGTCTCCCCATCCCGGATACCGGGACTATTTTCAAAACCGCGCCGCCCTTTACCGGCAGGCGCTGGCCGCGCTCTCCGTTTTTCACGAAAAGCCGGCCCCTTCCATCATTTAAAACAGGAACCAGGAGGTTAAATGGAATGACACAGATCAAGCGGTTAGAATCCATGAGAGAAATGGTCGATCGCCTCGGCTTTGCGACTGTAAAAGAGCTCTCCGACTCCATCGGCGCATCGGAGGCAACCATCCGGCGCGACATCGGACGCCTGGATCACAGCGGAATCCTCAAAAAAGTGCCGGGAGGCGTCATGTCGCTCTCCCGCAGCGTCGCCATTGAACCTCCTCTGCACGCCAGGAGCACCATGAACATCGACGAAAAGGAACGGATTGCCCGCGCGGCTCTGAAATATGTTCACGACGGCGAGCACATCATCCTGGACGCCGGCACGACGGTCCTCACACTGGCCCGCCTCCTGGGCGAGGTCAAAAACCTGACCGCCATTACCTACGACATGCAAATTACCGCCGAACTGTCCCGTTTCCCGGAAATCTCCCTGATCATGGCCGGCGGCATCCTGCGGCGCAATTTCGGCTCCTTCTACGGCTATTTTACCGAGAGCGTTTTCCGGGAAATCCACGCTGAGCGGGCCTTTATCTCCTGCGACGCCCTGTCCGCCGAGATGGGCATCATGAGCTACACGACGGACGACATCGGCGTCAAGCGCCAGATCATCAAATCCGCCAGCGAAATTATCCTCTTGTGCGATCACTCCAAGCTGGACGTCAAGACCTTTATGAGCATCGCGCCTTTAAGCGCCATCCACCGCATCATCATCGGAAGCGAACTTTCCGGCGAATCCCGGGCCGCTCTGGAGGCCACCGGGGTCGAACTGGAAATAGTCTAAAAAAAGGAGCGCCGCTCTCCGGACGAAACCTTCCGGGCGAAACTTTCCGGTCGAAACCTTCCGGGCGAAACTTTCCGGGCGAAACTTTCCGGTCGAAACCTTCCGGACGAAACCTTCCGGACGAAAAAAAGCCCCTGCCAGTACGATCCGTCATCCCGGATCGCACCGGCAGGGGCTGCCTGTTTGATTCGTTCCGTTTCATTCCCGCGGGCCGCTCAGGCCTGACGCCTTTCCCGGCCGCAGAAACCCCGCTTTCATCAGTCGCAGGTGTACGGCATGAGTGCGAGATGTCTCGCGCGCTTAATTGCAACCGTCAGAGCTCTCTGATGCTTCGCGCAGTTGCCCGTAATTCTCCGGGGAAGGATCTTGCCTCTCTCGGATACGTATCTCTTTAACTTATTTACGTCCTTGTAATCAATCTCGCCGTTCTTTTCGCCGCAGAATACGCAGACTTTCTTTCTTCTGCGCACACCGCCTCTTCTGACTCTGGAAGCGTCTGCCTTATCGCCTTTATTGAATGCCATTGGTCTTTCCTCCTTCACAAACCGGCTGTCCGCCGTTCTCCATTCTCACGCTGTCCGGGGGACCGAGTCCCGGATCCGCTTAGTTAAACGGGAGTCCCTCGTCCTCGACTCCGTCAGGAATATTCATAAACCCGTCTCCGATCGCGCTGGAAGGCGCCGGGCGCTCTGCCGGCCGGT
Source organism: uncultured Lachnospiraceae bacterium (assembly GCA_944381615.1). Classification (GTDB taxonomy): domain Bacteria; phylum Bacillota; class Clostridia; order Lachnospirales; family Lachnospiraceae; genus Otoolea. Next base: position 5,744 of record CALWLT010000020.1, on the reverse strand, counting down.
ATCCGCCGTCGCTGCCGCCGGACGCATTCTTGCTCTCGGCAAATTCCTGATCCTCCACGATGACTTCCGTCGTATATACCTTCTGACCGTCCCGATTGGTATAGCTGCCCGTCTGAATCCGTCCGGTTACCACGATCTTGATCCCCTGGTGAAAATACTTCTCCGCGAATTCGCCGGCCCGGTCAAAGGCCACGCAGGGAATAAAATCCGCCGTCTGGGAACCGTCGTCTCCGCCGCCTCTGCGCCCTCTTCTGTCCACCGCCAGCGTATATCTGGCAATCGCCATGGCGCGCTCGCCCTGCGAATAACGAACCTCCGGATCTCTGGTCAGTCTGCCCATCAGAATTACTTTATTCATACGATCACACTTTCTTTATTTATGCATCCTGTCTCACGCATAAGTATCGGATAACCGGCTCCATGATGCGGACGTGGGCTTCCACCTCGTTGGGGCACACCGAATCAGACTCGAAGTGTACGAAATAATAGTAACCTTCCTTCATCTTCTGAATCTCGTAAGCCAGTCTCTTCTTACCCCATTCGTCGATGTCCGTTACCGTGCCGCCGAAACGGGTAATGTATCCCGTTACCTTTTCCATCGCGGCAGCTCTCTCCTCGTCTTCGAGTTTTGCGCTGAGAACAACTGCTAATTCGTATTTGTTCATGCTCTTTCTACCTCCTTGTGGTCTCTGACCCCCCGACTCCTGCGGGGAGTAAGGATTGATATTTCTTTATTACCGGATTAATATCATACCAGAATTTTCGCGAGATGGCAAGCCGTTTTTTCTGTTTCATATTTTTTTGTTTCTGTTCCGGCGCTCATCCGGCATCCTGCGCCGGCACTGCGCCCGGCTTACCCGCAGGCCCGGAAAAATGTCCGTCCCCGATCAGAAAATCGCGCTGCCCTTTTACAGGACAGCGCTTCACGGGGCAACGCTTCACAGGGCCGCGCCTCAGCCGTCCGCCTTTTTTTGCAGGCCCCGCGTATTTTTTTCTACCAGCGTGCGCGCCATCATAACCTGATGGCCGCAGCCCATGCACCGCAGGCGGAAATCCGCTCCCACGCGCAAAATTTCCCATTCCTGGCTGCCGCACGGATGCGGTTTCTTCAGCTTTACAATATCTCCGACTTCGTATTCAGTTCCGTTCATGTTTCCTCCGCTACACGCCGACCGCGTCTCCCAGGACCTCCCCCAGCTTTCCGCTGATAACCAGATCCGCCTGACCGTCCCGGGCTGTCGGCGACTTGTTAATCAAAACCAGCCGGTTCCCCCTGTAATAATCAATCAGCCCGGCCGCCGGATACACGACCAGCGAGGTGCCGCCCACAATCAGCATATCCGCCCGCCGGATATAAGCGATTGCCCGCTCCAGAAGGCGCATATCCAGCCCCTCTTCATAAAGCACCACATCCGGCTTAATCATGCCGCCGCACGCGCAGTGCGGAACGCCCTCCGTCGCCAAGATATCCGCAAGGCTGTAAGAGCGCCCGCAGCGGGTACAGTAATTGCGCAGCACCGAGCCATGAAGCTCCAGCACCTCCCGGCTCCCCGCCGCCTGGTGCAGGCCGTCGATGTTCTGCGTAATAACCGCCTTCAGTTTTCCCTCCTGTTCCAGCTTCGCCAGCGCCCGATGCGCGCGGTTCGGCTTCGCGTCGGGAAACAGCATTTTATCGCGGTAAAAGCGGTAAAACTCCTCCGGCTTTCTCAGATAAAAACTGTGGCTTAAAATCGTCTCCGGCGGGTAATCATACTGCTGATGATACAGCCCGTCCGTGCTCCTGAAATCCGGAATATTGCTTTCCGTCGAAACGCCCGCCCCGCCAAAAAACACGATATCCTGCGATTCGTCCAGCCATGTTTTAAACGTATCTTCCGCTCTCATGCTCCGATCCCCCTCTCGTTATGTCCTGTTTTTCTCCTTCGGTTTCTCTCTTTCGGTTTCTCTTTTTCTGTTTCTCTTTTTCTGCTTCTCTTTTTCGCTCCCGTTTTCCCTCTTTTACCATCCGCCGCGCGGTTCATCGGAAGAATTGCCGGCTGGTTTCGCCCAAAAAGCGCTGCGCGATTTCATGTAAAAACGCTGCACAATCTCATCCAGAAAAACGCTACACGATTTCATCCAGGAAAACACTGCACGATCTCATCCAGGAAAACACTACACGATCTCATCCAGGAAAACGCCCTTCACAAGATCCACGCGTTCCAGCTTTCTGCGAAGCCCGTCCGGAAGATCCGGCCAGATTTCCGAAAGAGGCCGATAGCCAAACAGCCACGAAACCAGCTGCTCCGGCGTGCATTCCAGCTGCTGTGCCAATCCATCCGCCTGGCCCGGCAATTTGTCCGCCTGCGCTGGCAATCCGTCCGCCTGGCCCGGCTTTACAGCCGCCTGCTCCGGATCAGAATTTACCGGTTTCAGCTCTGTTTTTTCCCCGCCGATAACCCAGAGAAACGTCCCGTTGTTTTCCCGGATTAGGGGATCGCTTACCCGGATGCGGATACAGCATTCTCCCTGTTCTCCGTCCCCGTCTCTCAGTTTAAACGCGCCAAGTAGCGCCGGAAGATTCGCAAGCCGCGCCATATTCCACGGTTTTTCCCCCGTTTTTACTGTGTACGCCTCGTCCGCGTAAAGAAGGCGCCGTTCCCTTTTCTCCAGACCCCAGAACGCCTCCAGGCCCACCAGCGTCCCGCCGTCCAGGAGAAATTCGAGCGTCCCGTTCTCCGATTCCAGCTCCTTCAGAAGACGGCTCACATACGCGCCGTCCCGCCTGGTATACATTTCATAGCGGGCCGAAAGCCAGCGCTCCATCCATTCTGCCGCTCTGGCGCAGTCCTCCGGGAGATCCCGGCAGATTACCCGCGTCAGCCGGGCCTGTTTCTCCGGCCTCAGCTCCCAGGCCGGAAGATTCCCGATAAACGTGAATCCGAACGGTTCGTATACAGCCGGATTGACCGGAACCAGGTACGTGACCGGCTTTCCCTCCTCATACTGGCGTTTCAGCAGATCTGCAAACAGCGTCCGCAGATGTCCCTCCCGCCGCCGGCCGGCCTCTGTGGAAACGGCAACCAGATAGTCGAGCTCCCATTCCCCGCTTTTTACGCGAACCGGATACGGGTTCAGATGCGTCATGGAGATCAGAATGCCGTTCTCCTTTTTTACAAGAATGCGGTTATCTTTTGTCTTCTCTGTGTAATAATAGCGGATAAATTCTTCCGAATCCTCGGGAAAACAGCTGTGCCAGAGCCGCCTGGTCTCGGATTTGTCCTCCGCAGAAAGAAACCCGATCGAAGAGCCCTGACTTGTATTTCCGATCTGCTCCGCCCAGTGATATCCCTTTTTCCCGTCCAGAAGCTGCTCCACCAGATATTTCCGCGCATAATCTGCCGGGTTATAGCTTAATTTGGCCTTCCTGAGCCCCTCCAGGCCCATATCGTCCTCGCGGTTGACCCACTCTACCTCCGGAAATTCTTCCAGCAGAAACTGCTGATTAATATACTGATACAGGCCGTTTATCTCCGGATTGGCTTTTTCAATATGGATGACCGCCATATTTTCTACCGGATTATAGCTTCCGATCGAGAAGGCCTCCATCTGTCCGTCGATATACACGCCGCCCATATGAATCGCATAGAAATCCGAGCAGTTTTTCAGGATATCATGGATTCCCCGGACCTCGTAATCCAGATGTTCCTCTACATCCTCGCCCTTCTGCTGTCTCCAGCGATCCAGAAATACCCACACGTCATGGCTGTCCGAGCAGCAGAGGCGCCGGTATTCATAACGCCCCTCATACTCCCGCTTAAACGCATTGACACGGTTTTTCTTCTTATGAAGCTTCTTTCCCGCCAGCGTCCGCATCGCCTCCGCGCTGTACAGATAATCGCGCGAATCCACCTGCTCCTCTACCAGGTAGCGAGCCTCCGGCAAATTCAGGTACTGGACGGCAAATTCATCCGCCAAATTAATGACGAGCGGATATCCCAGCTCCTCATTAAAATAGGTCTCAATCGCCTGAAACGCCGCCGGCAGATCCTCCTCCCGGCAGAGCGGCATGGCGGAAAAACACTTTCCATTGTTTTCCATCAGCCACAAAAGCGCCTTATTTTCCCAGATCGCGTAACGAACATGATAATATTCCTTCCAGATAAAGCTCTCCATAAATACGCTGTCACACGTCCTGTTATGCCGCATATTATAATAAGGCAGCATTTCCTGGATACTGCTGATCGTGATCTCCTTAAACTGCAGTTTCATAAGTCCTCCTGAGGTTTTTTATTCTGTCTGTCCCGCCCGTTCTTTTTCGAGCAGAAGATGGCCGGGACATCGATCCGCATCCACCTTCCACATGCAGCGCGCGCACTCCTGGCAGCGTCCCGGATTGCGGCCGGCCCGCACATCATTTCCCCAGTTCTCATTGACAAGCGAACCGCGCCCGATGACCGCCATGTCTGCTCCGGTCGCTTTCAGGACCTCCTCGGCCCCGCGCCCGGTGCTGATTCCGCTCACGGCAAACACCGGAACCGATACTCTCTCGCGAATCCGTTTTGCCCCGTAAATCGATTCGTTAAATGGAAAGGTGTCCGGTTTCTCCAAATCCATCGCCCAGTCGCACCCGATAAAAGCATCAATAAAATCCGCACCATGCGACTCAAACCAGGCCGCATTCTCCAGCCCGTCCTCCAACGCCGGCTCAAACGCCCCCAGCCGCACGCCGATCAGGAAGTCCGGTGGCGCAATCCGGCGAATCCCTTCCATCACATGCAGAAAGAACAGCCTGTCCGAAGCCGCATAGGCGTCTGTCCTCTGATTCATGCGCCCGTTCAAAAGCTCGCTGAGCAGATATCCGTGCGAAGCATGCAGCTCTACGCCGTCATATCCGGCCTGAATGGCCCGCCGCGCCCCGTCAATAAAATCCTGCTCCAGGCGGACCAGCTCTTCAGCGGACAGCCCCCGGCCCACCCGTTCTGCCCCGTCCGCCACACAGCGATACGGCACAGGGGCAACCCGGTCCGCTTCCCGCTCTGCAAGAATCCCCGCATGGCTCAGCTGCAGAATCGCCGGCATATCCGCATCATGAAACACACGGGCCAGGCGACTCAGGCCCTCAATCTGGCCGTCCTCCCAGATGCCCAGCATCGTGCAGGTAATCCGCCCGCCCCGGCTGACGCTCGTCGCCTCCTGAATTACCAGGCCGGCCCCGCCCCGCGTCAGCGCTTCATAGTGGCGCACGCTCTTCTCCGAAACGCGGCCGCTCTCATCGCCCCAGTTAAACACAACCAGCGGCGGCACACAAATTCGGTTCCGAATTTCAAATTTCCCCAGCTTCCAGGGCGTAAACAGCCTCTCATACGCCGTTTCTCCGGCTCCCTGTCCCATGCCGCTCTGTCCTCCGATTTCTCTCCCGTCCTTCATTCTGTCCCCGCTCCTTCCCGCTTTTGTCTGTATTTCTATCTCGTCACATTAAAACCTTCTCATCACATCAAAACAATTTCATTCCATCAAAACAATTTCATTCCATCAAAACGATTTCATTCCATCAAAACGATTTCATCACATCAAAAACCTTCTCCCTACACTTTAGCACCATATCACAGAACCTGTCAAACCGATCCGCCTTCTCGATGAAGTAAACGAATTGTCAGTTGAGATGAAAAAGACTGTCCCTAGAGAAAATGATCATAGACGTATTTTCTCAATCATACAACTCGTTTTTCGTTTTTTCAAGTTCAGATATTTCCAATCTGTTC
>CALWLT010000019.1 GCA_944381615.1 uncultured Lachnospiraceae bacterium | reverse complement strand
CAAAAGTTGAGAACTGGTCCAAATGTTCTAAAAATTTCTCCTGAGCATTCAGTAAGCCGCTGACAAGAACTTTGATTAGTGTTATAATATCCATGAGTATTGGCACTCCTTTCGGTTTTTGTTTTTTATTCGTCGAAATCATTATACCTCAAGGAGCCAATACTCTTTTCATTTATTTTTTATCAACTGACTATTTCTTTACTCCAACTCCTCCTTAGATAAAGGAAACTGTACAGGATTACAATACGGGTAAAGATTACTGCCGCAGTCCCGCCTCATCCGTCTCCGCCTCAAAATAGATCGGCCCCACGACCGCCCCGCAATTCGGTTCTACCTCCAGGGAAATGGCGAGATCCCGGCCGGCCGGGATCCGGAGCGTCGCCTCGGCTTCCCCCGCGGGCATGGGACACTCCGCGATTACCTTCCCGCTTTCATCCTCCAGAAGCCGGAACGTGCCGATCGTCCCGCTTTCTTTCCCGCTCTGACTAAACAGCGTAACCCGCACATCCGTGTGGATATTCAGCGCGGCTGAGCGCAGGACCTCGCCGCCGGCCGGATCCGCGTGCAGGCGGCGTTTTTCATCCATCTTCCCTCTCTGGGAATACCAGTTGCTGTCCGGATAATCGATGCCCTCCGTGCCGTACGGAAGCCCCACCAGGCCGTCCACCAGCGGCGCGCCGGCCGTGCGCAGGATCAGATGCTCTGCCGTGCGGGCCACCTCCGTACACTGGGCGGCCAGATAATACGGCAGCGATTCTTTTCCCTCCGCCAGTGTACAGACCACGGCGGCCGGTTCCGTATAAAAAATCCCCTCGTTGTCCGCCTGATAGCCGTCCCAGGTCTTCAGGCCGGGCTGCTGGCCTTCGACGTACAGGATCGTCATATAGCGGCGCTCAGGATCCAGCGCCGCGCAGATCTCCGCCGTCCCGCTGTCCTTCATCACAAGCACATCCTGCACATCCATGCCGCGGATGACGTTGCAGATCTCCCGCTGCGCCGTATTGACGCCAAAACTGCCGTCCGGCTTCCAGATCGCCCGCACCGCAAACGCATCCACTGCCACGGCCAGAACAACCGCAAACGCCAGTCCGGCAGAGGCGGCCGCCCGGCAAAGCCGCCGCGGCCGCCGCGTCAGCGCCGGAACCGCATACGCCGCCAGAAGAATCAGCGGGATCGCCCCGATCAAATGATAGCGGTATTCAAAATACGGATCGCCGTACCGCGCATTCGTCGCCAGCAAAACGGCCAGATTCCACCAGAATATCGCGGCCAGATACCGCGCCGGCCGCAGGGCGGCAGCGTTCCGGAAAGCACGCGCAGCAGAAACCAGAAAGCCAGCCCCAGCAGGCCGCAGACAAGCGCCATGCGAAGCAGCGCCGCAATCCCCGAAACGCTGAAAACCGCCGGATTATCCGCGGGCATCGCTCCGAACAGGCGGAAAAAACCGATCAGGCAGTTGACGGTATTATCCCGTATGGTAGAAAGGCTGTTCAGCGTCATCGAAGACGCGTTCGTGGAAATCCCCAGATAAGCCTGCACGGCCACGCCGGCCAGCGTAACGGCCGCCCCGCCGATCAGGCAGGCCAGACGGTACGGCGTGCCCCGCAGTCTCCCCTGCAGCCACTCGTAAATCCCCACGCCGTAAACCGGCGCCAGGCCGCAGGCCGCCACATAAACGCCGCTGGAAAGCGCCGTCAGGGCGCAGCCCGCCAGATATATAAAAAGCAGCGCCCAATCGGAACGCCGCGGGCGATCCGGCCGTCCCCGCGCCCATCCGGCGCATCAGCAGTCCAATCAGCGCGGCCCACATTGCCAGCAGCAGCACATTTGCACACCAGAAGGCCAGCAGCACATCCCGCGTAAGGCCATAAAAGGGCAGCGCCAGCAGGACCGCACAGTCAAGCTCCATGGTCGTGATATACTGCCACTCCGGCACAATCAGCGTCCCGGATTCCCAGATCGCAATCATATGGGTAAACGCCTTGGCCGCGTCATAATCGAGCACAGCGCCGCCGGCCCGCCAGGAAACCGCGCACAGAAACAGGATCTGCGCCGCCGCCAGAAATCCCCAGAGCACTGTGTGAAACGAACGAATCCGCGTCTGCATTTCCCTCTCCCCCCGTCCGGACATCCAATTTCAGCCGTATTATAGCACGCGCCCGGCGGGTTGACAATACGCCTCGCTTCCCGCAAAATGCGCCCGGGAAATGCGCGGCCCCTCTTTCCGGAAAACAGAAGACGCCGCCGTTCCTACGCGAATTCCCGCGCGGCCTTTTTCAGCTCCTCCCGAATGGAAATGTGCTGCGGGCAGACTGCCTCGCATGCCCCGCACTGCAGGCATTCCGCGGCCTTTTTCTTTCCGTGGCTTTTAACCAGCCACTCCTCCTGATGGGCCGCCGCCGCTTTGTCCCCGTAAAGCGTCAGATAATTTAACGCCGTGAAGGAGCCGGAAATCCCGATTCCGGCCGGACAGACCTTGGCGCAGTAATTGCAGGTAGTGCAGGGAATCAGCGGGATCTTCCCCAGCTCGTCGCGGGCCGTTTTCAGCACCTGCTTCTCCTTTTCGGTCAGCCCGGTAAACTCTCTCATGCTGGCGATATTATCTTCCATCTGTTCTAAATTACTCATCCCGGAGAGGACCGTGATCACACCCTCCAGATCCGCCGCAAAGCGAATCGCCCAGGAGGCGGCCGAACGATCCGGCTCCGCCTCTTTCAGTATTTTCAGCACCGGCTTTGGCGGATTCGCCAGCATACCGCCCTTGACCGGTTCCATAATAATGACCGGCTTCTTATGCTTCCTCGCCACCTCATAACAGCGGCGGGACTGAACCGCCGGATAATCCCAGTCGGCATAATTGATCTGCAGCTGAACAAATTCCATCTCCGGATGCCGGGTCAGAATCTCCTCCAGTTCCTCCGGCGTGGAATGGAACGAAAATCCCACATGGCGGATCAGCCCCTCCTTCTTTTTCTCCTGCACAAAACTCCACAGATCGAAGTCGTCAAACGGTTTCGTGCGGAATTCTCCCAGATTATGCAGCAGATAAAAATCAAAATATCCGGCCCCTGTCTGTTTAAGCGAAGTCTCAAACTGCGCCAGGGCATCCTCCCTGGTCTTACAGTTGATCCAGGCCGCATTTTTCGTCGCCAGCTGAAAGCGCTCCCGCGGATAGCGCTCGACCAGCGCCTGGCGGATGGCGTCCTCGCTTCCCGCATACGCCCACGCCGTATCGAAATACGTAAATCCCGCGTCCATAAACCGATCCACCATCCCGCAGACCTGCGCGATATCAATCGCCCCGTCCTTCTGCGGCAGCCGCATCAGGCCAAAGCCCAGCTTGCGGATCTCCTCTCCCAGATATTCCATCTTCCCGTCCTCCTGTCTTTCCTGAAAAAAGACGCCTGCCGCTTTCCCGCGCCGCAGGCGTCTTTTTTATTTCTGCTCTCAGCGAAGCGTCTTTGCCCAGTCCGCCGCATCCGCCGCGCTGACAAGCTTTCCGGGCTTCCAGTCCGCCTTGCAATGGCTCTGCAGGCTCTTTTCCGCGTTGCGGATCCCGCTGCCGCCGGAGGTGGCAAAGGCAATCATCGTCTTCGACGAAAAATCGCCGCTCTCCAGGAACGTATCCACGATGCGCGGCTCTACGCCCCACCAGACCGGAAATCCGACCAGCACCATATCGTACTGCGCCAGAGCCGGAGCCGGCTGCGCCATGGGCGGACGGCTGGACGGATCGTTCATCTCCAGCGTGCTGCGGCTCTTCTTGTCCATCCAGTTCAGATCCGCGGCCGTATAGGGCACGGATGGACGGATCTCAAACAGATCGGCGTCCAGCGCCCCGGCAATCTCCTCTGCCGCGCGGGCCGTTACCCCGCTGGCGGAAAAATAAGCTACCAGTATCTTGCTGCTCATAAAAAACACCCCTCTTTCAGAATCCTGCGGCGCGCCTGTCTGCAAAAAGAAGCGCGCCGTCTATCTCTGACACCGTGTCATCTATTATACTATAGCACACTTTCTGTCCCATATCAATACGGTTTCCGCCCCGTCCCCTCTCTTTCTTTCCCGGCCGCGCCGCTTTCTTCCCCCGCCGTATCTCTTTGTTTTTTTTTGTTTCTCGTGTATAATAAACAGGAATAAACAAGAAATGAGGATCGTTATGAAACATCTTTTTGAAACCTGGACATCCATAAGCCTCCCGAAGCGGATTCTCGCCGGACTGATCGCCGGCAGTATTCTGGGCATCGCCGCGCCCGGCGCGGCGGGGCTTTCTCTCCTGGGAGACGTGTTTGTAAGCGCCTTAAAGGCCATCGCTCCGCTCCTGGTCTTTTTCCTGATCATCAGCTCCCTGTGCCGCGCCAGGCAGAGCCAGGGAGGCGTCATCCGCACGGTCATCCTGCTCTATCTGTTCAGCACGTTCCTGGCCGCCGTCATCGCGGTCATCGCCAGCGCTCTTTTTCCGATCCGCCTGACGCTGCACGCGGCGGCGGACAGCGCGGCCGCTCCGCAGGGGATCGCGCAGGTACTGGAATCCCTGCTCTTAAATATTGTCTCCAATCCCATCAGCGCCATCGCAGACGCCAACTATATCGGGATCCTGGCCTGGGCCGTTTTATTCGGCATCGGCCTGCGCGCCGCCGGCGAGGAGACGAAAAAATGCTTCGACGATCTCGCCTCCATGCTGGGCCGGGTCGTCGGCTGGATCATCAATTTTGCGCCGTTCGGCATCCTGGGCCTCTCCTTTGGCGCCGTGTCGGAAAGCGGCCTGCAGATTTTTACGGAATACGGCCGCCTGCTGGCCGTCCTGTCCGGATCCATGCTGTTTATTTATTTTGTGACCAACCCGATCCTGGTTTTCTGGTGCATCCGGAAAAACCCGTTCCCGCTGATTTTGAGCTGCCTGCGCCGCAGCGCCATTACCGCCTTCTTTACCAGAAGCTCCGCGGCCAACATCCCGGTCAACATGGAAGCCTGCGCGCAGATGGGGCTCGACCGGGACACATACTCCGTGACCATCCCCCTGGGCGCGACCATTAACATGAACGGCGCCGCGGTTACCATTACCGTCATGACGCTGGCCGCCGCCAACACGCTGCAGATCCCGGTGGACGCCCCCAGCGCGCTGATCCTGAGCCTTCTGGCGGCCCTGGCCGCCTGCGGCGCTTCCGGCGTGGCCGGCGGATCGCTCCTGCTGATCCCCATGTCCTGCTCCCTGTTCGGCATTTCTTCCGACATCGCCATGCAGGTCGTCGGCGTCGGCTTCATCATCGGCGTCGTGCAGGATTCCATCGAGACGGCGCTCAATTCCTCCTCCGATCTGCTTCTGACCGCCAGCGCCGAATTCCGTCAGTGGAGAAAAGAGGGAAAACGGATCCCGTTTTAATTTCCGCAGAGCAGAAGAACATTCCCGAATGCGGGAAAACAGACAATCTATAAGGAGAAAACGCATGAGACAATGTATGGATTCCGAGAATCTGCACCGCCGCCTGAAAAAAATCATCGGACAGGTGCAGGCCATCGACCGCATGATCGATGAAGACATTCCCTGCGAGGACATTCTCTCGCAGATCAACGCCGCCAAATCCGCGCTGCACCGGGCCGGGCAGGTCGTCCTGGAAGGGCACATCCGCCACTGCGTCCGCGACGGCATCGAACACGGCGACGCCGACAAGACCATCGAAAGCTTTACCAAAGCCGTCGAGCGGTTTGCCAACATGAACTGACGCCCCGCCTCTGTTTTTCTGCCTGCGGGAAATTCCCGTACCGCACGCCATTCACAGATTCTTCACAAAAAAAGGCGTCTCCCCCGTTGACAGGGCTAAATTTGTATGTTATATTACACATAGAACAAGAGGAACAGATGATGACTGAATTTGACTCACTCGCTTTGGCAACCCATCATTTTTTCCTCTTGTCTTATCATAAAAAAATATAACCAGAATAACCATCGGCAACAGAGGAGGTGGCGGCGATGGCAGCAAAAAGAGATTATTATGAAGTTCTGGGCATCCGCAGGGACGCCGGTCCCGACGCCATAAAGAAAGCCTACCGGAAGCTTGCCAAGACATACCATCCGGATTCCAATGCGGGAAACCCGGAGGCAGAGCAGAAATTCAAAGAACTATCGGAAGCCTATTCCGTTTTAAGCGACCCGGAAAAGAAAAAACTTTACGATCAGTTCGGACATGCCGCGTTTGACCAGGGCGGCGCCGGCGCATACCAGGAAGGCGGCGCGTCCGGCTACGGCCCCTTTACCAGGTCGTACCGGAGCCCGGACGGCGGATACGCCGAATATCATTTTGAAGGAAACGGCGTGGACAGCGATCTGTGGGAGGATCTGTTTGGCGGCATGTTCGGCGGGCGGAAAGCGGGATCCGGAAACGGTTTCGGCAGCCATTTTGAGAGCACGGACGGCGGGCAGACTTTCTACCGTCATTTCAGCAAAGGCAGCGGCTTTGGAGATCAGGATCCTTTCGGCGGCGCGTCCGGTTTTGACGGTTCTTTTCGCAATACGGGCCGGGCGGCAGACGGCTCGGATCTGACGGTGGAGTTAGACGTTACCTTTGACGAAGCGGCGTTCGGCTGCGACAAGATCGTGACGCTCAAGAATCCGCAGACCGGTAAAAGCCAGTCGCTTCAGGTGCATATCCCAGCCGGCATCGAAAGCGGCAAAAGCATCCGCCTGCGCGGCAAGGGAAATCCCGGCAGGGGCGGACGGGCCGGCGATCTGCTGCTGCGCGTGACGGTCGGCACAAAGGCCGGGTATGAGCGCAGAGGCATGGATGTCTACACGTCCGTGCGCATCCCCTTTACGACCGCCGTCTTCGGCGGCGAAGCGCTGGTCCCCACGCTCTACGGCAACGTGATCTGCAAGATCCGCAGGGGCACGCAGTCCGGGACGAAGATCAAGCTGCGCGGCAAGGGCATCGTCTCCATGAAGGACGCCTCGGTGCACGGCGACCAGTATGTGACCGTACAGATCGACGTGCCGGATCAGTTAAGCCCGGAGGCAGAGAAGAAGCTACGTGAATTTGAACAGGCCTGCGCGGCAGACAGCCGCACGGGCAAAGCTGGAAAACGCGGGCAGGCAGGCGGCCACGCCGCCTGATCCGCCCGCATCGGCCGGTAACGAGCATTTTTTCTCCGGCAGCATTTCCGCCGTCCCGCTTATTGAAGAACGCCCCCGCATATGATAAAACCCGAGTTTGCCACTTGCAGATGCAAAATGGAGCCCCCAAAAGGCTCCATTTTTTAGCATCTATGCGGTTTATTCAGTGTTTATGCGGTCTTTAGAATCTTGAGAAAATGTGCCTACATTTATGA
>CALWLT010000018.1 GCA_944381615.1 uncultured Lachnospiraceae bacterium | reverse complement strand
TGCCGCAGCGTTTCCCTTACTTTGAGGAACTGTATATCACGCCGAATAAATATCACAAGATGTTCATTGAAAAGTGGTATCTTGTCCTTTACCAAATCCAAGATGATACGGTCTATGTAGAATATATCCTTGACTGCCGCAAGGATTACGGTTGGCTGATCAAATAGCAACAGAATATCAGAAGGAAAAACGTCACTTGACTGCAGGTGGCGTTTTTTTATGCCCTGTCATTACGATGGTGCATACCGCTGACAGCAAAGAGCAGATAGTTTATTGGCCGAACAAATCGCTGTGTGTCCCGGTGCGGTACTTGACGGTGTACTTTGTTTTCCTCATTTTTTCAGGTCGGCAAACAACTCGTCAAGGTCATTGTAGCCTTTTACAGACGGGTCTTTTGCAATCTGTTCCGCTTCCAGCATGGCGGCAATCGTTTTCCTGTTGGGCTGATTCAGCTTCACTTCAAAGGGAATGCCGCCCTCACGAAGCGACTGGCGCACGAAGATGTTGAACGCCGTGGATAAATTCATGCCGAGTTCTGCAAACAGGGCGTCAGCCTGTGCCTTCAAATCTGCGTCCATGCGGATACTGATGTTTGTGGTATTTCCAGCCATATCATCAACCCCTTTCCGCTGGTGCTTTCAGTATATGCTATTTGCACGAAGAAAACAAGACTTTGCACGAAAATTTAACAATAAATTTATCGAAGAGCGTCGCTGTATGAAACGGATTATTTTACCCGTTATCATCCACCTGAATATTGACCTTCCCCTTGCCCTTTTGCAGCGGAAAGCAGACTCGTCCGCCGGCCCGGGGCCGGAAGTTCATGCCCGTATCTATGATCGCATCCTGGAACGGTGCGCCCCGATCTTCTTTGCCGGGAAGAACTTCCGGGAGGAAAACGCCGGGAACGCCGAGGTCCCCCCTTTTTCTACTTTATCTTTTTTCAGAGGTTTTGTATAATATAAGGCAGAGAATACGCTGTTTCCGGCAAAAATCTGTGTGAGGGGATACAATGATAAAAAATCTGAGAATTGAAAATTTTAAAGGATGGAAAGATACGGGAGTTATCCGTCTGTCTCCTTTGACTGTCTTTTTCGGGGCGAACAGTTCGGGAAAGTCGAGTATCGGACAATTTCTGATGCTGCTAAAGCAGAGTGTGGAGTCTTCGGACCGGAAAACGGTATTTTTTACCGGCAATGAGGATACGGCGGTTGATCTGGGGCTTCCCTCTGATCTGGTGTTTAATCAGGATTTGAATAATGAAATCCGCTTTGCTTACGACTGGACTCTGGAAAAAGAGATCCGCCTGGAAGATGTTCTGCACGGAACCCGTTTCATTTCCAAACATATTTCCTTTTCCGGGACGGTTAAAATTGTCGGGAAGGAGAGTCAGGAACTGGAGGTCCAGGATTTTAATTATGTTTTTGATACGCCGGAAGATCAGAAAATAGAAATCGGAATGAAAAAGAAACAGTCGGCCGGGGGCGGAAAAAAGAGATACGAATTGGAATATAAAAATTATGATTTTGTCCGTTCCCGGGGACGTGTGTGGGACATCACAGCACCGGTACGTTTTTACGGGTTCCCGGATGAGGCGGTCGCCTATTATCAGAATGCAAATTTTCTTCAGAATATTAATCTGTACCATGAAAAACTGTTTTCTGGAATTTATTATCTGGGGCCGTTGAGAAGGCAGGCAAAACGTCTTTATAACTGGACGGGCAGCATTCCGGACGGGGTTGGCTATCTCGGGCAGGATGCGATTCAGGCGATTCTTGCAGCCACCAGCGAGAAGAGGATGATAAATCTGAAATACAGAAGCCCGAGAAAACCGTTTGAAGGCGTGATTGCAGAGATGCTGAAAAAAATGTCTCTGATTGAGGATTTCAAAATAGAGAAAATTTCAGAGAAACGGCAGGATTACGACGTGAAGGTCCGGACAAGAGGCTCAAAAAACTGGGTAGATATTCCCGATGTGGGAATGGGAGTTTCTCAGGTCCTTCCCGTCATTGTGCAGTTATTTTATGCACCGCCCGGGTCGGTCATTATTATGGAGCAGCCGGAACTTCACTTGCATCCGAATGCGCAGGCGGGGCTGGCGGATGTCATTATTGATGCAATTCATGCAAGGGAAAATTATGAGGCGAGGGGAATTCAGCTCATTATTGAGACGCATTCTGAACATTTTCTGAGACGCCTTCAGAGGAGAATGGCAGAGGAAATTTTAAAATATGATGAATTTTCTGCATATTTTGCCAATAATGATCGGTTTCCGGCCCGTCTGGAAGAACTGCAGGTAGATATTTTTGGAAATATTGATAACTGGCCGAAAAACTTTTTCGGAGATATTGACGGAGATATTTTTGCGCAGACGGATGCTGCGATACAAAGGAGAATAGAAAAAGAAGTACATGGGTAAATATATTATTGATGCCAATGTGGTGTTGCTGGCCGGGACGCCGGTCAAGGATATTCCGTCAGATCAGCTGCTCTGTGCTCAAAAATGCATTAAATTTATAAACAACTTCGTAACGAAAGCGGACAACATTCTTGTGCTGGATGCGGAAGGACGAATCATGAAAGAGTACAGGGGGCTTTATTCGCTGGATCGTGATCCCAACATAGCTACCGTATTTTACAGATGGGCATGCCGGAATGTTCCCAAAAATGCAGAGGATTTTATTTCGCTGAAAGAAATTGCGGAAAATGAGTTTGAGAGCTATCCCGACTCGGAACAGCTGAAACGATTTGATCCGCCGGATCGAAAATACATCGCGCTTGCGTTTCAGCATAAAGAGCATCCTCCGATCGTGGAAGCAAACGATTCCAAGTGGTGGGGGATCAGGGAAGAGATGGAACGGTGCGGTCTGAACATCCGTTTTATTGATGAAACATACATAAAAGAAAAGTATGCACAGAAAATGGGTCATTAAATGGGAGCGGAGTATTTTAAATTTCCATCTACAAAATATATTACGTTTCCCGGCCAGGGGACGGGGCGGGGAGATAAGGTAATGCCTTCCGAAGAGGTTTCCAGGCTTCTGGCGCAAAGCGTTACGGTGGAAGAGAAAATAGACGGAGCGAATCTGGGAATTTCGTTTGATGAAAACGGAGATA
This sequence comes from uncultured Lachnospiraceae bacterium, assembly GCA_944381615.1. Taxonomy (GTDB): domain Bacteria; phylum Bacillota; class Clostridia; order Lachnospirales; family Lachnospiraceae; genus Otoolea. Next base: position 35,451 of record CALWLT010000018.1, on the reverse strand, counting down.
TTTTGCTGCAAAACAGAGGAAACTGGCTGGAATCTCCTCTGGAGGGGCAGTGGAGGCCTTTAAAGGGGTGGATTCAGAGAAGGCAGGAACAATTATTTGACGGCCTTTTTGACCGGTATATCCTGTTTGGAGAATGGTGTTATGCGACCCATACGGTGTATTACAACCGGCTTCCGGATTATTTTATCGGGTTTGATGTATTTGATAAGGTCGAAAGGCGTTTTTTTTCTGCGGATCGCAGAAATGACTTTCTGGATCGCATGGGGATTTCGGTTATCTGCCGTTATGGGCGTGGGATCTATACATTGGAGGAGCTGTCCGCTTTTTTTGGCAAATCGCATTATGGAGATCAGCTTTGCGAGGGGATTTATATCCGCCGGGACGAGGGGGACTGGCTGAGAAGCCGGGCGAAAATGGTGCGTTCCGGTTTTCAGCAGAGCATCGGGGTTCACTGGAGGAACCGGGAACTGCGGGTCAATCGTCTGGGAGGGGAAGGAAAAGGAGGCGGCCCGGAGCTCAGATAAAAATCTGACGGAAGGACCGGCTGTTTTTTGTCAAAAAATTGTCATTCTTCCGTTGCAAGTGGGAACGGGATCGTGTAGAATAGGAAACGAAGACAGAGAACACTGCGTTCCCGGAAGCGGCAAAAGAGCGGCCGTAGGAGATGGCGGCCAGAGAAGAAGGCAGGGACGGGGACGGGCGGAAAAGAAGGAGAGCGAACATGAAAAAGCCAACGGTTTTGATGATACTGGACGGATATGGACTGAACGCGAACTGCGAGCATAACGCCGTGTGCGAGGCGAAGACGCCGGTCATGGATCAGCTGATGAGCCAGTGCCCCTTTGTGGCCGGCAATGCCAGCGGCCTGGCGGTCGGGCTGCCGGACGGGCAGATGGGGAACTCGGAGGTGGGCCATCTGAATATGGGCGCGGGGCGGATTGTTTATCAGGAGCTGACGCGGATCACGAAGTCCATCGAGGACGGGGATTTCTTTTCCATCCCGGAATTTGTCGAGGCGGTAAAGAACTGTAAGGAGAACGATTCGGCGCTTCACCTGTTCGGCCTTGTCTCGGACGGGGGCGTGCACAGCCACAATACGCATATTTACGGCCTTCTGGAGCTGGCGAAACGAAACGGCCTGAAGAAGGTCTATGTACACTGCTTCCTGGACGGTCGCGATACGCCGCCCTCCTCGGGCAAAGAATTTGTGGCGGAGCTGGAGGCAAAGATGGCGGAGCTCGGCGTCGGCCGCGTGGCTTCTGTGATGGGGCGCTATTATGCCATGGACCGGGATAAAAACTGGGATCGGGTCGAGAAGGCGTACCGCGTCCTGACCAGCGGCGAAGGCGGGCAGGCGGACAGCGCCGTGGACGGAATCCAGGCGTCGTATGAGAAAGAGGTGTTCGACGAATTTGTCGTGCCGTTTCATGTGATGAAAGATGGAAAGCCGGTCGCTCTGATTGAGGACGGCGATTCCGTGATCTTTTATAATTTCCGCCCGGACCGGGCCAGAGAGATAACCCGGGCCTTCTGCGACGATGCGTTTACCGGGTTTGCGCGCGAGAAGCGCCTGAATCTGGTCTATGTCTGCTTTACGGATTATGACGAGACGATCCCGAACAAGCGGGTCGCTTTTAAGAAAGAGGAGATTACCAATACGTTCGGCGAATTCCTGGCGGCCCATCATATGACGCAGGCCCGCATCGCGGAGACGGAGAAGTACGCGCACGTGACCTTTTTCTTTAACGGCGGTGTGGAAGAGCCCAATCCGGGCGAGGAACGGATTCTGGTTCCCTCTCCCAAGGATGTGCCGACGTACGATCTGAAGCCGGAGATGAGCGCCGTGCAGGTCTGCGACCGGCTGGTCGAGGCGGTAGAGTCCGGGAAGTACGATGTGATTATCGTGAATTTTGCCAATCCGGATATGGTTGGCCATACCGGCGTGGAGGCGGCGGCCGTCCGCGCCATTGAGACGGTGGACGCCTGCGTGGGCCGGGCGGTGGACGCCGTGAAGAAGGCCGGCGGCATCCTCTTTATCTGTGCGGATCACGGAAACGCGGAGCAGATGATTGACTATGCGACGGGAGAGCCCTGGACGGCTCACACGACCAACCAGGTGCCGTTCATCCTGGTCGGGGCGGACGCGTCGTACGGTCTCAGGGAAGGCGGCCGCCTGGCCGATATTGTCCCCACGCTGATTGAGCTGATGGGGATGGAAAAGCCGAAGGAAATGACGGGCCAGTCGCTGCTGACCCGCAGATAATCAGCCGGAGGTTTTCTGCCCGCCGCCGATTCCCGGATCGGGGCGTTCGCTGTCCGTTTCCGGATTGGGGCGTTCGCTGTCCGTTTCCGGGTAGAGGCGTTCGTAGATCTGTTCGGCCAGGTAATCGACGTAGGCCGGATCGGGCAGATCGCGGCCGGTAATGAGGCAGTCCTGGATGAGCTCATAGCGCTTGAGGTCGAGTTCCGCGCCTTCCAGCGACGGATCTTCCGCAAGCAGGCGGCCGTCCAGGGCTGTTTTGTCCCAGGAGGCGAGAAACCAGCCGATCAGTTCCTCTGTCCTGGATTCCTCCGCCGCCGCGCCCGCCGCGGCGGCGCTGGCCTGGCTGCGGCTTTTTACGGCGACGATCAGGCAGAGGATGCCGATCCCGGCCGCGACCGCGAGAAACAGCAGACGGGACGCGCCGGTCATGGGAAGCGGCAGGATCCCGGCCGCGCCGAGGACGGCGGCCAGGAGCGCGGCTCCTCCGACCAGGAAGAAGGCAGAGCTGGAAGAATGCAGATCCTCGCTTTTCTCCCGGCTGGACACATAGCGCGCCGTGCGCTGGGAAGCCGCGGCGCGGGCCGCGGCCTGCGCCGCATCCGGAGAGAGAGCGCCATTTTGTGAAGCGGCCGCTTCTTTGCCGGCGGAAACGGCGCGCCCGGAAGCCGCAGATTTCAGGTATTCTTCTTTTGAGGGGACGAGGGGGCCGTGGCAGTCGCTGCAGACGGTAATCCCCTCCACAAATTCCATATCGCATTTCGGACAGTATGGCATGTCAGGTTCTCCTTTTTGGTTTCGGTGCTGATTCTGAATCCGGCGCGGATGTTGCGTTCGGTCAGAATGCCGTTTTTCTCAATTATAATGCAGGAAGCGGACTGCGTCCATAAAAAGATTCTTTTCGTCTTTGCCTCTTCCATTTACCAGGGAAATAAGATAGAATAGGAGGAAGAGTCCGGCCGCGGCCGGCTGTTCTTTCAGGAGGATGCGATGAAAAACCGGATGAAGACGAGCGAGCTGCTTCGGCGGTTCGTTCCGTACTATAAACGATACTGGACGATCCTGGCCTTTGACCTGTTCTGCGCCTCGCTGACGACGGTCTGCGAGATCGCGCTGCCGCTGATCCTGCGCTATCTGACGAATATGGGCGTGAGTAATCTGGCGGGCCTTACGCTGACGGCGGTGCTGCATCTGACGGCGTTCTATTTTGCGCTGCGCATCCTGGATGCGCTGGCCAATTTCTATATGGCCTACACGGGCCATATCATGGGGGCGCGCATCGAGACGGATATGCGCCGGGACGCGTTTGCCCATCTGCAGAAGCTCTCGGATCGGTTTTACAGCAATACGAAGATCGGGCAGCTGATGTCCCGGATCACGAGCGATCTGTTCGATGTGACGGAGTTTTCCCACCACTGTCCGGAGGAGTTTTTTATCGCGTTTCTGAAAATCGTCGTTTCTTTCGCGATTCTTTCCGGCATTAATCTGCCGCTGACGGTCATAATTTTCATCTTTATCCCGATCATGATCGTTTCCTGCACCTGGTTTAACCTGAAGGTGCGCGCCTGGTTTAAGGAACAGAGGGTCCATGTGGGCGAACTGAACGCCCGCATCGAGGACAGCCTTCTGGGAAACCGGGTGGTACGTGCGTTTGCCAATGAAGCGGTGGAGATGGAGAAATTTCAGAAGGACAACCTGAAATTTCTGGAGATCAAGAAGCATATGTATTTTTACATGGCGGCGTTTCAGGATACGGTGCGCGTGTTTGACGGGATCATGTACACCGTCGTGATCCTGGCGGGCGGTTTGTTTATGCTTAAGGGGTACATTACGCCCGGCGATTTGGTGGCCTATACGCTGTATGTGACGACGCTTTTGACGACGATCCGGCGGATCATCGAATTTGCCGAGCAGTTCCAGAAGGGGATGACGGGAATTGAGCGCTTCTGTGAGATCATGGACGCCGGCATCGATATTTTTGACGAGGCGGACGCGGAGCCGCTGGAACATGCCCGGGGCGAGATTGTGTTTGACCACGTCTCCTTTGAATATCCGGACGACCACAATCTGGTTCTGGAGGACATTAATCTGCGCATCTTACCCGGCGAGCGGATCGCGCTGGTGGGGCCGTCCGGCGGCGGCAAGACGACGCTCTGCAACCTGATTCCCCGGTTTTACGATCCGAGTGCGGGCAGCGTGCGAATTGACGGGCACGATCTGCGCAGGCTGACGCTGGAAAGCCTGCGTGGGCAGATTGGGCTGGTGCAGCAGGACGTCTATCTGTTCTCGGGCACGATCTATGAAAATATTGCTTACGGGAAGCCGGGCGCTTCGCCGGACGAGGTAAAAGAGGCGGCCCGCCTGGCGGGGGCCGACGAGTTTATTGAAAAGCTGCGGGACGGGTATGATACGTATGTGGGAGAACGGGGCGTCAAGCTTTCCGGCGGGCAGAAACAGCGCCTGAGCATCGCGCGGGTCTTCCTGAAAAATCCGCCGATCCTGATTCTGGACGAGGCGACGTCGGCGCTGGATAATGAGAGCGAGAAGCTGGTGGCGCACTCGCTGGAGCGGCTGGCCGCGGGGCGCACGACGATCACGATTGCGCACAGGTTAAGCACGATCCGCGGGGCGGATCGGATCCTGGTGCTGTCGGGCTGCCACATTGTGGAAGAGGGGACGCACCGGGAGCTGATGGAGGCCGGCGGACTGTATTATCAGCTTTCCTCGTCGGCCGAAGAAAAGGGAGAAAACGGCTGAGCCGAGAGGAAAGAACCCGGCGGACAGAAGACGGGAAGCGGACAGGAGGAAGAGAGAATGAAGATTGCGGTTGTGGTTGACAGCAACAGCGGGGTTACGCAAAAAGAGGCGAAGGAGCTGGGGCTTTTTGTGCTGCCGATGCCGTTTATGATTGACGGGGAGGAATATTTTGAGGGGATCACGCTGACGCACGAGGAATTTTACAGACGCCTGGCTGCGGACAGCGAGATCAGCACGTCTCAGCCCGCGCCGGGAGCGGTTACGGCGCTGTGGGATCAGCTGCTGGAGGAATACGATGAGATCGTCCATATCCCCATGTCAAGCGCGCTCTCCAGCTCCTGTCAGACCGCCCGCCTGCTGGCGGAGGACTATGAGGGGCGGGTGCAGGTGGCGGACAACCGCCGGATCGCGACGACGCAGCGGCAGTCGGCGCTGGACGCGCTGGCGCTTGCCCGAAAGGGACTCGATGCGGCGGCGATCCGCGAGCGCCTGGAACAGACGGGCGGCGATTCCAGCATTTATCTGACGGTGGATACGCTGCGTTATCTGAAGAAGGGCGGCCGGATCACGCCGGCGGCCGCGGCGCTGGGAACGCTTCTGCGTTTAAAGCCGGTGCTGACGATTCAGGGGGGAAAACTGGACGCGTTTGGGCGGGCGAGGACCATGAAGCAGGCGAAGAGCATGATGAGCTCGGCGGTGGCCCGCGATATGGAAACGCGCTGGAACGATACGACGGGAGCCGGGACGAATCTGCAGATCGTCTATTCCTGCAGCGAGGAGCTGGCGGCGGAGCTGGCGGCAGAGCTGGAGCAGCAGTTTCCTCAGGTTTCGGCCCCCATTTTCAAGGCGCCGGTTCCGCTGAGCATCGCCTGCCATACCGGCCCCGGCGTTCTGGCCATCACGGCGGCGAAGATCACAGATCTGGGATAGAAGGGGCGCGGCCTTATGAAGAGAAAGAGAACCAGGACGCGCAGGCCGGTTGCCATGAAGATTCCGCTGCTCGGCTGCATCCTTCTGATCACGCTGATTCCGCTGCTTTTGCAGTCCCGTTTCCTGCTTTCTTATTTCTACAGGAACCAGGCGGAGACGGCGATGATGGAGGCGCAGAACCGCTGCCTGATCCTGACGAACCGGATCCGCAATCTGGATTACATCAACGGCATGGGAAACAACAGCGCGGATCCGGGCCTGGACGCCGAGATCCGGACGACGGCGGATCTGATGAACGGCCGGATCGTGATCATCGACGGGACGTTTCGCATCGTCCGCGATACCTTCGACATTTCCCGGGGACGGACCGTGGTGGTCGAGGAGGTCCTGCGGGCATTCCGGGGAGAGACGGTAACCGGAATCAACGAGGAGAAAGCGTATTTTTATCTGGCGATCCCGGTGTACGGAAATCCGGAGAGCGCGGGAACTTCGGGAAGCGGGGAGACGGTAACCGGCGTCCTTCTGATGACGGCTTCGACGGAGGCGCTGGCCCAGGCGGAAGAGCGGGCGGCCGAACGCCTCGCCCTGATTCAGCTGTTCCTCCTTCTGTCGGTGGCCGCGGCGGCGCTGGTATCCATTTCCTTTTTGCTCCGTCCCTTTAAAAAGCTCCAGCAGCAGCTGAATTTGGTGGCGGAGGGAAACCTGGATCAGGATATCCGTGTCGACACCTACCGGGAGACCAGCGCAATCTCGGAGGCGGTCAGTCATACCATCGGCGATTTGAAGACGCTGGATCAGTCGCGTCAGGAGTTTGTCTCCAATGTCTCGCACGAGCTGAAAACGCCGATCACATCGATCCGCGTCCTGGCGGACTCGCTGAAAGGGATGGAGAATGCGCCGCCGGAGCTTTACCGGGAGTTTCTGGAGGACATTTCCGACGAGATTGACCGGGAGGGGAAGATCATCGACGATCTGCTGACGCTGGTCAAAATGGATAAATCGACGCCGGATCTGAACATCGCGCAGGTGTCTGTCAACGCGATGATCGAGCAGATTCTGAAACGGCTGCGGCCGATCGCCCGCAAGCGGAACATCGAGCTGGTGTACGAGAGCATCCGGGAAGTGACGGCGGACGTGGACGAGGTAAAGTTAAGCCTGGCGATCAGCAACCTGGTGGAGAACGCCATCAAGTACAACCACGAGGAAGGCAGGGTGCGCGTGACGCTGGACGCGGATCACAAGTTTTTCTACGTCAGGGTCATCGACAATGGCGTGGGAATCCCCGCCGAGTTTCAGGAGCGCGTGTTTGAACGCTTTTACCGCGTGGACAAGGCGCGTTCCCGGGAGACGGGGGGAACCGGCCTGGGGCTGGCTATCACGAAAAATATTGTGATGATGCACCAGGGAGCGATCCGCCTGCAGAGCAAAGAGGGCGAGGGGACGACGTTTACCGTGCGGATTCCGCTCAATTATATTCCGTAGGGGAAAGGATGAATCATTTGAAGAAGTTGTGGGGCATATGGCTGGCGGCCGTGTTTCTGTGCGTACTCTGCCTGTCGGCCTGCCGGAAGGAGGAAACCCCTCCGGACGCGGAGGAGGGGACGTACCAGATTTATTACCTGGATTCCGCGCGGATGAAGCTGGCGCCCCTTCCCTATGAGACGCAGACTACGGATCCGGAGCTTCTGATCGGCGAGCTGGCGGGGCAGATTCTGGAGGCGCCCGGCGAGCCGGGGTATCAGGCCGTTTTGGGGGAACCGGTGGTTCTTCTGGATCTGAGCCGGGAGGAGAACATCCTGACGGTCAATTTCAGCAAGGAATACAATTCCATGGATGCGATCCGGGAGGTTCTCTGCCGGGCCGCGCTGGCCAAAACGTTCACGCAGGTTGCGGGGATCGATTATATCAGCATTACCTGCGAGGGGCAGCCGCTGTTTGACCGCCGGGGCAATCCGCTGGGGGCGGTGTCGGGCGCGGATTTTATCGACAGCATTTCGGACGTCAATTCGTTTGAGCGCGTGGAGCTCACGCTCTATTTTGCCAACGAGACGCGGGACGGGCTGGCGGCGGAGACGCGGGAGGTCGTTCACAGCATGAGCACCTCGACGGAGCGGCTTGTCGTGGAGCAGCTTCTGGCGGGACCGCAGGAGGGACATAATCCCGTGCTTCCGCAGGAGACGCGGATCCTCAGCGTGTCGGTCACGGACAGCATCTGCTACGTCAATCTGGACGGCGGCTTTCTGACCGGCGAGCTGGAGGCGGCGGAATATATCCCGGTGTACGCGCTTGTCAACTCCCTGACGGAGCTGCCGACCGTCAACAAGGTGCAGATCCTGATCAATGGATCGGCGGACGCGGTTTACCGCAATTCCATTTCCCTCTCGTCGCCGCTGGAGCGGGAGGAAAGCTACATCACGGACCTGCAGGGGTAAGAAACAGTCAGAAGGAGGAAATGTGGGAAAAAGGCCGGTTGTGTGGATCACAGGGGCACTGGTACTTGGAGAGGTCATCGCTTACTGGTCCGGCAAAACGGCATGGTTATTTGTACTGTTGCTTTGCGCGGCGGGGGCCGCGGCGTTTTTCGCGGCCGGCGGCCGTTTTTATCTTCTGCTGACGGCCGTATGCCTGGCCGGCGTCCTCCGGATGGGGGCGGAGCTGCGGGAGAGCCCGCTGGAAAAGCGGATAGAGGTGGAAGGTAAGATAGAGGACGTCACGGCGCGGGGGCGGATTGCAAAAGTGTCGGAAAAGAACGGCTGGTATACGATTACCCTTTCGGACGCGGTCCTGACGGACGGGACAGAGCGCTGGCGTCAGAAACGGCTTCTGGTTTCGGGAGAATGCAGCGCGGCTGGCGCTTCGGACTGGCTTCGGGAAGGGAATCTCCTCCTGGCGCAGGGGAGCGCAGAGCCGCTTGAGGAGGCCAGGAATCCGGGCGGGTTTTCCTATGCGCTGTACTACCGGGGGCAGAAGATCCGCTGCCGCCTGCAGGCGGATCGGCTCCTGCCTGCGGCCGGTCCTCCCGCGCCGCCTCTGGTAAGGCAGGCCGCGGCGTTTAAGGACTGCGCCGGACAGGCGCTTGAGACTGTCTGTCTTCCCCGGGACGCGGGCGTGTTTCAGGCGATTCTTCTGGGGGACAAGGCGCAGCTGGACGGGGAGCTGAAAGCGCGTTTTGAGGATAACGGGATCGCGCACATCCTGGCGGTCAGCGGCCTGCATGTATCCCTGATCGGCCTGACCTTTTACGGGATTTTGCGCCGCCTGGGGCTGGGATACGGGACGGCCGGCCTGGCGGCCGCTCTAACGCTTTTCTTTTACGGGACGGTAACCGGGTTCGGCGCCTCGGTGTTCCGGGCTGTTTTCATGATGCTCTGCATTCTTCTGGCATCCTATCTGGGAAGAAGCTACGATCGCCTGTCGGCGATGGCGCTTTCTCTTTTTCTTCTGGCTCTTGATTCTCCGTTTCTTCTTTTTTCGGCCGGACTCCAGCTCTCGTACGGGGCGGTAATCGCTATCTGCCTGGAACAGGAGCGAAAGCAGGCGATTGCGCGCGCAAGGGAGCGCCGGGAGGCGGCAAAGCCCAAAGAGACGGCGCAGTTTCTCTCCGGCGGGCCGGGGCAGGAGGACGGCAGCGGGCGGATCCGGGAACGGGAGGAAGCCTGCCTGCCGGTCAGATGGGGAAAACGGGCCGCCTCATATCTGGGAAAGGCGCTCTCTGTTAGCGCGGCGATCCAGTTTTATACGCTCCCGATTCAGCTGTGGCACTTTTTCTATGTCCCGCCCTGGGGGATTCTGCTGAATCTGGTGGTCATTCCGCTCATGTCCTATGCGGCGGCGTCGGGGCTGGCGGTCATGGCGTTTTACGGCGCGGCGCAGCTTTTTTGCTCGTGGGCGCTGTCCGCGGCGTCTTTTTGTGCGCTGCCCGCGTTTTCCGGCGTGCTGCCCGCGTTTTCCGGCGTGCTACCCGCGGTTTCCGGCGTGTTATCCGCGGCCTCCGGGGCGTTTCTGGAGGCGGCCCGCGGGGCCGCCGGTCCCGGGCATTATATTTTTTCGCTCTACGATGCGCTCTGCCGGACGGCGGGAGAGCTGCCGTTTGCGCGGATTGTGGCGGGCCAGCCGGTCGGCTGGCAGATTGCGGTTTTTTATGTTTTTCTGGCCTGCTGGTATGGGGGAACGATCCTCTGGGAGGCACGGAAGGATGCGGCGCGCCGCGTCCTGCCGTGCGCGGCGGCGCTGGTTTTAATGCTGGTCCGGCCCGTGCACGGTCTGCAGGTCTGGTTTCTGGATGTGGGGCAGGGCGACGGCGTATTTTTCCGGACCCGGGATCTCTGCGTGCTCTCGGACTGCGGCAGCAGCCAGGATCGGAATGTGGGGCGGGATCGCCTGCTGCCGTTTCTGGAAAGCCAGGGGGTTACCCGTCTGGACTGTGTTCTGGCAAGCCATGGCGACGCCGATCACATAAACGGGATTGAATGGCTGCTGGAGGAGGGAACGGAGATAGACATTGGCGTTCTGGCGCTTCCGCAGGCGGGGCAGGAAAGCCCGCAATACGATCGGCTGCGGGAGCTGGCGGCGCTGCGCCGGATTCCGGTCCGGTACCTGAAGCAGCGGGATCAGCTGTCTCAAAACGGCGTGAGCCTGGAGTGCCTTTTTCCTGACGGGGAAGCGGATCCGCTGGATACAAACGCGCATTCCCTCGTCCTGGCGGTCTCCTACGGGGAATTTCGCATGCTGCTGACCGGCGACATCGGAAGCGAACAGGAGCTGCGCCTGCTGGAGACGGGGCAGCTCTCCGGTTTACGGCCGGTTTCCGTGCTCAAGGCGGCGCACCACGGGTCGGCCGGATCCTCCTCGGAACCGTTTCTTTCTGCGGTATCGCCGCGCCTTACCGTCTTTTCCTACGGGGCGGGCAACCGTTATGGCCACCCGGCTCCGGAGGCCGTCCGGCGCGTTGCCGGGACGGGAAGCGAGATCCGGGAAACCGCGCGGGGCGGGGCGATCTGCATCCGCACCGACGGGAAGACGATGCGCGCCGTTTCCTTTGCAGGAGAATAAAAAGAGTGGTATAATAGGAAAACCGGCGGGGCTTCACGGGCCCGGCGCGGCAGGATGAGGATAGGACGGGAAAATCCGGCGGTTTGCCGGGACAAGCCGGGAGGGCGACGGATGCAGACGATTAACGAGGATATTAAGAAGGGGCAGTTCCGGCCGGTTTATCTGCTGTTCGGGGAGGAAGATTTCCTGAAGCAGAGCTATAAAAAGAAGCTGCGGGAAGCGATTGTCGGGGACGACACGGTAAATTACAATTATTTTGAGGGGCGGGGGCTGGACGTGCGGGAGCTGATCAGCCTGGCGGATACCATGCCGTTTTTCAGCGACCGGCGTCTGATCGTGGCGGAGGACAGCGGTTTTTTTAAAAATGCCTGCGAGGAGCTGGCGGAGTATCTTCCGCAGATCCCGGAGACGACCTGCCTGGTGTTTGTGGAAGACGCGGTAGATAAGCGCAGCCGGTGCTACAAGCGGGTAAAAGAGCTGGGCTATGCGGCGGAGATGAAGCGTCAGGACAGCGCGCAGCTCTCCCGCTGGGCCGCCGCTATTCTCGCGCAGGGCGGGCGGAAAATCACGCCGGAGACGATGGAGCTGTTTCTGGAACGGACCGGCGACGATATGGAGCACATCCGCACGGAGCTGGAGAAGCTGATCGCCTACACGCAGGGGCGGGAGGTCATTGAGCCGGAGGATGTAAAAGAGATTACCTCCGTGCAGGTTACCAACCGCATTTTTGAGATGGTAAGCGCCGTCACGGCGGGGCGGACGCGGGAGGCGATGGATCTCTATGAGGATTTGCTGGCGCTGCGCGAACCGCCGATGCGCATTCTCTTTCTGATTGCGCGGCAGTTTCAGCAGCTCTGGCTGGCGTGGGAGCTGAATCAGAAGGGAGCGGATCGGGGCGCGATCGCCTCGCAGCTCAAGGTTCCGCCGTTTGTGGCGGGGAAACTGCTCGGCCAGGCGCGGATGTATTCCGGCGGACAGCTTCTGTCGTTTGTAGAAGACTGCGTGGAGCTGGAGGAGGCGGTCAAGATGGGAAAGTTAAACGACCGCCTGGCGGTGGAACTGGTGCTGACCCGGGATTATAAAGCGGGAGCGGACCGCGGGCCCCGGAGGAAATAAGCGTCCGGGAGGGCCTGGAGAGAAGAGTCTGAAAAAATGTCAATAAAAAAGAGGAGTTTTGTCACACCCTGCAAAACTCCTCTTTCTTACGTCTTTATAAATCAAGCAATATGAGCCGATCCGGCTTACGCCATGGCGCTGACGGCCTTGGCCAGACGGGATACCTTGCGGGACGCGTTGTTCGCGTGATAAACGCCCTTGGTAGCCGCCTTGTCGATCTCGCTGGTAGCAGCCAGTAATGCAGCCTGCGCAGCAGCCTTGTCGCCGGCAGCAACAGCAGCCTCTACCTTCTTGATCGCCGTCTTCACTTTGGAACGGATTGCCTTGTTTCTTGCGGTTCTCGTCTCTGCCACTAAGATTCTTTTCTTCGCAGATTTAATGTTAGCCAATTCGGTACACCTCCATCCTATCTCTGTTTTCCCATTTTAAAACTTGTATTGGTTTGCATTAAAACCTGGACACGGACAGTTCAATGTAAACATACTATTGTATTGTACTCAATATAAAGGGGGTTGTCAATATCTATTTACGCAGAATTTCAGCGCATAATTTCCTGCCTCCTGGAAATACTGGTAGCAGTTCAGACGGGCGGGAAGAGCCGGAAAGGAGCGCATCATGTTTGAGATCAGGACGGACCTGGCGCTGGAGGAGCGGGAGAGTTTTGAGGGGGACGGCGGGGAGATCCATGGCGTCTCCCTGCGGGAGTGGCATCAGAAAAACAGCCGCGTCCGCATGACGGAGGTGGTAATCCGCAACGAAGAAGGCGCGCAGGCCATGGGAAAACCGGTGGGCGTGTATCTGACGCTTTCCGCGCCGGATATGGCGGGGCGCGGCGGTGGCTTTCACGAGGAGGTGGCAAAGGAGCTGGGGCGTCAGCTGCGGATGCTGCTTAACCGGATGTGCCCGCAGCAGGGCGCACAGTGTTCCCTCCTGGTGGTGGGCCTGGGAAATATGCAGGTCACGCCGGATTCCCTGGGGCCCAGGGTCGTGGATGGGCTGCGGATGACGCGCCATTTCCTGGCCGAATACGGGGACGATTACTGCGAAAAAAACGGCCTGCCGGTCTTAAGCGGGATTGTTCCCGGCGTCATGGCGCAGACGGGAATGGAGACGGCGGAGATCGTCCGGGGGATCGTCGAGCAGACAAAGCCGGATGTCGTGCTGGCGGTCGACGCCCTGGCCGCCCGCAGCGTGCAGCGGCTGGCGACGACGATCCAGCTGACGGACACCGGGATCCGGCCCGGCTCCGGCGTGGGGAACCACCGGCAGGGCCTGACGAGAGAAAGCCTCGGCGTTCCCGTGGCGGCGCTGGGGATCCCGACGGTTACGGGGGCGGCCGCGATTGTCCACGGGACGGTAAAAGCGCTGATCCGCACGCTCAAGCTTCACGAGGGGACGGCGGGGTACGGAAAATATGTGGAGGATCTGGAGCCGGAAGGCCAGTATGAGCTGATCCGGGAGCTCTTGGAGCCGGAATTCGGCCCGATGTATGTGACGCCGCAGGACATCGACGAGCGGGTAAAGAGCCTGAGCCTGACCGTCTCGGAAGGAATCCGCCGCGCCCTGTACCGCGAGCGGCAGTAAAGCCGGGAAGCGGGAACCGTCTGGGGAAAGCAGGAACCGTCCGGGAAGAGCGGGAACCGTCCGGGGAAAGCAGAAAGAGCGGCCGGAAAAGAAAAAGAGGAGAAAGCGGAAAAAGAGAGGAGAGAGGCGCGCGTTTCGCATAGAATAACAGGAAGGAGAGAGCGGGGAGGGACAGGGATGCGCGCGGGAAAACGGGGAAAAGGCCGGGGCTGGCTTCTGGCGCTGTTTCTGGGCGCGGGAATTTTACTGGGAGCGCCGCCGGCGGACGGATTCCGGGAAATGCTGGCGTGCGGGCTGATCCGGTTCTGGTATCCGCTATCTGCGCCGGGGGAACGGGCGGACGGCTTCTGCGAGGGAGAGCTGGATCCCTCTTACCGGGAGTACCTGGAGCGGACCATGCTTTCCGGGGAGGCGGACCGTCTCCTGGAGATACTGGAAAACAGCCGCCTTTTTTCAGGGGCCCTGGGGGATGAAGCCGGACGACAAACGGCGGTCCAAGAGAGCGCTCTGTCTCTGGGGACTGTGGCGGGAGCGCGGCTGTTTGACAGCGCCCGGGCGCCGGGGACGCTTTATATGGAAGAACAGCTGGCGGATTACGATTACCTGATGCAGCATTTCTATACCGTGCATCCGACGGCGGCGGCCGGCCGGGATTTCATGAAGGCGGATGCGTTCCTGTCAGCGGATTTTACGCTGGAAAACCGCGGAGAGGAAGGGGCGCAGATCCTGATCTATCACACGCATTCGCAGGAAGAATTTGCGGATTTCCATGAGGGAAATAAAGAGGCGACGATCGTCGGGGTCGGCGATTACCTGACGAAGCTTCTGACAGAGCGCGGCTACCGCGTGATTCATGACCGCTCGGTTTACGACGTGCAGGACGGAAAGCTGGACCGGAGCCGGGCCTATACCTGCGCGCTGGAAGGGATCACGAAGATCCTGGAGGAAAATCCGTCCGTCGAGGTGGTGCTGGATCTGCACCGGGACGGCGTGAATGAGGATACGCATCTGGTAACGGAGCTGAACGGGAAGAAAACGGCGATGATCATGTTTTTCAACGGGACCAGCGAGACGCCGGACGGCCCGGTGGACTATCTTGAAAATCCCTGCCGCTCGGAGAATCTGGCCTTCAGCTTTCAGCTGAAGCTCTGCGCCGAGGCCTGGTATCCGGGCTTTACCAGAAAGATTTACCTGAAGGGGCTGCGCTACAATCTCCATGTGCGCCCGCGCGCGGCGCTGATTGAGGTCGGCGCGCAGAACAATACATACGGGGAGGCGAAAAACGCCATGGAGCCCCTGGCGGATCTCCTGGATATGGTTCTTGGGGGCGGTCACTGACGGCAAAAGAAAATCCGGATGCGGTAGGCGGACCGGTCCTCCCGGATGTCCAGCCGGCCGTCCATCCGCCCGATCAGGGAGCGGATGTTTGAGACGCCGATGTGATTGCTCTCGACGTGTCCGGCCGGCGCTTTCTTGCGGTTTTCAAAACCAAACCCGATCTCCGAATCCGACGAAAAGAGCTCCAGGCGGACGGGGGCGCTTTTTAAGGCGTATTTCAGGAGATTGGAGGTAATGTTGTCCAGGATCCGGGGAAGATCTTCTTCGTTGACCCGGATCCGGCCCGGCGCACGGGCGTCCGGCGGGAAGATTACCTGAAAGCCCTGCTGCCGCAAAAAGGCGGCCGTGTCGGAGAGCGCGGGAAGAAGGACTTCTTCGGCGGAAAGAAGGCGCAGCGGGCCGGGTTCTTTTTCTTTTTTCAGCATGGAATATTCGAGGATCCGGTTGGCCATGTCGCGGATCTGCAGCGCCTTTTCTTCGATCTTGCCAAGATGAGCGCGCGCGGCCTCTTGATCGGGCAGTTCTTTTTCCAGGATCTCCGCGTAGAGCAGGAGAGAGGTCAGCGGGGTGCGCAGATCGTGCGACAGGCTGGTTATCATGGACTGGTTGAGGCGGATGAGCTCCGCCTCCTGGCGGATCTGGGAGCGGATGGACTGGCGCATGCTGTCCAGCCCGCGCGCCAGCTCGGCCAGCTCGTCGCGTCCGAGGACCGTGATGGGGTAATCGAGGTTTCCGCCCTCGAGGACGCGGACCTCCCGGTTCAGCTGCTTGATGTATTTCATGACGCGGTAGATGCCCGCCATCATGATGGCGGTAAAGAGCAGGAAGGAGAGGGAAAATTCTGCCAGCAGCGCGTAGTTGAAGAACTGGTAGGTGTACATGCCGGTCAGAAAGACCTGGGCGTCCCCGTCGGCAAAGGAGAGCGTGCGGTAGGAATCCCAGTCGTAATAGCGGCCCTCGACGTGGTACGCGGCGTTGGCTTCCATATACGGGTACTGCGAATCGAACAGGAGGATGTGATCCCGGTAGATCTGCATCCAGACGACCTCCTGCCCGCGCGTCCACTCGCTGAGGCGGGGCAGATCTGTGGCGTCCACCTGGTTTTCCGCGATGTATTCGGAAAACAGCTCAAGCCGCCGGTCATTTTCCTGGCGCATGTAATCCGTTTTCTGGAAATAGGCTTCCAGCAGCGAGGAGACGCCCCGGTTGATCAGGAAGAAGAACAGGGAGGAGATCAGAAGGGCCAGCGCGGCCAGCTTCAGGAAGCGGAAAAAGATGGAGCCGGATCCGGCCTCCGGCCGCAGCGCAGAGAAAATCCGGCGGTTGGATGTGTCATGACGGCTCAAAGCGGTACCCCTTTCCGTAGACGGTCGTAATGCAGGCGGGATTCTGCGGATCTTGCTCAATCTTTTTGCGCAGTTTGCGGATGTGGACCATGACCGTGCCGCTGCAGGTATAGACGTAGGGCTCGTTCCAGACGGCCTCATAGAGCGCCTGGGCGGAAAAGATCCGGCGGGGATGTTGCATCAGAAGCAGGAGGATCTGATATTCGATGTCGGAGAGGGAGACCTCCTTGCCGTCGACCAGCACCTCGTTGAACGTTTCGTTGACGCGAAACCGCCCGGACTCCAGGAAGCGGCCGTCCGTGTCCGCGGCCGCCTCTTCCTTTCCGCGGTACAGCCGGTAACGGCGCAGCAGCGCCTTGACGCGGCCCAGAAGCTCCGCGCAGGAAAACGGCTTGGTCAGGTAGTCGTCGCCGCCGGCCATCAGCCCCAGCAGCTTGTCGGATTCCTGCGCCCGGGCAGTGAGGAACAAAACGGGCGCGTAGGAGATCTTGCGGATCTCCTCGCATGCTTTCAGGCCGGACATGCCGGGCATCATGATATCGAGGATGATCAGATCGGTGTCCGCGCGCAGCAGGCTGAGGCCATCTTTTCCGCAGGCGGCCTCCGTAATCTCATAATTTTCATTCTGCAGCAGGATCCGGATACACTCCCGGATATCCGCGTCGTCTTCAATAATAAGAATATTTGCTTCACTCATCAGTGTTTCGCTCCGTTTCCGTCGTTGTCGTTCCTTTCTATCATACCATGGAAAAATCTGCCGTTTTTCAACTTTTTCTTACCGTTTCCCGTCATTTTTCCTACAAATTTTCGCGCGCACGGAGAGTCAAACCGCGTTTGCCGGCCGGAACGGCTGTTAAGAATTGATGCGTTTTGGATCAGATTTGTTAAAGATTGTTTCAGGGCTGGTTAAGATTCGCCGGTTAGAATGGGGACAGAGACAGAGAAAGGCCCGGCGCGGGCGGCTGTCTTGGGGATTTCAGAAGAAAGGAGTATTTCATGTATGAAACGGAAAACAAAACTGACGGCAGTTCTTACGACGGCCGCGGTCCTGGCGGCGGGAGCGTCGATGACTTCTCTGGCGGCCGGCTGGGAGCGGGACGATTCCGGCGTCTGGCATTATTATGACAGCGACGGCGATATGGCGGTCAACGAATGGAGAAAGGACGGCTCCGAGTGGTTCTACCTGGGGGACGACGGCGATATGGTAACGATGTCCTGGGTAGACGACAGCTTCGTGAACGAGCGCGGCGCGCGCCTGGTCAACAGCTGGATCAAGGTGCCCTCCAGCGATGATGTGGACGATCCGGGCGAGGACGACATCAGCTGGTATTATTTTAACAGCCGCGGCGTGAAGCTGACGGATACGTCCAAGCGCATCAACGGCAAGACGTACTATTTTGACGAGGACGGCAAAATGCAGTACGGCTGGTATGCGAAGGATGACGACGTTTTCTATCTGGGCGGCGAGGACGACGGCACCAGAAAGGAAAATCAGTGGCTGTGGCTGGAACGCCCGGGCAATGAGGATGAGGACAATGACGAGGCGGCCGGCGCGCTTGACTGCTCGGACGACAGCGACGATCCCTGCGACGACGAGGGCTGGTACTGGTTCGGAGCTGGCGGAAAGATGACCCGGGACGTGGACAAGAAGAAAATCAACGGCCGCTATTACTATTTTAATGAACACGGCCAGATGCTCTACGAGTGGATCAACGACCGCAAGGTAGCCGGAGCGGCGCCGGGCAGCCAGTCCAACGCGGCGCTGGACGGAAGCGCGGCGTCGCCCGGGATTCTGCAGGTGCCGCACATGATCTATGCGGAGGCGGTGGAAAACGGATGGCGGGCCGACGGCTGGTATGAGCTGACCGGATCGGAGGACACCGATACGGACGACGACACCAACTGGTATTACTTTAAAGACGGGAAGGCCAAGCGGGCCGATTCCCTCAAACATACCCGCATAACCGACGACGACGGCGCCGTCTATGTGGCGCGGATCCGGGTGGACAGCCTGGCGATGGGCAAGCAGTATTTTGCCTTCGACGAGTACGGCAGAAATCTGACGGGCCTCCAGTATGCGCCGGATGACAACGGATTCTATTACTTTGACGAGAACGGATATCCGAAGACCGGAAAGGTGTCCTCGGTCGAGTGCGACGACGATGATTACGAGTTCCTGTTTAACACCAGCAACGGCAAGAAGGGCCAGGGCGTGAACGGCGAAAAGAGCGGCTACCTGTATTTCAACGGCAAGAAGCTGAAGGCCGAGGACGATTACCGCCTGTTCTTCTGGAACGACGACATTTATCTGGTCAACACCAAGGGAAAGATTCAGAAGAAGGATAAGGCGTACGACATCGAGAACGACTCCATCGGCGAGGAGGACGTGGAAGTGAAATTCGCCTCCAACGGCGCGGTAAAATCCATCACGCTGGACGAAGGAAAGGGAACAGCCTACACGGCGGATCAGCTTCTGGAGATGACGTTAAATCTGGATTCGACGACAGGCGGCTATACGGATGCGGAAGGAAAATATGAGGATACCTATGTTTCCATCCCCTTCATCCAGCTCTACGACGACAATGTGTATACCTACCGCTTTACAAAGAAGGCGGACGGAAGCTTCGACGGCGTGGAGATGTGGTACGACGTGCACGAGTCCAAACCGCAGAACCGCTGGAAATAAAGAAGCGGACAGGCACTCTCTGAACCCCAACTGTTTTGAAATACTGTAAAAAGACGAAAGGCCGGGGCCGCGTCCTCTTTCGGGAGGCGCGCCCCGGCCTTTTGCCGCTCTCTTCCTGCGTTTCCTGTCAGAAAAAAGCTGCTTGCTTTCTGGATTTAGCGGCAGTGGCCGCCGTGATGGCCGTGGCGCAGGCTGCCGCGGCCGGCCGGCGCGTGATGGCCGGATGCTCTGTGATGATGGCCGTCCCCGGCGTAGTCGCAGATGCCGTCGCCGTCTTCGTCAAAGTAGCGGCAGCCGTCTTCGTCAAAATAACGGCAGCCGTCCCCGTCAGGATCATGGCAGACTTCCCCGGCGTAATCGCAGATCCCGCCGCCGCAGGCGCGCCCGCCTCCCGGACCGGCGGCAAAAGCGGAGAACGAACCGGCTGCGAGAATGACGGCCGCAGCCAGGACTCCGGTAACGATTTTTTTCATGGAATGATTCCTCCTGTCCTTCTGTTTCACAGTGTCTCCTTCTATTATAATACGGATGCGGGAAAAGGGATCCTTTTTTTAAAAAAGAGGGGGAGAATTTTCAGGCCGTTTCCTGCTGGGCGGCCTTTGGAGCGGCGGATGCGGCGGGAAGGCGGCCGGAAAAAGGAAGGCTGAGGTCAGAATCGGGTCTTGCTAGGAACTGGAAAAGATGGTATATTCATTTAGAATGACAGGCGGGCCGCATCCCGGGGCGCGGGATTTTGAAGGAACGAAGGTTCTGCGGCGGCAGGAGAAGAGAGGAGTCACAGATGGCAGCAATGGACCAGAGCAAAATCAGGAATTTCTGCATTATCGCGCATATCGACCACGGCAAGTCGACTCTGGCGGATCGGATCATTGAGAGCACCGGACTTCTGACGAGCCGGGAGATGCAGTCTCAGGTTCTGGATAACATGGAGCTGGAGCGGGAGCGGGGGATCACGATCAAGGCCCAGGCGGTCCGCACGGTCTATCATGCGAAGGACGGCGGGGAATATATTTTCAATCTGATTGATACGCCCGGCCATGTGGATTTTAATTATGAAGTGTCGCGCAGCCTGGCGGCCTGCGACGGGGCGATTCTGGTGGTGGACGCGGCCCAGGGCATCGAGGCGCAGACGCTGGCCAATGTCTACCTGGCTCTGGATCACGATCTGGAGGTGTTCCCGGTGTTAAATAAGGTCGATCTGCCCAGCGCCGAGCCGGATCGGGTGGCGGCGGAGATCGAGGACGTGATCGGCCTGGAGGCGGCGGACGCCCCGCGCATTTCGGCCAAGACGGGGCTAAACGTGGATCAGGTGCTGGAAGAGATCGTGGCCCGCATCCCGGCCCCGCAGGGCGATCCGGAAGCGCCGCTGCAGGCGCTGATCTTTGACTCCCTCTACGACTCCTACAAGGGCGTGATCGTGTTCTGCCGGATCAAAAACGGCACGGTGCGCAAGGGGACGCCGATTCGCATGATGGCGACGGGGGCCCAGGCGGAGGTCGTGGAGGTCGGATATTTCGGCGCGGGCCAGTTTATTCCCTGTGAGGAGCTGAGCGCCGGCATGGTCGGCTATCTGACGGCCAGCATTAAGAATGTGCGGGATACGATGGTGGGCGACACCATTACGGGGCGCGATCGCCCCTGCAGCGAGCCGCTTCCCGGCTACAAGAAGGTAACGCCGATGGTGTACTGCGGCCTCTACCCGGCGGATGGGGCCAAGTACCCGGATCTGCGGGATGCGCTGGAGAAGCTGCAGCTCAACGACGCGTCGCTTTTCTTTGAGCCGGAGACGTCCATTGCGCTGGGCTTCGGGTTCCGCTGCGGGTTCCTGGGCCTGCTTCATCTGGATATCATTGAGGAGCGCCTGGAGCGGGAGTACAACCTGGATCTGGTTACCACGGCGCCCGGCGTCGTCTACCGCGTGCACAAGACGAACGGGGAGATGATCGAGCTGACGAATCCCTCAAATCTGCCGGATCCGTCGGAGATCGACTATATGGAGGAGCCGATCGTGTCGGCCGAGATCATGGTTACCACCGAGTTCGTGGGGGCCATCATGACGCTCTGCCAGGAGCGGCGCGGCGTATATCTGGGGATGGAGTATATCGAGACGACACGGGCGCTTTTGCGCTATGAGCTTCCGCTCAACGAGATCATTTACGATTTCTTCGACGCGCTCAAATCGCGCTCCCGCGGCTACGCTTCCTTTGATTATGAGCTGAAGGGCTACCAGCCGTCGAAGCTGGTCAAGCTGGACATCCTGGTCAACCGGGAGGAGGTCGACGCGCTTTCTTTCATCGTCTTCGAGGATTCGGCCTACGAGCGGGGAAGAAAGATGTGCGAGAAGCTGAAGGAGGAGATCCCGCGCCACCTGTTCGAGATCCCCATCCAGGCGGCGGTGGGCGGCAAGATCATCGCCCGCGAGACGGTCAAGGCCATGCGCAAGGACGTGCTGGCCAAATGCTACGGAGGCGATATCTCCCGCAAGAGAAAGCTTTTAGAGAAGCAGAAGGAGGGCAAGAAGCGGATGCGCCAGATCGGAAACGTGGAAATCCCGCAGAAGGCCTTTATGAGCGTGCTCAAGCTGGACGAAGAATGAGCGCGGCAGAAGAATGGGAGCTGTATCTGCATCTTCCCTTCTGCGTGCGCAAATGCAGGTACTGCGATTTCCTCTCGTTTCCGGCCGGGGAAGAGGAAAAGGAGCGCTATGTCCGGGCGCTGATCGAAGAGATTGCGACTCAGAAAAACCGTCCGCAGGCGGCCGGCCGGCCGGTCGTCTCGGTGTTTCTGGGCGGGGGGACGCCCTCGCTTCTGAGTCCTTCGCAGATCCGGCGCATTCTGGAGGCCGTGCGATCTTCATTTGCGCTGGCGGACGGGGCGGAGATCACGATGGAGGCCAATCCCGGAACGTGCGGGAAAAGCGCGCTTTCCGGATACCGGGAGGCCGGCGTCAACCGGCTGAGCCTGGGGCTTCAGTCCGTCCATGAGGACGAGCTTCGCGGCCTGGGGCGCATCCATACCTTTGCGGATTTTCTCGCCACGTATGAGGCGGCCCGCGCTCAGGGTTTTGAAAACATCAATGTGGATCTGATGTCGGGGCTTCCGGGGCAGACGGAGAGCGCCTGGGAGGAGACGCTGCGGCGCGTGATCGGGCTTTCGCCGGAGCACATCTCCGCCTACAGCCTGATCATCGAAGAGGGGACGCCGTTTGGAACGATGTACGGGGCGATGAGCCGGGATCTGGAGGTTTACGGGGAGTATGAAGAGATCCCGGCCCGCCGCCGGGCGTCTTACGGCGA
The DNA here is from genome assembly GCA_944381615.1 of uncultured Lachnospiraceae bacterium. GTDB lineage: Bacteria > Bacillota > Clostridia > Lachnospirales > Lachnospiraceae > Otoolea. The sequence continues at coordinate 13,086 of CALWLT010000018.1, read as the reverse complement.
TCTGCCGCCGCTTCCGGGCGAGCGGGCGGATCGGCGGATGTACCGGATGACGAAAGAGCTTCTGGCGGACGCGGGCTATGCCCGCTACGAGATCTCCAACTATGCGCGGCCCGGCCGCGAATGCGTCCACAATACCGGTTACTGGACGGGGCGCGACTATCTGGGCCTGGGCCTGGGGGCGGCTTCGCTGGAGCGCGGATCGCGTTTTTCGGTCACGGCGGATCTGAAGCGGTATCTGGGCTTTGACGGCGGGGATTTCGCTGCGGGCCGTCAGTACGGGGACGTCCGGCGCCTTTCAAAACGGGAGCGTATGGAAGAATTTATGTTCCTGGGCCTTCGGCTGATCCGGGGGATTCGTGCAAAGGAGTTTATCCGCCGCTTTGCGGTCTGGCCGGAGGAGATCTACGGGGCCGTGTTCGCGCGCCTGACAGAGCAGGGGCTGCTTTCGCGCTTTGGCGGGGAGACGGATCCGGAGCGCCGCTATGCGCTGACGGACTTCGGGCTGGACGTGAGCAATGCAGTGCTGGCGGAATTTTTACTGGACGAGAGGGAATGAGATGGAAGTAACGGTAATTCAGTTTCTGATTATCTGCCCGATGGTGTTTCTGGCGGGGCTTGTCGACGCCATCGCGGGCGGCGGAGGCCTGATCTCGCTCCCGGCTTACCTGATTGCGGGGATTCCGCCGCATATGGCGCTGGGGACGAACAAGCTGAGTTCCCTGATGGGAACGTCGATGTCGACGATGCAGTTTGCCAGGAAGGGTTACATCTGCCTGCGGCGCGTAATCTGGTTTATCGTCGTCTCCCTGATCGGGTCGGCCATCGGCTCCAATCTGACGCTCCTGGTCAGCGAAGAGACGATCGGCCGCCTGATGGCGGTCATCCTGCCGTTCGTGGCGTTTTACGTGCTGAAGAATAAAAAGATAGGGGACGATTCCCTGGCGGGGACGCTTTCGCCGCGCCGCTCGTTTCAGATTGCGCTGGGATCCGCGTTTGTTGTCGGCATGTACGACGGGTTCTACGGGCCGGGGACGGGAACGTTTCTGATCCTGATCCTGACGGGGGCGGCGCGTTTCTCCATGAGCGAGGCGGCGGGAACGACCAAGGCCATCAACCTGGCGTCCAATGTGGCGGCATTCGTCACGTTCCTGCTGCACGGGAAGGTCATCTGGGCGCTGGGGCTGACGGCGGGGGCGCTGAGCGTCCTGGGCAATTTTATCGGATCGGAAATGCTGATCCACGGCGGGCAGCGCTTCGTGCGCCCGCTCGTCCTGGTGGTACTGGCCATCCTGTTTGGAAAGATATTTTTCGGATGAGTGAGGAGGAAGATCATGAAGTGGAGAAAATATACGCTGACGACGACCACGGAGGCGGTGGATCTGATCAGCTGCGCGCTCGACGAGATCGGCATCGAGGGCATCGAAATTGAGGACAACATTCCCCTGACGGAAAAAGAGACGAAGGGGATGTTCATCGACATCCTCCCGGAGCTGCCGCCGGACGACGGAACGGCGCGCGTCAGCTTTTACCTGGACGAGGGGGACGGCGAGGAGGAGAAGGTCGCCGGGGTCAGAAAAGCGCTCGAGGAGCTGCGCCCCTTCGTCAATCTGGGCGCCTGCACGCTGGAGGTCTCCGAGACGGAGGACAAGGACTGGATCAACAACTGGAAGGAATATTTTAAGCCCTTTACGGTGGACGATATCCTCATCAAGCCGACCTGGGAGGAGATCCCGGCCGGGCAGGAGGGAAAGCTTCTGATCCAGATCGATCCGGGCACGGCCTTCGGAACCGGCAAGCATGAGACGACGCAGCTCTGCATCCGCCAGCTGAAGAAATATCTGCACGGCAATGAGGCGGTCCTTGACGTGGGAACCGGCAGCGGGATCCTGGGCATCACGGCGCTGAAGCTGGGCGCCGGCCGGGTATTCGGGACGGATCTGGACGAGAACGCCATCACGGCGGTCCGGGAAAACCTGCAGGCCAACGCGATCTCTGAGGACGCTTTTTCCGTGATAAAGGGAAATCTCATCGATGATACGGCGGTAAAAGAGGCGGCGGGCTATGGCTGCTACGATGTGGCGGTGGCCAACATTCTGGCGGACGTCATCATCCAGCTGCAGAAGGAGATCGCGGCGCATCTGGTCCCGGGCGGGATCTTCATTACTTCCGGCATCATCGAGGGCAAGGAGGCGGCCGTGCGGGAGGCGTTTGCGGCCAACGAGGCCTTTGAGCTTCTGGAGGTAACGCGTCAGGGCGAATGGGTTTCGGTTACAGTCCGCAAAAAGGACAGCTGAGGAACGGGCGATGTATCATTTTTTTGCGGCTCCCGCGCAGATCGAGGGGGCAGAGGACGGGGCGGTGCGCGTTGACATCGCCGGGGAAGATTATAATCACATCCGCCATGTGCTGCGGATGCGGCCGGGGGAGACGGTATTGATCAGCAGCCGCGCCGGCGGCGATTACCTGTGCCGGCTGGAGGAGTACCTGCCGGACCGGGCGCGTTTCCTGGCGCTGGAAAAGCGGGAGGAGGACATGGAGCTTCCGGCGCGCATTTTCCTGTTTCAGGGGCTTCCCAAAGGCGACAAGATGGAGTGGATCATCCAGAAAGCGGTGGAGCTGGGTGTGTACGCCGTCGTGCCGGTTGTGACGGAGCGGACCGTGGTGCGGCTGGATGCGAAGAAGGCGGCGGATCGGCGGCGGCGCTGGCAGGCCGTCTCGGAGAGCGCCGCCAAGCAGGCGAAGCGAAGTCTCGTCCCCGAGATCGGGGAGCTCTGCTCCCTGAAAGAAGCGCTTGAGCGGGCGGCCGGCTGTGATCTGCGGCTGTTTCTGTATGAGGACGCCGCGGGGATCGAGCAGACGCGGCGCGCGCTGGCAGGCGCGCGCCCGGGCATGGAGATCGCCGTGCTGATCGGGCCGGAGGGCGGTTTTGCAAAGGCGGAAGAGGAGGCGGCCCTTGCGGCCGGTTTTCAGTCGCTTTCGCTCGGAAAGCGGATTCTGAGGACGGAGACGGCGGGGCTGTGCGTGCTCTCGGCGCTGATGCTGAATCTGGAAGGACGGGAGGAGACAAAGACGGATGGAAGCGTATTTTGATAATTCGGCGACGACGAAGGTGTTTGACAGCGTGCGCGACGCGGTGGTAGACGCCATGTGCGTCCACTACGGAAATGCGGCGGCGCGCCACCGCAAGGGCGTGGAGGCGGAGCAGATCATCCGCAGCGCGCGGGAGGCGGTGGCGGATTCGCTGAAGGTAAAGGAAAAGGAGATTCTTTTTACCTCCGGCGGCACGGAGTCCAATAACCTGGCGCTGATCGGCACGGCCCTGGCCAACCGGCGGGCGGGCACGCATCTGATCACGACGGGGATCGAACACCCGTCGGTCTATCAGACGATGGGCTTTCTGGAGGAACAGGGATTTACGGTAACGTATCTGCCGGTGGATTCCTACGGGCACATCTCGCTTCCGGAGCTGGAGCGCGCCCTGCGGGACGATACGATCCTCGTCTCAGTCATGTACGTCAACAATGAGATCGGGGCCGTCGAGCCGGTGGAGGAGATCGCCCGGCTGATCAAGGCAAAAAAGCCCGGGATCCTGTTCCATGCAGACGCCATCCAGGCGTACGGCAAGCTGCGCATCCGCCCGAAGCGCCAGGGGATCGATCTGCTCTCGGCCAGCGGCCATAAGATTCACGGGCCCAAGGGGATCGGGTTCCTTTATGTGGACGAGAAGGTAAAAATCCGTCCCATCGTGTTTGGCGGAGGGCAGCAGAAGGGGATGCGCTCGGGGACGGAAAATGTTCCCGGCTGCGCCGGCCTGGGCGCGGCCGTGCGCGAGATTTTCCGGGACGCGGACGCCCGGACAGAGCGTCTCTATGCGCTTCGGGAGCGGCTGATTAGGGGCCTTCTGGAGCTTGACGGGGTTACGGTAAACGGCCGCACAGACCGGGAGAGCGCGCCGCAGATTGTCAGCGCCAGCTTCGCGGGGGTCCGCAGCGAGGTGCTGCTGCACGCGCTGGAGGATCGGGAGGTCTACGTTTCCTCCGGCTCCGCCTGCTCCTCCAGTCATCCGGGCGTGAGCGGGACGCTTAAGGGGATCGGTCTGAAAAAGGAGCTTCTGGACGCCACGCTGCGCTTCAGCTTCGGCGCGTTTAATACGGAAGAGGAGATCGATTACGCGCTCTCGGTCCTGCGGGAGCTGCTTCCCGTGCTGCGCCGCTATCAGGCCCGCTAGAAACCTGCGATATCAGGGAGAAAGGAACGTCGATGTATTTTCATTCATTTTTGATTAAATATGCCGAGATCGGCATCAAGGGGAAAAACCGGTATCTGTTTGAGGACGCCCTGGTGTCCCATATCCATCACGCTTTAAAGCGTCTGGACGGCGCTTTTACCGTGACCAAGGAGTCCGGGCGCATCTATGCCCATGCGGCAGAGGAATACGATTTTGACGAGGTGGTGGAGCGCCTGAAATGCGTGTTCGGAATCGCCGCCATCTGCCCGGTGGCGCGGATCGAGGACCGCGGCTTTGACGATCTGAAGGAGCAGGTAATCCGCTATCTGGACGAGGCGTATCCGGAGAAAAACCGGACCTTCAAGGTCAATGCCAGACGGGCCAACAAACAGTATCCCATGACGTCTGAGGAGCTGAACCGGGAGCTGGGCGCGGCCGTCCTGGACGCGTTCCCGCAGATGAAGGTGGACGTGCACCATCCGGACATTCTCCTGAATGTGGAGATCCGCGCAAAAGGGATCAATCTCTATTCGCTCGTCATTCCGGGCCCCGGCGGAATGCCGGTGGGAACGAACGGACGGGCGATGCTGCTCCTCTCCGGCGGCATCGACAGCCCGGTGGCCGGCTATATGATCGCCAAGCGGGGCGTGACCATTGAGGCGGTGTATTTCCATGCGCCGCCCTACACCAGCGACCGGGCCCGGCAGAAGATCATCGACCTGGCCAGGGAGGTGTCGCGCTATGCCGGTCCCGTCCGGCTTCACATCGTGAATTTTACGGAGATCCAGCTCTATATTTACGATCAGTGTCCGCACGAGGAGCTGACGATTATCATGCGCCGCTATATGATGAAGATTGCCGAGACGCTGGCGAAGCAGCGGCAGTGCCTGGGCCTGATCACGGGCGAGAGCATCGGGCAGGTCGCCTCCCAGACGGTCCATTCGCTGGCGGTAACGAACGCCGTCTGCACGCTGCCGGTTTTCCGGCCGCTGATCGGCTTTGACAAACAGGATATCGTGGATATCTCGCAGCGGATCGGCACGTACGAGACGTCCATCGAGCCGTATGAGGACTGCTGCACGATCTTTGTCGCCAAGCATCCGGTTACGCGCCCGGTGCTGGAAAATATCGAGAAATCAGAGCAGAAGCTGCAGGAGCGGATCGACGGGCTTTTGAAAACGGCCGTGGAGACGGCGGAAGTAGTCATGTGCTGAGACGTCCCGGCGGCGAAAAAAACCGCCGCCGGGCATCGGCCCGATCGGCGGCGGGGTTTCTCTATGTTTATCTGAAACAGGTCGTACGGCGCCTTATACGAGGTAGGGAGCCAGGGTGGTAAGAATCTCGTCGACCTGCGTCTCGGAATGAATGTTCAGGTCGATGGGTTTGGACAGATCCAGGCTGAAGATCCCCATGATGGATTTGGCGTCGATCACATAGCGGCCCGAGACCAGATCAAAATCCACGTCAAATTTGGCGAGATCGTTGACAAATGACTTGACTTTATCGATCGAGTTTAACGAAATACGAACTGTTTTCATGAAATAAACCTCCTCTTGCTGCATTCGGGCAGCTTGTTTTAAATTCATTTCTAATACTACAGAGATATAATTTAAAAGTCAAGAGCGATTGCGTAAAATCAAAAGCGGATTCTGTAAAGAGAGAGAAAAGCGGCCGGCGCGCTCCGGAAGGCGGCGGCCGCAGGGAAAAAGAAAACGAGGGAGAATGAGGCGGAAAATGGGAAGAAAAGCGGCGTTTCACACCCTGGGCTGCAAGGTTAATTCCTATGAGACGGAGGCCATGCAGCAGCTTCTGGAAGAGGCGGGGTATGAGATCGTCCCCTTTCAGGAGGGGGCGGATGTCTATATCATCAATACGTGTTCGGTCACGAACGTGGCGGACCGGAAATCACGCCAGATGCTGCACCGCGCGCGCAAGATGAACCCGGCCGCGGTCGTGGCCGCAGTCGGGTGCTATGTGCAGGCGGCGGCGGAAAAACTGGAACAGGATGAGGCCGTGGATCTGGTCATCGGCAACAACCGGAAAAACGATCTGCCGGCGATCCTGGAGGCGTATTTTTCCGGCCGGGGCGGCCGGCGGGAGGTCATCGACATCGCCTGCGCGCGGGAGTACGAGCCGCTCTCCATTCGCCGGGTCTCCGATCACACGCGCGCCTTCATCAAAATCCAGGACGGCTGCAACCAGTTCTGCAGCTACTGCATCATCCCCTATACCAGGGGCCGGATCCGCAGCAGAAGGCCGGAGGAGGTCGCAGAGGAGGCAGAGCGCCTCGCCGCGGCCGGATACCGGGAGATTGTGCTGACAGGCATTCATCTGAGCTCCTACGGCGCCGACTGGACGGACCGGGAGGAGAACCTTTTGCGTCTGATCCGCCGGCTGGACGGGATCAGGGGGATTTCGCGGATCCGCCTGGGCTCGCTGGAGCCGCGGATCATCACGCCGGAATTTGCCGCGGCGCTCGCAGAGCTTGAGACGATCTGCCCGCATTTTCATCTGTCGCTGCAGAGCGGCTGCGATGCGACGCTGCAGCGCATGAACCGACATTACACGACGGCGGAGTACGGGGAGCGGTGCGCGATCCTGCGGGAGGCGTTTGCCAATCCGGCGCTCACGACGGACGTCATCGTCGGCTTCCCCGGGGAGACGGAGGAGGAATTTGAAGAGACCCGGCAGTTCCTTGAGCGGATTCATTTCTACGAGATGCACGTGTTTAAATATTCCAGGCGCGCCGGCACCAGAGCGGCCCGCATGGAGGGGCAGATCCCGGAAGAGGTAAAAACCGTGCGCAGCGAGATCCTGCTGAAGCTGGATCAGGAGCTGTCGGCCGCCTACCGGGCGCAGTTTCTGAACCGGGAGGGGGAGCTGCTTCTGGAGGAGCCGGAGGAGATCGGCGGGAAGCGGTATATGACGGGGTACACGGGACAGTACGTGAGAGGGGCCGTTCCCTTTGAAGAGGGACTGAACAATCAGACGGTAACGGGTGTCTTTACCGGCTTTTTAAGCCGGGACATCCTGCTGCTTAACCGATAAAAAACAAAGCCCGGCGTGTTCCGGGCTTTGCCTGACTTCGGATATCTTCGGATATTGAAACCGTCCGGCTATTTAAACAGGCGGACGGTTCCGTTCTCATTGAGATAGCGCAGAAGCGAGAGCGTGATGGGGAAACCGAACAGTCCCAGCACGCCGAAGAGCTGCGCGCCCACAAACATGCTGACCAGCGTCACGACCGGGTGCAGGCCCAGCTGGCTGCCCACGATCCGCGGCTCGATGATGTTGCGGATGATGGTAATGATCACGTAGACGATCAGCAGGCCCAGCGCCCGCGCAAAATTGCCCTGAAAGGCGGAGATGACCACCCAGGGAAGCATGATGCCCCCGGTTCCCAGAACCGGCAGGATGTCGAAGACGGCGATGCAGAACGCGATGAGGATGGAGCTGCGGATGCCCAGAATGGAGAGTCCGATGGACAGCTCCACGAAGGTAATGCTCATGATGAGCACGTAGGAGCGGATGCAGACGAACAGCGTCCCCACCACGTATTCCTTGATCTGGAGAACCAGATCCTTGCTGCGTCCGCCCAGCTGGCGCATGCAGAAGCCGGTCAGCTGATCATAGTCCAGCGCGATGAAAAACGAGGAGATGACCAGCAGCAGGACCTTGATGAAGAAGCTGGGCAGGGAGGCGGCGCCTCCGGAGATAACGCCCATGGCCGTCACGGACAGGCTGGAAACGGAATCGCCCAGCGAGAGGATCGTCCGCGTGGACAGATCGCTTAACGTGCTTTCCAGAGCCGGATCAAGCGTCTGGCCCCAGGCTTCGATCGCCGAAAACAGATTGCGCAGGCCCGGCTCGATGTGCAGATGATAAAGGCCGGGAATATTGGTTATGATGGCTTTCAGGACGGTCAGGATCCGCAGGCTTCCCAGGGTAATCAAAAGACCGACCGTGGAAAAGAACAGGAGCACCATGAGCAGGGCGAGAATCCGCTGGCTGATGGGCAGTTTCTTGGCCAAAAACAGGGTGGGCCTTCTGAGAAAATAGGCGATCACAAAGCCGATGACGAACGGCATGACCATGGGAAGCGCATATTTTAACGCCGCGTAGGCAATCAGGAGAATCAGCCCGAAATACAGGAAATTGATGATAAAAGCAAAGCGTCTGTGTAAATTCATAGATAAAAACAGGATCCTTTCCGGAGCGGGAAGAAAAACCTCCCCTTATACTGACGTTATTGTAGGAAGAAATCCGTAAAAAGTCAATACGGGGGAGGTGTTTGTAATATTTTCTTAAAGATCAGGCCGGTTCCCGGCTGATTAGTTCTTCCAGAAGATCAGGCCGGTTCCCGGCCGGCCAGCTCCTCCAGGGCGCGCCGGTTTGCCAGGCGGATGGTTCCCCGCGAGAGGACGACCAGCCCTTCGGACTGGAAATAGCGCAGGATGCGGGTAATGACTTCTCTCGCCGTCCCCAGGTGGGCGGCGATCTTTTCGTGCGTGATTTTTAACAGATCGCTCTCTTCCAGATCGCTCTCCTGCAAAAGGAAGGCGGCCAGCCTGCGATCCTGGCTTTTCCAGAGGATCTGCTCGATCAGCCACATGACCTCGGAAAAGCGGGCGGCCATGATCTGGCTGGTGTAATTGGCGACGGGAGCGGACTCTTCCATCAGCCGTTTATAGAGATCAGAAGGAATGAGCCAGAAGGAAGAATCCTTTTCTGCTTCGACGGTCACGTCAAACTGAATGCTCTGCATGATGCAGGAGGCGGAAAACAAGCAGATATCCCGCTCCAGCAGGCGGTAAATGGTAAGCTCCCGCCCTTCGTCCGAGCAGATAAAGGCCCGCAGCTGGCCGCTCTGCACGACGATCAGCCCCAGGCAGTCGGCGCTTCCGTTGTGCAGAAGCGTTCCCTGCGGCACAGAGCGCAGGACGGCCGCCCGTTCCAGCTCGCTCTGCTGTTTCGGGGTCAGACGGTTCCAGACGGGAAAATATTCGGAAAGTTTCATTCTGTTACCTCCTGCGGCAGGTTTCCTGCCGGATTTAAGTATAATGCTTCCGGGCGGGACTGTCAATTTGCTTGACAATGTCCGTCCGGGAGTGGTATTTTTATTTTTAGACGAAACGGCAGAAACGCCGGCGCGAAAAAGAGGAGAGAGGTGCGTAAGATGCAGGAAATGAAACCGATCAAAGAAGGAAAGGTACGCGAGATCTATGACAACGGCGACAGCCTGATCATGGTGGCGACGGACCGGATCAGCTGCTTTGATGAGATTCTGAACAACCAGGTTACGAAGAAAGGGACCGTGCTGACCCAGATGTCGAAATTCTGGTTTGACATGACGAAGGACATTGTCCCCAACCACATGATTTCCGTCGATGTGAAGGATATGCCGGAGTTTTTCCAGCGTCCGGAATTTGACGGCAACAGCATGCTGTGCCGCAAGCTGAACATGCTGCCGATCGAGTGTATCGTGCGCGGCTACATCACGGGCAGCGGCTGGGCCAGCTATCAGAAGACCGGCCTGGTCTGCGGAATCCGCCTTCCGGAGGGGTTAAAGGAGTCGGATCGCCTTCCGGAGCCGATCTATACGCCGTCCACCAAAGCGGAGCAGGGCGAGCACGACGAGAATATTTCCTATGAGCAGAGCATTGCGCATCTGGAGAAGTTTTTCCCGGGCAAGGGCGAGGAGTATGCGCAGAAGCTGCGCGATTATACGCTGGCGCTGTATAAGAAGTGCGCGGAGTATGCCCTGAGCAGAGGCATTATCATCGCGGATACGAAGTTTGAGTTCGGTCTGGATGAAAACGGCGTGATCGTGCTGGGCGACGAGATGCTGACGCCCGACAGCTCCCGTTTCTGGCCGGCAGAGGGCTATGAGCCGGGCCATGGACAGCCGTCCTTTGACAAGCAGATTGCCCGCGACTGGCTGAAGGCGAATCCGGACAGCAACTGGACGCTGCCGCAGGAGATTGTGGACAAGACGATTGCCAAATATCTGGAAGGCTATGAGATGCTGACGGGAGAGAAGCTGGCGTAAAGGCGTCTGCCGTCGGATTCCGGAGAGAAAAAAAATTCCGGAGAGAAAAGCAGGATAAGAGAAGAGAAAGCGCCGCAAAGCAGACGGGGAAGAGTTCCGGAAAAGCTGATTTTGCGGCGCTTGGCTTTTGCCGGGAGAAGGGAAGGGACGAAACAATGAAGCGTTTTACAGACTGGTTCAGCCTGGAGGGGAAAAAGGCGATCGTGACCGGCGGGACCCGCGGTCTGGGATACGGCATGGCGGAGGGGCTGAGCCGGGCCGGAGCGGACGTCGTCATAATCGGGACGACAAAGAAGGCCTGGGAGAGCGCAGAGAAGCTGGAGCAGGCGGCGGGCCGGCCGGTCCGGGCCGTGGTCGGCGATCTGAGCGTGGAGCAGGACACGCCGGCGATTTACGAAGCGGCCAGGGAAGCGCTGGGCGGCCGGGCGGACATCCTGGTCAACTGCGCCGGGATCCAGTATCGCTGCCGGGCGGAAGATTTCCCGCTGGAACAGTGGAACCGGATCCTCGCGCTGAATCTTAGCGCGGTCTTTCGCATGTCCCAGCTGGCGGCCCGCGATATGCTGGAAAGGGGCTGGGGACGGATTATCAACGTGGCTTCCATGACATCATTTTTCGGCAGCGAAATGATTCCGGCCTATGCCGCGAGCAAGGGAGGCGTCGCGCAGCTGACGAAGGCCTGTTCCAACGAGTGGGCGGCCCGGGGTGTGACGGTCAACGCCATTGCGCCCGGTTATATGGAGACCAAACTGACGTCAGATATGAAAGAGAAAAATCCGGCGCAGTACGCGGAGGTTACAGGGCGGATCCCCATGCACCGCTGGGGGACGGCCGAAGATCTGCAGGGAATCACGGTATTTCTGGCCGGCGACGCCTCCGCTTATATTACCGGGGCGGTAATCCCGGTGGACGGCGGTTATCTGGGGAAATAAAAGCATCGGCGCCGGACCGGCCGGTCCGGCGCTCTCTTTTTTCTGATATCTGATATCCGGTTTCAGATATTCCGTTTTGGATATTTCGTTTCTGATATTTAGCTTTTGATGTTCCGTTTCTGATATCTGGTTTTTGATATCCAATTTTTGATATCTGGCTTTTGATATCTGGTTTCTGATATTCGTTTTTTGATATGTGGAAAATTGATGGTAAAAAGTGACAGGCCGGCCGGCGGATACGGCAAGATAAGCGGGGACATACTGGAAAAAAAGAAGGCTCCGAATCGGAAAAAAGTACTGAATCCCAAAATACCGGAAGTTGCGAAAGAATCCGTGCGGAAGGGAGTTTCTGTACGGAAGTAAGGTTTTGTATGGAAGAGAGTTCCTGTTTCTATATGAAAAAGCGTTTCTGTATGGTTGAAGGAGAAAGAGAGGTGATGTGAGCCGTGCGGAAGCACATCATTATATGGAAGAGCATTTCTGTACGGTTGGAGAAGAAAGAATTGTGGAATGAACCGTGCGGAAACACGTTGCTGTACGGCTGAAGAAGAAAGAGATGTGATGTGAACCGTACGGAAGCGAATTTTTTACGGTTAGGAAGAAAGAAGTGTGACGGGAACCGTGCGGAAGAGAGTTTCTGTACGGCTGGGGAAGGAAAAATGTGCTGTGAACCGTGCGGAAGAGTGTTTCTGTACGGCTGGGGAAGGAAAAATGTGATAGGAACCGTGCGGAAGCGAGTTTCTTACGGCTGAGGAAGAAGGAGTTGTAATAGAAACCGTACGGAAGTAAGTTTTTGTATGAAAGAGAGTTCCAGTACGGCATGGAAAAGAAAATTGATGAGACAGCCTGTTTTCTGAATGCTTCTCACTTTGAAATTTGGAAAAAGAACTGAAACTATGAAGTACTGAAAAAGGAAAAGCCGGGTATACGGGGCAGATGGATCGAAAATAAAAAGGCGGGTAGATTGAAAATGAAAAAAAGAGTTGACAAATCCTGGAAGGTCTGATATGATAACACTCGCCCTTGAAAAACGGGCCTTCTCAAAATCGAAAAAAATCGGTTTGGGAGAAAAAAACAGTTGACAGCAGAGAGAACTTATGATAGCATACAAAAGTTGCTGCTGAAGACAACAACAGCGAACCTTGAAAACTGAACAGTATGTAAAACCCTGAAAATTCTCGCGAATATCCGCCTGACAGCGTGCAGAGCACGCGGAAAAGCGGCGGCGAAAACGCCGGGGGCTTGCCCACAGGCGTGTTCAGACGGCGCTTTTGAAATGTGCGTCAGCACATTGGTAGGCGTAACGCGGGCGAACGAGGTTCCCTCGTGAGCTGAGCGTGGATATTCGTAAAAAAAGAACAAACAGGCTAAGGTTTGAGCCTTGAAGTTCGAGAGGACATTCAGAACAAAAACCAGACAGTAAAAACGGTTTAAAAATCAGCCAAGCGGATTTTTGAAGCGGAATCAAAACTTAAACATGAGAGTTTGATCCTGGCTCAGGATGAACGCTGGCGGCGTGCCTAACACATGCAAGTCGAACGAAGCGATTAAGAGGAAGTTTTCGGATGGAATCTTAATTGACTGAGTGGCGGACGGGTGAGTAACGCGTGGGTAACCTGCCCTTTACAGGGGGACAACAGTTAGAAATGACTGCTAATACCGCATAAGCGCACAGCTTCGCATGGAGCAGTGTGAAAAGCCGAGACGGTAAAGGATGGACCCGCGTCTGATTAGCTGGTTGGTGGGGTAACGGCCTACCAAGGCGACGATCAGTAGCCGACCTGAGAGGGTGACCGGCCACATTGGGACTGAGACACGGCCCAAACTCCTACGGGAGGCAGCAGTGGGGAATATTGCACAATGGGGGAAACCCTGAT
>CALWLT010000017.1 GCA_944381615.1 uncultured Lachnospiraceae bacterium | reverse complement strand
AAGAGCAGGTGAATACGGTGCGGATTTTAAAGGAGTGATCAAACTTGCTCAGTTTATTGATTTGAATACTGGAGAGTGGATAAAATAATAAGCTATATGAAAATTGCCGTGATGGAGCTCAGGCTTTACGCTCCATGATCTATTCATTAAAGGAAAAGAGATAGGAAAAGTAAATATATGGATAAACAGAGTGAAATCCTCCGGTAGATATTGATCTTTCGGGGGATTTTTTGTGACTTATGGCAGGTGAGAGAACATTGATAATAATATTTTAAAGCTCTTCACGCTCTTGACATAATATTGGCATTCGCCCGTTTCCCATATAATGACCCAACGGGATCACAAAGGCTGATCGCGAAGCCATGAAATCGGACGATCTGCTGAAGCGGGATTTCCGTTCTGATATCCCATTAGAAAAATGATATGGCATCCTTAAGAAGATCCTTTTGCCAAAACGGAGACGTTAAATCCGTTTCCGGCGGCCGGGATAAAGATCTTAAACGCATTTTTTATACTGGAATTTCCGCGGCCAGCAGGGCGGGCGGGATGATTAGCTCCGGCATTCAGGAAAATGTAAGGCATAAGTAATACATCAAACGGCGGAATATGGTATCATTGTGATGAAAGGGATTAGAATCGAATGGTTGGGGATTGGCGTGATTTTATCAGGATTGCCCTTAGCGCCAATGACTTCTGGGCTTATTCATTGGGAATTGCAGGTTTTGGAACAATTTCTATCGGGGCTTTCCGGAAAGAGAAAAACAGCTGGCTTACCGTTTGCCGGCAAGTGAAAAAAGGGGGCAGTGCGGATGAAATGGTATCATGGTATGTTGGATAAGAAAAACAGGATGATTCATTTCCTGTCTTTAGGAGTGCTTTGTATTGGCTTCGTTTTGTGCAGGTACGTATGCTTTGATTTTGGTATTCACGGAATGAAGGAGTGGCCCGAGGTACTGTTTGGGCTCGGAATCATTGCAGTGGCAGTCTCATTTATCCGGAAAGGGAAGATAGCGCCGGTCTGTACCGCTTTTTCCTACATGGCCGGATTTATCGCCGGAGTGATTTTTCAGACGGAGGGGGAGGATCCGGGAGGAGGAACAACCAATAACCTCTGGTTCATCTGGACGGTGGTGTTTGTCTGCTTTATCCTGGCGGGGATGATTTCCGATCAGCTGATCCGTTCCTCGACCGGAGAACGGGACAAAAGCGGAGAAGAAAAGGGAAGCGGAGGATGAGAGGAAAACGGAGAACAGGATGAAAAGACCGGGAGGAAATGAGAATGCCTGAGGGGACGATGATACTCGAAACAGAGAGGCTGTATCTGCGGGAACTGAACCAGTCGGATTTCGCTTCCCTGTGCCGGATTTTACAGGATGAAAAAACCATGACTGCCTATGAAGGGGCGTTTGACGACGGGGAGGTTCAGGAATGGTTGGACAGGCAGACGGCCCGTTACCGGAAGTGGGGCTTTGGCCTGTGGGCGGTCGTTCTGAAGGAAACCGGCAGAATGATAGGGCAGTGCGGCCTTACCATGCAGCCGTGGAACGGAAGAGAGGTTCTGGAGATCGGGTATCTGTTTGAGCGGGCGTACTGGCATAACGGATATGCCACGGAAGCGGCCAGGGCGTGTAAAACGTATGCGTTTGAAGTGCTGAAGGCAGAGGAGGTCTGCTCCATTATCCGGGATACGAATACGGCGTCTCAGCGGGTCGCGGCGAGAAATGGAATGATGATGACGGATACGTCAGTCAAACATTACAGAGGGGTTGCTATGCCGCACGGCCGTTATGCAGTGCGCCGCTGACGCGGTTTCAGCGCGGATCTGCCAATCTGGCCTTTGGCGGATCTTCCGGAAGCCGGGAGACGGTTTTCAGGCAGACGGTAATCAGGATTGCCATTGCGGCAAACCAGGCGAACGGCTCGGCAAAGAAGATGGCTTCGTCGCCGAACAGGCCGGTAAAATAGTAGGCGGCGGATACTCTGGCAAAAAATTCCATAATCCCGGAAATCAGGGAGGTAATGGTATTGCCGAGTCCCTGCAGGGTGTTGCGGAACACGTAGAGCAGGTAGAGGAAGATCAGCAGGCAGCTCATGATAAACAGGTAGTGGTAGGCGATGTCCAGCGTCTGATCGGCGCTTGCGTTGGAAGCGTCGATAAACAGCCTGAGGATCGGCCGGCCGGCCAGGATCATGAAGACGGACACACAGACGGACAGGGCGCAGGCGATGAAAAAGGCGCTCTTTAAGCCGCTCCGGATCCGGCTGTAGAATCCGCCGCCGTAGTTCTGCGCCATGAAGGTGGTAACGGCGTACCCCAGGGAGATGGCGGAGCTTTCCAGGAGGCCGTAAATCTTGTTGGTGGCGGTAAAGCCGGCAATGAAGACGAAGCCGTGCCGGTTGATGGCGGACTGCAGAATCATGCCGCCGACGGCGATCAGGATGTGCTGGAGCGCCAGCGGAAATCCGAGCCGGCAGTGCCTGGCGAGAATATCCCTGCGCGGCCGCCAGTCATCGCGGGTAATCCGGATCCATTCCATTTGCCGGAGTACCCGGAAGCAGTAGAAAAATGCGAGCAGCTGTGCGATCAGGGTCGCGGCGGCGGCTCCCAGGATCCCCCAGTGAAAGCCAAAGACGAACAGCAGATCCAGCGCGACATTGGTTATGGCGGCGATCGTGATCGCGATCAGCGGCGTTTTGCCGTCTCCCAGCGCCCGCAGGATGGAGGAAGCCATATTGTAGGCCATGACGATGAGAATTCCGCCGTACATGGTAAGAAGGTAGGCGCAGGCCCCGTCAAAAATATCGTCCGGCGTCTGCAGCAGATAGAGCAGCGGACGGGCCAGGAACAGGCAGAGCACCGTCATGAGAATGCCGATGATCAGGCAGAGCCAGACGGCCATGGCGACCGTCTGGCGGATCCGTTTCCGGTCGCCGGTGCCGAAGTAATGGGAGACCGGGATGGCAAAGCCCTGCGTCAGCGCCTGGACGACCCAGAGCGCCAGCCAGTAGGACCAGTCCGTAGCGCCGACGGAAGCCAGCGCTTCGACGCCGACGCCCTGGCCGACGATCATGGCGTCGGCGATCATATACAGCTGCTGACCGAAGTTGGCCAGGATCAGCGGGGCCGCAAAAAAGACCATCAGCCTGGCCGGGCTCCCTTCAGTCATGTTCTTTACGCGGTTCATGGAATAATCAAATCCTTTCTGTCCGTTCTTTGACAGTCCTGTCAGTCTTCTAATAAAAATCCCTCGTATGCAGGAAACTTTTTCGCATGCGGTTCATTATAGCCGATTTCCGGAAGTTGCGCAACAGGAACGATGGGATCTGAAAAGAATCCAAATCTGAAAAAACTCTGAAAAAACAGAAGGGATACCGGTACGGTTTAAAAGAAATGTAAGGCAGAAGTAAGATCTGACAGGCGCAGATATGGTACAATCAAAATACAGCAAAGCAGTAGCACAGGAGCACCCGGCGGAATGCGTTCCGATCCGGTGCAGCTCATACCCGGCCGCCCGGCGGGGGGATTTTAAGGCCCGGCGCGGGCGCCGTGCGGCGAAGGGAGGAGTTCTATGAAGCGGATTCGGGTAAAACCCGGCAAAAGCCAGTCCATGATGGGATTTGCGGCGGGGATCCTGTTCTGCCTGATTGGAGTCTTTGTTGTGATTCCGATCTTCGGGCTGTTCGGGATTTTCTGGACGGCCATGGCCGGACTGATTACAATTACAAGCGGGCTGAACGCATTTTCGGATCGCGGCGTGGCGTCTCATGAAATCCTGATCGAGGATACGGAACAGGCAGAAAAGGAGCGGGACGGCGCGGATTCGGATGCGGCGGCAGAAGATCTGAGGCAGAGCGTCGCGATCCGGCTGAAAGCCGCAGAAGAGCTCTATGAGAGCGGGACCATTACCGCGGAAGAATACGAAGCAAAGCGCAGAGAGATTCTGAGCGGGCTCTGAGAAAGCCTGCCGGAGGAAGTGCGCCGGACGGAGCGGCAGAGAATTTGCCGCTGCCGCCGGCAGAGTCCTGACCCGGGATCCGGAACCGTCCGGACCCCGGGCCTTTTTTGTCCGGATCACGCCGAAAACTGCGAAAACCGTATTGATTTCTCCCGGAAACCTGAGTAAGATGGAACCTGTGATACCGGGACGTGCGCGGGGAGGGACATGCTCTGTCCGCCTTCGGCGCATCAATCAGGCGGTACAGACTGCGGGGAAAACAGAGTGATGGAAGAGCAGAAGAGAAAATCCGGGAAAACGGGACGCAGGCGGATCTGGCGGTGGATTCTGGCGCTGGCCGTCCTGCTGGCGGCGGTTCCGGTCTGCGTGCTGGCGGCGGCCAAGATGTTTACGGCGCAGGAGAGCGTCGTGCGCAGCAGCTGGGAGATCGACGCCGGGGCGGTCCTGGATCGGGATGAGGAGCATCAGATCGAGTTTGCCAGGGCGGATCTGGGCGAGGATGGAATCCGGGCGTTTTACCTGGTGCCGGAGGAGCTGGAAGAAGAAGGGTTTACGTTTTACGACACCGCGGTGCAGAGACGGCTTTCCGGCGCGCTGGAAACGCTCAAGAAGGCGCAGGACTGGACGGCGGAGAACCCGCTGGCGGTCGTCAATCCCTATGGTACGGGTTCCAACGGGCTTTATCTGTATTTTACGACCGATCAGGAGCGGCAGGTAACGTATACGGTGCATGTGGAAAAAGAAGGGATCCCGGATTTTACCGCCCGGGCGGCGAATGCGGGCGGGCAGACGTACGGGAAAACGCATGAATTTCAGCTGATCGGGCTGGTGCCCGGGGAGACGAACGAGGTAACGCTGGAGCTGGGCGGAAGCTGGGGGCGCGTGCGCCGGATTGTCCGCTTTACGGCCGCGATGCCGGAGCCGGAATCCGGATACGCGACGCAGCTGGAATATACGGACGGAAGCTCCGGCGCCGCGCAGGCGGAGGGGCTGTTTACCATGATGCGGGTCAACGGGTATCTGGGCTATGGATTTATGTATGATAACGCGGGCGTGATGCGCTATGAGATGATGCTGGAGGGGTTTGGCCTGGATCGGATCCTGGAGGATGGAAACGATATCCTGACCTGCGTCTCCTCGGCAAAGCTGGCGCGGATCGGCGGCCTGGGGCAGGTCAAGCAGGTGTATCCGCTGGACGGCTATGAGCTGCACCACGATATCGGGTTTGGCCGGGACGGGGAGATTCTGGCCCTCGCCGAGCATGCGGGAGGCAAAACCGTGGAGGATGTCGTGCTTTCGATTGATCCGGCAAGCGGGGCGGTAACGGAGCTTCTGGATTTTACGGATGTGATGGCCGGCTATTTTGCCATGACGCGGCCGGTCGGAGCGACGGATGATTTCTTCTGGCAGGCCGGAGAATGGGACTGGATTCATTTAAACAGCCTGCAGTATCTGGAGGAAAAGGACAGCCTGATCGTCTCGTCCCGCGAGACGTCCGCGATCATCAAGGTCGAGGAAATTCACGGGACGCCCCGGATTGCCTGGCTGGCCGGGGATGAGCGTTTCTGGGCCGGCACGCCGTATGCGGATCTTAGCCTGCGCAGGAAAGGCGATTTTGTGCCGCACTACGGGCAGCACTGCGTTCAGTATCTGCAGGCCGGCAAAGAGGACGGCGTGTATGAGCTGTGCCTATACGACAACCATTTCTGGTCGTTAAACAGCCGGGATTTCTCCCTGGATCCGGATGAAAGCGTGTGCCGCGATCTGTACGGATCCGGGGAAGATAGGAGCCGGGTTATGGTCTACCGCATCGACGAGAACGCCCGCACCTACGAGCTGGTTTCTTCGTTTGATGTGCCGTATTCCAGCATCGTGTCCAACGGGACGCCCTGCGGCGGGGGCAACTGGACGGTCAACAGCGGCGTGGCCATGGTGTTCGGCGAGTACGACGGGGATGGCAGGCTGATCCGCGAATATTCCTACGACTGCACCATGCAGAATTACCGGACGTTTAAGTATGATTACAACGGCTTCTGGTTTTCCTGACAAAGAGGAGGAAACAGACAGGATGAATGAGACGAAAACCCGGAATGAGGGACGACAGATCCGGATTCATTTTATGATGGCCTTGTGCGGGGGCTTTTTCGGCGTGTATGCGATCCTGAGCCGGATGAACAATCTCGGGCAGGCGCAGACGGCCAATCTGATCGAGCTGATCTGCGATCTGCTGGGCCGGGATCTGGCGGATGCGCTGGAGCGTTTTTTGGCGTTTCTGATTTTTGCCGCCGCCATGATCCTGGCGACGGTGCTGGAAAAACGCACGGACTGGGATCTGCGCCTTCCCGCCGTGTTTCTGGATATGGCGGCCGCGATCGCCATCGGCTTTATCCCGGCCAAGGCGGATCCGGTGGTGGCGCTCTATCCCGTATTTGCGGCGACCGCCTTTCAGTGGTGCGTGTTCAAGAGCGCGGGCGGCTATGCCGCGTCCACCATTTTCTGTACGAATAATCTGCGGCAGACCGTGGTTTCACTGACGGAATATCTGCTGCTTTCCAGAGAGGAACGAAAGGGCGGCGGCGAGACGCTGAAGAAAGCCTGCATGTTTGGGGGCACGCTGGCAAGTTTTTATTCGGGCGTGCTGATCGGCGGGATCCTCTGGCATCTGACGGGCGTGCGCAGCATCTGGTTTAATCTGCTGCTTTTATCCTGCAGCGCGCTTCTGATCGGGGCGGACCGGCGGGCGCAGGCCGGGTAAGCCCGGCGCCGCCGGACTGTCTGTCCGGGCGGGACCCTGATCCGGACGGCCCGGCGTCCGCCGGACTGTCTGTCCGGGCGGGACCCTGATCCGGACGGCCCGGCGCCCGCCGGGCTGTCTGCCCGGGCGGGACTCTGATCCAGACAGCCCGGTGGATGAAGGCCGGGCGTTTATTCAGACGGCCCGGCGAGGATCCGCCGGGTAAGCTGCATATAGTGCAGGTACAGGGCGCCGAAGCGGCGGCGGTAATACGGCTTCCACGGCTTTTCTTTTCCGCAGAAATGCAGGATGGCCGTGTGTTCCATGACCCAGCGCAGGTCGGCCTCGCCGTGACTTCGCATCAGATAATTGACGAAATTTCTCGCGTCGTAATTCCAGTAGATGTCCTCCAGCGGCAGGATGCGGCTGCTGTAGAGCGCGTTTAAGACGTCCTGGTCCGGCAGGATCAGTTCCTGGCGGTGCTCCCGCACATACTGAAAGATGGCTTCCGGAACGATTTCCCGGCGGCAGAGGGCGAGGTTGATCAGCAGGACGCCGGAATTAAAATAGTCCTGCTCGGTGCCGAGGCGCAGGCGGTTGACGCTGTTGGCTAGCTCGGTCTTTCCCGTGTGCGCGGCCGCGGCAAACAGACAGCTGCCCGGATCCGTTTCCCAGAGCGGGCGGATGGAATTGATGACCAGGATATCCGGATCCAGATACAGGACGCGATCCAGATCGCTGGGGAGAAGCTGCGCGGCCAGCAGGCGGTAGTACATTTCCTGAGGGTACTGCTTGGTAACCGGCGCGCCGTCAAAGAGGCGCTCGTCAATGCGGACCGGGAGCAGCCGGAACCGGAGCCGCTGCAGATCGGTATTCAGTTCCTGAAGCAGGCCGTCCGGGATTCCGCGGTGCAGAAGCCAGACCCGGCAGTTCAGGCCGGGATTGTTGAGAAAAAGCGACGTCAGCATGACCCGCAGCTGCGGCAGATAGTTCTGGTTTAAACTGACCAGCAGATCCGCCGCGGGCGGGCCGGAGGTTGGTTTTGTCATAAGCGTTCCTTTCTATAATATAGATGTCTGACAGGCTGAAAAACGCCTTGCCGGGTGCTGTGGCCCTATTATATCACATGGATCCCCCGTGGGGCAAACCGGCGGGGACGCATCCGGTTTTGAATGGTAAAAAATATACCGGACGGATCGGATCCGTGCAGGGAAAGAGAAATTACGAGGGAGAAGTTACGAAAGAAAAGTTACGAAGGGGAGGAAAACATCGATGAAGGGGTTTTTTGATTTTCGCAGCGGCCCGGAGCGGGAACGGGATTATCAGGATTTTACAGAGCGCGTATTTTCCGGAGGCCTTCCCCATAAGAGGAAGGTGCGGGCCAGGCTTTCGGAGGTCCTCGGAAAGAAGGATGTAACCTACATCTTTCTCTATTATGTCGCGTTGAAGGATCTGCTACTGCGCAGGCCGAAGCTGACCTTTGAGGAGGGGATGAAGCAGGTCTGCAGCGAGATTCGTGTGATGAAGCTGGGAAAGGCTGAGACGGAAGCGATCCGGCAGGTCCTCGGCGAGGATCAGGCGGGAATGCTGTCCTGACGGCGGCGCGGGGTGCAGGTGCGCGCCGGCGCGTTCCAGATCGGCGAAAAACTGCAAGACAAATCGGGAAAAAGGTGTTATAATAGCGCCAGATATTCTACCGCTTTAAAGGGCCAAAGGCAGAAACGGGGCCAAAGGCAGGAAATATCAGACATGCGGGAAGATAAAGGAGGTCAGAGGGCATGATTTGGGCAAAGGAAGAGACCATGTCCCGGGAGGAGATTGAAAAAATCCAGCTGGAGCGTCTGAAGGAAACCGTGCAGCGCGTGTACGGCAGCGTTCCGGCTTATCGCCGGAAGATGGAGGAAGCGAAGGTTGCGCCGGAGGATATCCGGACGCTGAAAGACTTGCAGAAGCTTCCTTTTACGACCAAGCAGGATATGCGGGATAATTATCCGTACGGGCTGTTTGCCGCGCCGCTTAAAAAGCTGCGCCGGATTCACGCGTCCAGCGGGACGACGGGAAAGCCCACGGTCGTCGGGTACACGGAGCACGATCTGGAGGTCTGGAGAGAGTGTGTGGCCAGGCTGGCCGTGGCGGCCGGAGGAAGCGAGGATGATATCGCGCAGATCTGCTTCGGCTACGGAATGTTCACGGGAGCGCTGGGCCTGCACTATGGTCTGGAGAAGGTCGGCGCGGCGATCGTCCCGTCGTCTACCGGCAATACGGAAAAGCAGCTGATGTACATGAAGGATTTCGGGACCACGCTTCTGGTGGCGACGCCGTCCTACGCCATGCGCATCGCGGAGGTGGCGAAGGAGATCGGAATCGATCCGGCGAAGGATCTGAAGGTTAAGACGCTGGTCCTGGG
Organism: uncultured Lachnospiraceae bacterium; assembly: GCA_944381615.1. Classification (GTDB taxonomy): domain Bacteria; phylum Bacillota; class Clostridia; order Lachnospirales; family Lachnospiraceae; genus Otoolea. The sequence goes on along the minus strand of CALWLT010000017.1, from coordinate 8,380 downwards.
AAGCGAGCTGATGACGGAAGCCATGCGAAAGGAGCTTCACAAGGCCTGGGGCGAGGATGCGAAGATCACGCAGAATTACGGCATGAGCGAGCTGATGGGGCCCGGCGTGTCCGGCGAGTGCCTGGAGCTCAACGGGATGCACATCAACGAGGATCATTTCATCGCCGAGGTCATTGACCCGAAGACGGGGGAGGTCCTGCCGGCCGGCGAGAAGGGCGAGCTGGTCGTGACCTGCATTACCAAGGAGGCGCTGCCCCTGATCCGCTACCGCACGCGCGACATCACGCGGCTGATGTACGAGCCGTGCCCCTGCGGGCGCACGACGGCGCGGATGGAGAACCTTTCCGGGCGGACGGACGATATGCTGAAGATCCGCGGCGTCAACGTATTCCCGAGCCAGATCGAGGAGGTCCTCATCAACACGGACGGCATCGGGCCCAACTACGAGATTCTCGTGCAGCGCGAGCACCATTCGGATATCCTGACGATCCGCGTGGAGGTCGAGGCGGAAGGCATGATGGATTCCTACCGGGCGCTGGAGGCGCTGGAGCGCAGCCTGAAGGAACGCCTGAGAAAGATGCTGGGACTGGACTGCCGGATCCAGCTTGTGTCGCCGAATACGCTGCAGCGCTTCGAAGGGAAGGCCAAACGGGTCATCGATTTACGAAAGGAAGGAAAAGAAAGTGTCTGAGACGAAAATCTTACTGGGCAATGAGGCCATTGCCAGAGGGGCCTACGAGGCGGGCGTAAAGGTGTCCTCCGCCTATCCGGGAACCCCCAGCACAGAGGTCAGTGAAGCCCTGGCAAAATATGAGGAAGTCTATGCAGAGTGGGCCCCCAATGAGAAGGTCGCCACCGAGGTGGCGCTGGGCGCGTCCATTTCCGGCGTCCGCTCCATGTGCGCGATGAAGCACGTGGGCCTGAACGTGGCGGCGGATCCGCTCTATACGGCCGCCTACACGGGAGTCCGGGGCGGTATGGTGCTGGTAGTCGCCGATGATCCCGGCATGTACAGCTCGCAGAACGAGCAGGATACGCGCATGGTGGCCCGGGCCGCGATGGTTCCGGTTATCGAGCCGTCGGACAGCAGCGAGGCCAAGGAATTTATGAAGTACGCCTACACGCTGAGCGAGCAGTACGATACGCCGGTCATCCTGCGCACGACTACGCGCCTTTCCCATTCGCAGGGCCTTGTCTCCCTGGAGGACCGGTGCGTTCCGGAGGATCGCCCCTATGAGCGCGACGCGGCCAAGTACGTCATGATGCCGGGCAACGCGATCCGCCGCCATGTCGTGGTGGAAGAGCGCCTGAAAAAGCTGGCGGAGGACGCCTGCGGGCTGTTCCTCAACCGGGCGGAATACCGGGATTTGTCCGTGGGCTTTATTACCTGCGGCATCGCCTACCAGTATGTGCGCGAGGCCATGCCGGAGGCGTCCGTGTTAAAGCTGGGCCTGGTCAATCCGCTTCCCAGAAAGCTGATCGAGGAGTTCGCCGCCAAGGTCGATCGCCTTTACATATTTGAGGAGCTGGAGCCGGTCATCGAAGAGCAGGTAAAGGCCTGGGGCATTTCCAAAGCCGTGGGCAAGGAGATTTTTACCATTCAGGGCGAATACAGCGCCAACCTTCTGCGGGAGCGCGTCCTGGGAGAGAAGCTGGAATTTGCGCCGGAGAAGGACGTGCCGCCGCGGCCGCCGATTCTCTGTCCCGGCTGCCCGCACCGCAGCGTGTTTACGGCGTTAAAGAAGCTGAAGATCCGCGCGGCGGGCGATATCGGCTGCTATACGCTGGGCGCGGTGGCGCCGCTGGGCGTGATTGACACGACCATCTGCATGGGGGCCAGCATCAGCACGCTGCACGGCATGGAGAAGGCCAAAGGAAAGGACTACGTCAAAGACTGGGTGGCGGTCATCGGCGATTCGACCTTCATGCACACCGGCGTGAATTCCCTGATGAATATGGCCTACAACCAGGCGACGGGCACGGTCATCATTCTTGACAACTCGACGACCGGCATGACGGGACATCAGGATCACGCCGCCACGGGAAAGACCTTAAAGGGCGAGATCGTGCCGGCGATCAGCATCCCGGCCCTGTGCCGCGCGATGGGCATCAGCCATGTGCGCGAGGTAAGCGCCTTTGACCAGGAGGAGCTGGAAAAGGTTATCCGCGAGGAGACGCAGGCCGACGCGCTGTCCGTGATCATCGCCGAGGCGCCCTGCGCGCTGTTAAAGGGCATGGTATTCCCCAACAAGTGCCGCCCGGATACGGAGAAATGCAAAAAATGCGGCGCGTGCTTAAAGCCCGGATGTCCGGCGTTAACGCGGCGGGAAGACGGCACCATCGCGATTGACGAGACGATGTGCAACGGCTGTACCCTGTGTATGCAGCTGTGTAAATTTGACGCGATCAAGCTGGTAAAGGCAGGTGAGTGAGATGGAATCCAGAAATATTATGATAGTAGGGGTCGGCGGACAGGGAACGCTCCTGACGAGCCGGATCCTGGGGAAACTGGCGACGGAGGCCGGCTATGACGTAAAGCTTTCCGAGGTGCACGGCATGGCACAGCGCGGCGGCAGCGTGGTAACGTTTGTGCGCTACGGCGAGAAGGTGGCGGAGCCCATCGTGGAAGAGGGCCAGGCGGACGTGCTGATCGCCTTCGAGCGGCTGGAGGCGCTGCGTTACCTGCATTTCTTGAAAAAGGACGGCGTGATCGTGGTCAACGACTGGCGGATCGATCCCATTACCGTCGTTACGGGCGCCGCTTCCTATCCAGAGGGAATTCTGGAACGGTTAAGAGAGAGCCATCCGACGATTGCGGTCAAGGCCATGGACGAGGCCAAGAAGCTGGGGACGCCCAAGGCGTTTAACGTGGTCGTGCTCGGCGCGGCCGCCCGTCATATGAGCTTTTCCAAAGAGCAGTGGATCCATGTGATCGAGACGACGGTTCCGCCCAAAACGGTGGAAATCAATCTGCGCGCCTTTGAGGCCGGCTACAGCCTTTCGGTATAGAAAGCGGCCGGGCGCGAGAGGAACTCTGCCGGCGGCCTGTCCGCCGGCAGAATATCAGAAAAAAGGAGGCCGGAACGATGTTTGTAAAACAGCTGTCTGTCTTTATTGAAAACCGGGAAGGAAGGCTGGAACAGGTCACAGACGTGATCCGCAAAGAAAATATCAATATCCTGTCGGCCAATATGGCGGATACGACCGAGTACGGGGTGCTCAGGATGGTGGTGTCCGATCCGGTGCGGGCGCGGGCGGCCCTGGTGGAGAAAGGGTTTTCCGCCATGCTGACGGATGTGCTGGCGGTTAAGCTGGTTGATCAGGTCGGAGAGCTCCACAGGCTGACGCACATCATCTGCAGCCAGGGGCTGAACATTGAATACATGTACGCGCTGGCATCCAAAGACCGCCGGGCCATGATGGTCAAGGCGTCTGACGGGGAGACGGCCGCGAAAGCGATCCTGGAAGGCGGCATGGAGCTCTATTCCAACGAAGAAATGTGCCGTTAGGGCCTGAAAAGCGGCTCAGCCCTTGACGAAGCCGCTTTCGGTCAGCTGGGCCACGGCATGCCCCAGCTCGTCGGTCACGTCGACCAGGCAGTAGCAGGTGCTGCGGCCTTCCTTGGCGATGCGGGCCTCGGCGATCAGCTTCTGGCCGCGGGCCGCGCCCAGATAGGTAATCTGGGAGGTCAGGGAGACGTGGATGCGGGGCTGGTTCCAGTTGGCGGCGACCGCGAAGGCAAAATCGGCCAGCGTGAAGATGGCGCCGCCCATCACGGCGCCGGCGGCATTCAGATGGCGGGGGGTTATGTCCAGCGTGCAGCGGGCATAGCCCTCTTTGATTTCTTCGATCACGGCGCCGTTTTCCGTCGCGAACCGATCGTCGGTAAAACGCGCGCGCACTTCTTCAAGCGTCGGATATTCCATGACAGTTGTCCTCCTTGTAAAACGGGAAATCCCGGGATAATTTGCGATCGTCCGATCTGCGATCCCTGCTATTTTATCACGGAACTGCCCGGCGGTACAGGTTTTTATCACGTTTCCTGTGCAGGTTTTATCACATTTCCTGCGCCTTGCCAAACTGTCGCCGGGCTGTTATAATGACGGGAGGCGTGAGAAAGACGCCCAAAAGAGCGCAGGAAAGACGCAAAAAGGGCGTGAGAAAGACGCCCGAAAGGGCGTAAGAAAGACGCTGGCAGGGCGTAAAAACGGCGCGGCAGAAAAGGAGGACGGCATGGATCGGCTTGCGTATACGGGACAGGTGCTTTTGTGGCTGTTTTTTCTCTATTCTTTTATCGGCTGGGTGCTGGAGACGGCGGGCGCTGCGCTGCGGCAGCGGCGCTTTGTTAATCGGGGGCTGGTAAACGGGCCGCTGTGCGTCGTCTACGGCGTGACGGCCGTGGGGCTTACGGTTGCGGGCGACGAGCTGCCGCTGTTCTGGCTGTTTGTGGGATCCGCCATTCTGGCGACGGTGGTGGAGTGGATCGCCGGCCACATCCTGGAGCGGATTTACCGCGTCAAATGGTGGGATTATTCTTCCGTGCGCTGGAACCTGGACGGCTACGTCTGCGTGCCGGCCTCCCTTCTGTGGGGTGTTTTCGGCGTCATCGCCGTGCGCTGGGCAAACCCGCTGTTTTCGCGCCTGATCGGGCTGTTGCCGCAGCGGCTGAGCTTCTGGCTGCTGCTGTTCCTGACGGTGTCTCTCGTGCTCGACACGCTGGCGACGCTTCTGGTGGTAAGCGGGCGGGCGCGCTGGCCTGAGCGCTGGAAATCCGTCGATTTCTGGTTTTCCACGCTGAGCTACCGGCTGGGGCGGCGGGTAATCGGCTGGGTGGATCGCCGGATCGCGCGGGCGTATCCGCGCCGGGAGGAAGAGGCGGCCGCGCAGGCCGGGAGCAAAGAGCGGGCGGGTGCGTTCGCCGGCTGCAGCTTTTACAAGATTGTCCTGCTCTTCGTCATCGGCTGCGTGCTCGGCGATATCACGGAGACGATCTTCTGCCGGATCCGCGCCGGCGTCTGGATGAGCCGCAGCAGCCTGGTCTGGGGCCCCTTCAGCATTGTCTGGGGCTTTGCCATCGCGGCGGTTACGGTGCTTTTATACCGCTACCGGGAGCGCTCGGACCGCTTCCTCTTCCTGACGGGCACCGTGCTGGGCGGCGCGTACGAGTACCTGTGCAGCGTCCTCTCGGAGATCGTGTTCGGGACGGTGTTCTGGGATTACAGCAGCATCCCCTTCAACCTGGGCGGCCGTATCAATCTTTTGTACTGCTTTTTCTGGGGACTGGCCGCCGTCGTCTGGTTCAAAGGGCTGTATCCGCGCCTGTCCGCACTCATCGAGCGGCTGCCGGAGCGATCCGGCAAATGGGCGGTCCGGTTTCTGCTGCTTTTTATGTGCTGCAACATGGCCGTTTCGGCCATGGCCCTGATCCGCAGCGATCAGCGAAGCCGCGGTGTGCCGGCGCAGGCCTCCTGGCAGGAGATCATGGACGAGCGCTTTGACGACGCGCGCTTGGAGCGCATTTATCCCAACGCGATCCGGGTAGAGCAGGAGGAGAGGGCGCAGGAGGAAAAAACGCAGGAGAGAGCACAGGAGGAAAAGGCGCAGGAGGAGAACGCGCTTCAGACAGGCCGTGCGCCTGAAAGAGAGGCGGCGCCTGCACGGCAGCGCGCCGCAGAGGGAAGATAGGCCGGGAGACCGGAGGAAAATAAAAAGGAAGGATGAAGAACATGCCGGTAAATATTGCGATTGACGGCCCTGCGGGAGCCGGGAAGAGTACGGTTGCGAAGCGGATTGCGGAGGAGTTCGGGTATCTTTATGTGGACACGGGGGCGATGTACCGGGCGATGGCCCTCTTTTTCCTGCAAAAGGGGATCGACGGCAGAGACGAGGCGGCGATCGAGGCGGCCTGCCGGGAAGTGTCCGTGAGCCTGGAATACCGGGACGGCGCGCAGCAGGTCCTCTTAAACGGAGAAAATGTGACCGACCGGATCCGCACGGAGGAGGTAAGCCGCATGGCTTCGGTTACCTCGGTGTACCGCGCGGTGCGGGAAAAGCTGGTACAGCAGCAGCGGGAGCTGGCCCGGCGCCGGGACGTGGTCATGGACGGGCGGGACATCGGGACGGCCGTCCTTCCGGACGCCACGCTCAAGGTTTACCTGACGGCCAGCAGCCGCGTCCGGGCGCTGCGCCGGTTTAAGGAACTTAAAGAGCGCGGCGAGGAGGTAAATCTTGAGGCGATTGAGGAGGAGATCATCCGCCGGGACGAGCGCGACATGAACCGGGCACTCTCGCCGCTGAAGCGGGCGAACGACGCGGTGCTTTTAGACAGCTCCGAAATGACGCTCGAGGAGGTCCTTCGCGAGATGGAGGAGCTGGTCGAGGACGCCGGGAGCCGGGGCTGCTGCGGCTGTTAGCGCGGCGGCCGGCCGCCGGTTTTTTCAGATAAATCAAAACAAAGTCTTAACAGCGGGCGCTGCGGCATCTGTTTTTTCGACGTGAAAGGAAGAAACAGATGCCGCAGCGCCCTTTTCTGATCCGTTCTTTTTTCACATCAGACGCTCCGGTTTCTGAAAGCAGGAGCAAAAAAGCAGATATCACTGTAAAATTATGACTTATTTCAAAAACTGTATATCAGTTTATAAGGGCAGGGTGCTTTTAGTAAAATGTAGACAAACCTCATGAGGAAAAGAGTAACTTTATAGGCATTTTACCAAAGGGGGTAGTGTATGGCAGGTGCAGCAAATAATGAAACTACAGAGAAGAAAAAGATGCCATTGTATGTGAAGATCTTCATCGCGCTGTTCGGTGGAATCTTGTTCGGGTACATCTTAAACTTCATGGGCGGCGTGGAGAACGCCGTGATCAACGACTACATCCTTCCTTTCTTTCAGTTCATCGGGGATCTGTTTATCCGTCTGATTAAGATGATCGTCGTGCCGCTGGTATTTTTCTGTATCATCGACGCGGCCCTGTCGCTGGGCGATATCAAGAAACTGCGCAGCGTGGGCGTGAAGACGATCGTATGGTTCCTGGCTACGGGAATGGTTTCGGCCTCCATCGGCCTTGTGCTGGTCAACATCATTCAGCCCGGCAAGGGGCTGCAGCTGGGGACGGCTGAGGCGGATGTAACGGTCAATGAGCTTCCCGGTGTCTATGAGACGATCCTGGATCTGTTCCCGGAGAACCCGTTCGCGGCGCTGACGAGCGGCGAGATGATGCAGATCATCGTATTCTCCCTGTTTGTCGGCTTTGCCATTATCGCGATCGGCAAGACGGCACAGCCGCTGGCGGACATGATCAGCCTGGCATCCCAGACGATGTTCAAGATCATCGACATGGTGCTCGGCATCATCCCGTACGGCGTATTCAGCTTGATGACGGTTGCCCTCGCCAAATACGGCGTGGCAATCTTCGGCCCGGTTCTGAAATTCATCATCACGGATTACCTGTCCGCGATTACCATGAGCGTCGTCGGCTACGGCCTGCTGCTCTCGCTGATTGGGCGCGTCAATCCGGTTAAATTCTGGAAAAAGGCGTTCGAGCCCTGGATGATCGCGTTCAGTACCTGTACCTCTTCGGCCGCGCTTCCGGTTGCGCTGGACGTGGCGCCGAAAAAGATGGGCGTTCCCAAAGATATCGCCAGCTTCGTGCTCCCGCTGGGATGTACGGCGCAGATGAACGGTACCTGCGGGTATTTCGGAATCGTCGTCCTGTTTGCCGCTCAGCTTTATGGAATTGAGCTGAGCATCCAGCAGCAGATCATGCTGGTCATCCAGGCGACTTTCCTGAGTGTCGGCTGCGCGGCAACGCCGCAGATCGGCCTGGTTATCAGCCTGACGCTGATGACGCAGATGGGACTTCCGCTCGACGCGTATGCGCTGGTCGCCGGTATCTACCGGATCGTAGACCAGATTCATACGGCGACCAACTCGGTCGGCGACCTGGTTGCTTCTGTCTGTATCGCGCAGATGGAGGGCGAGCTGGATCACGAGGTCTTCAATTCGGAAACGCCGAAGGCGGCCTGACGAAGCGATCCTGCTTCAGCTTCTGAGTTTTTAGCAAAGAGAACCCGTAAACCAATTTTTCATAGAAAAGGAGAAATGAATCATGGAAGATAACAGAGTAATCGAGTGTATTGAGCGTGCAAACTACATCCTTGGCAACCTGATGGCGGTTAAGCCGGGCGAGGAAGTCCTGATCGTCATCGACCCGCAGACGGATATGAGAATGGCCAACGCCATGGCGGCCGCCGCGTTAAACTGCGGCGCTGAGTACGGCATTTACATGATGCCCATCCGCGGCAAGGACAAGGCCACGATCTTCCCGAAGTCCCTGGAGCTGGGCATGGACGCCTGCGACGTATTCGTCGGCATGACGACTT
>CALWLT010000016.1 GCA_944381615.1 uncultured Lachnospiraceae bacterium | reverse complement strand
GCGGGACCGGGCCTGCAGCGCACAAGCAGGAGGGAAAGATGAGCGTAAGACGTATTTTCGTGGAGAAAAAGCCGGAATTTGCCGTGCGCGCGAAGGAACTTCAGGAGGAGATCCGCAGCTATCTCGGGATCGACACCATCGACCGCGTTCGCGTCCTGAACCGTTACGACGTGGAGAACGTGTCGGAAGAGACGTACCGCAGCGCCCTGGTAACCATTTTCTCGGAGCCGCCGGTGGATTTCGTGTATGAGGAGGAATTCCCGGTAAAAGACGGCGACACGGTTTTTACGGTGGAGTATCTGCCGGGCCAGTTTGATCAGCGGGCCGATTCGGCGGAGCAGTGCGTGAAGCTTCTGAACGAGGAGGAGGAGCCGGTCATCCGCTCGGCGACCACCTACGTAATCAGCGGGACGCTCACGCCGGAGCAGGCGGAGGCTGTCAAATCCCTGTGCATCAATCCGGTGGATTCGCGCGAGAACAACAATCCCAAGCCGAAGACGCTGGTTACCGAGTTTGAGCAGCCGGCGGACGTGGAGATCTTTACGGGCTTTACCGGCCTGGGAGAGGCAGAGCTGAACGAGCTTTACGGATCCCTGAACCTGGCGATGACGTTTAAGGATTTCCTGCATATCCAGAATTATTTTAAAAACGAGGAGAAACGCGATCCGTCCGTCACGGAGATCCGGGTGCTCGACACGTACTGGTCGGATCACTGCCGTCACACGACGTTCCAGACGGAGTTAAAGGACGTTTCCTTTACGCAGGGCGATTACAACGAGCCGATCGAGGCGTCCTACCGTCAGTATCTGGCGGATCGCGAGGTGCTCTATCGGGGCCGCGACGACAAATTTGTCTGCCTGATGGATCTGGCGCTGATGGCCATGAAGAAGCTGCGCAGCGAGGGCAAGCTTGCGGATCAGGAGGAGTCGGAGGAGATCAACGCCTGCAGCATCGTGGTGCCGGTGGAGATCGACGGCGTGAAGGAGGAGTGGCTCGTGAATTTCAAGAACGAGACGCACAACCATCCGACGGAGATCGAGCCGTTCGGCGGAGCAGCCACCTGCCTGGGCGGCGCGATCCGCGATCCGCTGTCCGGCCGTACCTATGTATATCAGGCCATGCGCGTGACGGGCGCGGCCGATCCGACGCGGCCCATGTCAGAGACACTTCACGGCAAGCTTCCGCAGAAGCGTATCGTGAAGGATGCGGCCCGCGGCTACAGCTCCTACGGCAACCAGATCGGTCTGGCGACGGGATATGTCAAGGAGATCTATCATCCCAATTATGTGGCCAAGCGCATGGAGATCGGCGCGGTCATCGCCGCCGCCCCGCGCAAAAACGTGATCCGTGGGTCGTCTGCGCCCGGCGACGTGATCATCCTCATGGGTGGACGCACGGGGCGCGACGGCATCGGCGGCGCGACCGGCTCCTCCAAGGTGCATACCGAGGAATCCATCGAGGTCTGCGGCGCGGAGGTACAGAAGGGCAACGCGCCCACGGAGCGCAAGCTGCAGAGGCTGTTTCGCCGTCCGGAGGTCAGCCGTCTGATTAAGAAATGCAACGATTTCGGCGCGGGCGGCGTGTCGGTCGCCATCGGCGAGCTGGCGGACGGTCTCGAGATCAATCTGGATCAGGTGCCGAAGAAATACGCCGGCCTGGACGGAACGGAGATCGCCATCTCCGAGTCGCAGGAGCGCATGGCGCTGGTTGTGGCACCGGAAAATGTGAAAGCCATGCTTTCCTATGCGGCCGAGGAAAACCTGGAGGCCGTTCCCGTGGCGGTCGTCACGGAAAAACCGCGTCTGGTGCTGAACTGGCGCGGAAAGACCATCGTGGACATCAGCCGCGCCTTCCTCGATACGAACGGCGCGCACCAGGAGACGACGGTCAAGGTCGAGGTGCCGGTTAAGGAGGGCAATGTCTTTGCGCGCCGGGAGATCGGCGACGTGAAAGAGGCCTGGCTTTCCATGCTGGCGGATCTGAACGTCTGCTCGCAGAAGGGCCTGGTGGAAATGTTTGACAGCACGGTCGGCGCCGGCAGCGTGATGCTGCCCTACGGCGGCGTCTATCAGATGACGGAGACGCAGTGCATGATGGCGAAGCTGCCGATGAGCAGCACCGGCTGCGAGACGGTAACCATGATGAGCTACGGCTATGATCCGTATCTTTCCAGCTGGAGCCCGTATCACGGAGCGGCCTACGCGGTCGTCGATTCGGTGGCCAAGATCGTGGCCGGCGGCGGCGATTTCCATAAAATCCGCTTTACCTTCCAGGAATACTTCAAGCGGATGACGGAGGATCCGGCCCGCTGGGGGACGCCGTTCTCGGCGCTTCTGGGCGCTTACAGCGCGCAGCTGGGCTTTGGCCTTCCCTCGATCGGCGGCAAGGACAGCATGTCGGGAAGCTTCTTCGACGAGCAGCACGGCGAGATCGACGTGCCGCCGACGCTGGTGTCCTTCGCGGTGGATATCTCCGACAGCCGCCATGTGATCACGCCGGAATTCAAGCGGCCGGGCAGCAAGATCGTTCTCTTTTCGATCGAGCGCGACGCCTGGGATCTGCCGGTGTACAGCCAGATCATGGACGGCTACGAAAAAATATATAAAGATATGGAGGCGGGGCGGATCATTTCCGCGTACGCGGTCGGCGCCTTCGGCGCGGCCGAGGCGGTCAGCAAGATGGCCTTCGGCAACCGCCTGGGCGTGAAGATCGAGCATCACGTTGACCCGCGCGATTTCTTCGCGCCGGGCTGGGGCTGCCTGGTGTGCGAGGTGCCGGACGGCAAGGTAGGCGAGCTCTCCGTTTCCTATACGGTTCTCGGCGAGGTAACGGACCGCGGCGCGTTTGAGTACGGCGCGGTATCGATCCCGATGGAAGAGGCGTTAAAGGCCTGGACGGGAACGCTGGAGAAGGTATTCCCGACCCGCTCCGGCGCGCCGGTAAAGGAGGCAAAAGACGAGCTCTACCGGACGGATTCGGTGTACATCTGCAAACATAAGGTGGCGCGGCCGACCGTCTTTATCCCGGCGATGCCCGGAACCAACTGCGAGATGGACAGCGCGAAGGCATTTGCGCATGCCGGCGCAGAGCCGATCGTGCGCGTGTTCCGCAATCAGAATGCCGCGGATATCCGCGAGTCCATCGAGCAGTACCGCAAAGACATCCGCCGTTCGCAGATCCTGATGTTCCCCGGCGGCTTTTCCGCCGGCGACGAGCCGGACGGCTCCGCCAAATTCTTCGCCACGGTCTTCCGCAACGAGGCGATGAAGGAGGAGATCGAGCGCCTGCTGCAGGAGCGCGACGGCCTGATCCTGGGAATCTGCAACGGCTTCCAGACGCTGATTAAGCTGGGGCTTCTGACGGGAGGAACCATTGAGGCGCAGAAGGAAGATTCCCCGACGCTGACGACCAACAACATCGGCCGCCACATCTCGCGGATGGCGTACTTAAAGGTCGTCTCCAACCTCTCTCCGTGGCTGAGGAAGGCCGAGCTGGGCGGCGTGTACGCCAACCCCATGTCGCACGGCGAGGGGCGTTTCGTGGCGAGCGACGCATGGCTTGAGCGCCTCTACGCCAACGGGCAGGTGGCGATCCAGTACGTGGATCCGCAGGGACATCCGTCTATGGACGAGGAGTGGAATCCCAACGGTTCGTACCAGTGCATCGAGGGCATTACGAGCCCCGACGGCCGCATCCTGGGCAAGATGGGACACAACGAGCGCTGCTGGGACGGCGTCGGCGTAAATATTTACGGCAATCAGGATATGCAGCTTTTTGAATCCGGAGTGGAATATTTCCGCTAAACCGGGAAACGGACAGAAGAAAGGCCGGGAAAGTGAAAGCGCGGAAGCGCTATGTTTTCCGGAGGACGGCGCAGGCGGGAGACCGCCTGCGCCCTTTTTGTTTTTTTACAGGAGGCGACACCGTTTGCCCGAGAAACGAAATTGTTAAGAAATGTTAAGGTAAAAGTTATGTACCGATTGCTGGGTTCTGCTATAATGACAGTAACAGAATTGGATTGGAATGGAAAATCCTGCAAAAATACGAATTTTTTTGACGAAAGCAGACAATTCTGGTATAATCAGAAGTAGTTTAGCGGCTGCGGCCGCACGGGACAGGATACGTAAGGAAGACGGAAACGGGATAAGGATGGAGGAGGATGAGAGATGAGAGCAAACGCAAAGAAATTTGCCGTGACTTCGCTGGCGCTTGCGTCGGCGCTGGCGCTTTCCGTGCCGGCATACGCGGACAGCGACGACATTAAGATTAAGGAAGTCGAATTCCGCGTCAGCTGGGACGGCGGAAAACCGGAGGCGGGGGACAGCCGTGATTTCCCGAATATCGAGATTGTCAAGGGCCACTGCACGATCGATGAGAGCTCGATCGAGTGGGACGACGATGACGACGAGGACTGGAACCGCGGCGAGCGGCCGACGATCTACCTGACGATCGAGGCGGACGCCGGTTACCGGTTCAGCGGAACGGATCTCTCGATTACCAAGAGCTCCTACAAGGTTTCGAGACGTTCCGGCAGCGACGAGTCGGAGATGAACGTGAAGATTACCCTGGATAAGATTGCGGGCGATCTGGAAGCGGTTGAAGATTGCTGGTGGGACGGCCGCACGGCCCGCTGGGAGGAGATTGACGACGCAGACAAGTATGAGATTAAGTTATACCGGAACGGTTCGACCGTCACGACGGTTACTACCTCCGGCAATAGCTACAACCTGTATCCCTATATGACGCGCAGCGGCGATTACAATTTCAAGGTCCGCGGCATCAGCAATTCGGACGGGGAGACCGGCGACTGGAGCGACGAGTCGGATGATTATTACATGAACTCCAGCGACGTCTACACGGGCGCGCCGCCGACCAGCAATACGGACGGCGGATCGACGGTAAATGGCCCCAGCGGCAGCAGCACCTTTAACGGTTCGACCGGCTGGCTGTCGGACAGCTACGGCTGGACCTACTGGCTGAACGGCGCGATGGTAAAGAGCAGCTGGATCTACGTGGACAATAACTGGTTCTATCTGGGATCCAACGGCTATATGGCGACCGGCTGGATTTTCGTGGACAACAACTGGTTCTACTTAAATCCGATCTCCGACGGGACGCAGGGCGCCATGAAGACCGGCTGGCAGAACATCGGCGGCTTCTGGTATTATCTGAATCCGGTTTCCGACGGGACGCGAGGCGCGAGGAAGACCAGCTATCAGCTGATCAACGGCAGCTGGTATTTCCTGGATCCGACGAGCGGCGCGATGTGGGCCAACACCTACGTTCCCAACGGGATGTGGGCGGATGCGAACGGCGTGCTCCACTGATACGGCGGCCGGAACTCTGAATCAGCGTGTATAACAGCGGCGGGGAATGCGCAGAACGAAAAGCTGCGTGTTCCCCGCCGTTTTGCGTCCGGAGATCCGTTTTTGTTGCTCTCCGGAGATCCGCTTTTGTGGTCCTTTTTGCCGTCTGCATGAAACGCCGGCTTTCGGCGTTTCGGGCCGGGTTCAGGTCCGGCAGAAAACGAACAGGCGGCTGGGCGTGACCTGAGCGGGGATGCTGCGCGTGGAAGCGGCGTATTCCACGAGCAGAACTTTGCCCGCAAGCGCGCCGGAAAAAATCTGCCCGTTGGGGAGGAAGGCATTTAGAGGAACGTTTCCGTTTAACTGGAGAGTTCCGTCCGTGCTCACGAGACTGTTGTAAAACTCGCCCAGGTAATACTGGTAATAGGAAGCTGTAGCGGCCGCCACGGCCTGATAGCGGGGCGGATAGATCAGCTGGGCCGGCGCGTCGGCGTCATAGAATACGGTCACGCGATCCCCGGGGTTGAACGGGACATTGTCCACCACGTAGGTGTCCCCGTTCATGGTAAACTGAACCTCCTGTGAATTCTGGGTGCGGACGGACAGCGCCAGCGTACAGCCGTAGGCGGCGCCGTCATTTCCGGCAAGAGGCTGGATCTGGGTCAGGATCCCGGTTACGGATAAATAGGAACTCATAAGAACCTCCGCTTGCATCATATACTCTACAGTATTATGCAGCGCCGGGAGGGGGAATGCCAGCAGACGTGCAGAAAGAATGAGAAAGAATGATAAAAAAATGACAAAACTGTTGACAGAAAGTTAAAATGTGATATAATAAATTACAAGAATTGTTAGAAAATTCTGACCTGTTGTTTTGGTTCCGCCGGAGGCGGGAAGGCTTGCGCCGGTAAGGGGGTGTTCTTATGATGGCCAGGCAGTATCAGATACAGGCTGACGACAGGTTCACATCACTGCCCATATCCGCAGTGATCCAGACGGCGAACCGTTTCGGCTGCGATATCTATATCAAGAGCCGGTACGGCCGGTACAACGTGAAGGACTACGGCGAGCTGCAGAAAGGAATTCAGCTCCAGAGAAAAACCCTGATTGTTTATTTTGACGGAGCAGACGAGAAGGAGGCGGACAAAAGATTCCGGATTTTATTCGGGGCTTAGATGAGTATGAACGGAGAGACGGATTACACAGAGACAAAGAAAGAATCGTAAAACGGGCCTTAAAACAGAGAATGTTTCAGGGCCTGTTTTTTTGTGGGGGCGGGTTGACAGGCGAAAGGGAAACGTTTATCATATAAGAAAATGTAATCGATTACATTTTTGGGAAAAGAATGTCTGGGGGAGACGGCAAAGCAGAAAGGAGAGGGAAACGATGCGGGATGGAACATTATGTGTCGCGCTGATCGGGATCGGCTGGGCCGGGACGATGCACGCGAAGGCGCTCAACCACCTCTGCAACATGGAGATCGTCCGCAAGACGGTCTGCGCGTTGGAGGACACGGCGGGAGAATTTGCGGCGAGGTACGGATTTGAGGGGTACACATCGCGGTTTGAGGAGGTAATAGCGGATCCGGAGATCGATGTGGTCGACATCGTCACGCCGCCGAACCTGCATAAGGAGATGACGATTGCCGCCGTGCGCGCGGGCAAGCATGTGATTTGTGAAAAGCCGCTTTTAGGATATTTCGGCCTGCCGGACGATCCGCCGCAGATCGGCGCGGTTTCTCGGGAGAAAATGCTCCTGGCCGTGCGCCGCGAGATGGACGAGATGGAAGCGGCGATCCGGGAGAGCGGGAAAACGTTCTGCTTTGCGGCAAACTGGCTGTATTCGCCGGCTTTTGTGCGGGCCGCGCAGCTGATCCGGGCCCGGAAGACGACCGTCGTGCAGATGCAGGGCCTCGTCGGCCACAAGGGATCTCCGGCTCCCTATGTGCGCTACTGGAACAGGAGCGGGGGCGGCACGCTGGCGCGCAACATGGTGCATCCGCTGGGCGCGGCGCTCTATCTGAAACGGATGGAGATGGAGGCGCGCGGGCTTTCGTTCGGCGTGGAGTCCGTGTTCTGCGACTGTTCGCAGGTTACAAAGGAGATCGAAAACCGCTATATCGCGGCGAACCCGGTCGATACGGAGGACTGGGCGCACGTCGTCTATACGTTTACGGACGGGACCAAGGCGGTTCTGACCGCGGCGGATACCGTTCTCGGGGAGGCCCGGAATACGTTTGACATTTATGGGAATGACGCGGTGTTTCACTGCAATTTTTCGCCCAGCCATCTGCTGGACGCATATTTCTCAGACGAAAGAGGAATCGAGTCGGAGGAGATCTCGGAAAAGAGCGATCACAATCTGGGACACAAGTATGTGGGGATCTGCGAGGAAACCATCCGCGGCTATTATGCGGAAATGCAGGATTTTATGGAGTGTATCCGGGATGGGAGAGAACCCCGGGCCGGATTTGCGCTTGCCAGGGAGGCAACGGAGCTGGTTCAAATTGCCTACTGCTCGGCCGAGCAGGGGCGGCGCGTCCGCATTGCGCAGTACGCGCCCGATCTGTATTGATTGGACGGAATCCAGAACAGAATGAAGGATGAAAAAGGCCGTTTCCTGCCGCGCAAAACGTCGTTTCGCGCGGGGCGGGAAGCGGCTTTTTTGGGACGCGTGGGCTGTTTCGTCTTGGGCGCGCGGGCTGTTTCGTCTTCCCTTGACAGTTTTCCGGCGCGGCTGTATCATGACAGCAGGAGCATGAATCGAAAACGGGGAAAAGGAAAATTTCAATGAAGGAAACGGTATTATTATACAATGTAACGGATCGGGACCGGCTCTGGAAAATCCGGCAGGCCCTGGTTCCGCTGGGATTTCGCCTGAAAATGGTGGCCAGAGAGGATTACGGCCGTCCGGTCGGCGCCCTGGCCGGCGTCCGCGGGCTGGAAGAGGCAAAAGAAGAGCCTCAGACCGGCAGCTTTGACGACGAGATGCTGATTATGGCCGGTTTTACATCGGGACAGATCGACGCGCTGATCCGCGCGCTGCGAAAGAGCGGAGTTGGCCGTATCGATTACAAGGCCGTTTTAACGCCGGTCAATCAGACCTGGGATTCGGTGCGTCTGTACCGGGAGATCCGGCGCGAGCATGAGGCGATGAACGGAATCGGGGAGGAACAGGCGAAAGAAGCCTGAGACGGTTTTCGGGAAGAAAACAGAGGCGGGAGAAGCCCGAGACGGTTTCCGGGGGAGGAAACAGAGATGGGAGAAGTCTGAGATGGTTTCCGGGGAGGAAACAGAGCCGGGACAGGGCCGGGAGAAGCGCAGGGGGTCGCGGTAAAGGCCGGGAGAGGAAACGGAGCAGGAGAAAGGAGAAACGGATGCTGGAGAAGGTGGATCTGAACAAGACGGTGGACCGGGAAACGTACCGGGCCAGAGTGGAGGAGCTGGAGACTCGGCTGGGCGTTTTGCAGCGGGAATGCAAAGAAAAAAAGATTCCGGTTATGATTGTGTTTGACGGGCTGGGGGCCGCCGGAAAAGGAATTCAGATCAACCGGCTGATCCAGCCGCTCGACCCGCGCGGGTTCGACGTTTACGCCAGCCGGGAGACGGGCGAAGAAGAACGGATGCGCCCGTTTCTGTGGCGGTACTGGACGAAGACGCCGGAAGCGGGACGTATCATGATTTTTGACAAAAGCTGGTATGATAAGGTAACGGTCGATCGCTTTGACAAAAAGACGAAGCGGGAGGAGCTTACGGGGGCGTTTCACGATATCCTCTCGTTTGAAAAGCAGCTGACGGACGGCGGCTGCGTCCTGATCAAACTGTTCCTCTATATTTCGCAGGACGAGCAGAAAAAGCGCTTTAAGCGCCTGGAAAGCGAAGAAGAAAACGGCTGGCGCGTGACGAAGGAGGACTGGAAACGCAACAAGGAATACGAGAAATTCCTGATGATGAATGAGGAGATGCTGCAGCGGACGGATACCCGCAATGCGCCCTGGGCGATCATCGAAGCGACGGACCGCAATTATGCGGCGCTGAAAATTCAGTCGATCGTCGCAGAGCGGCTGCAGGACGCGCTGGATCGGCGCGGGATTAAGAAGCAGGAACCGCTTCGCCCGGCGAAAAAAACGGACGGCGGGTATGAAAACGGCGTCCTTTCCGGCGTCGATCTGAGCAGGCGCCTGGATCGGGAGACGTATAAGGCGCGGCTGGACGGGCTGCAGAAGCGACTGGAAACCCTGCACAGCGAGCTTTACCGTCTGCGGATTCCGGTCGTCATCGGGTTCGAGGGCTGGGACGCGGCCGGCAAGGGCGGCGCGATCCGCCGTCTGACCAGCCATCTGGATCCGCGGGGCTACAAGGTCTGTCCGACCGCGGCGCCTAATGATATTGAGAAGGTGCATCATTATCTCTGGCGGTTCTGGAATCACATGCCCAAGGCCGGGCACATCGCCATTTTCGACCGGACCTGGTATGGCCGGGTCATGGTCGAGCGCATCGAAGGGTTCTGCAGCGAGGAGGAATGGGGCCGCGCCTATGAGGAGATCAACGAGATGGAAGCCCACATGGCGAATTTCGGGACGGTTATCCTCAAATTTTGGCTGCACATCGATAAGGACGAGCAGGAGCGCCGGTTTAAGGAGCGGATGGAAAATCCGGACAAGCGCTGGAAAATTACCGACGAGGACTGGCGCAACCGCGAGAAATGGGATCAGTATGAAAAAGCGGTGGACGAGATGCTGGTGCGCACCTCTACCACTTATGCGCCCTGGACGGTCGTGGAAGGAAACGACAAATATTACGCCCGCGTAAAGGTTCTGGAGACGGTGGCCGACGCGCTGGAAAAGAGGATCCGGGAGATAAAGGAAGAAAAGAAAGAAAAGGAAAAGGCGATCCGGAGCAGAAGCCAGGGAAAGAAGCGGCAAAAGAAATGAGCCGGTAAGGCGGAAAGCGCGGACGCAGGCGAAAAAAACGCGGGGAAAAGCAGCAGGAAACAAAAAAGGCAGACAGACGCGGGAAACGGGAACGGACAGATGAGGAAAGTAGCGGTAGCGGGCGGCGGAGCCGCCGGGATGATGGCGGCGATTGCGGCCGCGCAGAGCGGAGCGCAGGTTTCGCTTTTTGAGAAGAATGAAAAGCTGGGGAAAAAGATTTATATTACAGGCAAGGGGCGCTGCAATGTGACCAACGACTGTGAGATGGATCGGCTCTTTGAGAGCGTGGTGTCGAATCCGCGCTTCCTTTACAGCGCGTTTTACGGGTTTACGAATCAGGATATGATGGAATTCCTGGAAAAAAGCGGCTGCCGCCTGAAGACGGAGCGGGGCGGACGCGTTTTCCCGGTCTCGGATCATGCCTCCGATGTGACAGCGGCGCTCTCACGGGAGTTAAAGCGGCTGGGCGTGGCCGTTTATCTGCAGGAGCCGGTCTCCTCCCTGTGGCTGGAGAACGGGGAGCTGCGGGGCGTTGTGACCGGAAAAGACGAGAAACGGGGATTGGATGGAGCGGGCGGACAGCGCCGGCGGGCGGCGGACGCGGTCATCGTGGCGACCGGCGGCCTTTCCTATCCGACGACCGGCTCCACTGGCGACGGTTACCGCTTTGCCAGAGAGGCCGGTCATACGGTAACCGCGCTGCGGCCGGCGCTCGTTCCCTTTGAGACGGCCGAGGCGGCCGACGAAGATCTGCAGGGGCTCTCCCTGCGCAATATCGAAGCCACGGTGCGCGACGGGAAAAAGGAAATTTACCGGGAATTCGGGGAGATGCTTTTTACGCATTACGGCGTATCGGGGCCGGTGCTGTTAAGCGCCAGCAGCTACGCCGCCCGCCTGATTGAAAAGCGCCCGCTTACGCTTTCCCTCGATCTGAAGCCGGCTTTGTCGGATGAGCAGCTCGATGCGCGCATCCTGCGCGATTTTGCCGCGGCGCAGAACCGGCAGTTTAAAAATGCTTTGGGACAGCTGTTTCCGGCGCGCCTGATCCCGGTGATCGTCCGCCGCAGCGGCATTCATCCGGATAAGCCGGTTCACGCGGTCACGCGCGAAGAGCGGGCCGCGCTGCGGGACGTGACGAAACATTTTACGCTGACCCTGACCCGCCTGCGCGGCTACAGCGAAGCCATCATCACGCAGGGCGGCGTTTCCGTTAAAGAGATCAATCCGTCCACCATGGAATCCAAGCTTGTGAAAGGCCTGTATTTCGCCGGCGAGGTACTCGACCTCGACGCCGTGACCGGCGGATTTAATCTGCAGATCGCCTGGTCCTGCGGGAGACTCGCGGGGCGGAATGCGGGAGAGGGGTGTTAATTTACATTTAATTCCGAAACAAAGACATTATATCCGAAACAAGCGGTTCCAAATGGGGTAATTTTTTTACATTTAATTCCGAAACACCCGGAAAAAGCCTTATTTTATGCGGGTTCCTGAAAAAGAATTTTTTACATTTAATTCTGAAACAGGATTTTAAGTTTTTTACATTAAAATCCGAAATATACGGTTCTATGTATTTTTACATTTAGAATCGAAATAAGCGGGAAAATACGGGCGGATTTTTTTGACATTTATCTGAAACAGATTTCAGGAAGCTGCCGGTCGGTTCTATAGAAATTTTCGTGGGACCGGTCGGCTTTTATATTAATATGTTGATAATAGGCACAAACTTATTTCAATGCAAATGGAGGTGTTTTAAAATGGAAAGATTTGGCGGGTGGTATTGGTATCTTACGAAAAATGCCAAATTGCTTGAGAGACATAAATGCGGTAAATGGATGTATTTTTTTAGAGATCAAAAATTTGCTATGGATATGTGTGAAAAGGCAATAGCTGAAAATGTCTGTTATGAATGCAAATGTACGGATATGGAACTAAGAGACGATGAAACAGGCGTGATTTGTTTCTAT
>CALWLT010000015.1 GCA_944381615.1 uncultured Lachnospiraceae bacterium | reverse complement strand
TATACCACAAAAAGCCCAAAAAGCCTATACCTAAAATCATAAAATTTGACAAAAAAACAAGCCGAAAACGGCTTAGAATAAGGTTTCCTGCCTTAGTGTCCTCCTAGAAGGGTGTCAAACACCCGGGAATCCGCAGCCGAAATACAAGCGGACAAAGCGTCGGACGGCAAAGAAAAAGCGGCCGGATCTTTTTTTCGTCCCGCACTTGCATTTTTTTCTGCCGCGTGATACAATCAATCACTGAAAAAAGGGGAGCCTGTAGACAGGCTGAGAGGAAATTGGAAATTTCGACCCACAACCTGATTTGGATAATGCCAACGTAGGGATCATACTGTGATGTTTTCATGATGTCATACCTGACCGCCGTTCTTTATCCGGCGGTCTTTTCTTTTGGATTCCCGCACGGCCCTTTTCCCAGGCATCCCCCGCCAGACGTCCCGCAGGACATGCCGGGCACCCGTTTTACAGCAGACAGGAGGATCTCTATGAAGCATTACCGCAGCAATCTGACACCGGCGCTTTTTCTTCTCGCGCTCCTTATTCTGTGGGAGATCGCCTGCCGTGCCTTTGAGATCCCGCTCTACGTCCTGCCGTCGCCCGTGCGGGTGGTGGAAACGCTCTTTGCCGAGCTTCCCACGCTGGCCGGACACGCGGCCGTCACGGTCGCCGAGGCCGCGGCCGGCATCGCGCTGTCGCTCATCCTGGCCCTGCTTCTCGGCATCCTGATGGACTGCTTCCCGACCCTGCGCCAGGGAATCTACCCGCTCCTGGTCGTCACGCAGACCGTGCCCATGATCGTGCTGTCGCCCATCCTCATCATCTACATGGGCTTCGGCATCGCGCCCAAGATTCTGACCGTCGTCCTCATGTGCTTTTTCCCCATCGCCGTCAGCTTTTCCGACGGCCTGGCCCAGGTCGACGAGGAATACGTCCATCTGGTGCGCTCCTACGGGGCGAAGCGGCCGGAGATCTACCGCCTGGTCAAGATTCCCGCCGCGCTCCCGTCGCTGCTCTCCGGCCTCAAGGTTGCCGCCACCTACAGCATCAGCGGCGCCGTGGTCGGCGAATGGATCGGATCGCAGGAAGGGCTCGGCTATTACCTGCTGCGCGTCAAAAACGGATATATGCTGGACAAGGTCTTCGCCTGCGTGCTGGTCATCATTTTCCTGAGCCTGTGCATGAACGGCCTCATCCGCCTGTACCGCCATTTCGCGCTCCCGTACCTTACCCCGGAGCAAAAGAAACCGCGGGGCACCCTTTAACCCGTATAACGAGACAAACTGCAAAGGAGAACAAGACATGAAAAAGAAACCGATTACCGCTCTTTTAACCGCCGGCCTGCTCGCCGCAGGAACTCTCGCCGGCTGCGCCGCGCCGGCAGAAGAAACCGCCGCTCCCTCCGGGGAAAGCGCCGCACAGGCGGCAGAAACCGCCGCGCAGGAAGCAGACGGAAAAGCCAGCGCCGACGGCAGCGCGCCCGACGGCGAACTGGAGGACGTGACCGTCATCCTGGACTATACCGCCAACACCAATCACACCGGCATGTACGTGGCGCTCGATCAGGGCTACTATGAAGAAGCCGGCTTAAACGTCAACATCATAGAGCCGACGGAGGGCGCGACCGAAACGCTGATCGCCGTCGGCAAGGGCGATTTCGGCATCAGCTACCAGGAAGACGTGACCATTGCCCTGACCTCGGCCGATCCGCTGCCCATCAAGGCGATTGCCACCCTGATCCAGCACAACACCTCCGGCTTTGTAACCTACGCCGACAAGGACATTACCTCCCCCGCCGATTTTGAAGGAAAAACCTACGCCGGCTGGGGCGGACCCGGCGAGGCGGCCGTCCTGGAGGCGGTCATGACGCAGGCCGGAGCCGACTTCTCCACGCTCAACATGGTCATCTCCGACGGCTCCGGCTTCGAGGCCTTAAAAGATCGCGTGGATGTCATGTGGTTCTTTGAAGCCTGGGACAACGTCCAGTGCCAGCTCAATGACTTCCCCATCAACTATATGCCGGTGCGCGACCTGGATCCGCGGCTCGACTACTACACCCCCATCATCATCGCCAGCGACGAGACGCTCGCTGAACGGCCCGAGATGGTAAGACAGTTCCTTTCCGCCACGCAGAAGGGCTACCTCTACGCCATCGAGCATCCGGACGAGGCCGCCGAAATCCTCAACAAATATGTGCCTGACTACTCGCTGGAAATGCTGCAGATCTCCCAGAACTACCTGGCGGACAAATACATGGAGGACACCGATCGCTGGGGCGTGATGAAGGATGAGGTCTGGGATCATTACACGCAGTTTATGGCGGAATACGGCATCATCGACACCGAAATCCCCGCCGCGGACTGCTATACGAACGAATTTCTTCCGGAATAAAACCGATCTGTCTCAGAAAAAACAGAGAAAGGAGGCGCCGCCATGCCGGCTTCTGAACGCGCGGCCGTCTCCGCCGGGGAGCCTTCCTGCTTTCAGGAAAGCCCCCGGCTGGAGATCCGCAATCTTTCCTTTTCCTACGGCAAAAAGCCCATTCTCAACCGGGTAAGCTTAAAGGTCCGGGAAGGCGAATTTTTAAGCCTGCTCGGGCCTTCCGGCTGCGGGAAATCGACCATTCTAAAACTGCTGACCGGCGTTCTCTCGCCGCAGGGCGGCTCTGTCCTCGTGGACGGGAAGGAAACCGGCGGCGTCTGCGAACGCTTCGCCTACATGCCCCAGAACGATCTTCTGTTTCCCTGGAAGACCATCCTGGAAAACGTCTGCCTCTACGGGAAGATCCACGGCACGATGCAGGAGGCGGAGCGGGAAGCACGGGAAAATTTCCCCCTCTTCGGCCTCTCGGGCTATGAGGACAGCTATCCCGACGCGCTGTCCGGCGGTATGCGCCAGCGGGCCGCCTTCCTGCGGACCGCCCTGTGCCGGGCCGATATCCTGCTCCTGGACGAGCCCTTCGGCGCTCTCGACGTCATTACCCGCGGCGAGATGCAGGACTGGCTTCTGCACATGCGGAAAAAACTCGGGCGCACGGTGCTGCTTGTCACGCATGACATGGACGAAGCCATCTATCTCTCCGACCGGATCCTGGTTCTCAACCCGGCCCCGGCCGGCATCGTCGGCGAGATCGCCGTCCCGCAGGCCGGCCGCTCCCGCGAATGGCTTTATGAGCAGGCCGGGCTGCGCCGGGAGATCTACCGGCTGATCCGGGGCGGGCAGGACGAAGCCGCCGGCACAGACGCGCCGCAGACGGCTGCCGCCAACACAAATGCGCCGCAGACGGCTGCCGCCGGCACAAATGCGCCGCAGACGGTTGCCCCCGCAAAGCCAGAGCGGCAGGAGGGGACGCCGTGAGCGCCCCCGCGCGCACCGGCGCGCCCGCCCTCTGTCTCTCCGACGCGCACACGCATCCCGGCACGCCCGAAGAATTAAGCGAACGGTGCGAAGGCGCCGTCCTCAGCCTGATCTGCCTTACCTGCCCGCCGCAGGCAGAGGCATTTCTGGCAAAGGCCGCGCGCCCGTACCTGATTCCCACCGCGGGCCTTCATCCCTGGAAGGCCGCGTCTTTTTCTCTGGAGGAAATGAAGCCCTGGCTCCTGGCCTGCCCGGTCATCGGCGAGATCGGCATGGACAGCGTCTGGTGCGACGTTCCCCTCAAGCTGCAGGAGGATGTGTTTACGGCGCAGCTTGAGCTGGCCGCTCAGTGGAAACGCCCCGTCATCCTGCACACCAAAGGGCAGGAAAAGACGATTGCCGCCCACCTTCGCAGATACCCGAACCGCTATCTCGTTCACTGGTATTCCTGCGAAAGCGGGCTGGAAGATTACCTGGCGCTCGACTGCTATTTCTCCATCGGCCCCGATGTGACCTGGAACCCGGCCGTGCGCGCCGCAGCCGCCCGCGTCCCCGCAAACCGCCTCTTAATCGAGACGGACGGGATGAGCGCCGTGCGCTGGGCCGCCGAGGAGGCGCCTTCCCCGGAAACGCCGCCCGAAACGGTGCGCGGCTCCCTGGAGCGGACGCTGGCCGAGGTCGCCGCCATCCGCGGCCTCACGCCAAAGCAGGCCGGGATCCTGACCCGGCAAAACCTGACAGACGGATTCCTCCTCGGGAAATCCGTCTGAGCAGATGTCTTTAGATGTCTTTAATAATTTGCCAGATCCCGCTCTTCCTGCACAATGACAATGCGGGAACCTTCGTCCGCCTGGCAGGCGATCTCCTTCATCAGTTCCTCCGGGACGCTGATACAGCCGGACGTTCCCGTATTGTTGGCCGCCTTCGGGCAGTGCAGAAAGATCGCCGAGCCCTTTCCCGGAATATCCTGCGGATTATAGTCGATGACCAGCGCGTAATTGTACTGCGGCGCCTGCCGCATCAGGTCCTCGGCCGAATTCCAGTCCCTTGAAACCTCGCCGGTATTAACCAGCTGATTATAATAGCGGCTCCGGCTGTCGTCCACATAGTAATCCCCCTCCCGGATCTGATGATAGGGAAGGATCGTTCCCGGGTTCTCCTTTAATCCGAACGCCATGGAAAACGAGTAGACGCCGGCCGGCGTTTTCTTATCGCCCTCTGCTTTCTCTTGCGTGATCCCGAACATCCCGCTTACCGCCTCTGTCGTAAGCACCTCCTCAAAGCGCCCTTCCTCATCCCGCTGATACCAGGAAAGCGTGCTCTTAGCCGGATCCTCCCGGTTTCCGATGACCACAAACAGCTGCGAGGCGTCTCGGGCCGCCTCCAGCTCATTCACATCACAGCCGTTTTCCAGCCAGGCGCTCTCTGCCGCCGGGCCGGTGGCCTGCGCGGCCAAAACCGGGACAGCGGATCCCGCCAACAGCGTCAGGCAGGCCGCCGCCGCGGCCAGGCCCTTTTTCGCCCGCATCCTTCTTTTGTTCCCTTTTATGATACTCCCGTCATTTCGTCTCATGTTCGCTCCTCTCCTGTCTTTTTCTATTTCGCTCCAGCTGAGCGGATAACAGCCGATCCAGATAAACCGACTGAAGCTGTCTGCTGGCCAGCGCCTGCTTGAGCGGCGGCAGCTTCAAAATCACGCCCAGCACCGCGGCCAGCGCCCGGTGGTCGGCGAACGCCTCGTTGTCAAAAATCAGGTTCTGCAGCGTCCCCTTCTCGATGGCCTGCAGCACAAACCGGTGCGTGCTGTTGACCGGCGTGATGATCTGCACCGGCCGTCTTTCCATATGGAGCGCGCCGGTCGGGCAGTTCCTGGCGCAGACGCCGCATCCCAGGCAGATCTCCGGATCCAGCACCGCCCGTTTTTTCTGCACGCCGCCGCAGTCCACGGTCTGAACCTTCATGGCAAAAATCGGGCAGGCCTTCTCGCATTTCCCGCAGCCGACGCACTGCTCTGCATGAACCGCCGGAATATAACCGGTGGTGGCTACCGGCTGCATGGGGGCAAATTTCCGCGCCGCCTGCAGCGCCTCGCAGCAGCAGCCGCAGCAGTTGCAGATAAAGGCCGGGTTATCCCGCACATTTTCCCCGATCTGCACCAGATTGGCCGCATAGGAGCGCTCCAGCGCATCCATGGCCTCTTCCTTTGAAATCAGGCGTGCGTGGCCCCCGTGCTCGGCCAGCGAGCGGGCCACGTTGCCGAAGGTCAGACAGACGTCGAGCGGCGCGCCGATCTCGCAGGGATGGCCCGCATGCGCCATCTTGTGGCGGCAGTAGCAGAGCCCCAGCCCGATGTAATCGGCCTCCTCCACGATGTGGCTGGCCCGCTCATAGTCCAGGATATGGCTCATATTCTCGTTTCCCAGCACCGGCTCCTGCACAAAGACCCGTCCCAGTTTCGTCTCCGTCGCGTAGAACAGCTCCTTGACAAAATCCTCCTCCACATTCATGTACTGGTAATACAGCTCGCTCAGATATTTCTGATCGATGTCGCCGCGCGTGCGCATCAGCGCAAACTCAAAAAAACCGGCCATGGGCGGCGGAATCACAAATTTGCGCACGCCGTTGTGGTACGAGTCGACCAGAAGCGCCTTCTCGCACAGATGATCAAGCACCTTCTCCGCCTTCGCCTCGGAGGTATTCCAGACGCGGGCCGCGCGCCGCAGCGTAAACGGGCGCACCGGCAGCCTGGCCATCACGCGCGCCTCCTTCTCCGTAAACAGCACCTGTAAAATCTTATAAAGCGTCCCGGAAGCCGGCGCGCCCTGCGTAAACCAGTTGATGCGCTGCTCCAGATTCTGATACGCGTCTCTTGATGTCACATGTCCCATTTGCTCTCCCGTCCTTTCCGCCTGTGTTCCGTCTTTTGCCGGCGCGCGTTCCCGTCCCGCCCTTTCCGGCCCCGGCCGCCGCCGGACGACAATGCCGCCGGTCTGCGTCTCTCTCCCCGTCCGTCACGCCCGCGGCTCGCCGACGGCGATGACCATCCCCGTCTCAAAGGGCCGCACGCAGCCGTCTCCCAGCTCCTCTTTTAAGATTGCCAGCGCCCGGTCGCCCGTGCAGTGGCCCGTATAGATCGTTTTGATCCCTGTCTTCCGCACCCGGCCGGCAAACGCGCGCACCGCCTCATCCGAAGACCGGAACAAATGCAGGCCGCCGATCAGCGCCGCGATCGGCGTTTCCGGCCAGGCAGCCCGTACCTCGCGGATAATGCAGTCCGCTCCCGCATGAGAACAGCTGTTAAAAACCGCCAGGCCGTCCGCCGTCTCCACGACCAGACTCTGCTCATGCGAAAAATCATCCGGCCGCCAGAGAAGGCCCCGCCGCACATACATCCGCGCCCGTTTCCCCGCCCGGTCAAGCCCCGGCGTGCTGTGAGGAAGCAGCCAGATCCCCGGCGCGATCTCCCGTCTTTCCTTTCCGTAGCGGATGCGGCCGGCAAACTGCTTCAGATATCCGCGGTGGATTCCAATATAATGGTAGGTAATCCGGTTTTTCCGGTAGCAGTTTTCCGCAGCGCCCCCGCACAGATAAAACGGCGCCGCCGCATTCTGCGCGAAAAAGGCCGCCATCCCGTCGGCGTGGTCATAGTGCGCATGCGAGAGGACCGCCGCCTCCACCTGCGACAGGTCAAGCCCCAGCGCCGCCGCGTTCTGCAGGAAACGGCCCGAGCTCCCCGTATCCAGCAGGATCCGGCGCCCCTCCTGTTCAATCAGAATCGAAAGCCCCCACTCCGCCAAAAGCCCGTCCGGCGCATGGTTATCTACCAGGATTGTCGCCCTCATCCCGTCCCTCCTTTCCGGAGCCGGCCTTCCGGCCGCCCGTTCTCTCCTTTTCCGCGGGCATCTTTGCCTTTACCGGAAGCAGTCCCGCCAGCCCGGCCAGCTTCCAGTAAAAGAGGCCGTTGAACACCGCGATCACGCGGCCCGTCAGAAACACGGCCAGAACCGTCCCGATGCCGACGCCCGTCAGCCGCCCGGCAAACAGCGCGCTGATGCTCAGCGACAGCACGATACAGCCTGCATCCACGCAGTTCTTCATCAGGCCCACGTTCTTTTTCAGCGCGTCGGCCGCCGCCTGCACGATCCCGTCCCCGGGATTCGGCACCAGGCGCATTCCCAGCGACATGGCGGCTCCGATTCCCGTGAGGCTGATTGCCAGAAGAAGCGCCGCAATCTGCACGGGCAGCGAGGCGGCCGCGCCGTCCGCCGCCAGATCCGGAAGCAGCGCGCCAAACAGATTCAGAAAACGGGTAAACACCACGCTCAGGGGAAGCTGCAGCGCATCCTTCCAGAGCTGCGCCCGCGCGGACCTCCATTCCCGTTTCGCCGCATTCGCGTGCAGCAGCATCTGCAGCGCCACGAACACGCCGTACATGCCAAACGTCACGTCGCCGAAATTCAGCTCCCAGATCAGGGAGATCGAATACGAAACGGAGATGATCGGCGAGACGCCGAGTCCCGCCTTGGTATTTAACGTAAGGCCCATCGCCAGAAGGAGAAGGCCTGTCCCGTAAATGATCCAGCGCCGGCAGGCCTCCTTTCTCCCGCCGGCGCTTCGCGCCGTCCCCTGATCCGTCTCCATCCGCGTCTCCCTCCCGTCCTCTCTTCTGTTTGCGGCGCCTTCCGGCCCGCGCCGTTCTCTTCTTTAAGATCATGTGCCTGCTAATGGAATACTGCCATTATAGCGGATTTTTCCCGAAAAAGAAATCCCCTTTTCCGTTTCCGAAATTTCATCTGTACATTTTCCCCTCCGGCGTGCTATACTAGTCCGGGAGTGTCGCCGCGCGATTTTTTCACACAGCGCCATGCGATATTCCGCTTTTTTTCATACATATGAAATACAGAAAGGAACCTTCCGCCATGCAGAAAGACATGACCGCCGGCCGGGAGTGGAGTACCATCCTGACCTTTTCCCTGCCTATCATGGGAGCCAACCTGCTCCAGGTTTTATATAATCTGACCGACAGCGTGATCGTCGGCAACTTCATCAGCTCCACGGCCCTGGGCGCCGTGGGCCTGACCAGCTCCATGACCTGGCTGCTGGTCGCCGTCTGCACCTCGCTGGGATCCGGCGTCAACATCGCCGCCGCCCAGTTTTTCGGGGCCCGCAAGGAAAAAGACATCAAGGAAACCGTGGCCGCCTCCTTCCTCTTAGCCATCGCGCTGAGCGTAATCCTGACCGCCGCCTGTTTTCTGCTGGCCGGCCCGGTCATCGACGGCTTTCTGCAGGCCCCGCCGGAGATGAGCGCCGACAGCCGCACCTATTTCCTCATCTACAGCGGCGGCATTGTGTTCCAGCTCCTTTATAACGTGACCTACGGCATCCTGCGCTCGCACGGCGATTCGCGCGGGGCCCTGATCTTCCTTCTGATCTCCGCCCTGTTAAACGTCGTGCTGGACTGCGTGTTCATCGTCGTCTTCCACCTGGGCGTGGCCGGCGCGGCCATCGCCACCGTCATCGCGCAGGCCGGATCCGCCGTCGCCAGCCTGATCTACATGGGAAAGCTCTTTCCGGGACTGATCCCGGATTTCCGCTACCTCTATGCCTGGAAGGCCAAGGCGGCCCTGCTGGCGCGCCTGAGCATCCCCATCGTCTTACAGACGGCCGTCAACTCGCTGGGCTTCATCGTCCTGCAGCGGCTGATCAATTCCTTCGGCACGCCCAGCATCGAGGGGTATTCCGCCATGCTCAAGATCGAACAGCTGGCCCACATCCCCTCGCAGAGCTTTAATGTGGCCATCTCCAGCTTCGCCGGCCAGAACATCGGCGCCGGCCTGACGGAGCGCGCGAAAAAGGGATTCGTCTCGACCATCCGCATGGGAATCCTGATCAGCATTTCCATCAGCGCGGTGGTTCTTCTCTTCGACGAACCCCTTTTAAGCATTTTCAATATTACCGGCGAATCCATGCGCCGCGGGCGCGAACATCTGGATATCCTGATGTTCTTCATCTGGGTCAGCACCATTACCAACATTACCTGCGGCTTCCTGCAGGGGACCGGCGACGTGCGCATCCCCGCCGCCTCCGGCTTTGTCAACCTCGGCATCCGTCTGGCGCTGTCCTATCTGCTGGCGGTTACGCCTGTGGGCTTCCGCTGCTATTACGTCAGCATGCCGCCCGCCTGGATCGCCGCCTGCCTGCTGGTCCTCTGGCGCTACCGCAGCGGCAAGTGGAAAAATTATCGCATCACGGGCTGACGCCCGTCCCGTTTTTCCTGCCTTCTCTGCCTTCTATACTATAACACTTCTATATTATATATAATTATATATAGAGCAGGAGCAGGCCGGTAAAGGTAATCCACAGCCAGACCGGCGTCGCGTAGAACATCGATTTGACCGGGTCGACCTTTTCCTTCAGCACGCCGCTGACCAGGCCGGCCGCGAAAAACGTCGTCAGATCGGCCGGCGGCGGCCGCCGCGAACTGAGCGCCGGCCGCCGCCGCCTTGCCGGGCTCGATGCCGGCTTCCAGAAGCGCCGGGCCATAGAAGGAAAAGATGGCGTTGTTCGGCGTAGACTGCGTTCCGGTCAGCATGCCCAGAAGCACCATGGCCAGCGCGCCGCCGATCTTTAACACGTTGATGTCCAGCTCGGAGGCAAAGGCCTTTACGACTTCGATCTGTCCGCCGTAGACAAACGCGCCTACCATCAGTCCGGAGAATACCTGGATGACCGACGGCTTGATCGCGTCCTTTACCCCATCCGCCAGGCAAGCGCCGCCGCTCTTATAGACCTTGGGGAACAGATAGGCCACCAGCGTCACAAAGATCAGGATATCCACCGTCGCATTGGCGAACGCCCGCAGGATCGGGATCTCATTTAACACTTCCAGAAGCCCTCTTCCGTCAATCCGGATCAGGTTGATCAGATCCGGCACGATATCGACGATCCCCACCGTCCGCAGGATAATAATCACGACCAGCAGCACAAACGGAACCAGGGACGTCCAGCCCGTGCGCAGAATCTCCTTCACATCCTCCGGAGGCAGCAGATTCCCGTTCTCATCACGGTCTCCGACCACCACTCCTTTTTTAATGAAGAACAGCGCCACGTAGACACAGGTCACGATCACGGCGCTTCCCACCGTGAAATACGCGTAGCGGTTGGCCTCGTCCACGCCCAGATGAATCAGGGACGAGGACAGGGTAATCGCCTGGCTGACCGGCGGCATCAGAGAACCGATGGCGCCGCCCATGACGAGCACGGCGCAGACCTGCGTGGGATCCAGCCCCAGCTGCACCAGCGACGGGATCATCAGCACGCCGACGATGGCGATGGACGGGCTGCCGCCGCCCAGGATGGCGCCCGAGACGACCAGCGTCATGATGACGCAGATAACCAGAGCCCGCGGCTTTCTGCCGAATTTCGCCTTCAGGCAGCGGAATACCACGTCCATCGTCCCCAGCCGGATCTGCGTCTGGGCGTAAATACTCCCGAAGACGGTCAGGGCCATAACCCAGGCCACCGTATCCAGGCCCGTAAACCAGGCCTGCGCCCAGGTAACGGGGTTGTACACGCCGCCCAGGATCAGGGCGGAGAAACCGGCCAGCGCCAGCGACGCGTGAATGCTGCCGCCGATGACCGGAATTTTTTTACAGAGCAGCACGATCAGCAGAAGGCCAATCGGAATTATTACCGTAATCATACCGTTCATACCTCCCCCTCCTTTTCGCCTTCTTTATTCCATCCGGTACATCCACTTCGCATTCTTAAAGAGCAGCTGATCGGCCGTGATATCCGCCTGCTGGCCGCTGATCAGGCCCATGCGCACCTGCGCCTCCAGCACGTCGCCCAGGCAGGCCTTGGCAACCTTTGCCGCTGTCCAGGCAATCTCCGGGAAGCCGTGCTGGCCCGTGCCGAAGAAAATCTTATCGTGCGGGCACACGCCCAGCAGATCCTCGATGTTGGTGCGGAAGGCAAACGCATTCCACGGAAGCACCCAGCTCGTGTCGACGAAGATATTCGGATAGCTGTAGGCCATCATCCCCGCGTGGCGCGTATACGGATATCCCTGATGCAGGAAAATAACCTTGGTCTTTAAGAACCGCATATCCGAATCCAGGAACGGCACAAAGAGGAACGGATCCAGATCGGGGATGAAACGGGCCGTCGGCCGGTTAAACCCCGTGGTGCCGGAATGGATGTGGAACGGCACATCCAGCTCCTGCGCAACGATCATCACGTGCTTGT
This sequence comes from uncultured Lachnospiraceae bacterium, assembly GCA_944381615.1. Lineage (GTDB taxonomy): Bacteria > Bacillota > Clostridia > Lachnospirales > Lachnospiraceae > Otoolea. The sequence continues at coordinate 761 of CALWLT010000015.1, read as the reverse complement.
ACATGGCGTCAAACACCAGCATCTCCGCCTCGCGGTCCCCCCGCTTGGCCGCCGGCAGAAGGCTCTCCGCCTCCTGATCCGTCACGTATTTTACCGCCATTGTGTAGTTTTCCGCGCAGTGTCCCTTGAGGCCGGCAAATCCGTCCGCGGCCGCTTTGCGGATCCGGTCCATCATCTCCGTGATCAGCGCCTCAAAGCTGGACGCCGTCGGGAGCAGCGCATAGAAATCATTTTCAAAATTGTAAAGGCGGAACACCTGGCAGGGAAATACCTTTGACTTTTCATCCTCCCAGGGATCGCTGCTGTCCAGCACCGTGGCGATGATGTGCTGCTCGTCGTAGAGCGCCTTCGTATACTCCTTAAGCTTTTCCTCCGAACCGCCGATGTACGAATTTCTGGCCTCCAGCACCGCATCCACCGTCGGCTCGCAGCCGAAGCGCTCCGCCAGGTTGTTCGTCACGACCTTGACCACGCCCAGGTTCGCCATATTCTCGATCTGCCACGGCGAAGCATAGCCGTAAGAATAATCGGAATCGGCCCCCTTATCCCAGGGCTCCGTGTCCTGGAAGCCGTGCAAAAAGCGCATGACGTATTCCTTTTTCGTCAGCGTGACGGTTTTGGGATTTAACAGATGCGTGTGATGATCAAAAAAATTCTTCTCCTTTAAATTCATGATAATCTCCATTCCGCCGCCTTTCAGTTGGCGGCACAAATAGTAATGAAAGTTTCTACTTCCTCTACGTTTTGCTCTATACTAAAAG
>CALWLT010000014.1 GCA_944381615.1 uncultured Lachnospiraceae bacterium | reverse complement strand
CGGAATTTCAGGATCTCAAAGTATGTTTTGTGAATGCCCACCCGCTTCTGTTTAAAGAAGACGGGCCCCGGCGAATCGAGTTTGATTGCCGCCGTCAGGCATAAAAAAAGAGGGGAAAGGAGGAGCAGGCCCGTCCCGGCCAGCATCACATCCAGTCCCCGTTTTATCCTTCTGTAACTGTTCATTGTTCTATTTCCGGCCCCTTTTATCAGTTCCTGTCTCACAGAAATGTTCTGCCGGCTCCTGCCGTCCTTCCTCTTTGATCTCTCCGCTCTCCCGCCCCGCGATCCGAATCCCCATCTCAACCCGCCGCATCCCGCCCAGGAAGGGGATTTCCACGACAACACAGCGCTTGCGCAGGCGTTTGCGCACAATCCGATCCGTAAATTCCGCCAGCGCGCCGCCGGCCCGGACGATATTGTCCCCGGCGTCCAGCCACACCGGCGAACGGCGAATCAGATCGCCGCCGCCGGCCGTCATCCGCTCCAGAAGCGCCTGTTCCTCCGCGCTTACCGTCCAGAATTCACAGTCGTTGCGCAGAAGACGGGAGAGGCGCGGCACCCGTTTTAACGACAAGAAAAATTCCTCCGGCGTCGCTGTTTCAACAAATACATAAGAGGGAAATGCAGGGCGTACATACGTCCGATACGTTCCCTCAATCCTCCAGACGCCTTCCCGCCGGATCACAAAACAGCGCTCATAGTCCGCGCCGTTCAGCACACGGCTGATGCTGGTCAGCAGCTTGTCCTCCTGACCGGTTATCGTGCGCACTACATACCACATGCGTTCTCCTTTTATACGACAAAAAAGGCAGGCTTCGCCATTCCGGAATAACCGCGGCCGCAAAAAACAGGGAACAGAGCAATCCTCCGATCTGTGTTCCCTTTCTGCCGCTTCCTTCCCGGCTTCCTGCCTTTTTCCTCTGTTCTGCCTTTCTTCCGCCCATGACATAAGATCACACACGGATACTCGGCATGCTTGTTCCTTCTTTCCCTTACAGTTGCTGACGCTGCTTCCGCTGTTCTGTCCGCAAACCTGCGCTTCCCGGACATGCCGCGCTCTCTGCTTTTTCAAGGCGATCCTGATTCAGGATAATCCCGAACAGCACGTCCTGCGAGCGGTTAAACAGCGCCACCCTGGCCACGGCAAAACGCCTGTGCAGATTCAGCCGGACCAGATGATCCAGATAGCGGCCCAGAATCCCCTCCGCCCGCTCGATCCGGCCGTCCGCCGTCAGGACAAGGCGGGTCACATCCATCGGATGCGCCAGCTCCTTCCCGCAGACAGACTGAAGAAACGCCAGATCGGCCGCCTCTACCGGCGCAAGCACCGCGCTTCTTTCCGCCTGGCACACCATCTGCGGAAATTCCCGCGAACGCGCCAGCGCCCGGGACAATGCCTCCGGACACGCAGTCTGCACGAATACATAACCGGGAAACAGTACGCCGTCGAGCAGATGAAGCGCGCCGCCGGAGCGAAAAACCCTGCGTTTTTTCAAAACACGAACCTGATTCCACAGCTGCCGGCCGCAGGCGCGTGCGAGCAGAGCCGCCGCCTGTTCCTCCCGGCCCTCCCTGGTTTTCAGCACATACCAGCGCTCCATCCGGTTCCACCTCCCGTCAATGCGTTCTCCTTCCGGTCTGCAGCCCGTCTCTCTTCTTCTGACCAACCGTCTTCCCGCAGAAAATTTCGTAGAATACTTAATTCTACGAAAGAAGGCGCCGCGATCCCGGGCAAATTTTCCGGTTTTCATGCAAACGATTCCGTTCTACATGTGATATGTCCGAATGCATGCCCCAAAAAATTCATTTCAATGAAATTAAATATTGTAAAAATGAAATGTTAAGAAAATCCTAAAGCATTTTTGACAGAAACTTCTATTGAAATGGTCGAATAACCGTAGTATAATAAATTAAAATTTCTTAGAATTAAGTATTCCACGAAAAAGAGACTGATTTTCCCGCCGTTTTCGCATCCGGACCTCTGTTTTTCTTCTCCCGGCCCCGCATTTTCCCGTTTCGCCGCTGTATTTTCCCGCTTTACCGCTGTATTTTCCCGCTTTACCGCTGCATTTTCCCGCTCCGGCCCCGCATTTTTCCCAAGAATCCCTTTATTTTTTAAGAGATCCGTATTACAATAGATATAACTATCGAAAGGAGTTACGACTATGGCAAAAAAATATCTCGGAAGGCTTCTGACCTTCGCGGCCGTTGCCGGCGCCGCTGCCGCGGGCATTTCCTATTTTTTGCAGTACAAATCATTTCATAAAGAACTGGACGAAGACTTCCATGATTTCGAGGATGATTTCGACGATTTCGATCACGCGGAAGAAGAAAAGAAGGAGCCGGGCGCGCAGCGAAGCTACGTTTCCCTGACTCCGGAAAAGCAGGATCCGGCCCACGCGGAGGCGGACGATGCCGAAGCCGGCGGCGCGGACAGCGCGGACGAAGGCGGCGCTTCTGACGGATCTTTTGCGAAACAGGACAACGCCGCAGCTGTGGCTCAGGAGACTTCTTCTGACGACGGCGCAGACGGGGATGAGACGACCGAACATGACAAACCTTCCAGCACTCCCGCAGCCGACACGACTGTCACGGTTGAAGAAATTACCGATTAAGCAGGGAGGAACCGAATGATACAGAGCCTTCTCCGTTCCCTGGAGCTTTTAGAGCTCCTGAAAGAGACGACCCACAAGTATTCCATCGCGGAGCTGTCCGAATCGACAGGGCTTCCGCCCAGTACCATCCACCGGATTCTTCAGACCTTCTGTGAGAAAAAATATGTCATTCGGGATGAACAGGCACACACCTACCAGCTGGGGCCCGCCCTGATTTCTCTGGGGCGGTCCGCAGCCAACAATGTCCGGATTCAGGAAGCGGCTCTGCCGATCCTGAAGAATCTCTCCTATAACACCAGAGAGGACTCCTATCTGGTCATCCAGGTAGGCGACAAGGGGCTGGTGCTCGATAAGATGGACGGCCCCAACCATCTCAAGGTCGTCGAGGAGTTCGGATATGAGATGGATCTGCACTGCGGCGCAATCCGCAAGGTGCTCCTTGCCTATCAGAGCGAGGAGTATATTACATACTATCTTGACACCCGGCTGGATCGGCCGGAAGCCTTTCCCCAGATCAGCCGGAACGCCCTGGCGGCCGAGCTGAAAACCATCCGGGAACACGGCATCGCCGTCTCACACGGCGAATACGTTCACGACGCCGTCGGCATCGGCGCGCCTATCTTCGGCATTACCGGCCGTATCGCCGCCTCCGTCGGCATCATCGCCCCCTACTCGCGCATCGCGGACGACCAGCACCTGGAGCATATGAAAGAACAGGTAAAGCACAGCGCTGCCGAGCTCTCCTATTATATGGGGCACACATTCAAGAAAAAAGACTGACCAGCCGGAACCATACGGCAATCCGGCCGGCACAGACAGAAAAATTCCGACAATTTGACAGACAAGAAAAGGAGCTTGCATTTGATGAAAAAACAGTTTCTGGTTACCGCCGCGCTTCTTCTGTCCCTCTCAGCCGCCTTTCCTTCCATGGCGGGCGTCTGGAAGCAGGGCGAAGGCACGAACGCCGGGCGCTGGTGGTATGACAATGAGGACGGCACCTGGGCTTCTTCCGGGTGGAAATGGATCGACGGCAACAGCGACGGCACGGCCGAGTGCTATTACTTCGACGCGGCGGGCTGGCTCCTGACGGGGACCGTAACCCCCGATCTCTGTACCGTGGATGCAAACGGCGCCTGGGTCGTGGACGGCGTCGTCCAGACGCAGGCCGTTTCCGGCTGGCAGCAGTCCGGCGGCGTGTGGCGCTACTTTGTAAACGGCCGTGCGCTGACCTCTCAGTGGCGTAAAATCTCCGGCGAGCGCTATTATTTTGATGAAAACGGCGTCATGGCGACCGGTTTTCTGGAAATCGACGGCGACGATTACTACTTTACCGCTTCCGGCGCGCTGCGGACGCGGGATTTTGTCCTGGACGGCGTCCGCTACACAGTAGAATCCGACGGCGTGATCAGCGACGAGGAGGATACGGACGCCCATGATACCTTCCGCAGCACCTCTTCCAATCAAAGCTCATCGGACGGCAGCTCTTCCGGCGGCAGCTCTGCTTCTTCGGAAGATGAATCCGATGATTCGCCCTCCGGCCCTGCGGCAGAGGCCAATCCGGACGGCGGCGGAGATGAAAAGCCGGTTTACGAATATCCGAAGGAAAGCCCCGACAGCTCCTGGAGACGCGAAGGCTGACGCCCAAAGGCAGGCAAACCGGATTTTCTCTTATCTGAAAACAAGTTCGGCGGCAGGAAGAAATTCTTCCTGCCGCCGCTTTTTATCATCCTGAATTTTATGTTCTGTTCATCCTGCTTTCTGCCAGATCCTCGCTCTGTCAGAGCCCGCACTCTGCCGGGCTTCGTTTTCCGCTGATCCGGCTCTCCTCTTTCGCCGCTTTATTTCTGCAGCTCAAGCACATCGGCGAACGCCTGGATGGCCGTGCTGGCCTGTCCGAAATCGCGCATCTGCTGATCGATACCCAGCTTGATGTGCGGGATTCCGGCGTCGTTTAACGCCTTCTTCAGGTACGGATACTCCATCTCCTCCGGGTCGCAGAACTGCTGCATGAACAGCACCAGTCCCTGCGCGCCGCTCTCTTTTACCATATTTACCACGAAATCGGCACGGCGGTTCTCGGAAGACTTCGGATCGTAGAGAAGTACGTCATAATCCTGGTTGGCAAACTGCTTCGCCAGAGCCATGACCGGATCCTTCTCATCCTCGGGAGCGTCTACGCGGAACGCGCGGCTCTCGTGCGCCACATCATCGGCCGCGATGGCAATGTGATTCTCCTCGAAGATCTCCAGCAGCTTCGGATTGTCGCAGATGATACCGGAGGTAACCACCTTCGTCCCCTGCCAGTCACAGACAGGCAGCTTCTTCAGCTCTGCATTCAGCTCTTCCAGCTTCGCCGTATAAGCCGGTTTCTCCATGAAGAAGAACGCTTTCAGAACTGCGGAACGCAGCGTAGGCGTGATCACGTCGCAGTGCTCGCTCGCCAGCTTGACGAATTCCCGGCGGGCCGCGCGGCTCTTATTGTATACACGGATGGCATCCTGAATCGCGGCATCCTCAATCTTGTGGCCGCAGACCTCTTCCAGATCCGCTTTTACGTGGTTGTACTGATCCACGCAGAACTGAAGGCCGAAGTCCTCAAAACGGTTCTGCGGATGGGCCAGGAAGATAACCTTCATCTTGTCGCCCATGGAAACGCGGTAGTTCTGGCTCATGGGACGCAGCGTGTCGCAGATGGTCGGCGTGATAATGCCGTCCAGGCCGTCCATGGTACCGTCCAGCAGCATCTCCAGCGCCAGCTGGGCGATGGTGCAGTAGAAGGTCGCGCAGTACTCCTTGGCGCGGCTGATCGTCTTGGTGTTGGATCCCCAGATTCCCATGGGAACCATGCCGGCGGCATACACCAGCTCTTCGGGGGCAAAGTACGGCAGAACGCCGATGACCTTCTTACCCTGCGCTTTATATTCTGCAAGCTGCTGCTTGGGAGTCGCAGCTTTACCTTTAAATTCATCCAATAATGCGTTGATACTCATCGTGATTAAGCCTCCTTTGCCTGCTTATTTGCTTCCATCGCCTCTACCAGGCCCTGTACACGGGTCTCGTACTGGGCGGCGTTGAAGTTACGCGGATCGGCCTGGTCGCCGTCGAAGCCGGCGCACGGTACGCCCAGATCCTCGGTAAAGCGGCGCTGCATCTCTGCCATGTAACCGCTCCACGGTTTGCAGCTTCTGTTGTAGTGAACCAGCACGCCGTCTACCTTGTTGTCGCGGCAGATGCCTTCACGCCAGTCAACGCCCTGCTCGATGCAGACAGAGTTGGGAGCCTTATAGTACGCGCGGGCCATCTCATCCAGCCCGTCGTAAACGAAACCGAACGCCGGCGCGTATACAACGGCCGTTACGTTTACACCGTTCGCCTTCAGGGGCTTGAACAGAGCCGGCAGCTTGGGCCAGCAGGGGATTCCCTCGAACATAACGCGGTATTTCTCCGGGAACGGAGTGGTCGTCTCGCCCTTCTGTACGGCCTCTTCCAGATCCTTTGCCAGGAGCTCGAATGCCTCGGCCGTCTCCACGCGGGCACGGGCCGTAACAACGTCCGCCATGTGGTTAAACAGGTCAAATCCGCTGTAGGGAGCGGGTTTGTACTGCAGATAATCACAGACCTTCAGCCATGCCTTGGCCGTGCGGTTGGCGTTGGCGCAGGCATGTTCAAACTTCTTCTCGTCGAACTTCTTGCCGGTCAGCTCCTCCAGCTGCTTGATCGCCTGGTCAAACTGCGCGCGGACATATTTTACGTTCTCATCCGCTACGTGAACATCGTTGTTGTAGGGGATATCTACCATGATCAGCGGGATATTGCACATACGGGCAATGTTCTCATACCACTTGGTCATGCAGTTGCAGATGTTGTTGCAGCACAGAACGAAATCCGGCTGCGGAATCCGCATCTGACGAATGGGGGAAATCGCCTCCCAGCGTCTCTCTTTCTCGGGGCCGTCCGGAAGCGCCTCGATATCGTGGATGTTGTCCAGCTGCAGATACGGGGTCTGCGTCTTGGGATCCTTCTTCGGCTTGCCGGTCGCCTCATCGATGATCACATTGCCGTCAGCATCCTTTAAGGGCTTGCCGGTGCTGGGATCGATGATGTACTCGCCCGTCTCCGGATCATACTTGCGGGATACGCGCACGCCGGCCGCATACGCCAGGCTGATACGGGCATATCCGCAGATATCGTTGTCGTAGCCCAGATCCTCCGCTGCCTGGCACATCATCTCGCCGTAGCGGTTTGCCGCGATACCGGCGGCCTGATTCTCCGGATACATGACGTTCAGGTCAAACGCCGCTGCCAGCTCGCAGGGGAATTTGGAAGAGGACCAGCCGACCAGCTCTCCTCTCGCTTTGGCCTCACGCGCCTCCTTATGTACGTCATCGACTACCTTGCGGAGGGCGAGAACGCCGGGACTAACTTGCTTTGCCATAATGATTATCCTCCATTCTTTATTATTTCTGCCTTATCTGCGGCGGCTGGCCGCCTGCCATGCCAGCAGGGCGGCGCCGAGCGCGCCGTTATACTGCGTCAGCGGCGAAGTCTTGATGGGACATCCCAGCTCTTCCTGCAGAGCCTTGACTACGCCGGTATTCTGGGCAACGCCGCCCGTCATGACCACATCCGGCACAACGCCGATGCGGTGGGCGAGGCCCGTTACGCGGTGGGCCACCGAGCGGTGGATTCCGTCAATGATATCACACTTGTCCGTTCCCATGGACAGCTGGCTGATAACCTCGCTCTCGGCGAAGACGGTGCAGGTAGAGCTGATCCCTACCTTCTTCTTGGACATAGCGCCGAGACGGCCCAGATCCTCCACCTTAACCTCCAGCACGCGGGCCATTACGTCCAGGAACCGGCCCGTTCCTGCCGCGCACTTGTCGTTCATCTGGAAATTGGTCATCGCGCCATTGTCAATATGGAGAACCTTGACGTCCTGGCCGCCGATGTCAATAACCGTGTGCACGTTGGGAAACAGGAAGGAAGCGCCCTTTGCGTGACAGGAAAGCTCGCTCATCTGCTTGTCGGCAATCCCATCCATCAGGGACGTGCGTCCGTACCCCGTAGCCAGCGTGTAGGCCATATCCTCTTTCTTCATGCCTGCATCCTCCAGCACGGCCTCGATAGCCCGCTGCGGACCGCTGGTGCCTGCGCCGACATCGATCAGTGACTTGGCTACAATCTCTTCCCCGTTGCGCATGATAATGCACTTGGAAGCCGTCGAGCCGACGTCGATTCCCAGTGTAAAAATATCGCTCATCGTGTCTTCTTTCCTTTCAAACCGATTCTTCTCGCGCGCCCGCGCCGGGCGCCGCGCCTACGCCATCATGATACCACAAAATCAGGCAAAAGTCGCTGGAAAACAGTGAAAAACTTATAAATTAATTGAAACAACAGTTATAAAAAGATGTTTATCCTGCGGTGGATACAGATAAATCGAGCCGGGCTCCAGCTTCCCTGCTCGATTTACCTGCAAAGTCTGAGACTTTATCCTATCAATCTTTTTTGAACACTGTCGTTCCGGTTTTCTGCAGTTGTCTTATTCCTCGCAGAACAGAATTTGATTCCTGCATACGTTTTCGGGTTACTTGCCTGGTTTTCGGGTTGCTGTTTTATTTGCCGCAGGTATCAAACTCGCGGATGGATCTGGGCGCCAGCATCTGATGCATCGGGCAGATCGACTGCGGGTTCTGATAATATGCCTCGGTAAAGGCCTGGATATAGGGACGGATCTCCGTCAGATCGACGATCTCGTCTACCATACCAGTCTGCGTGCAGTACTTCGGACGGGATTTGTCCGTGTACATCTGAATCATCTCGTTCATCTTGTCGATGATCGGCTGCAGCGGCTCGCCGGCCTTCTTCGCCTTAACCAGCTTTCTGGAGTACATGGCGTTGGCCGCGGTCTCGCCCGGCATTACGTAGTACTCGCAGGCGCCGGTACCGATGGAGAATACGTTGGTGTTGTTGCCCTGCGGGCCGCCCAGCACATAGTGGGCCGCGGCGCTGGCCTTGCGCAGCGTGATCTCCAGAGACGCAAGCTTGGAGCTCTCGATCGAGTAGATCAGGGACTGTCCCAGTCCGAGAAGCTCTGCCTTCTCCGCGTCGTCGCCGACATCGATACCCGTCGTATCCTGCAGCCAGATGATCGGCGTCCGGTCACGCGCGCAGAGCGTAACGAACTCATTCATCTTGATCAGGCCCTGACGGTACAGCTTGCCGCCGATGCCGACCGAATTCTGCTTGTACTCCGGATAGTTCATCAGCAGGCCCTGAACGTTGGCGATGACGCCGACCAGAAGTCCGTTGACCTTCGCAAGTCCCGTTACCATCTCGGGGCCGTAGCCCTTCTTGTACTCGCAGAACTCGCTGTTGTCAAACAGACGGCCGATGACATCGTAGATGTCGTAGGGGCGCTTCTGATTCATCGGGATGATGCTGTACAGATCCTCTGCCGGAAGCTTCGGAGCCTTGGGCGTATCCACGCGGAAGAACTCCAGGTTGTACGCCGGCAGATAGCTGATGTACTTCTTGATTCCCTCGATCACGCCGAGATCCGTCTCATATACCTCGCGGAAGAATCCGGTCTCGTCATAGTGAATCGGAACGGAACCGGGAGCCGGAACGTGATGGTTGCTGTTCTCAATCTGAGCCTGGATGATCTGCTCCGCCGTCTCCTCATCCACATAGCCCTTCGGGTTCATACCGGACAGGATGCCGGCGCCGCCGACTGCCATGTTGGCGTCCTTATGGGCAATCAGGATGGTCGGGGAAATGCTGTGGTAGCCGCCGCCGGCCGGGTTGGTTCCGTAGATGCCGACGATAACCGGAACGCCGAGCTGGTTTAACTCGGAGTTGCGGAAGAACGGCGTACCGCCGCCGCGGCGGTTCGGATATACCTTGTCCTGATGCGGGAACTCAACGCCCGAGCAGTTTAACAGATAAACCAGCGGCAGATGCAGCATCTTCGCCGTATCAGAAGCGCGCAGCAGGTTGTCCGCCTGTCCGGGAACCCATGCGCCGGCCATCTTCTTGTTGTCGGAAGCTACGATATAGACCCACTTGCCGTTTACGCGGCCCAGTCCGTTGAGGACGTTGGTGGTGCCGAATTTATTGTTGTCCGGATTGTAAAGGCTGTTTAACGGGCACCAGGTTCCGGGATCGATCAGCGCGTTGATACGCTGCGTCGCGGAAAGCTGGCCGCGCTGGTTCAGCTTCTCTTCGGAAGTAATGCCGGCCGCCAGGGCTTTCTCGATGGACTCATGAATATCCTGCTCGACAGCCTTGAGCTCCTGCTCATTCTCCGGATTCGGATTGACCAGTTCCTTGCCGACCGTCGGCATGTTCTGGAAATATCCGGGCATTGAATACATGTTCATGTCTTCTCTTCTCCTTCTAAATGCTTTGAAAAAATATTTCTACTGCGGACGGGGAAACAGATTCCCCGCCGCAATATGTACGGTTTCACAAAAATTCCGGGCGTTTTTGCCTCCCGTGGAGCGGCTTAGTTGGCCGGCTCCTCCTTCGGAACCTGGATAAAGGCCTGGCCGGGATCGATCTCCTCGCGGATCATCTTGATTACCTCGGGAGACGGCGGATCCAGCTTCACGGCTCTGGAGACATCCAGATCAAAGCCCGTGTTCTCGATGATATCCTCGGGAGAGGAAGTCTCATAGTAGCCGGCCAGATACATTCTCTTGGTCTTCTCGTCAAACTTGAGGATACCGCGGTCGGTTACGACTGCCTGCGGTCCGCGGTTGCCCGGAAGGCCGACCTTCTCGCGTCCGCCGGGGCCGTCGATCCAGCCGGGGCTGGTAATGTAGTCAATCTTCTGCATGAATCTTCTCTTCTCATGCTGGATCATAATGATCGTGTTGGAGAAGGTCGCGATGCCGTTCGCGCCGCCGGAACCGGTAAAACGGGTCTTCGGTGCATGGTAATCGCCGATGCAGGTGGAGTTTACGTTTCCGTAGGGGTCAATCTGAGCGCCGCCGATGAACGCGATCAGGCGGGTGCTGTCGTGCAGCCACTCGTTCGCCTCAAAACCGATGAAACGGATGTTGGGCCACTGGCAGCCGCAGTGCGCCATGAAACGCAGGTCGCCTACCGAACGCGGTACCTCGATGGGGGAGCAGTCCATCAGTCCGCTCTCCACGATCAGGTTGCACTTGGGAGCGAATAAACGCTTCGCAACGGACGCGCCGATCAGCGGAAGGCCCGTACCCACGATCGCGATGTTGTCATTGGTAATCTGCTGTGCAAGCGTAATCGCCTGCATCTCTTTATTGGTATACTTTGTGTAGTCAGCCATGATTAATCCTCCTCCTTGCTGATATCAGTCGCGTATCCGTATCCGTCGGATACTTTTAATTTAAGGAGACGGTTCACACCGATCTTCTCAAGAAATTCTGCCTGATCTTTTACGTCGTAAACATACTCTTTTAAGAATGCCTTGAAATCTTCCTCGGTCTTGCTGGCTGCGCCGTACGCTTTCAGGAACGCGTTGTCATAGTCATAGTAGCCGTAGCACTGGGTCGGATATGCGCCGTAGGGAACCTCGCATACCGCGTCCACTGCGAAGCAGGGGATCTTGGTCAGCGTCGGATCACGGCGGATTACCTCATTGCTTACCAGCTCCTCGCAGGTTACGATAACCTTCTTCGCCGCAACGACGATATCAACGTCATGGAATTCGTCGCCCATCAGGATGCAGGTGCCGTCCGGAGATGCCTTCTGCACATGGATGATGGCCGTATCCAGCTGCGGAACCGGAAGAGCGACTACCTTCTCGCCCGGGTTAAAGGGGTTCTCTACATATACAAACTTGTCGTCCGTCAGCTTGTCGATGGTCTTTCTTACCTCTTTGCTGATTCCCCACTCGTCTACCAGACCGGAGCCGATCATCAGACGGACGGGAAGGAAGGGAAGGCCCAGGGAGGCTGCATGAAGCATCAGCATGATGGCATCCTGGGAATAATCCTCGTACACCAGCTGGCCTGCCTCGATTTTCTTGCGGAAACGGCGGGATACGTTCGTTACGCCGGAGTCAGCCGTATAGCAGTTGATATACGCCTTTACCCGGTCCTCGCCGATCAGCATATCCCAGTCGGAACCCGCGGGACCTGCCCATGCAATGAAATCTTTCTTGCCCTGACGAAGAATCTCGCGAACCGCCGCCATCGGTTTTTTGTTGGTCGTAAAACCGCCGAAGGAGATCGAATCGCCGTCTTCTACATACTTAGCAATCGCCTCTTGTAATGTACACACTTTATTACTCACAATAAAGCCTCCTTTTATAATAAATTTCAATAACTACCTGTAAATTGCTTCCGCGCCGCTTAGCCGAACACCAGCATGAAGAAGCCGGCCGCCACGGCGGATCCGATTACGCCGGCCACGTTCGGGCCCATGGCGTGCATCAGGAGGAAGTTGGTCGGGTTCTCCTTGGAGCCGACCGTCTGGGAAACACGGGCTGCCATCGGAACGGCCGACACGCCGGCAGAGCCGATCAGCGGGTTGATCTTGCCGCCCGTAATATAGTAGAGGAGCTTGCCCAGGAGCACGCCGCCGACCGTCGCGAAGGCAAAGGCCAGAAGGCCCATGGCGATGATGGCGATCGTCTGCACGCGCAGGAACAGTTCGCCGTCCGCCGTCGCGCCGACCGTGGTGCCAAGCATAATGGTTACGATGTTGCACAGCGCGTTCTGCGCCGTATCCGAAAGACGCTCTACCACACCCGCCTCACGGAACAGGTTGCCCAGCATCAGCATACCCAGAAGCGGGGCGACCGACGGAAGAAGCAGGGAGCAGAACAGAACCACGAATACGGGGAACACAACTTTCTCTACCTTGCTGACCTTGCGCAGCTGCTTCATCACGCACAGGCGCTCCTTCTTGGTGGTCAGAAGCTTCATGATCGGCGGCTGAATCAGCGGGATCAGAGCCATGTAGGAATAGGCCGCCACTGCGATGGGCGCGACCAGATCCGGCGCCAGGTTATTAGCGACATAGATAGCCGTCGGGCCGTCCGCGCCGCCGATGATACCGATGGCAGCGGCTTCGCCGGGCGTAAAAAGCCCCGTCGCGTTCGCCAGCATAAAGGCCACATAAATACCGAACTGGGCCGCCGCTCCCAGAAGCAGGCTGACCGGGTTGGCAATCAGGGGACCGAAGTCCGTCATCGCGCCGACCGCCATGAAGATCAGGCAGGGGAACAGGCTGGACTTCACGCCGCCGTAGATGATGCGCAGAACGCCCTGCTCATACCACGGCTCCGTCTCCGTCATCAGGCCCGCCAGCGGCAGGTTGGCAAGAAACATGCCGAACGCAATCGGAAGAAGCAGAAGCGGCTCAAACTGCTTCTTGATCGCCAGGTATAAAAGAATAAAGGAAATCACGAACATGACGCAGTTTCTCCAGGTCAGTGCGGCAAACCCGGACTGCGCGAGAAGTTCGCTCAGAATCTCGAAAAAGTTCATTACTTTACCTCCTTAGTTGAGGGAAACTAAGGCAGCTCCTGTATCTACCGTATCTCCCGATTTCACAAAGACCTGTCCTACCGTTCCGTCTGCCGGCGCGACAATCTCCGTCTCCATCTTCATCGCTTCCATCACGATGACCGTCTCGCCGTACTTCACAGCCTGTCCCGGAGCCACCTTGACATTCAGGATCTTGCCGGGCATGGGCGCTTCCACATTGGTTCCCCCTGCGGAAGGAGCGGGAGCCGGTGCGGGCGCAGGCGCGGGGGCCGGTGCAGGTGCGGGTGCAGGAGCCGGTGCGGGCGCGGGGGCCGGTGCCGGTGCGGGCGCAGGCGCGGGAGCCGGTGCAGGCGCGGGAGCCGGTGCTGCTGCCGCCGCTGCCCCGATCGATACCAGAGCGGCGCCGGTGTCAACCGACTCGCCTTCCTTCACAAATACCTGGCCGATCACGCCGTCTGCCGGAGCCACAACCTCCGTCTCCATCTTCATCGCTTCCATTACGATGACCGTCTCGCCGTACTTTACAGCCTGTCCCGGTGTTACCAGAACCTTCAGGATCTTGCCGGGCATGGGCGCCTCTACCGTAGAAGCGCCGGCTGCGGGTGCAGGTGCTGCCGCCGGGGCCGGGGCCGCTGCGGGCGCAGGGGCCGCCGCCGGAGCCGGGGCCGGTGCGGCTGCCGGAGCCGGAGCCGCCGCGCGGGCCGGGGCCGGTGCCGCTGCCAGAACCGGAACCGCCGGAGCTGCCACGCCGTTGCGATCCAGGGATTTGTAAGCCTCCAGCTTCTCTACCTCAACTTCATATCTTTTTCCATTGATCGTAGCAATATACTTCATAATCCATTTACATCCTTTCGATTCATTTCCGGTATCTGTCTCAGCCAAGCGTTACCAGCGCTGCGCCGGTGTCAACCGAATCGCCGGACTTGACCAGCACCTGGGCGACCGTTCCGTCCGCCGGGGCCACAATCTCCGTCTCCATCTTCATCGCTTCCATCACAACAACCGTCTCGCCGTACTTCACAGCCTGTCCCGGCGCTACTTTGATGTTCAGGATCTTGCCGGGCATGGGCGCCTCAATCGTCGTGCTTCCCGCTGCGGGAGCCGCTGCAGGAGCGGGAGCCGGTGCGGGCGCCGGAGCCGGTGCGGGCGCAGGCGCGGGGGCCGGAGCCGGTGCAGGCGCTGCCGCCGGGGCCGGGGCCGGGGCCGCCGCAGGTGCGGGCGCCGCCGCCGGAGCAGGAGCCGCTGCAGGCGCCGCTTCCATCCCGTATCTGGGAATCGGCTCATACTTGTTCACGCGCTCCAGTTCTACTTCATACTGTTTTCCATTCAGGGTAGCTTTATATTTCATTGCCGCCTTAACCTTCCTTTCCTGTTTTCCTTCATTCCTGATTCACGTCATCCGATTTCTTTCACACTCACGATCCGGAACTGATTTGCCGGCAGCCCCAGATCCTCGCCGATGGTTGCCATCAGAACCGCGAGAAGTTCCTTGTCCGCCTCATCCGATACAGCCGGTGCGGGCGCCGCCGCCGCTGCCGCCGGCTTCTCGGACCCGCCAAGAAACGTGCGCAGGAGCTTGGAAATCAGCATAACCGCCAGAGCCAGGACAATCAGGGCCAGGAACACAACCATCATTCCCATCAGAGAAACGATGAATGACGTCCCGAAAGGCATCGTTGGTTCAGTCCACATTGTGCATTGCACCTCCTTTGATATTCGCCTTTTAAGCTTACGCCTCCCCGGAACCGCCCGCGCTCCAGCCGCAAAATTCCGCAAAAAGACTGCCATCGGCCCGTCTTTTCCCGAAACTTTGTGAAAAAATTATAAAGCAAAATGTTCTTTGCCTTAATTCCATATCGCGGAATGTATTCCATTTTTGAAGGCAAAATTTTAAAAAGGGCTTTCCCCCTTGTGCAAGCTGTCGGACAATCTAAATCCGACATGCTTACCATGGCTAAATTATATCAGTACCGCCTGGAAAAGTCAACCGGGCCTTTCATAAAATATGCACAAAAAAAGGCCGTTCCGTTCGCCGGAACAGCCGTTTTTTTATTACATATTGCCATATTTCCGCTGGCAAGTTGTAGCCGCTTTTGCATTATTGTATAAAAAGACCGATAAACTTTTGTCGTTTCGTGTAGGTATTACAAAAGCTGCATCATTTTTTTCTGTTTTCTTAACATCTCCCGTTTTCCGGTAAATTTCGGCACATTTCCCGTCCCTTCTCCGGAAGACAGATTTTAAGCCCGGCCGGGGCGTCCTGCGGCAGCAGGACGCCCGGAAAACCGGCCGCCCGCGCCTTTACCCGGGAAGGCGGAACGAGCTCTTTAAGGAGACGATGCGGTTAAAGACCGGCCGCCCCGGCTCGCTGTCCTTGCAGTCCACGCAGAAATAGCCGTTTCTCACGAACTGGAAGCTGTCGAACGGCTTCGCCTCCTTCAGCCCCGGTTCCAGATAGCACTCCTTTAACACAGTCAGGGAGTTGGGGTTTAAATTTAACGTTCCGTCGGCGGAAAGCTTTCCTTTTTCCTCGTCCACCAGGTTCTCATAGAGGCGGCATTCCGCCTTCAGGGCCGTGGCGGCCGCCACCCAGTGGATCGTGCCCTTTACCTTTCTGCCCGTGAAACCGGAACCGCTCTTCGTCTGCGGATCGTAAGTGCAGTGAACCGCCGTCACGCGGCCGTCCGCGTCCTTCTCACAGCCGGTGCAGGTCACAAAGTATGCGTTCATCAGCCGCACCTCATTGCCGGGGAAGAGACGGAAATATTTCTTCGGCGGTTCCTCCATGAAATCCTCTCGCTCGATGTAGAGCTCCCGCCCGAACGGCAGGCGGCGCGTGCCCAGCGCCTCATTCTCCATATTGTTCGGCGCTTCCAGCTCCTCCATCTGCCCTTCCGGATAATTGTCAATGATCAGTTTGACCGGATCCAGAATCGCCATGACTCTCGCTTTCTTCAGCTTCAGATCCTCTCTTAAGCAGTATTCCAGCATGGCGCTGTCCACCGAGCTGTCCGCCTTGGAGACGCCGGCCAGCTCCACGAAGCGGCGGATCGACTCCGGCGTATAGCCCCTGCGGCGCAGCGCGGCGATCGTGACCAGGCGCGGATCGTCCCAGCCGTCCACGACGCCGTCCTCCACCAGCTTCTTGATATACCGCTTTCCCGTTACCACGTTCGTCAGATACATCTTGGCAAATTCAATCTGGCGCGGCGGATTGGGGAATTCGCACTCGCGCACCACCCACTCATAGAGCGGCCGGTGATCCTCAAACTCCAGCGTGCAGATCGAGTGCGTGATATGCTCGATGGCGTCCTCGATCGGATGCGCAAAATCATACATCGGATAAATGCACCAGGAATCCCCCGTATTGTGGTGATGCATATGGGCCACCCGGTAGATGACCGGATCCCGCATGTTGATGTTGGGGGAGGCCATGTCGATCTTCGCCCGCAGCACCTTCTCGCCGTCCCGGTATTTTCCTTCCTTCATCTCCTCAAACAGGCGGAGATTCTCCTCCACGCTGCGGCCGCGCCACGGGCTTTCCTTTCCCGGCGTATTAAAATCGCCGCGGTAGGCCCGGATCTCCTCCGCGCTCAGATCGCAGACGTACGCCTTGCCCTTTTTAATAAGAAGAACGGCGCACTCGTACATCGTCTGGAAATAATCCGACGCAAAGAACAGCCGGTTCTCGTAATCCGCTCCCAGCCATTTCACATCTTCAATGATCGACTCCACAAACTCCGTTCGCTCCTTGGTCGGGTTCGTATCGTCAAAGCGGAGGTTAAATTTCCCTCCGTACTCCCGGGCCAGCCCGTAATTCAGAAGAATCGACTTGGCATGTCCGATATGCAGATAGCCGTTGGGCTCCGGCGGGAAACGGGTCTGGACGTGATCGTAGACGCCCTCCGCCAGATCCTTATCAATCTCACGCTCAATAAAATTCTTGGAAACGGCTTCGCCCCGGTTTCCCTGCTCCGGCGTTTCCTTCCTGATCTCCTCCATCACACATTCCCTCCGTCTCTAAACTTGTTCTATCATAGCACACTTTCGGAAAATGGAAAAGAAAAAAATCGATGTATCTTTCGCCCCGTTTCCTGTATAATAAGGGCGTAGCCTGTACCATTTCTGACAGAGGAGGAATATCCCATGAGACGTGACAACCGGAAAATTATCCTGATCGGCACCGGCATGGTGGGAATGAGCTATGCCTATGCCCTTTTAAACCAGAGCGTCTGCGACGAGCTGGTCCTGATTGACGCCAACCGCGCGCGGGCCGTCGGCGAAGCCATGGATCTGAATCACGGCCTTGCCTTCTCCGCCTCGCACATGAAGATCTACGCCGGAAGCTACCAGGACTGCACCGACGCCGACATCGTCGCCATCTGCGCCGGCGTGGCGCAAAAACCCGGCGAAAGCCGGTTAAATCTCCTGAAACGCAACGCCCAGGTCTTTCAGTCCATCATCGAGCCGGTTACCGCCTCCGGCTTCAACGGGATCTTCCTGGTCGCCACCAATCCCGTGGACATCATGACGCGCATTACCTGTACGCTGTCCGGCTTCAACCCGCGCCGCGTCCTGGGCACGGGAACCGC
This sequence comes from uncultured Lachnospiraceae bacterium, assembly GCA_944381615.1. Lineage (GTDB taxonomy): Bacteria > Bacillota > Clostridia > Lachnospirales > Lachnospiraceae > Otoolea. The sequence goes on along the minus strand of CALWLT010000014.1, from coordinate 42,805 downwards.
TCTTGACACCGCACGCCTGCGCTATCTGCTGGGCGATTACCTGAAGGTGGATCCGCGCAACGTGCACGCCTACGTCATGGGCGAACACGGCGACACCGAATTTGTCCCCTGGAGCCAGGCCATGGTCGCCACCAAATCCGTGCGTGAAATCTGCGAGGAGTCCAACGGGACCTGCTCTCTCGCCGGTCTGGAACAGATCTCCGAGGAGGTCCGCACCGCCGCCTACAAAATCATCGAGGCCAAAAACGCGACCTATTACGGCATCGGCATGGCCCTGACCCGTATTACCAAGGCAATCCTGGGCGACGAGCACAGCATCCTGACCGTCTCAGCCATGCTCCGCGGAGAATACGGCCAGTCCGGCGTCTTTGCCGGCGTCCCCTGCATCATCAACCAGAACGGGATCCAGCGCATTCTGCCGCTTACCCTGGAAGAAGCGGAAAAAGAGCAATTCGATCAGTCCTGCCAGACCTTAAAGCGCTGCTACGACGAGCTGGAGCTTTAACCCGCCGTCAGAAAACCGCCTGCACCAGAAGCATGTAACAGGCGGTCCCTCCCGCGATGGAAAGGAGCATCTGCCGTCTCCAGAGATGGAGAAGCACCGTAACCGCGATGGAGACGGCTTCCGGGATCCCGCCCGGAAACGGCGTCCATTCCACGTTTCGCAGGCAGTAGACGACCAGCATCCCGAAGATCGCCGCCGGCAGCGCCTTCCCCAGATAGCGCACAAAGGCCGGCGTGGGCCGTTTCCCGGAGAAAATCAGGAACGGAAGGAACCGGGTCAGCATCGTTCCCAGCACGCAGAGCGCAATCGTAATGATCTGCTGCGAGAGCGTCATTCCAGTCCCCCCTTTCGTTCCAGCGGCCGGCGAAAGACCGTCAGCAGGCACAGGATGCAGAGCATCGTCGGAATCATAAAGGAATCCGCCCCGAACAGATACAGGCAGGCCGCCGAGGCCGCCACCCCGATCAGCGCCGTCTCATGGCGCTTTTCTTTCAGCCATTGCTCCAGAAAAATCACGACAAACATGGCCGTCATCACGAAATCGAGCCCTTCCGTGTCAAACGAGAGGAGCGAGCCCACAATCCCCCCGATGGTCGCGCCGGAAAACCAGTAAAAATGGTTCAGCAGCGTGACAAAAAACATAAACCAGCCCCGGTCCACCCCCGGAGGAATCTCGGCTGAATAATTGATGGAAAACGATTCGTCGCACATGCCGAAGATCAGGTACGGCTTCTTCCAGCCCGTCCCCTTATACCGCTCCAGCATGGAGATCCCGTAAAAAAGATGGCGGGCCTGGATCATCAGCGTCATGATGAAGGTCTGCAGCGGAGCGTACGCCCCCAGCAGCATCGTGACCGCCACAAATTCCAGGGAACCGCCAAATATGGTCAGGCTCATCAGCATGGGGTAAACGAAACTGAAGCCCGACACGTTCATGTAAATTCCATACGCCAGCCCCAGAAACCAGAATCCCGCAAAGATCGGGATCGTATAGGGAAACGCCGCGGCCAGCGCTCTTCTTCTCATCTTGTCCTTCTGCATTTTCTGTCCAACCTCCCGGCTTTTCCAGTCTACCATCGAATTCCGGAAGATTCAAGAAAAAAAAACTGCGCGGACGTTAGCACGCGGACGTTTAACCACGGACGTTTGACCTGTTCGCGCCGGTTTTGGGGCCGAACACCGGCTTCAGACTCCCGTCCCGGCTCAGGCCCCCGCCAGCGCCGCTCCCAGCGCCCGGCACGCCCCGGCCGCCTCCTCATCCGGCGCATTGTTGGCAATGACCGGATCCGCCGCCATTTTGCAGCCAAGCGTCATACAATCGCTCTCCCAGGTGCGCATCCACTCGCCGTCCCCCCAGCCGTAAGAACCGAACAGCACGATCGTTTTCCCCTTCAGCACCGGGCTTACCTCGTCAAACATCGGCTGAAATTCGCCTTCCTCCAGCTGCTCCGCGCCCATTGACGGGCATCCGAACGCAATCCGCTCATATTCGCCGGCCTTCGCCGCCGAAAATTCCGCCGCCAGATACAGATCCGCCTCCGCTCCTGCACCGCGGATCCCCTCTGCCACATAGGCGGCCATTGCCTCCGTATTGCCGGTTCCGCTCCAGTACACCACTGCCACTTTGCTCATTTCCGTTTTCTCCTTTCCTGTTATAGAATTATGTCCCGAATCATCAGGCGGCTGCAACCAGCCGGATGACCGGCGTTCCCTGTCTGTATTTTTCCAGACAGACCTCCGTGCAGATGCGGTAGGAAGCAAAGCGCCGCTGCGCTCTTACCGGATCGCCGTAGGCCTTCCAGTACCCGCAGCACGTGTAGTTTGCGCCCCGGTTGCGGATAAATCCCAGCACATCCTCAAGCGGATATCCCAGAAAAACGCCGATCTCATGCGGAAAATCCCGTTCCAGGCAAAGGCGCGCCGACAGCTGCAGAAGAAGCGGCTCCGTCCCTCCCTGCCAATCATACCCGGCATATTTTAAAAACGCCCGCACCGGATCCGTTCCCAGAATCCGGGTCAGCCACCGTTCCCGGTATACGTAAATCAGAAACGCCCCTGTTTTCGGGCATTCCTTCAGGATCCGCAGCGCCAGCCCCAGCGGTTTCAGCTGCCGGTCCAGCGCCGCAGTCTCCCGCCGCAGATCCGCCGCATCCGGCGGGCAAATCCGAAAAAGATTCGCCGGTTTCAGCCCGCAGAGCGTCGGCGCACAGATCTCAATCAGCAGCTCCTCGAATTTCCGGTCCGTCATTCCTGTCCTCCCATTTTCAGCCTGGATTTTACCGTTTTCTCTCCGGCCCTGGCGGCAGTCTGCTTTTTGCGCAAAAGTTAGTCTATGCTAACTTATGTGCAAAAAAGAAAGGCCGCCTCCCTGACCATTTTATAGTTAGTCTAAGCTAACTTATGGATACTATACCATGTTTTTCCGGGCCTGTCAAGAACCGCTTACCGGTTTCCCGCTCCTACACGCTTACCGGTTTCCCGCTCCGGTATTTCCCTCGGGCACACATAAAAAAACTGCCCTCCGCAGATTCCCATCCGCGAAGAACAGCTTCCATCTCCTGAGGCATCGGGGATTCGAACCCCGGACAACTTGATTAAAAGTCAAGTGCTCTACCACCTGAGCTAATACCCCCTATTCAACTGGGCCAGTTGGATTCGAACCAACGAGTGCAGGAGTCAAAGTCCTGTGCCTTACCGCTTGGCGATGGCCCATCAGCAAAATTCCTTAAAAAAGGAAGGTGGATATAGGGATTCGAACCCTAGGCCTCCAGAGCCACAATCTGGCGCGCTAACCAGCTGCGCTATATCCACCATGAGAATCTGCATCGCAGATTCGACGAGCCTGAAGGGATTCGAACCCCCGACCCACGGCTTAGAAGGCCGTTGCTCTATCCAGCTGAGCTACAGACTCATATTCACTTTGCATACCGGCCAAACGATCTGGCATATTAACCTGTCCCGCCTTCGGCAATCCGCCAACTGCGCACTGCTTTATCGGCAGCAAAAGTAGTATATCCCAAATGAGGGGGACTGTCAAGAAGAATTTTCTCTTTTTCAAAAACTTCCGCAAAAACTCCGCACAATCTTCGCTGCCCGCCTTACGGCCGCGGCGGCTGGTAATAGCAGATCGTATAGTGCGCCTCTTTCTGCGCGTCAATCTCCATCAGCATATAGCTCGGCCTGCGCCCGTCCTGCCGCGGAAAGGAGAGGCTTCCGGGATTTAACACGGTAATATCCTTTCGGATATCCAGGAAGGGCTTGTGCGTGTGCCCGTACATGGCAATCTGCGCTTTCCGATCCTTCGCCTCGTCGATCAGCCGTTCCGGCCCCACCGACACACTGTAGAAATGGCCGTGCGTCAGGAACGCGCGGTACGGCCCGATAAAAATTTCCTTGTCCCGGTCCAGGAGCGAAAAGAAATCGTTGTTTCCCCGCACCATATGGACGACGCAGTCCGGGTTCTGCTCCCGGCACCAGGCCGTGATGCGATCCTCGCTTCCCTCCGCGTCTCCCAGATGAATCAGCATGTCAAACGGCGCCGTCCGCTCGATGACATCCTGCAGGTTCCCGTCTCTGCGATGCGTATCGCTCACAATCAGTATCTTCATTGCTCCCCCTCCAGTGCCCGGCTCAGTTTCTCCTTCATCTGCTCAAGCGCTTTTCCGCGATGGCTGATCCGGTTTTTCTCCTCCATGCTGATCTCGGCAGAGGTCATCCCGTACTCCGGCAGATACAGGATCGGATCGTAGCCGAACCCGCCGTCCCCGGCCGGCTTTTCGGCGATCCGCCCCTCCATCGCCGCATCCGCGTGCAGCTCGCTCCCGTCCGGGAGCACCGTCGTGATATGGCAGACAAAGCGGGCGCTGCGCTCCTTACCCACCGCGCCCTTCATCCGGTCGATCAGGACGCGGTTCTTTACCTCATAGGGTTCCTCCTCCAGATAGCGGGCGGAATACACGCCCGGCTCTCCGTTCAGATAGTCGATGACCAGCCCCGAATCATCCGCCATGACGATCCCGCCCGTCTTTTCCCAGACGGTCCGCGCCTTGATGGTCGCGTTTTCCGCAAACGTCGTGCCGGTCTCCTCAATCTCCCCGTCAAAACCGGCCTGGCGCATCGTGACGATCTTCCGTCCCAGATCCGCCAGGATCAGCCGGATCTCCCGCAGCTTTCCCTCGTTTCCCGTCGCAAAAATAATCCGCTCTTTCACTCTGATTCCTCCAGACTTTTCGTATAGGCTTTCAGGCACACATTGCAGTCCTGCTCCTTCTCCACGCGCTCCCAGACCGTGCCGCGAAAGCTGATGTAGCCCTCCCCGTCGCTCAGATCCGCCGTCAGGCCCTTATCCGGCGAGTTATACTCGATGGCCACGGGATGCACCGCCCCCGGCGTCCGCACCGACACGATCACGGCAAACCGTTCGCCCTCCTCCAGACGCAGCGGGCGCTTCAGATCAATGGTATAATAACCGGCGTCCGCAAGCGTCCCGGAAGCGGCCAGACGCCGCCGCCCGAAGCGCGAGCTCCCCTCCGCGTCCGAAACCGTATAGACCTCGTAGGAGGTATTGGCCCCCGTCGCGTAAAAGCCCACCGCTTCCAGTTTTTCCCGCCCGCGGGCCGTGTAAATATTGGCAAACCAGGCGTTTTCCTTCCCGTATCCCAGCTGTCCGACCCAGCCGCACAGATCCGTCTGATAAATCTGGTCGTAATTGTCCGCCGCCTCCACCCGGGAGTAGAGGATGTTGTGGCTCCCGATGTTGCTGTCATAATAGGATACATAGAAATACCCGTCGTCCCCGAATTCGCCGCCCCAGCTGTTGGCGCAGATAAACGCGCCGTCCCCTTCCGGCGTCAGATTGAAGTTTTCCTTAGGATACGTATCGTCCCAGCCGATGATGACCACGTCGTGATTGGGACGGGCCGTCCCGATGTAACAGTACGCTCCCGTCTCCTTATTATAATAGCGCTGATCGCTCTGTCCCGTTACCATTGAGGTATAAAGGGAACTCTGCACGCCCCCGTACAGATAGACCGCCCGCTTGATCGCCTCGTAATCCTTTCCCGGCAGCACCCGGATCTCCTGCACATGACAGACCGGCGAAAGGCCCTGCGGCGAGATCCCGTCCCCGTAAGGATCCTGGCTTTCCAGGACCGGCCCCTGCCAGGCCAGCAGGTACGCCATGGACATCGTATACTCGCCCCCGGCGTTCTGATCCAGATGAAAGCTGTTCTGCAGAGACATATGGTCCTCGGAAAAATCCAGATCATACTCCGGAAGCAGCCGGCTCTCTAGCGCCATCAGCGAGGCAAAGGCCCAGCACGTCCCCAGGCTTCCCTGATTCTTGACCTGCGGAGCGCGCCCCTTTTCCCGGTAATCATAGGCATAGGGCAGAAACTTCTTTTCCGTGCCGCCGCCCGTGAGCGCCAGCGTGCGCTCCTCCGGCTTCCACTCCCGCCGGTAGGAAAACGCCTGCTCCACCGCCGCCAGCGGCACATAGAGCGCGCCGTCCCGCCAGGCAAGGCCGGTCTCCAGCGGGATCGCTTCGCCGTTTACCTCCAGGATCGCGCTTCCCTCCTCGAGCTGCGCCGTGATATCCCCCCGCTCCATAACCAAACGGGATCGATCATAAAAGAGCGCCGTACAGGAAAACACTTCCGCAAGCCGGCTGACCGGGATCAGAAATTCGCCTTCCTCCGACAGCACCACCGGATTCTTTCCGGACGGAATCTCCGTTCCGTCCACCAGGAACCGGATCCCTTCCCCGTTGACCTCCTGCGCGATCAGGGACTGCCACTGCGGCTGCCAGAACGCTTCCCCGCCCGCGCGGCGCACGCCCGTCTCCGTCATCCGTCTTAGAAACCCGAACTGATCCGCCAGAAGGCCGGCGAGCAGAAGAAGCAGAAGCCCGATGTAGATCCCCCTACGTCTCAACCGACTCTCCCGCCTTCCGTCTGGGCGGCCGGGGCCCCATAAACTGATAAAAATACGTCTTCATCATCCCGTTGTAGATCTTCCGGTTCCGGTCCGCCCGCCGTCCGATATAGCGCTCCGCGTCCTCATAGGCCGTCAGAAGATACAGCGACCAGGCGTCCAGATTCCGGAAGCGCTCTCCGATCGTCGCATAGAGTTCCGGCAGATCCTTTCGATCCTCCAGGCGCTCCCCGTACGGCGGATTGGTAATCAGGAATCCGTACTTTTTCGGATGGCTTAGCTCCTTTACCGGACGGCGCTGAAAATGAATGAGGTGCGCGACGCCCGCCCGCTCTGCGTTCTCCCGCGCCGCCCGGATCACATCGCCGTCCGCGTCATAGCCCTGAATATCCACCTGCACCGTATCGTCCACCAGGTTTGCCGCCTCGTCGGCCGCCTCGTACCACAGGCGGCGCGGGATCAGGTTGCTCCAGCTTTCCGCCAGAAACGAGCGGTTCATCCCCGGCGCGATCCCCGCCGCCATCATGGCCGCCTCGATGGGAAAGGTCCCGCTGCCGCAGAACGGATCCACCAGGATCCGATCCCGCCGCCAGGGCGTCAGAAGGATCAGCGCCGCCGCCAGCGTCTCCGTCAGGGGCGCCTTGCTCGTCATCTGCCGGTATCCGCGCCGGTGCAGCGACTCGCCGCTGGTATCGATGCCGATCGTCGCCCGGTCCTTATAAAAAAAGACCCGCAGCGGATATTCGCTCCCCGTCTCCGGCATCCGCTCCAGATCATAAACCTCCTGCATGCGCCTGGCAATCGCCTTCTTCATGATCTTCTGTATGTCGGAAGGGCTGAACAGCCGGCTCCCGATGGAGGAAGCCTTCTTGACCCAGCATCTGCCGTCCGCCGGCAGAACATTCTCCCAGGGAATGGCCCGCGTTTTTTCAAATAACTCGTCGAAGGTAACCGCCGTAAAGCTGTCTACCTTTAAAAGCACCCGTTCCGCCGTCCGCAAAAACAGGTTCGCCCGGCAGATTGCCTCCGGGCCGCCCGAAAACGTCACGCGTCCGTTCTCCACCTCGGTAACCGGATAGCCCAGATCCGCAATCTCCTTTTTCAAAACCGCCTCCAGCCCGAAATGGCAGGGCGCTATCAGCTCCATCTTTTCCAAAATCCGTATCCTTTCCATTCTCCGCCCGGCGCCTTCCCTGCGGCCGCCGGGGCAGGCGCTGCGCGCCGCTTCCTTTATTCTAATTTACCTGCCTGCTCCTGTCAACGCCCTTTTCCCGGCACACGTCTCACGTTTTCCCGACATGCGGCTCACGTTTCCGCTTCTACGATTTCCCTTTCTCCAGCGCGCGGCTCACGTTTCCGCTTCTACGGTTTCCCTTTCTCCGACGCGCGGCTCACGTTTCCGGTTATACAGTTTCCCTTTCTTCAGCGCGCGGCTCACGCTCTCCCGGCACGCTGTAGCGGCCGCGGTAATAGCGGTACCCGCCGCCCAGATTAAAGACGAGCCTTCCCCGGCGGGAGTACAGATTGCAGGCCCGCATACTCTCGCTCCCGCGCGCACAGTAAAACAGCAGCGGATCCTCTCCCTCCAGAAGCGCCGGATTCTCCCACAGCTCCCCGAAGGGATAATGCTCCGCGCCGTAAAGATGCGACTGCAGGTAGGCATCCCGGTCCCGCAGATCGATGATTCGCCCCCGGTATCCCTGTTCCAGCCAGGCATCCAGATCCTGCACCGGTATGGTCTCATACATGGTATCCGCCTCCTGTCCATCTTTACTGTCAGTATATTCCGCCCGTCCCGTTTTGTGAAAAACACGCCGGACGACAAAAACAGGGCCCGCCGCGGCCTTCGGCCGGCGGCGGGCCCTGCGTCCCGTCTGCTCTCTCAGTCCTCTCTGAAGGAGTTCTGACTGCTGTTTCTGCTGCTGTTCTTGGAACTGTTCTTTCCACAGTTCTGGGAACTGTTTCTGCCCGCGTTCTGAGAACTGTTCTGCGAGCTGTTTTTCCCGCTGTTCTGAGAATTGTTTTTCCCGGCGGCATAATCCATATCGCTGTAACTGTTTTTACCTGACATCTCTTTCCCTCCTGACTGGATTTTGATTACACCGATAGTATGGCATTCCCGCCGGAAAAATATGCAGGCAAAACGCGCCGTCCGTCTTTATCCCAGAACGTTGATGATTTTAACCGGATTGCGGTAATTCCAGACCGAAGTCTTGATTCCCGTCTTCTCCGTGGAGGCGTGGACGATCTGCCCGTCTCCTATGTACATGGCCACATGATTGATGCGGCTCCCGTTTCCGTAAAAAATCAGGTCGCCCGGCTGCATCTGCTCCGCGCTGATGGCCTGTCCCTGCGTCGCCTGTGAGGAGGAAGAACGGTTCAGGCTGACGCCCGCGCCGTGCTGCATCACATAGCGGGTAAATCCGGAACAGTCCACGCCCGTATGCGGATCGCTGCCGCCGTACTGATAGCGGCCGCCCACAAACGAAAGCGCGAAATCCACCACCTGCTCCCTGAGAGAACGGTTCTGCTGCTCCGCCATGAATACCTCGGCCGCTGCCGCCGCTTCCTCCGCCCGGGTCAGCATGACCTCGCCCTGCAGCTTCAGATAGCCTTCCAGCTCTCCGGCCGCAACCTTGACCCAGTCGTCGCCGCTCTTTTCCACAACGTCGTAGCTTCCGCCCGGCTGCGCCATGGCGACGACCGCCGAAGACTCGTCATCGTCCGCGTAGATCGAGACGTCGTCCGCCTCCACCAGAGCTACCATCTCGTATTCCAGCCCCGTAGAAGGCCCCGCCAGCGCCGGCTGGAACGAACCGGCCGCCAGCGCCGAACAAACGCACATCATCCCGAACAGTTTCCGTCCTCTATTCCAATTCATGTTAAAACAACTCCCTGTCATCTTGATTCTGTCTGCGAAAAGGTAAGGTAATTCATGATTGTTACAATTATGTCATCAAATGTTACATAATTATTAAATCATGTTACGTTGCTATTATATTTTCTTTTCGCTTTCTTGTCAAGTCTGCGGAAATTGTTTTATAGTTATTTTAGATTTCTCGCTCCCCGAGCTCTCTCCGGAAATAGATCAGATCCGTCAGCCGGACGCCGCCCTCCCAGATGGGATGATCATACTGATCCGTAAAATAATTCCGGATCCGGCCGGCCCGGACAAAGCCGCACGTTTCATAAAACGGAACCGTCAGCGGGCTGTCTCCGGTACCGGCCTGCAGCGCCGCATAGCGGCCCCGGTATTTCTGTACAAGGAATTCGATCATCGCCCGGCCATATCCCTTCCCCTGCGATTCCGGTTTTACCGCTATGTTTTTGATCTCCAGCACGCCGTTTCCCTCATCCGTGACGACACATTCGCCCCGGATCCCGCCGTCGTCCAGCACATACATAGTTCCCCGCTCCAGATACCGGTCGATCATCGACTCCTGCTCGTCTCCCAGCAGAAGCAGCGCGAGGAACCGCTTCTTATGTTCTCTGATTTCCCTGATTTCCATTTCTCCCTGACTTCTTTCTGCCCTTTTTTCCGATCGCAAAGGCCGAAGGGAGGAGACTTCCTGACGAAGCCCTCCTTTCGGCCTGTTTTTTACTTCCTATTTAATCAGTACAGCTTCGCCCCTGCCGGGATCGAATCGTCCACCATCAGCAGGTTGAGCATTTCTTTCCCGTCATACTCGCACACGGCGGAGATCAGCATGCCGCAGGAATCGATGCCCATCATCTTCCTCGGCGGCAGGTTTGTGATCGCGATGCAGGTCTTGCCGACCAGCTCCTCCGGCTCATAATATTCGTGAATGCCGCTTAAGATCGTGCGATCCGTACCGCTTCCGTCGTCCAGCGTAAACTGCAGAAGCTTCTTGCTCTTCGGCACGGCGGCGCAGTCTTTTACCTTTACCACCCGAAAATCCGATTTGCTGAAGGTTTCAAAATCGACAAATTCTTCAAAGAGCGGCTCGATCTTGACCCGCGAAAGGTCGATGGGCGCCTTCTCCGGCGCTCTGGAGGCCTCTTTTTTGTCAAGCGATTTCATCGTGGGGAACAGCAGCACGTCGCGGATGGCCTGGGAATCAGTCAACAGCATAACCAGACGGTCGATGCCGTACCCGATGCCGCCGGTCGGCGGCATGCCGATCTCCAGCGCGTTGAGGAAATCCTCATCCGTATGGTTGGCCTCCTCGTCGCCGGCGGCAAACGCCGCTTCCTGCGCCGCGAAGCGCTCCCGCTGATCGATCGGGTCATTTAACTCGGAGTAGGCGTTGCACATCTCGCGCCCGTAGATAAAGAGCTCAAACCGCTCCACCAGCGCGGGGTTCTCCGGTTTCTTCTTGGTCAGCGGCGAGATCTCGATCGGATGATCCATGACGAAAATCGGCTGGATCAGGTGTTCCTCGCAGAATTCCTCAAAAAACAGGTTGATGATATCGCCCTTCTTATGGCGGGCCTCATACGCCACATGATGCTCGTCCGCCAGCGCTTTGGCCTCCTCGTCCGTCGTTACCTGCGAGAAATCCACGCCGGAGTATTTCCGGACCGCATCGATCATGGTAATGCGCTCAAAGGGCTTCGACATGTCGATGACCGTGCCGTTGTAGCTGATCACGGCGCTTCCGCAGACCTTCTCGGCCAGATAGCGGAACATGCTCTCCGTCAGCTCCATCATGCCCTCGTAATCCGTGTACGCCTGGTAGAGCTCCATCAGCGTAAACTCCGGATTGTGGCGGGTATCCACGCCCTCGTTGCGGAACACGCGGCCGATCTCATAGACCCGCTCCAGGCCGCCCACGATCAGGCGTTTTAAGTAAAGCTCCAGGGAAATGCGCAGCTTGACGTCCTCGTCCAGCGCATTGTAATGCGTCTCGAAGGGGCGCGCCGCCGCGCCGCCGGCGTTGGCCACCAGCATCGGCGTCTCGACCTCCATGAATCCCCGGCCGTCCAGGAAATTGCGGATCTCCTTCAGGATCTGCGAGCGTTTTACGAAGGTCTCCCGGACTTCCGGGTTCATAATCAGATCCACGTACCGCTGGCGGTAGCGCATATCCGTATTGGTCAGGCCGTGAAACTTCTCCGGCAGGACCTGCAGGCTCTTGGTAAGCAGGGTAACCGACTCGGCATGGACCGAGATCTCTCCCGTCTTCGTGCGAAACACCGTGCCCGTAATACCGATGATATCCCCGATATCCAGCTTCTTAAAGTCCGCGTACGCCGCTTCGCCCACGCTGTCCCGGGCCACATAGGACTGGATCGATCCCTTCAGGTCCTGGATATGGCAGAAAGACGCCTTGCCCATCACGCGCCTGGACATCATGCGCCCGGCAACCGTTACCTCTTTTCCCTCCAGCTCCTCAAACCGGTCCTTCACGTCGCTGCTGTGCGCCGTCACGTCAAATTTCGTAATCTGGAACGGATCGCGTCCGCTCTCCTGAAGCTCTCTGAGTTTTTCCCGCCGCACCTTCAGCAGCTGGTTGAGATCCTTTTCCTCTCTCTGATTCTGATCTGCCACGTTCGTTTCCCTCTCTTTTTACAAAGCGGCGCCTGCCGGTCGCGCGCCATGGCGGCGCGCGATAAGACAGACGCAGTTTTCTCTTTCTCTGTTAAGCTGTTCTGCGGCCCGGGGGCGTCTCTGCCTTCCCCCGCGCTGCGCGCTGAGATTAAGACACTCTCTGGATCTCCAGGATCTTGTACTGGATCGTCCCCGCCTGCGTCTCCACCTCCACGGTCTCCCCGGCCTTCCGGCCTAACAGCGCATGGCCGACCGGAGACTCGTTGGAAATCTTGTGCTGCAGGCTGTCCGCCTCCGTGGAGCCGACGATCTTAAACTCCATCTCCTCGTCCTCTTCCACATCCAGAAGCTTTACCTTGCAGCCGACGCTGATCTTGTCAAGAGCGATCTCCTCCTCGACGACGACCTCCGCGTTCTTTAAAAGCTTCTCCAGAACCTCGATTCTGGCTTCGATGTCCCTCTGCTCATCCTTCGCCGCGTCGTACTCCGCATTCTCGGACAGATCGCCCTGCTCTCTCGCCTCTTTGATCTTCTGCGCGATCTCCCGGCGTTTATTAACCTTCAGATCATGAAGCTCATCTTCATACTGCTTTAACCCCGCGTAAGTTAAAATGTTCTTCTTCTCCGCCATAACAGCTATCCTTCCTCCTGCAGGATTCGTCGCCGAATCCGTTCATAACTTTGCATCGCACTATTATACTCGATCCGGTCCGCATTGTCAAGAAATGAAAGCCGCCCGGCAAACCGCCATGCGCCCGGCAAAGCCTACATGAAAGCCGCCCGGCAAAACCTACAGGAAAGCCGCCCGGCAAAACCTACAGGAAAGCCGCCCAAACCTACGGCGCCCAGTCTTCGATCAGCTTTACCAGCTCCTCCACGCTCTCCGTCCGGTTGATCTCGCCCCGCAGCGCCGAAGAATGCGGATATCCCGCCGTATACCAGGCCACGTGCTTGCGCATCTCTCTCGCCGCGATCCGATCGCCCCGGTATTCCTCCTGCAGCCGGATGTGGCGAAGGATGACCCGCTTCAGCTCCGCGGCGTCGGGAGGCGGCAGAATTTCCCCCGTTTCCAGGTAATGAGCGACGCGCCTGAAAATCCAGGGATTTCCGCGCGCGCCGCGCGCGATCATCACTCCGTCGCAGCCGGTTTCTTCCATCATGCGCCCGGCGTCCTGCGGCGTGAAAATATCGCCGTTTCCCCACACCGGAATAGAGACGGCTTCCTTAACCCGGCGGATGATGTCCCAGTCCGCCCTGCCGGAGTAGTACTGTTCCCGCGTCCGGCCGTGCACCGCCACGGCCGCCACGCCGCAGCTCTCGGCCATCTTTGCAAATTCCACCGCGTTCACGCTTTTCTCGTCAAATCCCTTGCGGAATTTGACCGTTACCGGCTTGTGCAGTTTCTTTACCATCGCCGTCAGGATCTGCCCGGCCAACCGCGGATTTCTCATGAGGGCGGATCCCTCTCCGTTATTGACGATCTTGGGCACGGGACAGCCCATATTGACGTCGATCAGCGCGTAGGGCCCTTCCTCCAGCTGAAGCGCCATCTCGCTCATGATATCCGGATCCGAGCCGAACAGCTGCACGGCGACGGGATCCTCCCCCGGCCCCGTCTCCAGAATCGGCTTCGTGTTCCTGTTTTTATAAAGAAGCGCCTTGGCGCTGACCATCTCCGTGCAGACGAGGCCGCAGCCCTGTTCCCGGCAGAGCAGGCGGAACGGAAGATCCGTCACGCCGGCCATCGGCGCCAGCGCCACGCGGTTTTTCAGCGCGACGGAACCGATTTTCAGTCCTTCTTCCCGCATCCGTCGTCCTCCTGATAGCGCTCCATCTGTTCTTCGTCCAGCAGCTCCTCTGCCGGGATTCCCAGCATTTTTACCTTATAATATAATTCCAGGGATTCCAGAAGCTCCCGTTTCTGCTCCTGGTACTGCTTGATCTTGAGGGCGCTCCCGATCTCGTCAAACAGATAATCGCTCTCTTCCGCCTCGACCCGAAACTGCAGCGAACCGTCCGGCGTGAACTCCAGAAGAAGCACGCCGCCCACATCCTCGGTAAACAGCACGCACAGGATCTGCAGCTCGGCCTTGACCGCCTCCGGCAGGCCCGCAAACGCCTCGTTGAGATAATATTTTTCCACATAGGAATTGGCGCCGCAGAGCACCACGTTTTCCGTTTTTTCTCTCTCCTGCTCCATCATTTCCTCCTGTTTTCCCGCCGCCCGGGAGTCTTTCCCGCGGCTTTGCGCGCGGCCGCAGCGCGGCATGAACCGCTGTTTTCAGACTACCTGCGTGGCCGCAGCGCGGCATAAACCGCTGTTTTCAGACTACCTGCGCGGCCGCGACGCGGCATGAACCGCTGTTTTGCACAGACTACCTGCGCGGCCGCAAAACGGGGCGCCGCAGGCCCGTCTCTGCGGCCTCCTGCGGCGCCCCGTCTTCTTCGTTCTCCCGGATCGTGCTTCCTAGCGGACCAGAAGCTTGCTGATCTCAAACTGATCCTCGGGAATATCCTTCTTCATATTCAGCGCTTCCTGAATGTCAAAATCCACAAACTCGCCGTGCTTGTACGCGACGACGCGGTTCGTCTTGCCGGCCTTTAAAAGCTCGACCGCCTTGGCCCCCATGATCGACGCGTACATCCGGTCCTTGCAGGTCGGCGCGCCGCCCCGCTGCATGTAGCCCAGGATCGTGGCCCGCGTCTCGATCCCCGTGGCCGCCTCAATCCGCCGCGCCATGGAAACGGAATGGCCGATTCCCTCCGCGTTGATGATAATGTGATGCTTTTTCCCGCGCTTGCGGTTCTCGATGATGCGGTTGATCAGGACCTGCTCGTTGCCGTCGTAGCGCTCCGGCAGCAGAATATCTTCCGCGCCGTTGGCAATGCCGCACCAGAGCGCGATGTATCCCGCATGACGGCCCATGACCTCGATGATGCTGCAGCGCTCATGAGAGGTCGACGTATCCCGCACCTTGTCGATGGCTTCCATGGCCGTATTGATGGCCGTATCAAAACCGATGGTGTAATCCGTACAGGCGATATCCAGATCGATCGTCCCCGGCAGGCCGACGGTATTGATCCCCAGCGCCGAGAGCTTTCCCGCGCCCCGGTAGGAGCCGTCCCCGCCGATTACCACCAGGCCGTCGATTCCGTATTTGCGGCAGATCTCCGCGCCCTTCTTCTGACCGTCCTCCGTCATGAATTCCGGACAGCGGGCCGTGTAGAGAATGGTGCCGCCGCGGCCGATGGTGTCCGCCACGCTCGTCCCGTCCATGTCCACGATCTCTTCCTGCAGAAGGCCCGCATAGCCGCGCATGATGCCCTTGACGCTCAGGCCCCGGTTGATCGCGGTACGGACCACCGCGCGGATCGCCGCGTTCATGCCCGGCGCATCTCCGCCGCTGGTTAATACGCCAATCGTCTTTACTTCCTTCGCCATAGTATCTTCCTCCATCCTGTCCGGCGCCCGTTCTCTTTCCGCTTCTTATCCCCGGAAAGCGCCGGATTTTCCTGAACGTTCCCTTTTCTGCCCCGTTTATTTTAATGCATTTATGCGTCCATTTCAAGAGGTTTCTCGTATTTCTGATAAATTTTTAACCAGACTTCCCGGCCCGCCAAAAGGAAAGGACGGCCCCCTGCCGTCAGCCCGCGCCCCGGGTCCGGGCGGGAAATACTGCCTTCTGATCCACGACTTTTACGTTTTCTTCGCCCAGAAGCTTCCGCAGCTCTTCCAGAAGCTCCGGATCCGCTTTTACGTTCCAGTTCGCCGGAAGCGTCTTGCGGGCCCGCTCGCGTCCCAGGTAAATCACGACCGAATCGCCGCCCTCCCACAGCCGCAGGGTGTCCAGAAGCTTCTGCTCGCCCGCCGTGTACGCCTCCTTGTCGGCGTATTTCAGCCACAGCTCCCGCGGCACCTGGGAAAAGGGGACGATCTGCTCGCAGATCAGCTTCCCTACCGGCTCGTCGCCGATGGAGGCGCGCCCGCGGATGAAGACCCTGGAATCCTCCCGCAGCAGATCGCGGTTTTTCTCATAGTCGTTCGGGAATACCAGCACCTCCACACTGCCGGCCAGATCCTCCAGCGTCACAAACGCCATGACCTTGTTGTTGCGCGTCGTCTTGACCGTCTTGTCCGTGATCATGCCGCCGATCGTCACGTAGGCGCCGTCGCGGACGGCCGCCGAACCGCTCTCCTCATCCACGGCAAAATCAGAGCTTCTCGCCGTCACATTTTTCTCCCACAGGCCGATGCAGGATTCCAGCGGATGGCCGCTGATGTAGACGCCCACCATCTCTTTCTCGAACGCCAGAAGCTCCTCCCTGGAATATTCGCCCACGTTGGGGAAGGAAATCTGGAAATCCTTCTTTTCTTCCTCGCCCACGAAATCGAACAGCGACATCTGCCCTTCCATGGAATTTTTCTTTTCCTTATTCTTCTGCTCCAGAAGCTGGGCGGAGACGAGGAATTTCTGCTTGCGCGTGCCGGGCAGGCAGTCCATGGCCCCGGATTTGATGAAGCTCTCCAGCGTCCGCCGGTTGATCTCCCGGCTGTCCATGCGGTCCACAAATTCCTCCAGCGTGCAAAACCGGCCCCTCTCCTCCCGTTCTCTCACGATCGCGTCCACCACCGACTGGCCGATGCTCTTGATCGCGGAAAGTCCGTAGCGGATCGCGCCGCCGGAGACGGAAAACCCGCTCTCCCCCTCGTTGATATCCGGAGGCACGATCTTCATGCCCATCTGCCGGCAGCTCATAATATACTCGGATACCTTGGTCACGTTGTCCTTCACGGAAGTCATCAGCGCCGCCATAAACTCGACCGGATAGTAATATTTCAGCCAGGCCGTCTGGTAGGAGACGACCGCGTAGGCTGCCGCGTGCGACTTGTTGAACGCATACTTGGCGAAATCGATCATCTCGTCATAAATGTGGTTGGCCGTCTTCTCGTCGATGCCGTTGGCGATGCAGCCCTTAACCCCTTCTTCCGGGTTGCCGTACACGAAATTCCGGCGCTCCTTTTCCATCACGGCCGCCTTCTTCTTGGCCATGGCACGCCGCACCAGATCGCTTCGCCCCAGCGTATACCCGGCCAGATCGCGCACGATCTGCATGACCTGCTCCTGGTACACGATGCAGCCATAGGTCGGGGCCAGGATCGGCTCCAGCTGCGGGCATTCATAGACGATGGACGTCCGGTCATTTTTCCCCTTCAGATAGCGGGGAATGAAATCCATGGGACCCGGCCGGTACAGGGAAATACCGGCGATCAGATCCTCGAGGTTTTCCGGCTTTAACTCCTTCATGAAGCCCTTCATCCCGGAGCTTTCCAGCTGGAACACGCCGTCATTTTTCCCGGTCCCGATCGCGTCCAGCACCTTCCGGTCGCCGTAATCAATCCCGTTCAGATCGATCGTTTTTCCCGTCGTTTTCTCTGCCAGCCGCACGGCGTTCTGGATGACCGTCAGCGTCCGAAGGCCCAGGAAATCCATCTTTAGAAGCCCCAGTTCTTCCAGCGTCGTCATCGTAAACTGCGTGGTAATCGAGCCGTCCGAAGCGCGCGACAGCGGCACATATTCCTCCACCGGCGCGCTGCTGATCACGACGCCCGCCGCGTGCATGGAGGTATGGCGCGGCAATCCTTCCAGGCGGCGGCTCATATCGATGATATATTTTACCTCCTGATCGCTCTCGTACGCCGAGCGCAGCTCCGGGCTGGCCTTCAGCGCCTTGTCGAGCGTCATTCCCAGATCGCCGGGAATCATCTTGGCGATGGCGTCGCACTTCGCGTACGGGACGTCCAGCACGCGCCCCACGTCGCGCACCACGCCCTTGGCCGCCAGCGTACCGAAGGTCACGATCTGCACCACCCGGTCCTTGCCGTATTTTTCCACCACGTAATCGATGACCTCCTGGCGGCGCTCAAAGCAGAAATCCACGTCAATATCCGGCATCGAGACGCGCTCCGGGTTCAGAAACCGCTCGAACAGCAGCTGATAGCGCACGGGATCGATGTCCGTGATCGCCAGGCTGTAGGCCACGATACTGCCGGCCGCCGAACCGCGCCCCGGCCCCACCATGATCCCGTGCGACTTGGCAAAATGAATGAAATCCCATACGATCAGGAAATAATCCACGTATCCCATGGAGCGGATGACGTCCAGCTCGTAGTCGAGCCGCGCAAGGAGCGTGCCGTCGTCGTCCGGATAGCGCTTCCGGAACCCATCCCGGCAGAGCTGGTTCAGATAATCCCAGGAAGTGTAGCCCTGCGGCACGTCGAAACGCGGCAGCCTGGTCACGCCGAACTCGATCTCCACATTACAGCGCTCGGCGATGCGGTGGGTGTTGTCGATGGCGTCCTGGGCATAGGGAAACAGCGCCCGCATTTCCTCCTCCGACTTGACGTAAAACTGGCCGCCCTCGTAGCGCATCCGGTTCTCGTCCGTGACCTTTTTCCGCGTCTGGATGCACAGAAGAATGTCGTGCGCCTCCACGTCTTCCTTATAAATATAATGGCAGTCGTTGGTCGCCACCAGCGGAATCTGCAGCTCCTGGCTCATGCGTAAAAGCCCCTGATTCACGATCCGCTGCGCCGCAATCCCGTGATCCTGCAGCTCCAGGAAAAAATGATCCTCGCCGAAGATATCGCGGTATTTTTCCGCCGCCCGGCAGGCCTCCTCGTACATCCCCCGCGTCAGGCAGCGCGGGATCTCTCCCGCCAGGCAGGCGCTGAGCGCGATCAGCCCGCCGCTGTATTCCCGCAGCAGCTCGTCGTCCACGCGCGGCTTATAATAAAAGCCCTCCACAAAACCCCGGGACACAATCTTCATCAGGTTCTGATAGCCCTGGTTATTCTCCGCCAGAAGAATCAGGTGATAGTAGCGGTCTTCCCCATTCACGCTCTCCCGGTCAAAACGCGACCCCGGCGCCACGTAAATCTCGCAGCCGATGATCGGCTTGATGCCGTTTTCCCGCGCCGCCCGGTAGAAATCGATAACCCCGTACATGACGCCGTGATCCGTGATCGCCATGCTGTCCATCCCCAGCTCCTTCGCCCGGCTTACAAGCTCCGAAATCTTGCTGGACGCATCCAGAAGGCTGTATTCCGTATGCATGTGAAGATGTGTAAACGCCACGCTCTCTCCTCCTTATCCGCACCGCCTCTTTCGGAGGCGGATTCCCCCGTCAAAAAAACGGCGCTTTGTACCCGCCTCGTCCGCTCTTGTGCAGACGCCGGATATAAAGCGCCAGTCCGTTTCTGAACCCCCGGTTTCCCCTCCTTCTGCAGGGCGAAAAACCGTCTGTCAGCTGTTCTTCAGATATTTTTCTATCTCCGCAAGCGCCTGCTCTTCATCCCGGCCGTCCGCGGTTACCTTCACGCACTCTCCGGTCGCCAGCCCCAGGGTCATCATTCCCATAATGCTCTTGGCATTCACGCGCTTCTGTTCCTTCTCCACATAAATGCTGCTCTCATACTGACTGGCAACCTGCACCAGCATCGCAGCCGGTCTGGCCTCCAGCCCTGTCGGTAACTCAATCTTGATTTCCCTGCTCGTCATGATATCCTCCTCATCCTCAAAAGAACCTGCGCCATCTCACGGATCGCCTCTCTCCTCCCGGAGGCTCTCCGCAATCGTACTGATTTTTCTGAGCCGGTGGTTGACTCCGGACTTGCCTACCGGAGCGCTCAGGTTCTCCCCCAGCTCCTTTAAGGTGGCATCCGGCATCTCCAGCCGCAGCTTTGCAATCTCCGCCAGCGCCTCAGGAAGGAAGTCAAGCCCTACCGTATCCCGGATATAGGCGATATCCCCCAGCTGCTTGACCGCCGCCGAAACCGTCTTGTTAATATTCGCCGTCTCGCAGTTGACCTGACGGTTCACGCTGTTCCGCATCTCCTTCAGGATCCGGATGTTCTCCAGCTCCATCAGGGCCACGTGAGCCTCCATCACGCCAAGAATCTCCACGATCTGGCTGCCTTCTTTTATATATACCACATAATACTTCTTTCTGACAACTATTTTCGCATCAATCGAAAACGCCGCGATGACCTCCTGAAGCTGCCTGGCCTTCTCCATGGAAGGGCAGACAATCTCAAAATGGTAGAATTTCTCGGGATCGCTGATGGAACCGGCCGCCAGAAACGCGCCGCGCACAAATGCCCGCCGGCAGCAGACATTCTGAATGATCAGCCCGCGGACCATCGACCGCTCCTTCGCCAGCCGCCCCTGGCCGTCGGTCAGCTTGACCGCCTCCAGCACGCGAAGCGCGTCCTGCGGATCATGGACCGTCACACAGTATGTGCGGCTTTTCTTCAGAAATGCGTTGCGCCGGATCGAAATGTCCGCTCTTATCTTAAATGTTTTTTTCAATAATGTAAAGTATTTTCTCGCTACCGCCACATTCTCCGTCTGAATCCGGATAGAACAGCGATTTTCTTCATCCTCATGAATTTTTCCGCAGAGACTCAGGATCGCCGCGATCTCCGCGATCTGACAGTGCCTTGCGGGGCTTATCTGACGCGAAAGCTCCTCTTTTACCCGCGAAGAAAATGACATGGCCCCACCTTTCTTTTATCCCTTCGTCCTCTTGTCCTTCTCGATGTCCCGGTGCTCAATCTTAAGCCCGATCTCCCGGTGGCTCTCCAGGCGCTCGTACAGCAGATTGGCCACGGTCACGGAACGGTGCTTCCCGCCGGTGCAGCCGATAGCGATGACCAGCTGGTTCTTTCCTTCTTTCACATAATATGGCAGGAGGAAATCGATCATGCCGTATAATTGCTCCAGGAACCGATCCGCCGTCCGGCCCCGGCGCACAAACTCCTGCACCTCCGGATCGTTCCCCGTCTTGTCGCGCAGCTTCTCCTCATAGTACGGGTTGGGGAGAAAGCGCACGTCGAACACCAGATCGGCGTCCGATGGGATCCCGTATTTAAAGCCAAAGCTCAAAACCGTCACAAACAGGCTGGAAAACTTCTCCTGGCCCACGAAGATGCGCTCCAGCTCCTCGCGCAGCTCCCGCGTCAGCAGCGTGCTCGTATCCAGAATATAGTCCGCCCGCTCTTTCAGAAATTCCAGCTTGACCCGCTCCCTGGCAATCCCGCGGTCCAGCCGCTCCCGGCCCGCCAGCGGATGCGCGCGCCGCGTTTCCTTATAACGCTTGATCAGCGTCTCGTCCCCGGCGTCCAGAAACAGGATCTCATACGGGATGTGAAGCTGATCCCATTCGGCAAACGTCGTCTCCAGCTGCGAAAGCCCCTCTCCGCTGCGCACGTCAATCCCCAGCGCCGCGCCGGTCATATCCCCGCCGCTCCCCCGGATCAGCTCGGCAAATTTGCCGACCAGCGGAACGGGAAGATTATCCACACAGTAAAAGCCCATATCTTCCAGCATCTTGAGCGCCGAGCTCTTGCCCGCGCCCGACATGCCGGTCACAATCACAAGCCGCATGCCCTACTCCTTTTTACCGGCGGTCCGTATGCCATTTCTGTCCTGCTGCCCGCCTTCTCCGTCAAAGCCCAGAAAACGGACCTCCGGCTCCAGCTCGACGCCGGCCGATTCCCGCACGCGTTCCTGCACGATCCGGCACAGCGTCCGGATCTGCGCCGCCGTGGCGTCCCCCCGGTTGATCACGAAGCCGCAGTGTTTTTCCGAAACCTGCGCGCCGCCGAAGGCAAAGCCGCGAAGCCCCGCCTCCTCGATGAGTTTCCCCGCAAAATACCCCTCCGGCCGCTTAAACGTGCTGCCGGCGCTGGGATACTCAAGCGGCTGCTTTTCCCGGCGCTTGGCCGCCAGCTCCTCCATCCGCGCCCGGATCTGCGCCGCGTCTCCGGGCGCAAGGCCGATGCGCGCGCTCAGCACCACGCAGCCGCGCGCGGGGATCACGCTCCTGCGGTACCCCAGATCCAGCTCAGAAACGGAAAGCTCCCGGATCTCCCCGTCCGGGTCCAGCACGCGCACGCTTTTTAAGACATCCTTCATCTCGCCGCCGTACGCGCCCGCGTTCATGACAACCGCGCCGCCCAGCGTGCCCGGAATCCCGGCCGCAAATTCCAGCCCCGTAAGCGAATCCGTGAGCGCTTCCTTCGCCAGCCGGGAAAGCAGCAGGCCCGCCCCCGCCTCATAAAGGAATTCGCCGCATTTAGACAGGCGCGCCAGGCCATCCCCCAGCCGGATCATAACTCCGTCATACCCCTCGTCGCTGACTAAAAGATTGCTTCCGTTTCCCAGGATGTAATACGGCATCCCCTGTTCTCTGCAGAGCGCGACGACCTCTGCCAGCTCCCGCTCGCCGGCCGGATCCGCAAAATAGCGGGCCGGACCGCCGGTCCGAAACGTCGTGTGAAGCGCCATCGGCTCCCGCTCTCTGGCGCGGCCCTCCCCGGCCGCCGCGCAGAGTCTCTCAAAAAAATCCTTCATATCCCGTTCTCCGTCCATGTCCCGTCAGTCCCGCTGCGCCAGATTGGCCTGCACCCTCTTGTAGAGCTCCTTCGCCGCATTGTAGCCCATCTTTTTCTGCCGGTAATTCACGGCCGCAGACTCCACGATGATCGCCAGGTTGCGGCCCGGCCGGATGGGGATGGCATGGCAGATAACCTTGTTCCCCAGAAATTCCGTGTACTGATCCTCCATGCCCAGGCGATCGTATTCCTTGTCCTTATCCCATTCCTCCAGTTTGATTACCATGTCGATGGACTGCGTATCCTTCACGCTCTCCACGCCGAACAGCGTCTTGACGTCGATGATCCCGATTCCGCGCAGCTCGATAAAATGACGCGTGATATCCGGCGCGGAGCCGATCAGCGTCTCGTCGCTGACCCGGCGGATCTCCACCACGTCGTCGCTGACCAGACGGTGCCCCCGCTTGATCAGCTCCAGCGCCGCCTCGCTCTTTCCGATCCCGCTCTCGCCCATGATCAGGACGCCCTCGCCGAACACATCCACTAAAACTCCGTGGATGCTGATCATCGGAGCCAGCTTTACATTGAGCCAGCGGATGACCTCCGCCATCAGATCCGAGGTTGTTTTTTCCGACACCAGGCAGGGTACGCCATAGTGATTGCACAGCTCCAGCACATCTACCTCCGGCGTCATGCCGCGGCTGTAAACCAGGCAGGGAATCCCCGCCGCCAGCAGATCATTAAACACCTGATGGCGGCGCTCCGGCGTCAGCGTCCCGATGTAGGCGTTCTCCACATAGCCGACAATCTGCACCCGCTCCTTGTCGAAATGGTCGAAGAAACCGGTCAGCTGCAGCGCAGGGCGGTTCACATCCGGATGTACCAGGACCACGTTGTCCGTATCCAGCTCCGGCGTCATATTGCGAAAGCCCATTTTTTCTATCAGTTCCGTTATCGTTACTCCATTCATGTCTCTTCCTCCCCGTCCTCCGTCTGCCGCGCCGCAGCCGCCCCGGACTGTTCTTTCTCTATCTGCCGCGCCGCGGCCGCCCCGGACTGTTCTTCTTCCGTCTGCTGCACCGCAGCTTCCCCGGACTGTTCTTTCTCCGTCCGCTGCGCCGCGGCTTCCACGGACTGTTCTTCCTCCGGCGGCCTGCGGAAAAACTGGTAAACGGCCGCCGCCGCCGCGCGGTTCATCCCCGGCGCCGCCGCGAGCGTTTCCTCGTCGGCGTCCCGGATTGCCTCCACGCTCTTAAACGTCCTGAGCAGCGCCTTGCGCCGCGCCGGCCCGATCCCCCGGATCTCGTCCAGCACAGAATGCACCTGATCCTTTCCCCGGAGGCTCCGGTGATACTCGATGGCAAACCGGTGCGCCTCGTCCTGAATGCGGGTAATCAGCTTAAACCCTTCCGCATGGCGGTCGATCGGAACCTCCCGGTTCTCATAATAAAGCCCCCGCGTGCGGTGGTTGTCGTCCTTAACCATCCCGCATACCGGAATGCAAAGCCCCAGCTTCCCGAGAACCTCCAGCGCGACGTTGACCTGGCCGCGGCCGCCGTCCATCATAATCAGATCCGGAAAGCGCGTAAAGCTTCCCAGCGACAGATCCTCGCCCGCTTCCTCCATCCGCTTCGTCTCCTCCATGCCGTGGGAAAAGCGCCGCAGAAGCACCTCCCGCATGGATGCGTAATCATTGGGCCCCTGCACCGTCCGGATGCGGAACTTCCGGTAATCGTTGCGGCGGGGCCGCCCGTCCTCATAGACAATCATCGAGCCCACCGACTCGAAGCCGCTGATATTGGAAATATCGTAGGCCTCGATGCGCCGGATGCGCCCCAGGCCGATCCACTCCCCGATCTGATTCATCGCGCCGATGGTGCGCAGCTCCTCCCGCCGGATCTTCTCCTTGTCCTGCGTGAGAACCATGCGCGCGTTTTTCTGCGCCAGCTCTACCAGCTGCTCCTTCTGCCCCCGTCTGGGAATGACAAGCCTGACGGCCTGCCCGCGGCGCGCCGTCAGAAGGCGCGTCAGAAGCTCCCCGTCCTCCGGCTCCTCCTGCACCCAGAGCTCGTGCGGGATAAACGGCGAACCCGCGTAATACTGTTTGAGAAAGCTCCCCAGGATCTGGCTGCTTTCTTCGTCGGAAGAGAGATTCAGATGGTAATGCTCGCGCCCGATCAGGCGTCCGTCGCGCACGAAGAAAACCTGCACTACCGCGTCCTTCTCATCCCGAGCCATGGCGATGATATCCCGGTCGTCCATGGACTGGCTCGTGATCTTCTGCTTCTGCGCCACCTGCCGCACGCTGTTTAACAGCTCGCGGTACTCGATGGCCTGCTCAAACTCCATGGCCTCCGACGCCTCCGTCATCTTCTGCTCCAGATACGAAAGCACCGGCTCATAGCGCCCCCCGAGAAATTCCAGAGCGCTCTTTACCGACTGCTGGTATTCCTCCCGGGAAATAAATCCCTGGCAGGGCGCGCCGCACTGATGAATGTGATAATACAGGCACGGGCGATCCTTTCCGATGTCCTGCGGCAGCTTCCGGCTGCAGGCGCGAATCCGGTAAAGCTTGCGGATCAGATCAATCGTATCCCGGACGGCCCCCGCGCTCGTAAACGGGCCGAAATAGCACTCCTTATCCCGCTTCATCCGGCGGGAAAACAGGATCCGCGGATATTCCTCGGAAACCGTGACCTTAATATACGGATACGTCTTGTCGTCCTTGAGAAGCGTATTGTAGCGCGGCCGGTACTCCTTGATCAGATTGCAGTCCAGCACCAGCGCTTCCAGCTCGGAATCCGTCACGATATACTCAAAACGGGCGATGCGGGAAACCATCTGCTCAATCTTGGCCGTCTTGCTGCGGCTGCTCTGAAAATACTGGCGGACCCGGTTCTTCAGGCTGATGGCCTTTCCCACATAGATGACCGCGTCCTGCGCGTCATGCATGATATACACGCCCGGCTGCGCGGGCAGTTTTTTTAATTCTTCCTCAATCTGAAACATCGGATCCTTCCATTTGCCTACCGGCGCAGACGGGACGCGTCATAGCGCTGCTGCATCCGCAGGCTTTTTGCCAGATTCTCGAGCTGCTCCTCTACCGTCTCTCCGGAAAGCTTCACATCCAGACAGAAACAGAGGCTTTCCACCTCCCGCCTGCCGACCCGTCCCCGCATTCTCTGCAGAATCTCAAGCCGCTTTTCCAGCGAATCCGTATCCAGAAATTCCGACAGAAGCGGGCTTAATGCTCCCGCCTCCCGATCCGGACCGCTCTCCCGGCCCTGCCAGGCATTTACCTCCGGGCGGCTCTCCCGGACGTATGCTTCCGGGCGTTTTTCCCGGACGTATGCTTCCGGGCGGCCCTGCCGGGCATCCGCCTCCGGGCGGCCCTGCCGGCCCGCCCCGGCTCTTCCGCCTGCGTATTCTGAACGATTCTTCCCGTCTTCCTGCGCCCCGGGCGGCGCCACGCGCTCAAACCGGAACCGCTGCTGAGCGTCCGGATACTTCTTTCGATCTACCGGCTCCAGAAACATGGAAAGCGGGCGCACCCAGACTCCGAAATCGCCGTAGAGCGCCTGATACACCACCATCCATTCCCCGGTCTCGGAATGCCTGGCCAGCGCGACAATCTGATAGTCCCTGTTTTTAAAGTGCCGGTACCGTTCCCCCGGCCTCGGAATCTCCCTCATCCAGCAATCCTCCGTAATGATACTGGTTCGACGCGTTCCAGAGAATCCACTCCTCATATCCCGCGTCATACACCGCCTCAATCTGTTCCCGGATTTCCTCATCCTCATATTTCTGATAATGCCGCAGATAGCTGGCTGTAAAATCCTGCAGCCAGGGCCTTACCACCGCGCGGATCTCCCGCGTTTCTCCGGCCGCGCTCTCACTCCCGCCGGCTGCGGACGTTCCCGCCGTGCCGCTTTCGCTCCCGCCGGCCGCGGACGTTCCCGCCGTGCCGCTTTCGCTCCCGCCGGCTGCGGACGTTCCCGCCGCGCCGTTTTCACTCCCGCCGGCCGCGGGCGTTCCCGCCGCGCTGGCGTCCGCCGGCGTCGCCTCCCCGTTTTCGTAGGCAGAAAGCACCGACACCGATTTCTGCAGCGCCCCCAGCACCGTCTCATACGGGTGCAAATCCGGATGATCCAGGCCAAAATTCCCGTCGCCGTAATGCGACGGATAAATCATCGGACACAGATAATCGAGGCGCGCCGCCATCTCCGCATAATCCTGCCCCACTGCCGCCGCATCCTGCGGGCTGCCGATGATCGCTCCAAACACATCGGCCGAGACAAAAATCCCCAGCGGGGCCAGCCGTTCATAAATATATTCCGTAAATTCCGTAATAATCTCCGTCCGGTCCCGGCCGCGCGTCTGAGCCTCGTCAAACACGACCTCGCGCATGGTGGAATCCGTCGAAAAACGGATATAGTCAAACTGCACCTCGTCAAATCCGGCCCCGGCCGCCTGCTCGCCGACCTCCGCCAGATAATTCCAGACCGCTTCCTCGTAGGGATTGACCCAGGCCAGCCCCTGCCCGTCCCGGTAAAGGCTTCCGTCCGCCGTTTTCAGGCTCCATTCCGGCTTCGCCTCCGCCAGCACCGGATCCTTAAACGCCACTACCCGGGCAATCGTATAAATCTCATGCTTCTTCAGCGTTTTTAAAAGCCCTTCCAGATCCGGGATGTAATCCCGGCAGGCGCCCGCCTCCTGCAGAAGGGGCGAATCCACATCGGCCGCAATGTACCCCTCGTCCGTCTTAAAATCAATTACAACCGCGTTGAGCTCCGTCCGGTCAATCTGCGCGATGATCTCCTCCATCCGCTCCGGGTCCCCGGCCGTATACGCCGTCAGATAAATCCCTTTTACCTGCACCGGCGTCCGCTTCGGAACCGCCGCGCCGTCATCCTCGATGCGCAGAGGCGACAACTCCTGTGCCGTCCCGGCTTCCGGCTCCCCGCCGGCCGTCTCCGGCCCTGTTTCTTCCGCTTCCGGCATCCCGCCGTCCGGCTCTACCGGCGTATAGCGCGCGCACCCGGAAGCAACCAGCGTCCCCAGCGCCGCGCACAGCAGTATTTTGCGCCAACCCCGCCACTTTCTCATACCCGTATCCTCTTCTCTGCCGCTGCTTTTTCTCCGCGCATTCCCTGCCGCGTCCGGCGCGGCGGCGCTTTGCCGCTGCCCGTCCGTTCCGCACCCGGCATTCCTTAAAAAAATCCTGCGTACACGGCCAAAGCGCCTCGCCGCACGGTACACAGGATTTAACTGTTTTTTATTATATCGCAGCAGGGATTTTACTGTCAACCAGAAGTTTTTTCCGGCCGCTGCGGCAAGTTTTTCCGGCCGCTTTGGCAATGGTTTTCCCTCATGTTCTCACTTTTGTGCATTTTCCCTCTACTCAAAATCCACTTTTTGTAGGATAATAGAACCGATTATGTTTATTTTTGCGATCTGCTGTCCGGCCGTGCTCCGGTCTGTGTCTGCAATCCGGCGGCGATCAGAATGGGGGAAGAAATGAAAATCGGATTTGATAATCAGAAATACCTGAAAATGCAGTCGGACCACATCCGGGAACGCATCAACCAGTTCGGCGACAAACTGTATCTGGAATTTGGCGGAAAACTGTTTGACGATTACCACGCCTCGCGGGTCCTCCCCGGCTTTGCCCCCGACAGTAAGCTGCGGATGCTCCTGCAGCTCGCGGATCAGGCCGAGATCGTCATCGCCATCAGCGCCGCGGACATCGAAAAGAACAAGATCCGCTCCGATCTGGGCATCACGTACGACGTCGACGTCCTGCGCCTCATCGAATCCTTCACGGAAAAGGGCCTCTATGTCGGCAGCGTCGTCATTACCCATTACGCCGGACAGGCCACGGCCGATACCTTTAAATACAAGCTGGAGAAAATGGGCATCCGCGTTTACCGCCATTATATCATCGACGGCTATCCCGGCAATGTGCCGCTGATCGTCAGCGACGAGGGCTACGGAAAGAACGACTATATCGAGACCTCCAAGCCTCTGGTCATTGTAACCGCCCCCGGCCCCGGCAGCGGCAAGATGGCCACCTGCCTCTCGCAGCTGTACCATGAAAACAAGCGCGGCATCAAGGCCGGCTACGCCAAATTTGAGACCTTCCCCATCTGGAATATTCCGCTGAAGCACCCGGTCAACCTGGCCTACGAGGCCGCGACCGCCGATTTAAACGACGTCAACATGATAGACCCCTTCCATCTGGAGGCCTACGGGATCACGACCGTCAACTATAACCGCGACATCGAGATCTTCCCGGTCCTCAGCGCTATCTTTGAGGGAATTTACGGAGAGAATCCCTACAAATCCCCCACGGACATGGGCGTCAACATGGCCGGGAACTGCATCATCGACGACGATGTCTGCTGCGAGGCCTCCCGCCAGGAAATCATCCGCCGCTACTACCAGTCCCTGAACCGCGTCATCAAGGACGAGGGCAGCAAGGACGAGATTTATAAAATCGAGCTTCTTATGAAACAGGCGAGGATCACGCCGGAGATGCGGCGCGTCGTTCCCGCCGCCCTGGCCCGGGCCGAGCAGGAGGGAAGTCCCGCCGCCGCCATCGAGCTTCCGGACGGCACGATCACGACTGGAAAAACCTCCAATCTGCTGGGAGCTTCCGCCGCGCTGCTGCTCAACGCCGTCAAGCAACTGGGGAATATCCCGCACGACGTGCACCTGATCTCCCCCAGCGCCATCGAGCCCATCCAGAAGCTCAAGGTCGAATATCTGGGAAGCCGCAATCCGCGCCTGCACACGGACGAAGTGCTGATCGCCCTCTCCATGTGCGCCGCCACCGACAAGAATGCCCAGATCGCCCTGGAACAGCTGGAAAAGCTGCGCGGCTGCCAGGTGCACACCTCCGTCATCCTCTCCGAGGTAGACACCAAAACGTTTAAGCGACTGGGAATCGATCTGACCTGCGAACCGGTGTACGAACACAACCGGCTCTACCATTAACGACCCGAACGGCTCTGTTATCAGAAACAAAAACCGCCTGCAGAATCGCTCCTGAAAGCGTCCTTCTGCAGACGGTCTTTTTATTCTCTCTTATTCGTTCTTCGCGGTTTCCTCCTGCGCCGCCGGTTCCGCCTTCACGGCCTCTTCCTGCGCCGCCGGTTCCGCCTTCGCAGTTTCCTCCTGCGCCATCGGTTCCGCCTTCGCGGCTTCCTCCTGCGCCGCCGGTTCCGCCTTCGCGGCATCCTCCGTCGGATTTCCTCCGACGCGGTGCGTTTCCTCCTGTCCTGACGAAACATCCGGCTCCGGGATTCCTTTGACCTGGCGGAAAATCTTCATGAACTCCTTGCCGGTAATCGTCTCCTTCTCGATCAGGAACTCCGCAATCCGATCCAGCGCCTCCCTGTTCTCGCTCAGCAGGCGCTTTGCCTCCTCGTAGGAATCCTTCAGGATCTTCATGACCTCCTGATCGATCTCCGCCGCCGTCATATCGCTGCAGTTAAGCACCGTACGGCCGTTCAGATACTGGTTCTCCCGGCTTTCCAGACCCATCAGGCCGAATTTCTTCGACATGCCGTACTGGGTAATCATCGCCCGGGCAATCCGCGTCGCCTGCTCGATGTCGTTCGCCGCGCCGGTCGTAACCGTATCAAACACAATCTCTTCCGCCGCCCGGCCGGCCAGATAACCTACCAGCATGGCCCGGATTTCCTTTTCCGTATTCAGGAACTTCTCCTCCTCCGGCACGTGCATCACGTAGCCCAGCGCGCCCATCGTCCGCGGCACGATGGTAATCTTCTGCACCGGCTCCGCATCCTTCTGCAGCGCGCTGACCAGCGCATGCCCGACCTCGTGATACGAAACAATCCGCCGTTCTTCCTTGCTGAGGATCCGATCCTTCTTCTCCTTGCCGACCAGCACCAGCTCCACCGACTCAAACAGATCCTTCTGGGAGACGGCCTGCCTTCCATTCTTTACCGCCGTGATCGCCGCCTCGTTCATCATATTGGCCAGATCCGCACCCACAGCGCCGGAGGTCGCCAGCGCGATCTCTTCAAAATTAACTGTCTCGTCCAGCTTCACATCCTTGGAGTGAACCTTCAGGATCTCGATCCGTCCCTTCAGGTCCGGCTTGTCAACGATGATGCGCCGGTCAAAACGGCCCGGGCGCAGAAGCGCCGGATCCAGAATCTCCGGACGGTTGGTCGCCGCCATGACGAGAAGGCCCTTCGACGAATCGAAGCCATCCATCTCCGAGAGCAGCTGATTCAGCGTCTGCTCGCGCTCATCGTTTCCGCCCAGGCGGGAGTCACGGCTCTTGCCGATGGCGTCCACCTCATCAATAAAAATAATACAGGGGGCCGACTGCTGCGCCTGCTTAAACAGATCGCGCACACGCGACGCGCCGACGCCCACAAACATCTCCACAAAGTCCGAACCGGACAGCGAGTAAAACGGCACCTTCGCCTCGCCGGCCACCGCCTTGGCCAGAAGCGTCTTGCCCGTTCCGGGCGGTCCCACCAGCAGAGCGCCCTTGGGAAGCTTCGCGCCGATCTTCGTATATTTTCCCGGATTGTGCAGGAAATCCACGATCTCCGTCAGAGACTCCTTGGCCTCGTCTTCGCCGGCCACATCCTTAAACGTCACGCCCGTCTCTTTCTGGACGTACACCTTGGCGTTGCTCTTGCCGACGCCCATGATGCCGCCTCCGCCGCCCATCCGTTTCATCATGAAATTAAACAGAAACAGCATCACGGCGATGGGAAGCACCCACTCCAAAAGCAGCACCAGAAGGCTTCCCGTCGCGTCCACCTGCGCCTGCTCGTAGCGCGTAACGCCCGCGTCCTCCAGCTTCTGCTGCAGATCCGGATCATCCATGGGTACCGTATAATATTCAATTCCCAGGATCCCGCCGTAGCGGTCCTGGCTGCCCGTATATTTCGTTGAATCCGCCTTCGGCGTAATCTGAATCTTGTTGCCGCTGACAACGACCGCCTCTACTTCCCCCTGCTCCAGCATCTGATTAAACTCGCTGTAGGGAACGTATACCGTGCGGCTGTCCTGCCACAGATTATGCATCATGCCCACGCAGAGCAGCGTAAACAGCATCGTAATAATCAGAACGATGTAATTCTGTCCGCCCCGCGGAGACTTCCCATTCCTGTTCTGGTTGCCATTATTGTCCATATATGTTCTCCATTCTGCCTCAGTATCCCCGGAATTTCGCCTGCAAGCGCGCGCCGGACGGCTTCTCGCGACAAAATCCACTCATATCATTATAGTGGGACGCAGTCTATAAATCAAGAACTGAAAATATTAAAATGCTATAAAAAAAGAGAAATTTCCGGCCGTTCTGTGCTATACTTTCTGCAGGCGGGCACGCCCGCACACCGCAAAAGGAGCAGACCATATGAGCCAGCATGTAACACACCCGATTCCCCCCGTTTTTGACAGTCATTCCCGGATCCTGATTCTCGGATCGTTTCCTTCCGTCAAGTCCCGGGAAATTCATTTTTTCTACGGCCATCCCCAGAACCGTTTCTGGCCCCTCGTCTCGGCGCTGCGCGGCGAACCGCTTCCCGCCTCCGTCGCAGAAAAAGAAGCGTTTCTTCTGCGAAACCGGATCGCGCTCTGGGACGTGATCGCCAGCTGTGATATTGAAGGCTCCAGCGACAGCTCCATTAAAAACGCCGTCCCCAACGATTTAAACCGGATCCTGGAAGCGGCCCCCATCGCCGCCGTCTTTACCAACGGAGGCGTTTCTTCCCGGCTCTACGAACGCTACTGCCTGCCCCGCACAAACATGGCGGCCATCCGCCTTCCCTCCACCAGCCCGGCCAACGCCGCGTTTTCCGTGGAGCGGCTCAAAGCCTCCTGGCGCCGCATCAACGATTTTCTGCCTCCCGCCGCGCCGCGGGCTTAAACCGCGGCGTTCCGGCAGCCGTTTCCTGTCATATTCCGGCGCAGACGTCTCATACTAACCGTGAGGTGATAAAAATGAGCCAGTATGGCAGAAAAACAGTTCCCGCAAATCCGGCCGTTCACAGGCCGCATGCCGCCAGCCGCGCAGACGCAGACAGGGCAGACACAGGCGGCGCGATTGCAAACAACGCAGGCGGCGCGACCTCAGGCGATGCAGTTGCCGACAACACCGGCGGCGCGGCTGCAGGCGATACGGATGTAAACGGCGCGTTTCAGGATCCGCATGGTACAGAACGCGACACGCCTGATCCGCTTTCCGATCTCGAGATCTGTTCCGCCACGGACTGCACCGGCCTGATCCCGGCGCTCCCCGCTTCCGACAGCGAGATCACATCCTACGAACAGCTTTACCATTTTCTTCCCCGCCCCAAAGCGTAACCGCACGGGCGGCACACCAAAAGAATCCGTCCATGCACAGGAGAACTCAATGAACAGCGCAACTACCGCAACAAATTCCGAATCCCTCTCGTACGAAAACTGCCGCCTCTGCCCCCGCAGCTGCGGCGTAAACCGCCGTCTCAGAAAGGGCTACTGCCAGAGCCCGGCGCAGGCGGTCGCCGCCCGGGCCGCCCTGCATTTCTGGGAGGAACCCTGTATCAGCGGGCTGCACGGCAGCGGCACGGTCTTTTTTTCTGGCTGCACGCTGCGCTGCTGCTTCTGCCAGAATTACCGAATCAGCAGCGAGGGCTTCGGAAAAGCCGTGACCGCCGGCCGGCTGGCGGAAATTTTCCTTGAACTGCAGGCTCAGGGCGCTCACAACATCAACCTGGTTACCGCGACCCAGTACCTTCCCACGGTGCTGCAGGCGCTGCAGGACGCCCGGCCCCGCCTTACCATCCCCGTCGTCTATAACTGCGGCGGCTACGAGACGATCGACGCCGTCAACGCGCTCGCCCCCTACGTGGATATCTGGCTTCCGGATCTGAAATATTATTCCGGCGAGCTCTCCGCGCGCTATTCCGGCGCGCCGGACTATTTTCAGATTGCCGCTCCGGCCATCCGGCAGATGATCCGGACCGCCGGCCGGCCGCGCTTTTCTTCCTTTGAAGAAAACGGACGCAGCGTCCGCCTGATGGAACGCGGCGTAATCATCCGCCACATGGTCCTTCCCGGCCAGAAGGAGGACTCCATCCGCCTTCTTTCCTGGATGAAGGATTCGCTGCCCGCCGGTTCCTTTCTCATCAGCCTCCTGAGCCAGTATACCCCGTTTTACCACAGCTCAGACTATCCGGAAATCAACCGCCGCATCACGACCTATGAGTATGAAAAGGTCGTCGACGCCGCGCTCTCCCTGGGTCTTACCGAAGGTTTTATGCAGAAAAAAAGCAGCGCGCGGGAAGAATATACGCCTTCCTTTGCCCTGCAGGGAATCTGACTACGCAATGTAAGAGGGTATCGATAAATTGACATCTATCGATACCCTCTCAGAATACTTCGTCCATTGGTTTGTACCTCTCTTACATTGACCAGTGACATCTATTATTAAATTTTCTATCCCAACAACCTTCTTCCTCTCTGCCAAACCTCTTTTCTTCCTCTTCCATCTCGTCTATTCTCATCTTCCGTCCCTGTTCTTCTTAATAATACTTTCTCGTCATATTACTAAACCGAATCTTGTTTCCGATATCTCTATAGACTTTGTTTGGCTTCCCGTTCCGGTTGTTGTTTTTCCTCTTGCCTGGTCTTGCGACTCAGACGAAACTAGCTACTTCGGTGGAATCAACCCCTTTCTGTATTTTTTAGGTTTCTTTCCTTTTGTTGTCTTTATTATAGCCTGCCCAATCGTTTTTGTCAATACTTTATTTTAAAATTTTTAAAATTATTTTTTTATAATCTTCCACCTAATGTTTTATCTATTTATTTTCTAAATTATTCTGTTTATTCTGTTAAATTATTCTGATTTTTCGGAATTACTCTGTAAAATCTTTTTCTATTTTCTCCTTGCCAGACGCTTCCGCATTCGCTATAATAAGAGTATTCATTCGGCTGTTTCTGTAGCGGCCCATTTTCTTTCTGCCGGTATGCCGGCAGCTTTCTTTCAGGAATTTTCCCGGCAGACGCCTTCGTTCTGCATATTCACGGCATCCGTTTTTCATCGAATTGCGTTTAATTTTACCTGTTCACAGGCTGGTTTTTTTCATTCCGGGCCGGATCTCTGGTGCGGTTCTCCCGCTCCCCCCGTCCCCGTCTTCTCCGGACGCAGCCGCTTTCGCGGTTCGCATCATACATTCTATCTATCAGGAGGTACCCCTATGGTATACGAAACATTTCTCAAAACCATTCACACGATGGTTCAGGAACGCCTGGGAACCCGGGCGCAGGTGTCGCTGCAGCGCGTGCTGAAAAACAACGGCCTTCTGCTGGACGGCCTGAGCTTTTCCTCGCCTTCCTCCGCCCTGTCTCCCACCGTCTACCTCAACTCCTACTATGATGAAGCAGAACGCGGCCTTCCGCTCTCCATCATCACGGAGCAGATCGTCCTGCTCTACGAGACGGATCCCGGTTTCCCGGAAGAGCTGGGCGCGCGCATCCGCAGCCTGGATCAGATTCAGGATCAGATTGTGTACCGGCTGATCAACGCCGGGGAAAATGAAATTCTCCTCTCCGGGCTCCCTTACGTCCCTTATCTGGATCTGGCTATTGTCTTTTCAGTCATTGTGGCGGAGAACAGCGCCCGGCAGATGTCGGCTCTCATCCACCGCAGCCATCTGAAGCTCTGGGGGATTTCACAGGAAGAGCTGGGACAGCTGGCCGAGCGCAACACCCCGCGCCTGCTTCCCGCCCGCATTGACCCCATCGAACGCATCATCGGGCTGGCCGGATGCCCGGATTCGGATCCCGATTCCCGAATCCCGCTCTATGTCATGAGCAACGACCGCGGCATCAACGGCGCGGCCTGCCTTCTCTATCCCGGCATCCTGAAAGAATTTGCCGCCCGCTTTGACGACGATCTGGTTGTTCTTCCTTCCAGCATCCACG
Source organism: uncultured Lachnospiraceae bacterium (assembly GCA_944381615.1). GTDB lineage: Bacteria > Bacillota > Clostridia > Lachnospirales > Lachnospiraceae > Otoolea. The sequence continues at coordinate 7,507 of CALWLT010000014.1, read as the reverse complement.
AAGTTCTCCTGACTCCGCTCAAAACAGCATTTCCTCCGGCGGAGCTGAACGAAATGATCCGTTTCATCAACCGGTCCGACGTTCCCAGAGAAGACCGGCTCTCTGATCACATCTACTGCTACAGCCGTTCCCAGAACTGCCTCTACATTCCGGCCGGCAGCACCCTTACCCCCTCCGGGGCAGACGAAACAAAGAATCCACAATAAAAATCGCCAGCGCCATCGCCCCCGCGATCTGCACCGTCTGCATCAGATAGAGATTGGCGAGATCCGCTTCTCCCTGAATCACGTTGTAGACGCTGCGGTAGATCGACGCGCCTGGCACGGCGGGGAGAATCCCGGCCACCAGAAACACCGTGACCGGAGCTTTCTGCCACCGGGCAAACAGGTGGCTTAATACAGCCGCCGTCAGGCTGGAAAGAAACGCCGCCGCGATCAGCGAGGGACTCCTCTCCAGCGACAGATAATACGCCAGCCAGGACGCGCCGCCGCAGGCGGCCGCACAGAGCAGGAACCGGCCCGGCACATCCAGAATTACCGAAAAACCGAGGACGGCCAGAAACGCCGCCGCACCCTGAATCAGCAGTTCGTTCATGCCAGACCTCCCGTCATCCCCAGCGCCAGCATCGCCGCGCCCACGCCGGATGCAACCGCCAGCGCGACCACGACCGCCTCCGCGCAGCGCGCCACACCGGAGCTGTAATCGCCATTTAACGTATCCCGAATCGCCGCGGTAAAGGTCACGCCCGGCACCAGCGGCATCAGCGAACTGATGATTACGGCGTCCAGATTCATCTGCGGCAGAAGCCACTGCCGGATGCCGCAGGAAGCCGCCGCCAGCACGAACGAGCCGCCCGCATTCTGACAGAAATCATTCAGCCGCAGCCGCGCCAGACCGCGCAGCACAAAAAACAGCAGCGTTCCTACCGCGGCCGAAGCCGCGCATTCCGCGGGTCCGCCGCCGAACAGGATCGCGAAAAAGCCGGTCGTCAGCGCATAACCGGCGCATTTTTTCCAGAAATGATACCGGACGGCCGCCGCAATTTCCTCCAGCTGCGCCCGCGCCTCCTCCAGCGTCAGCGCGCCGCTGCAGAAATGCCGCGAAACATCATTGACCCGGTAAATTCGGTTCAGATTCGTCTCCCGCCGGCTTACCCGCCTGACAAGCGTCAGCGGCTGCGCGCCGGGAACGGTAAGCGTCGCCACGATCCCCGTCGTCAGCACAAACACATCGATTCCCTCCAGGCCCGACTGTTTCAGAATGCGCCGGATTGTATCCTCCACCCGATACACCTCCGCCCCGCTGACCAGCATAATCTCCCCCGCCCGCGCCGCCATCTCCAGCAAAGCCCCGTAGTTCATCCTTCTCCTCTCCTTTTGCTCCGGCCGGTTTTCCCGCTTTTTTCAGGCCTTTCCGGCCGGCTTCTTTTTCCCGCGCGCGCCGCCCGCCCGGCGGCGCCCAGGCTCCGTTCCTTCCGATTCGCCGTCCGCATCCATATCATGCAGCATTTTCTTAATCTCGACCATGCGGTCGCGCAGGACGACGGCCTCCTCAAAATTCAGCTCCGCCGCCGCCTGGTGCATTTTCTTCGTCAGCTCCGCCGCCAGCTTCTCCAGCTCTCCCCGATCCATCGATTCCGGATCCTTCGTGACGCGGTTGGTAATCACGCCGTCCGCCGCCTGTGAGATGGCAATCAGATCGCGCACCGCTTTCTTAATCGTCGTCGGCGTAATGTGATGCTCCTCGTTATACTGCTGCTGAATCCGCCGGCGCCGCTCCGTCTCCTCAATCGCCGCCCGCATGGAATCCGTGATCGTATCGGCGTACATGATCACGTGCCCCTCCGAATTTCGCGCCGCCCGGCCCACCGTCTGAATCAGGGACGTCTCAGAGCGCAGGAATCCTTCCTTATCCGCATCCAGGATCGCCACCAGGGAAATCTCCGGAATATCCAGGCCCTCTCGCAAAAGGTTGATTCCTACCAGCACGTCAAACACATTCAGCCGCATATCGCGGATGATCTGCGCCCGTTCCAGCGTATCGATATCCGAGTGGAGATATTTGACCCGGATCCCCGCGTCGCGCATATAATCCGTCAGGTCCTCGGCCATCCGCTTGGTCAGCGTCGTGATCAGGACTTTAAACCCTTTGCCGACCTCCCTGTGGACCTCCCCGATCAGATCGTCAATCTGACCCTTGACCGGACGCACCTCGATCGGCGGATCCAGAAGCCCCGTCGGCCGGATGATCTGCTCGGCCCGCAGCATCTCGTGCTCCGCCTCGTAATCCGACGGCGTTGCCGAAACGAACAGAATCTGATCGATTTTGCTCTCAAATTCCTCAAAATTCAGCGGCCGGTTATCCAGCGCCGAAGGCAGGCGGAAACCATATTCAACCAGCGTCTTCTTGCGCGAACGGTCGCCCGCGTACATCCCCCGGATCTGCGGCAGGGTAATATGAGACTCATCAATGATGATCAGGTATTCATCCGGAAAATAGTCCATCAGCGTGCAGGGCGGTTCTCCCGGTTTGGAACCGATCATGTGACGCGAATAATTCTCAATTCCGGAGCAGAACCCCGTCTCCCGCAGCATTTCCACGTCAAAATTCGTCCGCTCGGCGATCCGCTGCGCCTCCAGAAGCTTGTCCTCGCTCTTAAAAAATGCGACCTGCTCCTTCATCTCCTCCAGGATTTCCCGCGTTGCAATCTCCATCCGCTCTTTGGGAATCACGTAATGGGACGCCGGGAAAATCGCCACATGGCCCAGCTGTGCCTTGATCTCCCCGGTCAGCGAATCGATCTCCGTAATCCGATCGACCTCGTCGCCGAAAAATTCCACCCGGTAGGCGTCTCCGCCCGAGTAGGCCGGATAGATCTCCAGCACGTCGCCCCGCACGCGAAACGATCCGCGCTTGAAATCCATATCGTTCCGGCTGTACTGAATGTCAATCAGCTTATGGATGACCTCGTCCCGGTCCTTGATCATCCCCGGCCGCAGCGAAATGACCATATTTTTGTAATCGATGGGGCTGCCCAGCCCGTAAATGCAGGACACCGACGCCACAATAATCACGTCGCTGCGCTCCGAAAGCGCCGCCGTCGCGGAATGGCGCAGCTTGTCGATCTCATCGTTGATCGACGAATCCTTCTCAATATACGTGTCCGTGGACGGGACGTACGCCTCCGGCTGATAATAATCATAGTAGGAGACAAAATACTCCACCGCGTTATTGGGGAAAAACTCCTTAAACTCCCCGTAGAGCTGCGCCGCCAGCGTCTTGTTGTGGGCGATGACCAGCGTAGGCTTCTGCAGCCGCTGGATCACGTTGGCCATGGTAAAGGTCTTGCCCGACCCCGTAGCGCCCAGCAGGGTCTGGCACTGGTTGCCCTCCTCAAATCCCCGGACCAGCGCATCGATCGCCTGAGGCTGGTCGCCGGTAGGGGCGTATTCGGATACTAATTCAAAATGATCCATGATCTATTTTTTCTCCTTCTCCTGACGGTTTTTCATTGCGTAATCCTGCAGTTCTGATTCTGTATGAAAACCTGCAGCTTCCGCTGAACCGGAACAGGCTTTCTCAACATTCAGACATGCCTGATTCACTTTATTTTGATGCCTGATATCCTCTCTCACTCGCATCAAAATTTTCCCCAGCAGATTCTGTCCTCTCCATTTATCAATACTGAGCCTGTCTTCATCTTTCATGGAAAGTCCAATCCCCCAGATCCGATCTTTCACAGCACACTCCGCAATGATTTCTTTCCCTGTCTTTTCCAGTTTTTCAGAAAGCTCAGGATTCTGGCAAAATTTCTCTGATACGCCCCGGTAAACAATACCTTCTCTTTCTTTTGTCCAGACTTTGTCATCAAAATTTTGCACGGTTCTTCCTAACGCTTTGATCTTTGCCACATCGTCCGCCTGCAATATCTTTTCTGCAGTTGTCTGATCTTTGAACAAAACCGCTTTTTCATACATCATATATTGTTCCATGGAAGAAAATGTAATACCGTCAACTGTAAATTCAGATAAAAACCAATTGCTCAAATAGCCATTTTCTTCATCCGGGTTGTGAAAACATATCATAGCCATACCTTCTTCCTGCAACACTCCGCCTTTATTCCTGTTTCTCAATTCCGCACTGTTCTCCTACCTTTTGGACAGCCACCTGCAGATCAAGGTCATGAAGCCCCGGATACCCTTCAAACATAAACTTTACCGGAAGAAGTCTTACAACTTCTTTGCTTGGCATCCTGTACGTCCATTGAAACAAAGCATAAAACTGCCCGATCCAGTCAGGGGCAAATCCTCCTGCCTCTTTTCCCTGTTTTAACTCGTATTTATCATTTTTCAGGAAATAGTCAAATAAACTTTCTGCATCCATAGTAGAGACATACGCCTGTCCCTCATCTATCAGGAATCTAGTCCGGCTATTCATATATTGATTAATAAAATCTACTATATCCATACCCGGACAGTGATCCTGTGCATATTCAAAGAGTTTCCCCTGATTTTCAATCACTTCATCCAAATACGCTTTACTAAATACTTCCATTCTCTTACCTCTCACAGCAGTTTACTGAACACATTTTCAATTTTGTTCTTTTCAGAGTTGATCAATGCATACATAGCCTCTCTGGCATTTCTGTCACGCTGTGTATACTGTGGATTAATCTTGTGATAGTCAATTTCCTGCAGTGCTATAATCTCCTCGTTCAGAGACAGAAACGCTTTCTCTGTCTTTAAGCAGTACTGAATTCCCAGATCTCCTAATTTTAATAATTCCGGCAAAATATCCAGATCCACTTCATCCCTGACAAAGCATTTAGCAATATAAAAATATGACGCATTTGCCCTCCACCCTTTGATGACATCGTATCTTTCTGTAGAAATCTGATACTTCTCTATAAATCTGGGCGCCAGCACCTTGTATCTCCGTCCTGTATCAGCATCCCGGTGTTTCATCAGTTCTGCCAGCCAGGAAAGTATATCGCATTCCTGAAAATCTAATACCTTTAATCCAGTGACATCCAACGTATACTTATGTACCCACCCGTTATTCTCTATAGGATTGCAGACTGCCCACTCAGATGCCAGCACCGGGCTTTCAGTCAGATAAAATCCTTTTCCGTAATCGTGTTTGTCATTTCCCAGACCATATGTTGGTCGGATTTCTTTATTCGGACTGCCATGATATAGGATCAGTTTATTTTTATCATTCTTCATTCTCGCAATCCCTCCCTGTTTTTCGCATCAGTTATTCTAATTCTTCGAATCCCTGAAAAATCCGTAATCAAATCTTCCGTAATCCTCTATGCATCCCCGGTCAATACTTATCAATTAGGGAAAACACGTTTCCCCAATTCCAATTCTAAGAACTCTGATATCTCGGAACTACCAAGTTTTCTTCGACAATTCAGGTCTTATTTTATATTTTTTCTTCTAGCCCCTCTAACTCATTTATACTATCAAAAAAATGTTGTTCTACCGAGGATAACGTACTTTCCTCACTTTTCTTATATTTCTCGTATTCTTCATGAGCTTTTTCAAGCGCCTGCTTATGCATTACACTTCCTTTCGTCTTAAGTATATCTCTTCTTGTCATTTTCAAATAATCATCTATAGTTTCCAGCCAGTCTTTCATATACTTTTGTTCTGTACCTGTTTAAAGAAAAGAATGGAGCTTTCTGCTCTTGGATCATAATCAATACTCGTTGCATAAATCTCCAACACTTTTCTCCAAAATACCTTTTCTGATGATCGAATATCACGAATGCGTTCTAATAATTCATCAAAATAGTTTCCGCCACCTAAGCGTTTTAAGCGATCATCATCTAAAGCAAAACCTTTTTGCATATATTCTTTCAAGATATTTGTAGCCCATATCCTAAACTGAGTACCACGCAAAGATTTTACTCTATACCCCACAGATATAATTACGTCAAGATTATAGTAATCCACCTGATAGGTTTTTCCATCCGAAGCAGTTGTTGCAAATTTTGCAACAACTGACTCTCTATTTAATTCTCCTTCTGCAAAGATGTTTTTTATATGTCTGGAAATAGTTGATTTATCACGTTGAAACAATTCTGACATCTGTTCCAGAGAAAGCCATACCGTATCATTTACAAAAGTCGCCTCAATTTTTGTTAAACCATCTTCTGTAGTATACATTAACAAATTCGATTGCTGCATCCATACTTACCTCTTTATCTGCTTTATATCCATTTCTACTCGTTACGAATTTAATCTGCAAAAAGTCACAAAATCATTTTGTCCACATGGTATCATCCCATCTATTTCGTTCTGTTTCCTCCACAAAATATGGACCAATCAGCGCCAAACAGCACCAGATATCCCCCATTTTCCGGCTCCGGCACACTAGGAGACAAAATACTCCACTGCATTGTTCGGAAAAAATTCCTTAAACTCCCCGTAGAGCTGCGCCGCCAGCGTCTTGTTATGGGCGATGACCAGCGTGGGCTTCTGCAGCCGCTGGATCACGTTGGCCATGGTAAAGGTCTTGCCCGACCCCGTGGCGCCCAGCAGGGTCTGACACTGGTTGCCCTCCTCAAATCCCCGGACCAGCGCATCGATCGCCTGCGGCTGGTCGCCGGTGGGGGCGTATTCGGATACTAATTCAAAGTGGTCCATAGCAACCTCTCTCCTTTGTAACTTTTGATACGTTCCATATCAGCCACCCTCAAAAAATCATTCGCAACGAAAATGTCAAAATAATAGCCTTATATTGTTGTCATGCCGCTATTAAATATTCCTCGGCCGCCTCGTCTATTTCCCTCAAACCGCAGTAATCATAGTATTTCTCTTCCCGGCTTTCCGGAAGGACTTCTTTCATAAATGGCTCAATCGCATATAAGCTGTTATGGTTCATTCATCCCAATAGTCAATGGATTCCTGAGATATAGAACTAATGCCAAACAACATATACATAAAATCTTCCCTCTCGTCAAATATTTCCACCATAATAATCCTGTCCTTTTCTATTCTGTAAAACAGGTAATTATGGCCTACATAAAGATATCTGTAGTCGCAATGAATATCAAACATGGAAGACAGCATAACGCCTTTTTCTTCAAAATCTGCCAGTCCTCTCGCTGAATCTGTGATCCGTTTCAACGCTTTTGCCGCTGTTTCCAGGCCAAACTCAGCAGTCAGACGCAGTTTCAATGCTTTCAGCTTGCGCCTGACAACTTGTGAATATTCAACTTTTTTCATCCCTGTACCCCTAATTCAGCCTCCAGATCATCTGCAGATACTGTTCCTTCCTCACGGATGGAGATCTCCGCCTCATTCAATTTGCTCATAAGCTGATAAAGGGCTTTCTGTTTATCCAGTTCATCCAGTTCCTTCATATCTATAATGGCGCATTGCCCGTGTCCATTGCGGGTTAAATATACCCTGTTTCCATAGCCGACCTCATTGATAACCGCTGTATAATTTCTCAGATCTGAAATAGGTTTGATGTTTGGCATATCAATTCCTCCTTA
>CALWLT010000013.1 GCA_944381615.1 uncultured Lachnospiraceae bacterium | reverse complement strand
CGAATCCTGTTACCCCGATTGAAAGATATGCGCGAGTGGCTCAGGGGTGGAGCACCACCTTGCCAAGGTGGGGGCCGCGGGTTCGAATCCCGTCTCGCGCTCTTTTTTATTGTTTTGATTTCACAGGGCCTTTTGAATTTTCTTTTATTTTTCAGGCTTTTTGGCCTGTCGGATGTTTTCTGTCAGGAACCTATCATCACAGTTTTTTAATTTATGCAACACGAGTGCAACACGAAATTCTATGCAACACGATTGCAGCATGAAATTGCAGGAAGCGGAACGGGACGCGGCTCTGGCGCGCGGCCGGAAGAAGATGTCGATGGGAAAATGAAAGGAGATGGCGATGGGAAAATTATATGGGATCGGAGTGGGGCCGGGCGATCCGGAGCTTTTAACGCGGAAGGCCTGCCGGCTCCTGCGGGAAGCGGACGTGATTTTCTGTCCGGTCAAGGAGGCGGGAGAGCGAAGCTTCGCCTATGAAATTGTGAAAGAACAGGTGGATGAGGGAAAAGCGGAGATTGTTTTTCTGGTTTATCCGATGCACTATCACGGGGAGCGGCTGCGAGAGCTCTGGGAGGAGAATGCGAAACAGATTGCCGCCCGGCTGGACGGCGGGCGAACCGGCGTATTTGTTACGCTGGGCGATCCGGCCATTTACAGCACGCTCATGTACACATTTCCCTATGTGGAAGAGCGGGGGATAGAGACAGAGATTGTGCCCGGCGTCCCGTCTTTCTGCGCGGCTGCCGCGTCTGTAAAATGGCCGCTGGCGGCCTGGAACGAGGAGCTTCTGATTGCCCCGCTCCGAAGACAGGACAGCGCCCGGCTGAAGAAGCTTTTTGCGGAACATGAAAATGTTGTGCTGATGAAACCGTCGTCAGACCGGCAGGCTCTGCTTGAGGCGCTGGAAGAGCAGGGACTGACGGACCGGTTCGCGCTGGTTCTGTATGCGGGGACGGGAGAGGAGCGCTGCATTACGGATTTTGAGGAGCTGAAAATGGCGGAGATCCCCTATTTTTCTACGCTGATCGTAAAAAGAAAATGAAAACGGATCGTAAAAAGAAAATGTAAAAAGAAAATGTAAAAAGAAAATGAAAAGTGCTTGCAGATAGGATATTCCTGTGATATAGTAAACAAGTTGAGAACTCACGCCGGACGGATTTTCGCAGGACGGTGCCCGGGAGACGGCGCAAAGCGGCGGCGCTTCAGGGTCCCCGCGGAAAGTAGGAGATGACGGCGGAAGAAAAACCAAAAACGGAGGAAGAGACATGAGTGTTATTTCGATGAAGCAGTTACTGGAGGCGGGCGTTCATTTCGGACACCAGACGAGAAGATGGAACCCCAAGATGGCTCCGTATATTTACACGGAGAGAAACGGCATCCACATTATCGACCTGCAGAAGTCGGTTGTGAAAGTGGATGAAGCTTACAAGGCGGTTGCGGATATCGCGGCGAACGGCGGCACCATCCTGTTCGTGGGAACGAAGAAGCAGGCGCAGGACGCCATCAAGACCGAGGCGGAGCGCTGCGGCATGTTCTATGTAAACGAGAGATGGCTGGGCGGTATGCTGACCAACTTCAAGACCATCCAGAGCCGTGTGGCCCGTTTAAAGCAGATCGAGACGATGGCAGAGGATGGAACGTTTGACGTTCTTCCGAAGAAGGAAGTCATTGCTCTGAAGAAAGAGTGGGAGAAGCTGGAGAAGAACCTGGGCGGCATCAAGGAGATGAAGCGGATTCCGGACGCGATTTTTGTAGTTGATCCCAAGAAGGAGAGAATCTGCGTGCAGGAGGCTCATACGCTGGGCATTCCGCTGATCGGTATCAACGATACCAACTGCGATCCGGAAGAGCTGGACTATGTCATCCCGGGCAACGACGATGCGATCCGTGCGGTCAAGCTGATCGTTTCCAGAATGGCAGACGCCGTGATCGAGGCAAAGCAGGGCGAGGCTGAGGAGCCGGTATTCGAGGGCGAGGACATGCCCGCGGAGAGCGCAGAGGCGTAATCAGAGACAGGTTAGGAATCTATTTACACGGAGGGATTGAAGATGGCAACAGTAACTGCCGGAATGGTAAAAGAGTTACGTGAGATGACGGGCGCCGGAATGATGGACTGCAAGAAGGCTCTTGCGGCGACGGACGGCGATATGGATAAGGCGGTTGAGTTCCTGAGAGAGAAGGGACTGGCCGGCGCTGCCAAGAAGGCCGGACGGATTGCGGCCGAGGGCATCGTTATGACGAAGCTTTCCGCGGATGAGAAGAAGGCCGTTGTGGTCGAGGTCAACGCGGAGACGGATTTCGTCGCAAAGAATGAGAAGTTCCAGAGCTACGTATCGGATGTGGCGGATCAGGCGCTGGTTACCACGGCGGCCGATATTGACGCGTTCCTGGCTGAGAAGTGGACCAAGGATCCGTCTTTGACGGTTGCGGAGGCGCTGTCCGCTCAGATTTCCATCATCGGCGAGAACATGAAGATCCGCCGCTTCCAGCAGGTAGAAGAGGCCAATGGTTTCGTTGCCTCCTACATTCATGCGGGCGGCAAGATCGGCGTGCTGGTCGACGTGGAGACCGACGTGATCAACGACGCGGTAAAAGAGATGGCCAAGAATGTGGCGATGCAGGCTGCGGCTCTGAAGCCTTTATACACCAGCGAGAGCGAGGTGGACGCCGCTTACATCGAGAAGGAGAAGGAAATCCTGACTGTTGCGGCCAAGAACGAGAAGCCGGACGCCAACGACAAGATCATCAGCGGCATGGTTATGGGCCGCATCAAGAAAGAGCTGAAGGAAATCTGCCTGCTGGATCAGGTTTACGTAAAGGCAGAGGACGGCAAGCAGAGCGTAGCTCAGTACGTAGCTGAGGTAGCCAAGGCCAACGGCGCGAAGATTGCAATCAAGAAGTTCGTCCGTTTCGAGACCGGCGAGGGCATCGAGAAGAAGGAAGAGAACTTTGCAGAGGAAGTTGCGAAGCAGATGGGAATGTAATTTCCTGACTGCACGAGATCTCATAGGCTGACAAAGATATCGAAACCCCGAAAAGTGTTGAAATTTCAGCGCTTTTCGGGGTTTTTTGATGGTACGGCTCTTTGTCATGGGGTAAGAGAACCGTTTCTTGAGGCACGGGGGATTTCTCCGGCGCCTCATTTCTGTATAACCGTTTGCATTGGAACAGTAAACTGTTTGCACCGGAACAGTTAAAGCATTTGCATCGGAACAGTCAAATGCGTTGACCGCATCGCATGGACAGAGGTATAATCATCTATAAATAGGGAATTTCTGAATCGGAGCAGAGTATGAAAACGTGGGGGAGCGTATGTTTGAGGCGAGGGTTTATCAGGGAAATACGGTAAAGACTGTGCGTTTGGATTTGTCCGGGACATTATCCATCGGGGAAGGCAGAGACTGCGCGTTTTTGCTGCCTCAGGGAAGCTGTCCGGGAACGGAAGTCCGTCTTTTTTATCAGGCAGGGAAATGGACGGCATCCTGTACCGGTACGGTATTTTATGAGGGCAGGCCGGTAAAAACCGCCGCGCTGGGAAATGGGGATACGCTGGTTTTAAACCGGGAAAAGCATATCGCGGTCCAGCTGGCGGAGCGGGGAGAGAAGCCGGAGGCGGTATTGGCTTTATCCGGACGGGAGGAGCTTTTGATCGGGCGGGCCGATAACTGCCCGCTGCAGCTGGCGCACAAACGGGTGTCCGGGAGTCACGCCAAGCTGTACCGGCGGGAAGGGCAGTGGCGGCTTTGCGATATTAACAGCACCAATGGAACCTTCGTAAACGGGAAGCGGACAGACGAATGTGCCATAAGGGAGAATGACGCGATGGTCATCGGCCCGTATGATCTGACCATACAGGGAGGGAAATTGCTGGTATACGGCGCCGCGGGAAGCGTCCGCCTGGAGCAGTCTGCCGGGCAGGAGGAGGAATTAAAGCATGAACCGGCAAATCGGGAATATCCGGTTTTTACGCGTTCTCCCCGTCTGCTGCGCAGGCTTTTGCAGGAAGAACTTGAAATCGAGGCGGCCCCGTCCGCGGGGGAACAGCCGAAAATCAACTGGCTGTCCGCGCTGCTGCCCAGCTTTGGCGGGGTTGGAATCATGCTGGCAGTTACCGTGCTTACGGGAATGAACCCGGTGAGCCTTCTGTTTTCCGCCCCCATGGCGGTACTGGGGGTTGCGGTCACGGTAATCAATTACAGACAGCAGACCAAGGCATTTTCCAGGCGGGATGAGCTGAGAACGGAAAAATATGAGCAGTATCTGTCGCGCTGTGAGGAACGGCTGAAGGCTTTTTCTGCAGAACAGAAGTCCATTGCCTGTTCGGCGAATCCGGATCCGGAAACCTGTCTGTCGATGGCTTCTGAGCGCTTGTCCGGCCTCTGGGTGCGCACGCCCCAGGACCCGGATTTTCTCTCTCTGCGGGTGGGACTGGGAGAGGAACCGCTGAAAATGAGCGTGAAAACGCCGAAATTGGGTGTTTTGCTGGAGGAAGATGCTTTTACGAGGAGGCCGGAGGCGCTTGCGAGGAAGTACCGGACCGTTTCCGGTGTTCCGGTTGCGGCGGATTTGTTTCACTGCACCAGCGCGGGGCTGGTCGGGGAGCGATCCCGGATTTTGCGTACGGCCCGCTGCATGGCAGTCCAGCTTGCCGCTCTTCACAGCTATGAAGAAGTGAAGCTGGCGGTCATTTTCCCCAAAGAAGAGGAGGAACAGTGGGCGTGGATGCGCTGGCTGCCGCATACCTTTAACAGCAGCCGCAGTTTCCGTTATATGGCTTCCGCCTCCTATGAGGCGTCTCAGCTTCTGAACCAGCTGAACGCGGAATGCAGAGGCCGGAAAAAAGATCCTTCTGATTTCATGGGAAATACGGAGCCGGCCATCCCGCACTATGTGCTGGTCATTGCCGCCCCGGAACTGATCAGAGGAGGAGCGGCGGGAAATCTGTCTGAGACGCCGGGCGTCAGCACGATCTGGCTGTCTCCTTCCGTATCCGCGCTGCCCCAGGGGGTGGAACAGATCCTGGAACTGGGAGCGGAAAGCCAGCTTTATATGCGGCAGCGGGCTTCCGAGCGCATCAAATTTCAGCCGGATGATCTCGGCCTGAAGGAATGCGAGCGCTTTGCCCGCAGTCTTGCGCCGGTCCGCCTGGCGTCGGGAAAAAGAGCGGGGCTTCCGGATCGGGTTTCGTTTCTGGACGGGTACCGGGTGTCCCGCCTGGATCAGCTGGATATCGGGGAATTCTGGCAGGATTCCCGCTGCGAGGAGACGCTGTCTGTTCCCATTGGTGTAAGAGAGAACGGGGAACCTTATTATTTTGATATTCATGAGAAAAAGGATGGCCCGCACGGCCTGGTGGCCGGCACTTCTGGCAGCGGAAAGTCAGAGATGGCGCAGAGCTGGATTGCGTCCATGGCCCTGCAGTTTTCGCCGGAGGATGTGAATTTTATCCTGGTGGATTTTAAGGGAACCAGTCTTCTGCAGCCTTTTAAGGAGCTGCCGCATCTGGCGGGAAGCATTTCCAATCTGGATACGGATATCGGGCGCTGCCTGCTGGCCCTGGAAAGCGAAATGGAGCGCCGTCAAAGGGTGTTTGATGAGACCGGGGTAAATGATATCCGGGCGTATTTGATAAAACGGCGGAAAAACCCGGGCATGGAAAAGATGCCTTTCCTGATTCTGGTAATTGATGAGTTCGCGGAATTCAAGGCTCAGTTCCCGGACTTTACCGGTCCTTTAAATCATGTGTTCCGGGGCGGCCGCTCTCTGGGCGTCTACACGATGATTATGACGCAGAAACCTTCGGGAGTAGTGACGGAGCAGATGAGCGCGAACGCCAACTTCCGCTGGTGCCTGCGGGTGCAGTCGGAGTCGGACAGCCGGGACATGCTGGGGATTCCGGACGCCGCCTTTTTGACGGTTCCGGGGCGAAGTTATGTGAAATCCGGAGACGGAACGCTGGAACTGATTCAGCCCTTCTATTCCGGCGCGCCGTATGAACCGGACGGAAGGAAAAAAGAAACGCCGCCCGTCTGCGCCGTATCCCTTCAGGGAGAGCGGAAAGCTTTGGCGGTTTCTGACTGCGGACAGGACGGGGCTGCGAAGGAAAAGCAGATTCACGCGGTGGTGCGCGCGATTTCCGATTTCTGCAGGAGAAGGGGAATCGCCCCGGCGGCCAGGCTTTGGACCAAGCCTTTGCCGGAACGTCTGGAGCTTTCGGACGTTCTGGATGCCGGACGCCTCTGGGTAAGCGATGCGGACTGGAATCCCCGCATGAAAGAAGCAAAGGCGGTATTCGGCCTGGTGGATGATCCCAAACATCAGCGGCAGCTTCCGCTGTACCATGACTTCTGGACGCAGGGGAATCTGCTGGTTTACGGAATGACGCTGTCGGGAAAGACCACGCTGTTAAAATCACTGCTGATTTCCATGTGCTGTGCGTACAGCCCTGCTCAGGTCCAGTTTTATCTGATCGAATTTACAGGCTTTGGCCTGCGCAGCCTGGAGACCTTCCCGCATGTGGGAGGCGCGGCAGGAGAAGATGAGCCGGAGAACCTGCAACGGATCGCGGCGAAGCTTTCGGAGGAACTGGGACGAAGGAAGAAACTGTTCCGCAAGGCGGGAGTGGGCACCATTTCTTCTTATGAGGACGCTGCCGGAGAGACGCTGCCTACGATCATTCTTCTGGCGGATACCTTAAATCTGGCCGGGACAAAGTTCCCGGAGATTCAGGCGCAGCTGATCCGGCTGGCCAGAGAGGGAGAGGCGTTCGGCCTCTACATTGCTGCCGCGGTAGCCGGCGGATCCGGTCTCAGCTATCAGCTGACGGAGAATTTCAAGACCGTGATGACGCTGCAGCTGACGGATCGGCTGGACTATACGCAGCTGGTGGGCCGGGTATCGGGCAATATGCCCAAGCCCGTGATCGGCCGCGGCCTGATCCGGGGGCCGCTGGAGTTCCAGACCGCCATCGCCGGAGAAAATCTGACGGACGGGCAGCGAATCTCCATGCTGCGGGAGCTGGCCGAAGAGATGTCCGCTTCCTGGAAAGGGCCTCTTCCAGCCAGGATTTCATCGATGCCGGAGACAATTCCCTACGGCTCCTTAGAGGGCGAACCTCTGATCCTGGGTCCCGGCTATGAAGACGGGGAAACCATATCCCTGCCGGTCCGGGAAACGACCAGCCTCCTGATCAGCTGCGGGGACGAGAAGGCCCGGGAGAACATTCTGGCGCTCTTACTCTGTCAGGCCCGGGAGCTGGAGGAAGTTCAGATATACGGTTACGGACCGGCGCCGGGCCGGATGCTGGGAGAGGCATGCAAAGGACAGAGCCGGTTTGTCCAAAATGCGGCGGAGCTGGGCGAGATTTTGGGGAAGCTTGCGCCGGTTCTGCAGGAACGCCTGAATCAGAAGAAGGACGGAAAAGAAGAGGAGTTTTCCCATATCTTCATCTTTGTGGATGAGCTCGGGGAATTTCTGGCACAGGCAGAGCCCCTTGTGATCTCGCAGCTGGAGGCGTTTATCCGGCTGGGAGCAGGGCTTGGCATTACGGTAATCGGAGCGGATCTGGCGTCCAGGGTGGAGCGGGGGTATTTCAGCAGAGACATTCTGATGGAAACGCTTCATGACGGCGTGATCCTTCTGGCTGGCGGAGAGGCTTCGGAACACCGGGTGATTGATACCATGGCTCTGAGGCAGAGCCTGCCGGGGGACGGTCTTGGAACGGATGCGGTTCTGGTAAACTGGAAGGACGGCAGAGAAGCTTTCACACGGCTTCGTCCCATGGAGGCATGTGAACCGGAAAAGGCAGAAGGTTAAGGGGGAAGGCAGATGGATTACAGCAAATACGGGATTGACGAACGCCCCCTTTTGGGCTACAGCAACAGCGATTTAAAGAAGCTGAGAGGCCAGCTGGAGCGCTATAAGGACTATGAGGAAAGCTGCCGCAAGCTGCCGGAAACGGTGGGAGGGGCGCTGACGGGGGACGGCCGCAGCGCAGCCGGATATTTGAAAAGCGCCCTGGATCTGCTCAGTCAGTCCGGAGCCTGGAGCGGGCCGGACGGAGATTCCTGCCGCCGGGTAATCGAAACGCTTTATCAGGATACCGGCAGCCACTATGCGAAGCTGGAGCAGGCGGCCCGGTCCATGGAACAGAAAGCCCGCGAAATGGCCAGCGAGGTCACGGATGTGATTACCACCGAAGTCCTTCCCAATATGAGTCTTGCCGGATCCCTGGGAGCCAGCTGGGATTATGCGGTAAAGGGGAAATAAAGGAAAGAAAAGGGAAACAAAGGGAAGGGGAAATAAAGGAGGAGAACGGGCCATGAGAACGGGGTTGCTTTGGCTCTCGGAGGAAACGGTTGCATTTCTTGCCCGGACGAGCGGGAATGGGGGAAAATGGTTCCTGCCGCAGGCAGCCGGGGAGCAGGGGGAGTGGAACCGGGTAAGACGGGAGCTTGAAAAGGCGGGACTTGCCCTGCAGGGCTTTGATGGAAAGCTCCATCCCATCCCTAAATTTTCCCGGATGATCTATAATTTGGGACATGTGGGCGCCGCCCTTCTTCTGGAGAGGGAGGAAGGGACGCGGCTGTATCTGCGGGGGCCGGTGGATGTGCTGGTTTTAGAAAAGGAGCGGGAGAAGGAGGGCTGGCAGATGGCCCTGCGTTCCTTTTATGAGACGTGCTGGGAGATCCGAAGTCTGGGGGAAGATTTCATGCCCTGCAGAATTTCCATCTGGGAAGAAGGACAGGCGGAGCCTTCCGGTCTGTGCCGAACGCTGGCTTCTGAGGACAGGGAGAAGCGGATACAGGAATTGGAGGAGTGCCTGGCATTCTTCTGCCGGCGCAGAAAAGAGGAGGACCGCTCCGGGCTGACGGAGGACGCATTGGCGGGGGAGGCAGAGGAAGATGTACACATTTGACCGGGAACTCATCGAACAGGCAAAGGAGAAGATCAGGCAGGCATACAGCTGTTATGAGGAGGCATGGGATAAGAGCTCTCAAAACAGCGTGAAAAACCTGGTAAATACCCTGGACGATTCCGGGGAGTTCCAGAGCTTTAAAAAGGGGATCGGGGAAAGTACGAAACAGCTGATGACCCTGATAAACGCGATGGAGCAGTCTCTGAAGGAGTATGAAGAGCTGGACGCCAAGGGAAAAAACAAGCTGGATATTCAGGATGACAGCTACCGCTACGGCGTATTCGGGGACATGTGGGCGCTGGGAACAGGGGTCAGCTACGCGGCGTATCAGATGTATCAGTTTGAAAGCAAGGGAATGAGCCTGGCTGCAGACTTTGATGATCTGGGCGAGTTCATGGGAACTACCGTCTTTCAATGCGCTTCTGTCGAGGCCGGGATGGGAGACTGGAACAACTGGGGGCTGTGGCTGGATTCGATCGCCCAGCTGGGCGGAGCGAATCTGGGATTTATTGACGAGTACACGGACGGGATGCTGGAGAGCGCTTTATCAGGGGTCCTGATGGCGATTCCGGATTCTCAGGCGGGTAAAAGCTTTGAGACGCTGGATCAGCTGGAGACGTATTCCGGCATTGAAAATCTGGACAAATGGATCAGCGCCTTAAAAAAACTTCTCTCTACGTATGCGCAGAGTAAGAAATCGTTTGATGAAATCAAGCTGGATAAGAATTTTAAGAAGCTGATGGGAGAGCTTCCGGCGGATTTGCGCGAGATTTTAGGAAATGCCGTCGGCTCTGTATATACGGCTCAGATCATAGGGGATACGGTTACCGGAATCACAAAAAAGATCGAGCGGCTGGATACCTATATCGATGTGATCATGCACTGCTTCAATGACTACTCGGTTCAGGTGTCTTACCTGGACACCATGGAAAACGCGCTGATTGCGGCGGGGATTCCCACCAGTTCCGTGACGAAAAAGATCAGAGAGCTGAGGGAAACGTATCAAAGCGATGTGCTCTCCTATGCCTTAAACGAGGTGGGAGATTTGGTAACCAGCGAAGTGAAAAATACGGCGATCGGGGAGATTATCAAAAAGGCGGGCAAGGAGTTTCCGGGCATCAAAGGCGTGCTGTGGGGACTGGACGGAGTAAGCGCGGTTTCCAAAATCCAGAGCGCGGACGAGATTTCCGCCGTCAAGGGATTGGGGGGACTGTACCAGTTCGATCAGGTACTTACTTCCGCCTATGAGAATTATGCCGAGATGATGAATGCCGGCATCGCCACCGAGGCGGATATGGAGGAGGCGGAGCGGATTTTTACTCTGTTAAAGCAGACGAAGATCAAGGAGTACACCCATATGCTGACTCTTTGTGAGAACATGGATACCAGGCTTTTTGAGAAGTACCATTATAAATATTATCAGCTGACCGGGGAAGCCTGGAATGGGCACAGCCTTACCAGCAGCTGGCAGTATGTGGGAAGCGGAACGTAAACGTACAGGGCGGGCCGGTTTTTGGTCCGGCCTGGGCGGTTATAGCCTATAAAATAAAAAAAGAGAAGGAGATTACGACTATGGCATCATCGAGAATCAGTTTAGACACAGCGGCGCTTCGCAGTTCCGCCGCGCAGGTAAAGGGAATTGCAGGAAATCTGGAAAACGAGCTCCATTCTCTGGAGCAGATCATCGCTTCCACGGCGGACGCCTGGGAGGGATCGGCGAAGGACTCCTTTGAGCGCACCTTCCAGACCACCTATAAGAAGAACCTGACGGAGATCAAGACTTCCCTTCAGAACTACGCCAAGGCCATGGAAGAATACGCCAATGAGAATGACGATGTAACCAGCCGCGGAGCAAGGCGCTTCGACAGTATTGTAGGATGATATTAAAATGAGTTTTAAGATTCATGGAGCGGCACACACCCATACCGGATGTGTGCGCTCCAATAATGAAGATAATTTCTACCTGGAGGGGAGATACCGGGAGAATGTGGAGCAGGGCGAAGACGCGGCCGTCTGCCGATCGGATGACCGGTGTTTTCTGGCGGCGGTTGCCGACGGAATGGGCGGAGAGGAACTGGGGGAGGTAGCTTCTCTGATGGCGGTACAGGCTTTAAAGCCCTGCCCCTTTCAGGAGATTCCTTCGGAAGCGGAAAATGCCGTCCGCCGGGGCAACGACCGGATCTGCGAAGAGATGGAACGCCGGGGAAACAGGCGGATGGGCTCGACCCTGACCGCGCTGTATGTGGATGACGGAAAGGCCGTCTGCTGCAATGTAGGAGACAGCCGGGGGTATCTTCTGCGGGGCGGCAAGCTCTCCCAGCTTTCCGTGGATCACAATAAGGCGGGGCGGATGGTAGAGCTGGGGGTATTGACTCCGGAACAGGCGGCACGTCATCCCAGCCGCCATGAGCTGACCCAGCATCTCGGGATTTTCGCGGATGAGATGGTAATTGAGCCGGCCATGAGCCAGCCGGTAAAGCTGGAGGATGGGGATTTATTTTTGCTGTGCAGCGACGGGCTGACGGACATGGTTTCGCCGGAGGATATGAAGAAGGTTCTCTCCGGAAAGGCTTTGCCGAAGGAGATGGTAAAAGAGCTGATACAGCTGGCTCTGGAGGGAGGCGGCCGGGACAATGTGACGGCCATTGTCCTTCAGATCCGGGAGAAAGCGCCGGTCTGGCGCAGGCTGTTTGGCCGGGGCGGCGGTAAGGAGGCAGAGGGATCATGATACCAGATCGGGTAATTGTTACGATTCAATCCGCAGATGGAACCTGCAGGGGAGACTATGAGCTGCCTGCGGGTGTGGCGGTCAAGCAGTTTAAGTCCCAGCTGATTTCCGGGCTTGCCAGACAGAATCCCCAGGTTTTCGGGCCCTGCCTGGAATCGGGAGCGGGGCTTTTTGTGGAAGAAGAGGGACAGCTTTTGCGGATTCCTGATGAAGATACGCTGGCGTCTCACGGCATCTGGGACGGCAGCTTCGTGAGCGTGCTGCGGCTCAACCATTAAGAGGGCTGACCCGGGCGGTCGTGGAGGCTCTTCACAGAAAATAAGGGAGATACAGGGATGACGGAGGATTACTATAAACAATACGAGCCTATCTTCGGCGCCTGGAAGATCATCCGCCTCATCGGCGAGGGAAGCTTCGGCAAGGTCTTCGAGATAGAGCGGGAGGACTTTGGGGTTACGTATAAGGCGGCCTTAAAGGCCATTACCGTGCCTGCCAACGAGAGCGAGGTGCGGGAGGTAATGGCCGAGGGGATGGACGAGGCCAGCGTGCGGGAGTATTTCGGCACCTTCGTCCAGGATCTGGTAAAGGAATTTGCCCTGATGAGCAAGCTAAAGGGCAACAGCAACGTGGTAAGCTATGAGAATCACCAGGTAATTCCCCATAAGGACAGAATCGGCTGGGATATCCTGATCCAGATGGAGCTTTTAACGCCCTTAAACGAGTACACCCGGACACACACGGTAACCAGACAGGATGTAATCAGGCTGGGCATCGATCTGTGCAAGGCGCTGGAGCTGTGCCAGAAGTATAATATCATTCACCGGGATGTGAAGCCGGAGAATATCTTTATCTCCGATGCCGGGGACTTTAAGCTGGGGGATTTTGGCATCGCCCGGACGGTGGAGAAGACCACCAGCGGCCTCTCCAAGAAGGGAACCTATACCTACATGGCCCCGGAGGTTTATAAGGGGGAGGCCTATGGCTCCACGGTAGATCTCTATTCCCTGGGAATCGTGCTGTACCGTCTGTTAAACGGAAACCGGACGCCGTTTCTGCCGGCGGCTCCCGCGCCGATTACCCATGCGGACCGGGAGAACGCGCTGGTAAAGCGTCTGTCGGGAGCGGCGCTGCCGCCGCCCGGCCATGGGGAAGGACGGCTGTCGGAGATTGTGCTAAAGGCCTGCGCCTATGAGGCGAAAGACCGGTATTCCAGTCCTGTGCAGATGCGCCATGAGCTGGAGGCGATCCTCTACAGCCGGGAAGAGGGAAAGTATATCTACCCGGAGGGGGACGACGTGCCTCAGGATTCAGTCCACTATGTGAAAACCGGGGAGGAGGCACTGGGAGCGGGATATGAGAGGACCCAGGGAGACGCCGAAAAGAGCTTTGGCGGCGTAAGCGGCGGGGACGCCAGTGATCTTGGCGGGACGGTCAGCGATTTTGCCGGAACCCGGACAGGCGGCAGCTGCGAGGACAGCGGGACGGTCAGCGACTTTGGCGGGCGGGAAAGAAGAAGCGGCGGAGAAAACCATGGCTCTGCTGAGATGGCCGCAGAGGATCGGGGAGCCGGAGAAAATCCGCCGCCTGAGCCTGCGGCCCGCCGGGAATCCAACCCCCAGCCTCAGCAAAAACCCCGGCCGAAAACGGGGATAGGAAAGGTCCTGGCGGCGGCAGGGGCAGTCTGCGGGGCGTTGGCGATCGTGCTGGCGCTGGTTCTTGGCGGAGGAAAAGACGAAGGAGCTCTTCCTGCCGGAAGACAGGGGGATCCGTCGGGCGAGAGCGGAACCCGGGGGGAGGCCCTGTCCGGGACGGGAGAAAACAAAGCAGAAGGAAGCCAGGAGGGAGGCAGCCAGGAGGAAGGCAGCCAGGAGGAAGGAGGATTTCCGGGAGATACCATCTATATCGGGGTGTACGACATACCGGAGACGGGAGAGGATTCCGGGGAACCTGCGCGGAATGTGGACTACTATTTGAGAGGCAGAGAGTTGCTGGAAGCTTATAACCGCGAGAATCCTGTGGCAGAGATGGACGGAAAGGAGTATG
Source organism: uncultured Lachnospiraceae bacterium (assembly GCA_944381615.1). Taxonomy (GTDB): domain Bacteria; phylum Bacillota; class Clostridia; order Lachnospirales; family Lachnospiraceae; genus Otoolea. The sequence goes on along the minus strand of CALWLT010000013.1, from coordinate 44,335 downwards.
AGATCCAGCTGGTCTTTTCCAGCCAGATGGAGGGAAGCTATGGCTTGGATGAGGGGGCGTATCTTCTGGAAGAGGATTATGCCCTGGACGCGGCGGACTTTTTTAAAGAGAATGGCTGCGCGGCTGTGATTACGGTCTATGATTCCTGTGCTTCTGTGCTGAGCGAAATGCTGTCGGCGGATGGCATCCCGAGTATTGGCGACGGGGGATCTTTTGAACTGTACCGGGGCGGGGATGACTCCGGCGTCTGGCAGTTTGTGAAGGAGGAACTGGGAGCGGCAAGTGTTCTCTATATTCAGGATTCTGCCTTCTATAATCCGGACAGTGAGGAATTCTATGAGGAGCTTTACGCCGGGCCTTTGGAGTATGGGCTGGAGGTGGAGAGCCGCTGGTACGACGGAGGGGTAATCGGGCTGACCACGGATGTAATTTATACCAGCAGTGATGTGGTAGCGGAGGCTCTGGAAGCGCAGAATTATGAAGGCCCGCTGATTATGAGCGACTGTCTGCAGCTTTTCGATTCCTCCCTGGATTTATACTATTTTAATACCTTGTCTGATGAGCTGAGAACTGCAGAACTGACAGAGTATACCAGCGGCGGGCTGAGTGCGCTGGATGCCTATCAGGTAATTGTAAAGGCCCTTTCCCAGTGCAGCCGGCCTTCCGATCTGACAATGGCCATTAACGGCACTTCCCTGGAGGGATTTCGCGGATCCTTTTCTTTTGATGAGAACGGCCGGGCGGTGTACAATACGATCAGTTACTGGCATGACGGGGAATGGAAGAATTATGAATATCAGGCGGTAGAATAATTTATTACAAGGAAAGGGAGATGTTATGAGAAAAAGAAAACTGACGGCCATGACGGCGGCGGTGTTCTGCGCGGCGGCGCTGGCGTCCGGCTGCGCGGGGGGATCCGGGACGGCGAAGACGGCGCCTTCGGCGTCAGAAAAAGCAAGAGAAGAGACGGAGAGCGTGCAGGGAGAGCACGCGGAGGACGGGACGGATGATGCGGTCGAAGGCTATGAGCTGACCGATCGGACGGACAGCGGGATTTTGCAGTCGGAGGTGCGCACCTATATGCATCCGCAGAGCGGGGCTACGGTCGTGTGCATTGACAACGAGGATCCGGAACTGGCCTTTGGGATTTTTTACCATACGCCGGTCATCGACGAGACGGATACCAATCACGTCTTTGAACACGCAATCGTCGCCTCCTCTGCCAAATATCCCAGCAGCGATCTGTTCTTTGATATGGCGAACAAGAGCTACTGCACGTTTATCAACGCATTTACGTACGATACGTTTACCGGCTACCCGCTAAGCTCCATGAGCGAGGAGCAGCTGCTCTGCCTGATGGACGCGTATCTGAGCTGTATGGTCGAGCCGGAAATCCTGGAGGAGGAAAATATTTTCAGGCGGGAGGCCATCCGCTATGAGCTGCGGGATCCGGAAGATCCCATCGAGCTGACCGGAACCGTATATTCGGAGGACTTTGGCTTCCTGACGGATATGGAAAGCGAGTCGCTGAATAATGTGGCGGACGCCCTGTATCCGGGAGAGACGGCGTCCAACAGCATCGGCCGGGCCCACCGGAATTACCAGGATCTGACGTATGAGCACACGATTGAAACCTTTGATCGTTGCTACAGCTTCGACAACAGCCTGATCCTGCTGTACGGGGACATGGATTATGAGCATGTCATGGGCTTTATTCATGAAGAATATCTTTCCCAGGCAAAGGATCGGGGAACCGATCTCTCGGAGTATACGTCGGAGACGACGGAGCCCGGCTACGTGGAGACGGTCGTGGAGTGCCCGGCGTTTGAGGGGGATGTCTCAGAAAACGCCTCGATCATCGATTATGCCGTGAGCATGGACGGCGCGGACTGGGCTACGGTCCTTTCCTGGGAAATCGTGAGCAGGGCGATGAATCAGGAAAACAGCATTTTCATGCAGGAGCTGCGGGAAGCCGGCATCGGCAACAAGGCGGAGACGGGGATGAATCTGTTTACGGAAAAGCCGTATCTGTTATTCCGGCTCTACCAGGCGGAAGAGGAACAGGCAAAGCCGTTCCAGGAGGCGGTAGAGCGGGCGCTTTCCCGGATGGCAGAGGAGGGGCTTGAGGAAGAACTGCTGGCTTCGGTGCTGAAGCAGGAAGAAATTGCCAATTATCAGATCCGGGATCTGGCCAATGCGGGCGTGAACCTGTTCCCGAATATCGTGAATGGCTGGACGCATACCGGGGAGACCGATTATTACGGACAGTACGAGGCCGTCCTCTCGGCTCTGCTGGCGGATTCGGAGCAGGCGATCGTGAAGGAGCTGGCGGCCTCGGTGCTGGATCCGCAGCGGAGCGCGCTCGTTACGACGGTTCCGACGCCTGGCCTGGCGGAAGAGCTGATCGCACAGCGGGATCAGTATCTGACGGAGATGAAGGCGTCGATGAGTGAGGAGGAGATTGCAGAGCTGATTGCGCAGACGGAGGAATTTGATGCCTGGAATGCAGAGGGAAGAACCAACAGCGATTTTGTGATTGATCCGGCCGGGATCGAGGATCCGGAATTTTATGATTCCTTTGAGCAGAGTGAAGAGGATGGAATGACGTTCTATGCCGCGCCGGCACAGGTGGAGCAGATCGGGCGTTTTGCCGTGTATCTGGATTCCAGCGCGCTGACGAATGAAGATATCCGCTATCTGAGTCTTTACTGGCTGCTGCTCGGAGAGCTGCCGGCCGGCGAAGCGGATCAGGATGAGATCCGGCTGCAGATGGCCGAGTATTTATCCGGCCTGGACATGACGCCGATGTATCCGGAAGCGTCAGAGGACGGACAGACGCATCCGATGATCCGGTTTATGTGGACCGGACTTGCGGAGGATCAGGGCGACAGCCTGACGCTTTTGCTGACGCTGCTCAGAGAGACCCGGCTGGATGACGCGGATGCGGTGCTGGAGCTGATCAACCGTCATAAAGAAAGCTGCGATCTTTCGCGGTATGCGGATTTTCTGACGCTGGCGGGCAATCAGGTCAGAAACGGCCTCAGTGCGGACATCGGATATAAAAACCTGTTTAACAGCCAGGAATTTTACGATTTTCTGCAGGAGATCAGCAAAACGCTGGCGGCGGACGAAACGTACATCGACGAGCTTTCCGCCCGCCTGGAGGCGGTCCGCGGCAAACTGCTGACGCGGCAGAACCTGATTTACCTGTGCGCGGCTTCTGAAGAAACGCTTCCGGCGCTTCAGGAAGAGGCGAAAGAGATCCTGGCAGAGCTTCCCGCGGGACAGCCCTCAGAGATGGCGGCCGAACTGGAGCCGGGCGTCCGGCGTCTGGGGATTATTGTGGAGAGCCCGGCCCAGTATGTGACTTCATGCGGCAATTTCTATGAAACGGAAGAGATGAAGGGCCGCTACCTTCCTTTCCTGACCGCGCTTTCAGATCGGTATCTGATTCCGACGATTCGCTTCCAGAACGGGGCGTACAGCGCCGGGATTTCCTGCAATCTGTTTACCGGCAGCGCCATAATGTATTCCTACAGCGATCCGGATGCGGGCAATACGATCCGCACCTTTGAGGGGATCGGGGACGCGGCCGCGCAGATGGAGCTCACACAGGAGGAGCTGAACGGGTATATTCTGAACACGCTGGCAAGCGGCAATACGCGTTCAAACGGCGTGCTGTCCGGGCCCGTGCAGGCGGTCGAGGCCGAACTGATGGGCTACGATACCGGGCGGGCGCAGGAGACGCTTCATGATATAAAGAATGCGTCTCTGGAGGACCAGGAAAAAGCGGGGCAGCTTCTTGCGGATATTTTCGCGCAGGGCAATATCTGCGCCGTCGGAAATGAGGAGAAGCTCCGGGCGCAGGAATCGCAGTTCGACGAACTGATCTCCTACCGCCGGGGGAACTGAGCGGACGGAATGCCCGTAGAACCGCTTAACCGCATTCGTCGTTGTCCGGCAGAAGCTTTAAGAGCCGGCGGGCGGCCTGCACGGGGAAAGCGGCGGACGGCGGATCGGCGGCAAGCTTTTTAAGCAGCGCGTGCGCGTTGCCGCTCTGGGGCAGCATATAGCCGGATTCGCGCAGCAGATCCTCGTTGACCAGGCGCACGGAGCGGGCGAGGGCGGCCATCAGGCGGCCGAAATCACTGCCGCCTCCCAGGGCGGCCAGGCGGGCCGCCAGGGCTTCCTGCGCCGCTTTGCTTTCTGCGAGGGCAAAGGACGGGGACAGGACGCGGACGTCTTTTTTCTGCTGCGGCGGGTATTCTGCCGCCGGCACCATGGAAATGGCCCCTCCGGGGCAGGCGTCGGCGCAGGCCCGGCAGCCGGTGCATTTTTCCGTATCAATGATGCTGTTTTCGGTATCCGTCGCGCCGGTCGGGCAGACGTAAAGGCACAGGCAGTCCTTGGTGCACAGGCGCAGGTTGCGGACGGCGATCAGTTTTTTCATGCGAATGTCCTCCCTTCTATGCGATCAAATTTCCAGGCCGGGACCTTGCAGACCGGACAGAGCTCCGGGGGCGCTTCCCCCACAAAGACGAAGCCGCATACGGAGCAGACCCAGATCTGCGTGCCCGCAAGAAATGCGGGGCCTTCCTTCTGGCAGCGCTGCGCCAGGGACTGCAGGATATGGGTAACCTTTTCTCCCCAGGTGCAGACGCGCAGGGTGCCGCGGTCGCCGCATTCCTGCGCCGCGCCGCGCACGGCGGGATACCCGTTCTCTAAGTCGGCTTCAAGCAGAGCCAGCAGTTCTTCCAGGCCGCCGCCTTCTCTCTGTGCGGCTGCGGCGGTAAAATAGTCTCCGAGTTCCCGGAAGAGGGCGGCTTCCTCTTCCTTATACTGCTTTTCGCAGCCGCGGGCCAGATTCGTGCAGAGCGCGGCCAGGACGCCGTCCGAAAGCTGCCTCAGATCGCCGTCCGAAAGCTGCTTCCGATCGCTGTCCGGGATCTGTTTCCGATCGCCGTCCGGCGTTTGGGAAAGATTCGGCCCGGGCGGGCGGGAGCCGTCCGGCTGATTTGGCGTTTCGTTCGCTGCCGTCTGCGCCGGTTTTTCTTCCGGGGAAAACAGGGCCCGGACAGCGCCGCACAGCGGGCAGGTCCATGAGGCCGGAAGATCGGTAAACGGCGTTTTTTCGTTAGCCTCGTCGTAGACGTATCCGCAGATGGAACAGATATAGCGCATACAAATCCCTCCTTGATGATAAATATTTTATGGAAAACGAAGTGTGTTTTTCTAATTTTCAGATATTAATAATAGTTATTATATCTGTTTTTGAAGAAAATGTCAAGCGGGAAAAGCAGAAAGAACCATGATTTTTCTATAAAAAGTCGGAAAATTTATAAAAAAGAACAGGATTGACAAATGGTTTTGCCTGTGATATAAATAAAACCAGAAAAACCGTTGAGGAAGAGCAAGTAGGACAGAGGACGGACGTTTCAGAGAGCCGCGGCAGGTGGGAGCGCGGTACGGACGCACTGGCTGAATGGACTTCGGAGGGCGAGCCGCAGGCATACGCCGGATGCGGGATTGGCGGATGAGAGAAGGCCGCGGGTCCGGGATCGGCGCAGGGCAGGCAGGCGAGACGGAGGGGGAAGCTCCGTTAGCAAGGTTCAGCATATGAAAGTATGCGCAGAGTGGGCAGAGCGATCTGTCAAGAAGGGTGGCACCGCAGGAGTTTTCGGGCTCTTGTCCCTGTACGAAGGTACGGGGACAGGGCCTTTTTTGATGCCGCAAAGCGCGCGGCGGATGGTCCGGCTTTTCTCCCCGGCCGCGAAGAATCATGCAGGAAGCAGAGAAAGGAGAACCAAGATGAGCGCAAACAGAGAGATTCCCTACAAAATTTACCTGGAAGAAAACGAGATGCCGAAGCAGTGGTACAATGTCCGCGCCGATATGAAGAACAAGCCGGCCCCGCTGTTAAATCCGGCGACGTTTGAGCCGATGGGCTACGAGGATCTGCGCCCGGTATTCTGCGACGACCTGATCCGGCAGGAGCTGGACGACGTGACGCCGTATATCGATATTCCGCAGGAAATTCTGGATTTCTACAAGATGTACCGTCCCTCGCCGCTGGTGCGCGCCTACTGCCTGGAGAAGAAGCTGGATACGCCGGCGAAGATTTACTATAAGTTTGAGGGCAATAATACGAGCGGAAGCCATAAGCTCAATTCCGCGATCGCACAGGCCTACTATGCGAAGAAGCAGGGCTTAAAGGGCGTGACCACGGAGACGGGAGCGGGCCAGTGGGGCACGGCGCTCTCCATGGCCTGCGCGTACCTGGGCCTGGACTGCCAGGTTTACATGGTTAAATGCTCCTATGAGCAGAAGCCGTTCCGGCGCGAGGTCATGCGCACCTACGGCGCGACGGTAACGCCGTCGCCGTCGGAGACGACCGAAGTCGGACGCCGGATCCTGGCCGAACATCCGGGAACGAGCGGAAGCCTCGGCTGCGCGATCTCCGAGGCGGTGGAGGCGGCGACCCATCAGGAGGGCTACCGCTACGTGCTGGGCAGCGTCCTCAATCAGGTGCTGCTGCACCAGACGGTCATCGGCCTGGAGACGAAGACGGCGCTGGATAAATACGGCATCGTACCGGATCTGATCATCGGCTGCGCCGGCGGCGGATCCAACCTGGGCGGCCTGATTTCCCCGTTCATGGGAGAGAAGCTGAGAGGGGAGAAGAATTACCGCATCATCGCGGTAGAGCCGGCTTCCTGCCCCAGCTTTACCAGAGGAAAATTCGCCTATGATTTCTGCGACACCGGTATGGTCTGCCCGCTGGCGAAGATGTATACGCTGGGCAGCGGCTTCATTCCTTCCGCCAGCCACGCGGGCGGCCTGCGCTACCATGGCATGAGCCCCGTCCTTTCGCAGCTGTACCACGACGGGCTGATGGAGGCGGTGGCCGTGGAACAGACGGAGGTCTTTGCTGCGGCTGAGCAGTTTGCGAGAGTGGAAGGCATCCTGCCGGCTCCGGAGAGCAGCCACGCGATCAAGGTAGCGATAGACGAGGCGGTCCGCTGCCGGGAGACGGGAGAGGAGAAGACGATCGTCTTCGGCCTGACCGGAACGGGCTATTTCGACATGTACGCCTACGAAAAATACAACGACGGCCAGATGACGGATACCATCCCGACGGACGCCGATCTGGAACAGGGCTTTGCGGGCCTTCCGCATGTGCCGGTCCGGTAATCCGCCGCCCGTTTCTTATTAAGAAGAGAGAAGATTGGCAAAAAAATGAAATCTACTTGAAAAAAACCGGCCGGGGGGTGTAATATAGGGATAAAAGAATGCGAAGGAGAGATTACGATTATGGCAACATACGTCACAGAAACGTCCCATACCTTTAACGAATATCTTTTAATCCCGGGGTATTCATCCAGAGACTGCATTCCGGCCAATGTTTCTCTGAAAACCCCGCTCGTCAGATATAAGGCCGGAGAGAAGCCCGCGATTGAGCTGACCATCCCCATGGTTTCGGCGATCATGCAGTCTGTTTCCGGCGATCGGCTGGCGGTGGCGCTGGCCCGCAGCGGTGGTCTTTCCTTTATTTATGGTTCTCAGTCGGTGGAGGAGGAAGCGGCGATGGTGGCCCGCGTGAAGGGCTACAAGGCCGGCTTCGTCCCTAGCGATTCCAATATCCGTCCGGACGCGACGCTGGAGGACATCCTGCGCCTGAAGGAGAAGACCGGCCACTCTACGGTGGCGGTTACGGACGACGGCACGTCAAGCGGAAAGCTTCTGGGCATTGTTTCCAGCCGCGATTACCGGGTCAGCCGGATGGATCCGGCCACGCCCGTATCCCAGTTCATGACGCCGTTCGAGAAGCTGATCAAGGCGAAGGACGGCACTTCCTTAAGCGAGGCGAACGATATCATCTGGGAGAATAAGATCAATTCGCTGCCGATCATCAGCGAGGACGGCCGCCTGACGGCGTTTGTATTCCGCAAGGATTACGCGGAGCACAAGGAGAACCCGGGCGAGATGCTGGACGAGAACAAGCGCTATATCGTAGGCGCGGGAATCAATACCAGAGACTATGAAGAGCGCGTTCCGGCGCTTCTGGCGGCCGGCGCGGACGTGCTGTGCATCGATTCCTCCGAGGGCTATTCCGAGTGGCAGAAGCTTACGCTGGAATATATCCGCAAAACCTACGGCGACCGCGTGAAGGTCGGCGCGGGCAACGTCGTGGATCGGGACGGCTTCCGTTTCCTGGCGGAGTGCGGCGCTGATTTCATCAAGGTCGGCATCGGCGGCGGCTCCATCTGCATTACCCGCGAGACGAAGGGAATCGGCCGCGGACAGGCCACGGCCCTGATCGAGGTATGCCAGGCCAGAGACGAGTACTTCAAAGAGACTGGTATCTACATCCCGATCTGCTCGGACGGCGGGATTGTCTATGACCATCATATTACGCTGGCCCTGGCCATGGGCGCGGATTTCGTGATGCTGGGCCGCTATTTCGCCCGCTTTGACGAGAGCCCCACGCAGAAGCTTCTGGTCAACGGCACGTACGTGAAGGAGTACTGGGGCGAAGGTTCCAACCGGGCCAGAAACTGGCAGCGCTACGATCTGGGCGGAGATAAGAAGCTGTCCTTCGAGGAAGGCGTGGATTCGTATGTGCCCTATGCCGGCCCGCTCAAGGAAAATGTCGATCAGACGCTGAGCAAGGTGCGCTCCACGATGTGCAACTGCGGCGCTCTGACGATCAAGGAGCTGCAGGAGAAGGCGAAGATCACGCTCGTCTCGTCCACCAGTATCGTGGAGGGCGGCGCGCACGACGTCATCCGCAAGGAAAGCGCGGCGCAGTCGTCATAACAGAGAGAATCATCATGGGGTGCTGCAAAAAAAGATCCGGGGAACGGAATTTTGCAGCATCCCCTTCTGTATGCAGGGGGTTTGGCGGGCTGGTGAAAGCTGGAATTATTGGCAGAAGACGGTCCGCGCTCCAGTTCTCCCCTAATGAATTGCCATGGATTGTATGGTATGATGGCAGCGTAACAGAAATGTAATATTTATGTAACATTCGGGAAAAACCGGTTACATCGCGTTCTGTTGCGCGACCATCAGAGAAACGGGAGGAGAACGAATGAAAAAAAGAAAGATCTGCGGCCTGGCCGCGGGAGCGGTCCTGCTGCTTGCAGGAGGCGTGCCGGAGACGGCGTACGGGGCGGTTTTCGGCCCCGGGCCGGTTGTTTACGGGGAGACGTCTGTCTGGACGGGCGGGCGTTTCATGGATCTGGCGTGCCCGGACGGGATTCTGCCGGAGATTTCTTTCCAGTGGCTGTGGCAGCCGGATGCCTGCCTGCCGGGCGGGACGGCGCCGGGGCCCGTGTGGCCGGACGGACCGGGAGAGAGCCCGGAGGAGCCGGAGGAAGAGAACCCGGAAAAGCCGGACGAAGAGAAGCCGGAGGAAGAGAGCCCGGAGGAGCCGGAGGAAGAAGAGCCGGAGCGTCCGGAGACGGACGCGCAGCTTACAGAGGTAATCGCGCTGGTCAACGGGGAGCGCCAGAGAGCGGGACTGCCGCCGCTTGCGGCGGACGGGCGGGTGCAGGAGGCGGCCGCGGTCCGCGCGGCAGAGATCGCACAGTCCTTTTCCCACAGCCGCCCGGATGGGAGGAATTTTTCCACGGCGCTGCAGGAGGCAGGCACCGTCTACCGGACGGCGGGCGAGAATATTGCCTGGGGGCAGAAAAGCCCCGGGGAGGTCATGCGGGGCTGGATGGAGAGCGCCGGCCACCGGGCCAATATTTTAAACGAGAGCTTCAGCTCCATCGGGGTCGGATTTTATCAGGACGCCGCCGGAAGGACCTACTGGGTACAGCTGTTTACGGGCTGACGCGAAAGAACCGGCGGGAAGGAGAATACATATGGATTATTTGGTATGCATGCCTGGCAGGGAAAATAATACGAGGGAGAACTGCGAAAAGGTACATAATATCCTGGCCAGGATGTCGGATCAGTATAAACTGCGGATTGTTCCGGAGCCGGTTAAAAACAAGATGTTTCCCTGTCCTCCCTATTACCGGAAATACCGGATCTACAAGCCGGTAAAGGAAAAGGACGGGAACGGGGAGGCGTATCTTCAGAGAGAAGAGGAAGAGATGATCTTAAGCGTCTGCAAGACGCCGGAGGAAAAGGAGCTGATGAAAAACTGCATTTATGCGTATCAGTACTCCGCCTCGATCGTTCTGAAATGTTTTCGCGAAAAAGAAAAAAGACGCTGAGAAGAGGCGTGCGCGGGCTGCCGCAAGGAGATGGGAAATCTCCTTGACGGCGGCTTTTTTTGTTCTATCCGCCCTTTTGGCAGGCATAGGATCAGGTATGCGGGACAGCCCCTGTGAGACAGGCGGGGCGGTTTTCGGATGCGAGATTCCGGCGCAAAGGCCGGACGGCCGGAAGAGAGGGGAGAGTGGACGTATGTATGAAAACAGGACAGAGGAGGAGGTCTGCCGGGAGCTTGGCGCCGACAGCCGGAGAGGACTTGACGGGGAGGAGGTAAAGGAGCGGCTCATTCACTATGGGGAGAACGTCCTGCGCGGGCCGAGACGGCAGACGATCGGGCAGCGGCTGGCCGCGCAGCTGTGCGATTCGCTGATTTTTGTCCTTTTTGCGGCGGCGGCGATCTCGCTGATGCTCGGCGAGTACGCCGACGCGGCGATTATCCTGGCGGTTGTGGCGATGAACGCGGCGGTCGGGATTGTTCAGGAGGGAAAGGCGCAGAAAGCCCTCGAATCTCTGAAAAAACTGACGCGGCTGGAGGCGTTTGTCATCCGCGACGGGAGAGAACAGAAGATCGACGCGCGCGGCCTGGTGCCGGGCGATCTGGTTCTTCTGGAGGCCGGCTGTCAGGTACCGGCCGATCTGCGCCTGATTGAGACGGTGGAGTTAAAGGCGGAGGAGGCCGCGCTGACGGGAGAGTCGGAGCCGGTCAGGAAAAACAGCCGCTTTCTCGGAAGGGAAGCGCTTCCCCTGGGCGAGCGCAAAAACATGGCCTTTATGACGTCCTATGTGACGGCCGGCCGCGGGCGCGGGATTGTGACGGCGACGGGGATGAACACGGAGATCGGGCGTATCGCGGCGATGATCGGCGAGGCGCCGGAGGAGGAGACGCCGCTGCAGAGGCGGCTGGGCGAGCTGGGAAAAATCCTGAGCCTGGCGGCTGTCGGCCTCTGCGCGCTTCTGTTTCTCCTGGCGATCGCGCAGCGGCGGGACGTGATGGAAATGCTGATCACGGCGATTTCCCTGGCCGTGGCCGCTGTGCCGGAGGGACTGCCGGCCGTAGTCACGATTGTGCTGGCGCTGAGCGTGACGCGCATGGTCCGCGCGGGGACGATCGTGCGCCGCCTGCCGTCGGTGGAGACGCTGGGTTCGGTCACGGTCGTCTGCTCGGACAAGACGGGGACGCTGACCCGCAATGAGATGACGGTCACGGACTGTCTGGCGGGCGGCGCGCTTTTTTCCGGCCGTGAAATGAATGCGCTCCGGGATACGGAGGACGGCCGCCGCCTGGTGGAAGCGTTCGCCCTCTGCAATAACGCGACGCAGGCGGGCGGAGAGGCGACGGAGGCGGCTCTGCTGCGTTTCGCGCAGGCCTGCGGGGAGGACGTGGAGGCGCTGCAGAGACGGAAGGCGCGCACGGGAGAGCTTCCCTTTGATTCCTCGCGCAAGATGATGACGGTCTTCTGCCGGGAGGGGCGGCGCGATCTGGCCTATACCAAAGGCGCGCCGGACGTCGTCCTGGCGCGCTGCAGCCGCGTGCTGGAGCACGGGGAGGAGGTTTTGCTGGATCCGGCCAGGAGAGAGCGGATTGCAGGGGCGGTCCGGGAGCTTTCCGGCCGCGGCCTGCGCGTGCTGGCCGCGGCGATGGCGCGGGACGGCAAAAAGACGCCGGAGAAGGAGATGACGTTTCTCGGCCTGGCGGGGATGATGGATCCGCCGCGAAAAGAGGCCGGGCAGGCCGTGGAGGCGTTTCGCCGCGCGTCTGTGCGCACGATCATGATTACCGGGGATTATGCCGGCACGGCGCTGGCCGTCGCCCGCAAGCTGGGGATCGCGAAAGAGGAGTCGCAGTGCCTTTCCGGGGCGCAGTTAGATCAGATGGACGATGCAGAGCTTAAGCGCCGCCTGCCCGGCATCTCGGTATTTGCCCGCGTCTCGCCGGAGCATAAGGTGCGGATTGTGAGGGCCCTGAAGGCGTCCGGGCACATCACGGCCATGACGGGGGACGGGGTTAACGACGCGCCGTCTCTGAAGATCGCCGACATCGGAATCGCGATGGGAAAATCGGGGACGGACGTGGCCAGGCAGGCCGCGGATCTGATCCTGACGGACGATAATTTCGCGACCATCGAGAAGGCGATCGAGGAGGGGCGGGGGATCTATGAAAATATCCGCAAATCCGTGATTTTCCTCCTGTCCTCCAATCTGGGGGAAATCCTGACTATGTTTGCGGCCGTCGCCGCAGGGTTTCCCTCGCCGTTAAAGGCGGCGCACATCCTGTGGGTCAACCTGATCACAGATTCGCTGCCGGCGCTGGCGCTGGGCGTGGACTCCAACGACGGGGAACGGCTGATGCGGCGGCCGCCGAGAAAACCGCGGGAAACGCTGTTTGCGGGAGGCGGCTGGTTCTGTACGCTGTTTTACGGGGCGCTGATCGCGGCGGTAAGCCTCACGGCGTTTCTGTGGGCGCCCTGGCAGGAAGCGGCGGTCAGGGGCCTGGAGCCGGGCGGCGCGGCGTTTCTGGCGCTTTTAAGGGAAGAGGAGGTGCTCCGGAGGGCGCAGACGTATGCGTTCACGGTGTTGGGGATCTCCGAGCTCTTTCACGCGGTCGGCATGCGCAGCCCCGGGACTTCGGTGTTTGCGGCGGGGCTTTTTTCAAACCGCCTGATGGCGGGCGCGTTTTTCGGGGGACTGGCCCTGCAGGCGGCGGTCACGTGTATCCCGGCGGTCTGCGCCGTATTTAAGACGGCGCTTCTAGGGCCGGGCGAATGGGGCGTTTTGCTTGTACTCTCCGCGGCGCCGCTTCTGGCGCACGAGATTCTGGCGGCGCTTCGGGGCCTGGACTGGCGGCGCTAAAAAACACGGCTTGCATTTCCATTTTTATCCTGCTATGATCAGGGAAATAAAAAACGGCAGAGAAAACGGGAAGCGGGGCGCGAAGGATGAGACAGAAGGAAGCGGCGGCAGACCAAAAGGAGAAAGAAGCGGCGGCAGGCCAAAAGGAGAAGGAAGCGGCGGCAGGCCGGAAGGAAGAAGCAGGGACGAATAAGAGGATTTTTGAGGAGATGCCGGTGGCGGCGGCGCTGCGGACCATGGTGGTGCCGACGATTTTCAGCCAGATTATCGTCCTGATCTATAATATGGCGGACACCTTTTACGTGGGGCGGACGGGCAATCCCTATATGGTGGCCGGCACCTCGCTGATCCTGCCGGTGTTTAACATCACGCTGTGCCTGGCCGGCCTGGCGGGCATCGGCGGCGGTTCGCTCGTCGCGCGCCTTCTGGGAAAGGGCCGGGAGGAGGAGGCGAGGCGGGCCGCGGCCTTTTCCCTCTATCTGTCCATCCTGGTGGCGGGGCTTTTTTCTCTGGGGATCGGCGTGTTCATGGAGCCGGTGCTGGAGCTTCTGGGCGCGGGGGAGAACACGTTTCGCTACGCGAAGCAGTATGCGTCCTGTGTGATTGTCCTGGGGGCGATTCCGACCGTCCTTTCCAACGTGACGGCCAATCTGCTGCGCGGCACGGGCTGTTCGCGGGAGGCGGGCTTTGGCATTACCATGGGCGGCATCCTCAACATCGCCCTGGATCCGCTGTTCATGTTTGTCCTTCTGCCGGACGGCATGGAGGTGCTGGGGGCGGGGATTGCCACTTGCCTGTCCAACTGCATCGCCTGCGCCTATTTCTTCGCCGTGCTCATCCGGCTTAAGGGAAGGACCGTGATTACGCTAAATCCCGCCGCCTGCCGGCCGTCCAGGGAGAGCGTGATCGCCGTGTTTGCCGTCGGCATTCCCTCGGCCGTGAGTACGCTGCTGTTTGATTTTGACTACGTGATCATCGACCGGCTGATGGTCTCCTATCACGATCTGGCGCTGGCCGCCATCGGCATTGTCTTAAAGGTCGAGCGGCTGCCGCTAAACGTGGGGATTGGCATCTGCCAGGGGATGCTGCCGCTGGTCGCCTACAATTATGCCTCCGGCAATTACCGGCGGATGCACGATACGGTGCGCCTGGCCCTGCGGCTGGGGCTTTTCGTGGCGGGCGCGAGCATTCTCATGTACGAGCTGTTCGCCGGCTTCCTGATCCGCTTTTTCATTGATGAGCCGCAGACGGTCGGGCTGGCCGTCCAGTTCCTGCGCGTCCGGGTCCTGGCGACGCCGCTCATGTTCCTGAGCTTCTTTACCGTATACCTGTTTCAGGCGTTCGGGCGGGGCGAAAAGGCGCTGTTTCTGGGCGTGACGCGCTGGCTTGTGTTTAACATCCCCATGCTGTTTCTTCTCAACCATCTGATCGGCATGTACGGGATCGTCTGGTCGCAGGTCACGGCAGACACGCTGACCGTGCTTCTGTCTTTCTTTGTGTACCGCAGGTACCGGCCTTCTTAGTTTTCTGTCCTGCGGATCCGTTCGGCTTTTTTTCGTCCTTTCGGCTCTTTTTTGTTCCCCCCTTGATCCAGGGCGCGCCATTTTGTATACTGGAGAGCGGAGCGCTCTGGCGGGCGCGCCCGGACTGCGGATCCGGGCGGCCGCGGATCCGGAGCGCCCGGACAGAAAAAAGACAGAGAAAGGGTGTTGACAGTGAAGGAAAAAAACCGGATGAAATCAGCGGCGGCGGGCGCAGGGATCCTGCTTGTCCTGTCGGGTGTCCTGGTGGCGTCGGCAGAGCCGCTTCACGACTGGCTGGAGCGCCGTTCCATCCCGTATTCAGACACGCCGATCTACCGCGCGGGGACGTATGAGAGCGCAGCGCGCGGATACGGCGGCGAGGTAACGGTGGCGATGGAGTTTTCGGAGTACGGGATCGAGAGCGTGTCGGCTTCGGGGCCGGATGAGACGCCGGAGATCGGGGGTGCGGCGCTCCCGGTTCTGCAGCAGCAGATCCGCCGGCAGCAGACCTGCTACGTGGAGGGCGTTTCCGGCGCGACGGCGACGGGAGATGCCGTGCGTGCGGCTGCGGCGGACTGTATCCTGATGGCGGCGGATGGCGAAAACGCTCTGGCGCAGCAGATTAAAGAGGAACGGGAGGCCGCGTCCGGGGACAGCCTGCCCACGATTGAGGAACTGCTTTTGAGGGTACCGGACGGATTTTACACGTATCTGCAGGAGGAAGGAGACGAAAACGGCTATCACGATTACGTGGAGCTGACGGTAAAGGATCACAGGCTGACCTCGCTGGTCTGGGACGCGGTTAACGTGGAAACACAGGCCGGAAAGAGAGAGCTTTCTGAAAACGGGCAGTATGTCATGCGGGAGGACGGCCCGCTCTGGGCAGAGCAGGCGGATGCGCTGGCCGGCTACACGCTGGAGCACCAGTCGGCGGAAGGGCTGTTAAATGCGGACGGCTACGCGACGGACGCCGTCGCGTCGGTCAGCATCTATGCCGGCGGCTATCTGAACGCGGTAAAAGAATGCTTGCTCAGGGCCGTCTCCAGTGGCGGTTGATCTCGGCGCCGAGAAAGAGGATGCAGACGCACAGGTAGATCCAGAGCATGAAGAGCACGACGGCGGTCAGGCTCCCGTACATGTAGGAGAGACGGCCAAAGAGACTGAAGTAGAAGGAAAATCCCCAGGAGAGCAGAAGCCAGCCCAGCGTGGAAAAGACGGCGCCGGGCAGCTGCGCTCTCAGGCGCATGGGCCGGAAAGGCAGGTACGTATAGAGCGCCGTGAAAAAGAGAATCAGGACGGCCAGGGCGGTAAGAGGGCGCAAAAACGTCAGGTAGGGCTGCATCCAGCGCAGGAAAGGAAGCCAGCGCAGCAGGAGGGACTGCAGCGAGGAGCCGAATACCATCAGGATCAGGGTGAGAAGGCAGACGAGAAGAAAGACGGCGGTGTAGCCGGAATTGACGAGCCGGCTTACCAGGTAGCCGCGGCGTCTGCGGCAGCCCACGATGCGGTTTAAGCCCCGCTCGATCCCCAGCATGCCGCGCGCGGCCGACCAGATGGTCGCGATGGTGCTGACGGATAAGAGCGCCGCCGGCGCGCTGGTATACAGATCAAAAATAACGCTTTCTACCAGCGGAAAGACGCGGGAAGGCACCAGGACGCGCAGCGCGGCCAGCAGATCCTCCTGGCTGACGGCCGGGATCAGCTGGATCAGCGTCAGCAGAACCATGAGAAACGGGAAAAAGGAGAGCACCGTAAAAAAAGAAGCCTGAGCGGCGTAGACGGTTATCTCGTCTTTCACGAAATCGTCGTAAATCCGTTTGCATTTTATGATAAACCAGAGCATTGCAGTCTCCCGTGCGCCGGCGGGAACGGCAGGGCGCAGGTCCCCGCGGCGGCAGCTTGCAGAAAATAAAAGGGTTCCTTCAGAAATCATATCATGCGGGAAGGAAAATGGCAATGATCCGGAAACCGGCAGAAATGGCGCCGAAATGGCAGAGAACGTTCAGGAGAGGGGCTCGTCCCGCCGGTATTCGACGATGTCCTCAACCCGGCAGTCCAGGATGTCGCAGAGCGTTTCGATGGTGTGGGTCGAGACGTACATATTCTTTTTCAGACGCCCAATCTGGCCGGCGCTGATCCCGTAATACTTGATCAGGCGGTACTGGGTCATTTCCTTTTTCTTCATGGTCTCCCACAGCTTATCATAGGTAATCAAGAGTCTTCCACCTCCTTCTATTATTAAATACGGAACCGTTTTGATTGCATATTATCCATAAGTGGCAATGAATGACGGCGTTCTGTCGCCCTGCGGACTTGACGCTCCCGCGGTTTCCATGTATGATAGCAGCATCGGCCCGCAGGAGCCGGGAAAGGAGAGAGTGCCATGACAGAGGCCGGATTTGCCGGGATTGTTATATCAGCCGCCGCGGCCGGGCTGCTGGCGCGTTCCCGGTACGAGCGGAGCCATTTTGTGACGGAGCGGGTATCCGTCGCCTCCCCGAAGCTTCCGGACGGCTACCGGAAGCAGTTTGTTTTTCTCACGGATCTGCACGATAACCGCTTCGGGCGCGGAAATGAGAAGCTTCTCGCTGCGATCGGAAGGATCGCGCCGGACGCGGTGCTGATCGGCGGCGATATGATGGTGGCGAAGGGACGGGCGGATCTGACGGTCACAGAGGAGCTGGTAAAGAGTCTTGCGTCCCGCTGGCCGGTTTATTACGGCAACGGGAATCACGAGGAACGGATGAACCGCGAGCGCGATGTCTACGGGGACGCCTACGATCGGCTGATAACATTTTTAAGGGAAGCCGGCGTGCATTACCTGTCGGATGAGAGCTGCGATCTGGACCGCTTTGTGCGCATCAGCGGCTGCAACCTGGACGAGACGTATTACCGCCACCGTTTTTCCATTCCCCGCCTTCCGGCGGGGGAGATCGGGAGGCGGCTGGGGCCGGCGTCCGGGAAGTTTCAGATCCTGCTGTTTCACTCCCCGCTCTTTTTCCGGGAATGTGCGGCCTGGGGCGCGGATCTGACGCTCTGCGGCCACTTCCACGGAGGGACGATCCGGCTGCCGTTTCTGGGCGGCGTGATGACGCCCCAGTATCAGTTTTTCCTTCCCTGGTGCGCGGGCCGCTTTGAGCGGGAGGGAAAGGTCATGGCCGTCAGCCGGGGCCTGGGGACGCACTCCATCAATATCCGGCTCAATAACCGCCCGCAGCTTACCTGGATTACGCTGGAGGGAAGAAAGGAGCGGGACGGATGACGGAGATTCTCTATAAGCTTGATCATTTCGAGGGGCCGCTGGATCTGCTGCTGCATCTGATTGAGAAAAACCGGGTCAGCATCTACGACATCCCCATCGCGCTGATCACGGAGCAGTATCTGGATTTCGTGAATCATATGGAGAAAGAGGATCTGGACGTGGTCAGCGATTTTCTGGTCATGGCCGCCACGCTTCTGGACATCAAGGCGCGGATGCTTCTGCCGCCGTCGGAGGAAGAAGAGGAGGAAGAGGAGGATCCGAGAGCGGATCTGGTCCGCCGCCTTCTGGAATATAAGATGTATAAATTCATGGCGGCGCAGCTTTTCGGGCGCGAGCAGGAGGCGGAGCGCCAGCTGTTCAAGCCGCCGACGGTGCCCCCGGAGGTCGCGCGCTATGAGCCGCCGGTCGATCTGGATCAGCTGCTGGACGGGCTGACGCTGGCCCGGCTGCAGCAGATTTTTGAATCCGTCATGAAGCGGACGGAGGATAAGATTGATCCCGTCCGCAGCCGGTTTAAGACCATCCGCAGGGAACCGGTCAGCCTGGAGCAGAAGGTGGGATCCATCCTGGAATTTTCGCGGGCGCACCGCCGCTTTACGTTCCGCGAGATCCTGGAGCGGGAGCCGGACCGGCTGGATGTGGTGGTCACGTTCCTGGCGGTTTTGGAGCTGATGAAGACCGGGCGGCTGGTGCTGTTTCAGGAGCATCTGTTCGACGAGATTTCCCTCGAGGCAAGAGAGCCGGAAAACGGCGCGCAGGAGCCGGATTACGGGGGAATGGAAGATTTTGAGACGGCGGATTACCCCGGGGAAGCAGAGTAATCAGAGGAGAAAGCGGGTAGATTCGGAATGGAACAGGAAAAGATGGTGTTTTCGGAAGAAGAGGCGATCGTGGAGGCCGTCCTTTTTACCATGGGAAAGGCGGTGGAGCTGCGCCAGCTGGCGGCGGCCCTCTCGCGGGATAAAGACACGGCCCTCGAGGCCGTCCTGCGCCTGCAGAAGCGCTATGAAGAGGAGAACCACGGGGTTCAGATCGTGAAGCTGGAGGACAGCTGGCAGATGTGCACGCGGGCCGGGTATTATGAGGCGCTGATCCGCGTGGCGTCGGCGCCGAAGAAGCAGGTGCTGACGGAGGTCATGCTGGAGACGCTCTCCATCATCGCCTACCGGCAGCCCGTGACCAAGCTGGAGATCGAGAAGATCCGCGGCGTGAAATCCGATCATGCGGTCAACCGCCTGATCGAGTACAATCTGGTCTACGAGGCGGGCCGCCTGAACGCGCCGGGCCGGCCGGCCCTCTTTGCGACGACCGAGGAATTTCTGCGCCGGTTCGGCGTCGCCTCCGTAAAGGATCTGCCGGAGCCCGACCCGAAACAGGTGGACGCGTTCCGGACGGAGGCGGAGGAAGAACTGAAGATGGAGAGCGGCAAGGAAGCGGACGCCGCGCCGGAGAACGATATATCCCATCAGGAATAATCAATAAGTGTAAGATAATACAGAAATAAGTTGCAGAAAATGCCCGAAATGACGGTTTTTCATTTTTCTGGACGGATTTCTGTATTTTTTTGTACTTTTCTGTAACCTGTGTTAAAAAATATTAACATGTGTTAAGGGGATTTAACAACTGCGAAATGAAGGAGGAATGAGTATGTTAACGCTTGAACTTAACATGTACCAGGCAGCGGCTCTGGGGGCGCTGGTCTATTGCCTGGGCCGGCTTATGGTCAATAAGCTGAGTTTCCTGAACCGGTACTGTATTCCCGCGCCGGTGGCGGGCGGAATTGTGTTCGCTCTGCTTCATCTGGTCCTTTACGCCACGGGCGTGCTGGAGCTGACCTTTGATTCGACGCTCCAGGATGTATTTATGACGATTTTCTTCTGCAGCGTCGGTTTTACGGCCTGCTTCCGCCTGCTGAAAAAGGGCGGCCTTCAGGTATTTATTTTCCTGGCGGTTGCCATTGTGATGGTTATTATCCAGGATATCGCCGGCAGCGGCCTGGCGGCGGCGTTCGGCCTGGATCCGCTTCTGGGCCTGTGCATGGGTTCCATCCCGCTGGTCGGCGGCCATGGAACGAGCGGTTCCTTCGGCCCGATGCTGGAGAATGACTGGGCGGTCGTCGGAGCGACGACGGTAGCCCTGGCTTCCGCAACGTACGGCCTGGTAGCCGGAAGTATGATGGGCGGCCCCATCGCCCGCGCCCGCGTGGAAAAGAGACAGTTAAAGCCCACGGCGGCGGAAGAGGGCAACGCGGCGTCGGAGGTAGCTTCTCCCATCGACGGACAGAAGTTTACCAACGCCATGATGTTCCTGCTGATCGCGATCGGCCTCGGTACGTTTGTATTCATGTTCTTCAAGAGCATCCGCCTTACGTTCCCGACCTACATCGGCGCCATGCTGGTGGCGGCGGCCATCCGTAATATCTGGGATGTCCAGAACAAAGAGCTTCCGATGGAAGAGATTGACTCTCTGGGCGGCCTGTCCCTGAATGTGTTCCTGGCGATGGCCATGATGAGCCTGAAGCTGTGGCAGCTGGCGGATCTGGCGCTGCCGATGATCGTGATTCTGCTGCTTCAGACGGTTATCATGTTCCTGTATGCCAACTTTGTGGTATTCAATATCATGGGCCGCGATTACGAGGCGGCGGCCATGACGGCGGCGTTCTGCGGATTCGGAATGGGCGCCACGCCGAACGCCATGGCGAACATGCGGGCTCTGACCGAGCGCTACGGCCCCGCGCCGCGCGCGTTCTTCATCGTCCCGCTGGTGGGAAGTCTGTTTATCGACTTCTTCAACTCCACTATTCTGACGATTTTTATCAACATTCTGTAACCAGAGGTAATCCCCCCCTGAGAGGGCGCTCCGGGCCGACGGCCCGGGGCGCTCTTTTTTCAGATCGAAACGCGCCGCGGCAGGAGGGCGCGTCTTTACAAGAAAGTCTCTGTTTGCTATACTGAACACATCCTGCGAAACCGCGGGATTCGGAATACGGAGAGAGGAAGGAAACGGGAATGAATATCCGGATTAAATATCTGTCGGATCAGATCGACCGCCTGACGTACATCGACGGGAAATCCGACTGGATCGATCTGCGGGCGGCAAAAGAGGTGTCGCTGAAACAGGGAGAGTACGGCCTGATTCCGCTGGGGATAGCGATGGAGCTGCCGCGCGGCTACGAGGCGCATATCGTGCCGAGGAGCAGCACATTCAAGCAGTTCGGGATCATCCAGACGAATCACATGGGGATCATCGACGAGACGTACTGCGGCGATCACGATCAGTGGTTTTTCCCCGCGTATGCGCTGCGGGATACGGTCATCCATGTGAACGACCGGATCTGCCAGTTCCGCATCATGGAGCATCAGCCGCCGATCGTATTTGAGGAGGCAGAGACGCTGGGGCATGAGGACCGCGGCGGGTACGGGAGCACGGGAAGGGCCTGAGCGAAAGCGGTAAGGGTCCGGGCGAAAGGAAGAGACGGATGCGAAAAAAAGGATGGGTGCTGGCCGCGGCGGCCTGTTTTCTGCTGGCCGGCTGCGGGGAGTCGAAGGAGGCGCTCGACGCCCGGCTGGCGGGGATTGGCGAGCTGGAAAACGGCGACGCGTCCGCGGCGATTGCATCGTTTGAGACGGCGCTTGCCGAGGCGGACGGGGTGGTCGGCGAGTTTGAACTCGACGTTTTAAAGTACCGCGCGCAGGCGGAGTACGAGACCGGCGATTACGCGGCGGCCGCCCACACGTTCGGGATTCTGGCCGAGGTGGATCAGAACCGGCCGGAGTATCTCTATCACAAGGCGGCTTCGGAGGCGCTGGCCGGGGAGCTTGAGACGGCGCTTGCCGATTACGCGCTGGCCCGGGAGAGCGGGAGCGGAGCGGGCGTTTCGGAAGAGCAGGCCGCCGGCTCTGAGCTGGCGCTGTCGGCAATCTGCGCGGCGGCCCGGGAGGCCGGCGAGCCGCAGACGGCCGTAGATTTCTGCCGGCAGGCGCTGGAGGAGGGATCTGCCGGAGCGGAGATTTACAATCAGCTGGGGATCAGCCTGGCGGCCGCGGGGGCGTATGAGGAAGCCCTCAGCGCGCTGGAAGAGGGAATCGCCCTGGCGGACGCAGATGAGGCGCGGCAGCTTACGCAGAATATGGCGGCGATCTGCGAGCAGCAGGGAGATTTTGCGCGCGCGCTCTCCCTGCTTCGCGCGTGCGCGGCCGACGGGGGGATGACCCCGGAGCTGGAAAAGGAGATCGCGTTTCTGGAGAGCCGGTAACGGAGGAATGGCATGGCACAACTGATTGATCTGGAGGAACTCAGGGAGCGGGTAATCCTCGTGGCCGTCAGCACGGCGGACGGGGACGACACGGAGGAATCGCTGGACGAGCTGGCGGAGCTGGTCAGGACGGCCGGGGCAGAGACGGCGGGACGCCTCTGCCAGAACCGGGAGAGCATTCATCCGGGCACCTATCTGGGGAAGGGGAAGATTGAGGAGTTAAAAGAGTTGATCCGGGCGCTTAACGCGACCGGCGTTGTGTGCGACGACGAGCTGTCGCCCGCGCAGCTGCGCAACCTGGAGGAGGCGCTGGAGATCAAGGTCATGGACCGGACGATGGTCATCCTGGATATTTTCGCCGCCCATGCGACGACCAGCGAGGGAAAGATCCAGGTCGAGCTGGCGCAGTTAAAGTACCGGGCCGCCCGCCTGGTGGGCTTAAGGAGCTCGCTCTCCCGCCTGGGAGGCGGCATCGGGACCAGGGGGCCGGGCGAGAAGAAGCTGGAGGCGGACCGCCGGCTGATTCACGAGCGCATCGGCCAGCTGAAGGCGGAGCTGGAGGACGTGAAGCGGCACCGGGAGGTCACGCGCCGGCAGAGAGAACGGCGCTCCATGCTGTCGGCGGCCATCGTCGGTTACACCAACGCGGGCAAGTCGACGCTCTTAAACCGGCTGACGGGAGCCGGGATCCTGGCGGAGGACAAGCTGTTTGCCACGCTGGATCCCACCACGAGAGTCCTCCGGCTTTTCGACGGGCAGGAGCTTCTGGTAACCGACACGGTCGGATTTATCCGCAAGCTGCCCCACCATCTGATCGAGGCCTTCCGCAGCACGCTGGAGGAGGCGCGCTACAGCGACGTGATTCTCCATGTGGTGGACTGCTCCAGCCCGCAGATGGACGCGCAGATGCACATCGTATACGAGACGCTGCGCCGCCTGGAGATCGGGGACAAGACGGTGGTAACGGTATTTAACAAGACAGACTGTCCCGGCGCGCCCGCCATCCTGCGCGACCCGCAGTCGGATTTTCAGGTCCGCATCTCGGCCCTGACCGGGGAGGGGATCGGGAAGCTGGAGGAGATCCTGTCGGCGATCCTGAGGAGCCGGCGGATTTACCTGGAACGGTTGTTTCCCTACCGGGAGGCGGGCCGCATCCAGCAGATCCGCAGGGAGGGAGAGCTGCTTGGCGAGGAATACCGGGAGGACGGGATTTTCGTTACCGCCTATGTGCCGGCCGAGATCTACGAGAGCCTGATCCGCCCGCTGCCGGAGCGCTAGGTTCTGACAGGCAGGTTTTATCGCCGGAAAAAGGGCGCGGCGCGGTCTGCCGCAGAAAGCCGGGAACACAATATCTGGATTACCGTAAAAAGCAGGATCCAGATATTGTGTTTTTTTCTGTCTTCTGCTATAATGGATTTCAGTTCCTGTTTTGGCAAGTAAGGGAGGGGAAGCGATGATACAGGTAGTAAAGCGCGACGGCGAGATCGCGGAGTTTAATCTGAGCAAGATAACCAACGCCATCAAGAAGGCGTTTAAGGCGACGAAGAATGATTACAGCCAGGAGATTCTGGAGCTTCTGTCTCTGCGCGTGACGGCGGATTTCCAGCCGAAGCTTTCCGGGGGAAAGATCGGGGTGGAGCAGATCCAGGACAGCGTGGAGCACGTGCTGGAGCAGACGGGATATACGGAGGTGGCCAAGGCCTATATCCTCTACCGCAAGCAGCGCGAGAAGATCCGCAACATGCGGGCCACGATCCTCGATTACAAGGACGTGGTCAACAGCTATGTGAAGGTGGAGGACTGGCGCGTCAAGGAGAATTCCACGGTAACTTACTCGGTCGGCGGCCTGATCCTCAGCAATTCCGGCGCCGTGACGGCGAATTACTGGCTGTCGGAGATCTACGATCAGGAGGTGGCGGACGCCCACCGCAACGCGGATCTGCATCTGCACGACCTTTCCATGCTGACCGGCTACTGCGCCGGATGGTCGTTAAAGCAGCTCCTCATGGAGGGGCTGGGCGGGATCACGGGCAAGATTACGTCCTCCCCGGCCAAGCATCTGTCGGTGCTCTGCAACCAGATGGTCAACTTCCTGGGCATCATGCAGAACGAGTGGGCCGGTGCGCAGGCCTTTTCCTCTTTTGACACCTATCTGGCGCCGTTTGTGAAGGCGGACAATCTCTCCTACGACGCGGTCAAGAAGTGCATCGAGTCCTTTATCTACGGCGTGAACACGCCCAGCCGCTGGGGGACGCAGGCGCCGTTTTCCAATATCACGCTGGACTGGACGGTTCCCGACGACATGGCGGAGCTGAACGCCATCGTGGGCGGGAAGGAGATGGACTTCAAGTACAAAGACTGCAAAAAAGAGATGGACATGATCAACAAGGCCTTCATTGAGACGATGGTGGAGGGCGACGCCAACGGGCGCGGATTCCAGTATCCGATCCCCACGTACTCGATCACGAAGGATTTTGACTGGTCTGATACGGAGAACAACCGGCTCCTGTTCGAGATGACGTCCAAGTACGGGACGCCGTATTTTTCCAACTATATCAACAGCGATATGCAGCCCAGCGACGTGCGCAGCATGTGCTGCCGCCTGCGCCTGGATCTGCGCGAGCTGCGCAAGAAGACGGGCGGCTATTTCGGCTCCGGCGAGAGCACCGGTTCCGTGGGCGTGGTAACCATCAATATGCCGCGGATTGCCTATCTGTCCGTGGACGAGGCGGAATTTTACCGCCGCCTGGATCATATGATGGATGTGGCGGCGCGCTCCTTAAAGACGAAGCGGGAGGTCATTACCAGGCTTCTGGACAACGGCCTCTATCCCTATACGAAGCGCTATCTGGGGACGTTTGAGAATCATTTCTCCACCATCGGCCTGGTGGGAATGAACGAGGCGGGGCTCAACGCCCGCTGGCTGCGCGCGGATATGACCGATCCGCGGACGCAGCAGTTTACGAAAGAAGTGTTAAACCACATGCGGGAGCGGCTCTCCGATTATCAGGAGATGTACGGCGATCTCTACAATCTGGAGGCGACGCCGGCGGAGTCCACGGCCTACCGGCTGGCCAAGCACGACAAAAAGCGCTATCCCGATATCATCACAGCCGGCGAGCCGGACGGCACGCCCTATTATACCAACAGCTCGCACCTGCCGGTCGGCTATACCGCCGATATCTTCGACGCGCTCGACGTGCAGGACGAGATCCAGACGCTCTATACGTCGGGCACCGTGTTCCACGCGTTCCTCGGCGAGAAGCTTCCCGACTGGAAATCCGCGGCGAACCTGGTGCGGACGATCGCGGAGAATTACCGGCTGCCGTACTACACGCTGTCGCCGACCTACTCGATCTGCAGCGATCACGGCTATCTCATCGGCGAACACTTTACCTGCCCCTTATGCGGAAAGCGGGCGGAGGTTTACAGCCGCATTACCGGCTATTATCGGCCGGTACAGAACTGGAACGAGGGCAAGACGCAGGAGTACAAGGACCGGCGCGCCTATGATCTGGGACGCTCGGCGTTAAAGCACGGCCACACGTTTATCCTCGATCCGGTCAGCGTGAAGAAGACCACGGAAGCGGCAGAACAGCTGCAGGGGGCGGAGGAAGGAACGCTTTATCTTTTTACCACGAAGACGTGCCCCAACTGCCGCATGGCGAAGGAATTTCTGAAGGGCCGGGCCTACGAGCAGGTGGACGCGGAGGAGAATCCGGAGCTGGCCGCTCGTTTCGGCGTGATGCAGGCGCCGACGCTGGTCTGCGTGAAGGCGGACGGGACGATGGAAAAATATGTCAACGCCTCGAATATCCGGCGGTTTGCTTCAGAGAAGAAGGCGCCGGCCGCCGCGGGGCTGTAGGCCGCCGCGGGGCAGCGTTGACTTTGCCGCAGAAATTTGTTACAATACATCCAAAAAGAGGGTAACCAGACAGGGGATGTCGTAAAAGGATCTTTTACGGCAGCCCCTGTTAGTATGTGGGCGCATGTAAATAAAATGTAAAAAGATTTTTTGGAAGGATCAGAGAGAGGGATATGCAGCAGAATCATCAGAAGGAGACAGGGTCGATCCTGGCGGGAATTGACGTGGGTTCGACGACAACGAAGATTGCCGTGCTGGAGGCGGAGACGGGCCGCGTGCTGTTCTCGGATTACGAGCGCCATCACGCGGATCAGGCGGGAAGCGTGGAGCGGGCCGTTTCGCTGCTGGCGGAGAAATTTCCCGGGATCAGTGTCCGCGCAGCGCTGACCGGATCCGGGGCCAAGAATCTGTCGGAGGAGCTGGGACTGCCCTACGTGCAGGAGGTCGTGGCCAATTCAATCGCGCTGAAGGCGGCCTACGATCGCGTGGGCACGGCCATCGAGCTCGGCGGCCAGGATGCCAAGATTATTTTCTTCCATCCGGATCCGCAGACGGGCGCCCTGTCTGTGGCGGATATGCGCATGAACGGGAGCTGCGCCGGCGGAACGGGGGCGTTTATTGACGAGATCGCCTCGATTCTGAAGACGCCGGTGGAGGAATTTGACCGCCTGGCGGCGGCCGGGACCTGCGTCTACGATATCTCGGGGCGCTGCGGCGTGTATGCCAAGACCGACATCCAGCCTCTCTTAAATCAGGGCGTGGGGAAAGCCGACCTGGCCCTGTCCTCCTTCCATGCCATTGCCAAGCAGACGATCGGCGGCCTTGCCCAGGGCCTGGAGATTGAAAAACCGGTCGTTTTTGAGGGCGGCCCTCTGACCTTCCATCCCACGCTGGTGCGCGTGTTTGCCGAGCGCCTCGGCCTCAGAGAGGAAGAGATCCTGCGCCCGGAGCGCCCGGAGATCATGATCGCCTGCGGGGCGGCCCGGGCGGCGCAGAGCCTTTTCTCGGCCGCAGAGGCGCGGATTTCGGCGGAGGAGCTGTGCGCGCGGCTGAGGAAACGGCGCGCGAAGAAGACGGGCGCGCAGGAGGAGGCGGATCCGTTCTTTTCCTCCGATAGGGACCGGGAGGCGTTTCTGGCGCGCCACCGGCTGCCTGAGCAAGAAAAAGCAGAGCTTCGCCCGGGCGAAACGATCCGCGCGTATCTCGGGATTGACTCGGGCAGCACGACGACGAAGTTTGTCCTTTTAAATGAGAATGAGGAACTCATTGATTCCTTTTATGCGCCCAATCAGGGCGATCCGCTGGCGGTGGCGAAGAAGGCCCTCATCGAGATGCGGGACCGCTACCGCCGGGCGGGCGCGGCGCTTGAGATTGTGGCGGCGGGGACGACCGGATACGGGGAGATGCTGTTTTCGCGGGCGTTTTCCATCCGCACCCATATGGTGGAGACGGTGGCGCACGCCCGGGCGGCGAAAAAATACGTGCCGGACGCGACGTTTCTTCTGGATATCGGCGGCCAGGATATGAAGGCCATCTGGCTGGACGGCGGCGTGATTACTAATATCGTGGTCAACGAGGCCTGCTCCTCCGGCTGCGGATCCTTTCTGGAAAATTTTGCTTCTTCGCTGCACATTCCGGTGCACGAGATTGCGGAGCGCGCGTTTGCCTCCCGGCGGCCGGCCCGGCTGGGAAGCCGCTGCACCGTTTTCATGACCAGCAGCATCGTGACGGAGCAGAGAAACGGCAAAAAGCCGGAGGATATCATGGCCGGGCTGTGCCGGTCCATCATTGAGAACGTATTTACGAAGGTCATCCGCATTTCCAACCTGGATTCGCTGGGCGATCACATCGTCGTCCAGGGCGGCACGTTTGAGAACGACGCGGTGCTCTGCGCCATGGAACAGTATGTGGGACGGCCGGTTACGAGAGCGCCGTATCCCGGCCTGATGGGCGCCATCGGCGCGGCCCTGATCGCCGGCGAGGAGGCAAGAGAGCGGGAGGCAGAGGCCTGTGCGGCCGCCGTGTACGGCGCGGGGAGGAAAACGGCCGCCCTGCAGGAATTCATCGGCCTGGAAAACCTGGAGGCGTTTTCTTACCGCCAGGAGGCCAACGTGCCCTGCCCCTTCTGCGGCAACCACTGCCGCCGCTCGGTCATTACCTTCTCCAACGGAAGCTCCTGGATTACCAATAACCGCTGCGAGCGGGGCGAGATCCTGGGCGATCCGGGCGATGCGCGCGTGCGCGAAAAGCTTAAGGAGACGGCGATGAGCCGGGAGCAGATCCCCAACCTCTACCGGCTCAGGGAACAGCTCCTGTTTCAGGATTATCCGCACGCGAAGCCGGAAAAAGAGCGCGGGATTGTGATCGGCATCCCGCGGGTGCTGGCGTTCTGGGAGACGATGCCGTTCTGGAATGCGTTCTGGAGAAGCCTGGGCTTTACGATCCGCCTGTCAGCGGCCAGCAGCCATCCGCTCTACGAGAGCGGGCTGCACGCGGTTACCTCGGATACCGTGTGCTTCCCGGCCAAGCTGGTGCACGGCCATCTGCGCGACCTCGTCGGACGGGGAGTCGACCGCATTTTCATGCCGTCCCTGGCGGCGATGGAGACGGAAAATTCGGAGAAGACCAGCGAGTCGATGTGCGCCGTGGTCAAGGGCTATCCGCTGGTGGTAAAAAATTCTGACAATCCGCAAAAGGAATGGGGCGTGCCCTTCGACGCGCCGCTCTTTTACTGGTACCGGCCGGAGGATCGCAGGCGTCAGCTGGCGGAATACGTAAAGGAGACTTTCGGCATCGGCAAAGAGGAGACGTCGGCTGCCGTGCGCTTTGGCGAGGAGGCGATGGAAGCCTTCCACAGCGCCCTGCGGGAAGCGGGAAGGCAGGCGCTGGAGACGGTCCGCCGGGAAAATACCTGGGCGGTGGTGCTGGCCTCCCGGCCGTATCAGAACGATTCCCTCGTCAACCACGGCCTGCCGGAGCTGTTTACGGAGTTCGGGATCCCCGTCCTGACCGCGGACAGCCTGCCGCTGGCAGAGCCGGGCGATCTGGCGAAGAGCCGGATCGACGTGGTCAACAATTACCACGCCCGGATGCTGTCCTCCGCGATCCTGGCGGCCCGCAGCCCGCAGCTGGAATACGTCCAGCTGGTCAGCTTCGGCTGCGGCCACGACGCGTACCTCTCGGATGAGATCCAGCGCCTGATGCGGGAGATTTCCGGCAAGGCGCCGCTGATCCTCAAGCTGGACGAGAGCGAGATCCAGGGGCCGCTGCGTATCCGCGTGCGCTCCTTTTTGGAGACGGTGCGCATGAACCGGCGCGCCGGCGTGCAGAGAACGGTCAACGCGCTTTCGGATCCCTATCCGGTCAAATTTGAAAAAGCGGACCGGCGGGAGCGCGTCGTGCTGGTGCCCAACACCTCGCACGCGTTCTGCCGCGTGATGTCGGCGGCCATGGCCGGCCAGGGAATCCGCACCGAGCCGCTCCCGATCGGCCGGGAGGAGGCGATCCGCCTTGGCAAGCAGTATGTACATAATGATATCTGTTTCCCGGCGCAGATTGTGATCGGCGAGGCGCTGGCCGCGCTGCGAAGCGGAGATTATGATCCGGATCGGACGGCCATCGCCATGGGCAAGTACATCGGAGACTGCCGTCTGACCCATTACAGCGCCCTGCTGCGCAAGGCGCTGGACGACGCGGGCTATGAGAAGGTGCCGATCCTGACGAACGACGACGAGGATTACCACCGCCTGCACCCGGGCTTTAAGATGAATGTCGAATCGTCGCTGCGCATCGCGTTCGCCCTTCCGATGATCGACATCCTGGAAGAGCTTCTGCGCAAGACAAGGCCCTATGAGCTCCAGACGGGGAGCGCCGACCGGGCGTTTGAAGAGGGGATGGACGCGCTCGTTCAGGGCCTTCTGGCAAACGGCATGGCCGGGGCCAAAAAGGGTTTTGCGCGCGCGGTCGATCTCATGAAGGCGGTGGCCTGCGACCGCAGCCGCCCGAAGCCGCGCGTGCTGATCGTCGGGGAATACCTGCTGAATTTCCATCCCGGCGCCAACCATGACATCGAGGCGTATCTGGAGAAAAACGGGTTCGAGATCATCGAGGCGAGGATGACGGACGTGATCCGCAAGACGTATTTCTGTCAGGATGAGCAGATCCGCACCTACCGCCTGCACCGGAGTTTTCCGAAGAAAACCTGGTTCCATGTGGCCAACCGCATGTTTGACCTGGCGCACGCCACGGCGGACCGCATCGCGCGCCGCCATCCGCTCTATGAGCCGGCGTGCCGCCTGCCGGATCTGGTAAAGGACAGCGATCCCATCATCCCGCACACTTTTGACGCGGGCGAGGGCGTGCTGATTCCGGGCGAGATCCTGCACCATGCGAAGCACGGCTGCCGGGCGTTTGTGATTCTGCAGCCGTTCGGCTGTCTGCCGAACCATGTGGTGGGACGCGGGATCGTCAAACGGCTGAAGGAGCTTTATCCCGACGCGCAGATCCTGCCGCTCGACTACGACCCGGATGTGAGCTTTGCCAACATTGAAAACCGTTTACAGATGCTGATTATGAACGTCAGAGAGCGCGAGGCGGGACGGGAGGACGCGCCGGCCGCGTCCCCGCAGGCGCAGGCGTCGCCCGGCAAGATCCAGGGCAAGGAGAGCTATCGCGGCGCGCTGTCTTACTGATCGGAAAGACCGGTGGAAAAAATCGTCGGAAAAAGCGGTTATACGGGTGAAATTCGTTGACAAAAGGCGAGGGAAAATAGTAAAATATTCGTAAAGAAGGGACTGTGGCAGAACAGCGTTGCATAGCCGTTCTGCCGCGGTCTTTTTTCAGTTCGCGGGAAACCGCGCTCTGGCGCGGGGATGCGAGGCGGAAAACGACCGGCCCGGCTGCGGCGGGCGGCGTATTTCGAATAAAAAAAGGAGGAAGAAAAGAATGAAAAAAAGAGTAGTGAGCGTGGCGCTGGCGGCGGCCATGTGCTTTAGCATGACGGCCTGCAGCTCATCGGAGCCGGCTGAGACGGCCGCACCGGAGGCAGAAGGCGCAGAGGCGGCAGGCGAAGAGGCTGCGGCAGAAGAGGGCGCAGAGAGCACCGGCGATCCGATCCGGGTGTGCGTGGTCTACACCGGCAATCTGGGAGACAAGAGCTACAATGATTCCTGCAACATCGGCGCGCAGCAGGCAGTCGAGGATTTCGGCATCGAGTTAAAGAGCCTGGAGGGCACGACGGCCGAAGAGTGGGAAGCCAATCTGGTAGCCGCCTGCGAGGAGGGGTACGATCTGATTATCGGCGCATCCTCCAACATTGCAGATTACATCACGGAGCATGCTCCGAACTATCCGGATATCAAGTTTGCCGTCATCGATACGACGGTGGATCTGGAGAACGTAGAGTCCATCAGCTTTGCGCAGAATCAGGGATCCTTCCTGGCCGGCGCGGCGGCGGCTCTGTTTACGCAGAAGACGGACATCCCCGGCGTCAATGAAGAGCATATCATCGGCTGGGTCGGCGGTATGGACATCCCGGTTCTGCATGATTTCTATGTAGGCTATGAGCAGGGCGCGAAGTATGTGGATCCCGACATCCAGATCCTGCAGGCGTTTGCCGGCAGCTGGACGGATCCGTTAAAGGGCAAGGAGCTGACGCTGGCCCAGTATGAGCAGGGCGCGGATATCGTCATGAACGTGGCGTCCGGCACGGGCGTGGGCGTCCTGGAAGCGGCTGCGGAAGCGGATCTGTACGCCATCGGCGTGGATCTGAACCAGGATAACGATCAGCCGGGACACGTGCTGACCTCCATGGTTAAGAGAGTGGACAACGCCTGCTACCTGGTAATCAAGTCCGTTGTGGACGGAACGTTTGTGGGCGGATCCACGCAGTATCTCTCCCTGACCGAGGGCGGCGTCAGCCTGACGGATTTCTCGGTTATGAAGGAAGCGCTGGGCGATCAGTTCCCGCAGGATATCGTGGACACCTGCAACGATCTGGCGGCGAAGATCATCTCCGGCGAGATCGTGGTAGAGAACTACGAGGGATTCGGACCGGAAGCATAAGGACAGGCATCTGACAGAAGAAGGGACTGTTGCGAAACTGAGAACGGATTGCAGCAGTCCCTTTTTTACGAAGCGTTCCTGAGAGGGTGATCAAATGAATGAATATGTAGTGGAGATGAAAGGGATCGTCAAGAATTTCGGCCAGGTCCAGGCCGTGAAGGACGGAGAATTTACCCTGAAGAAGGGGGAGATCCACTCCCTGATCGGAGAAAACGGCGCCGGAAAATCCACGATGATGAAGCTCCTTTACGGGATGTACCCCATCGACGGGGGCGAGATTACGGTCAAGGGCGAGACGATGGGAACCATCACGCCCAAAACGGCGATTGAACACGGCATCGGCATGGTGCATCAGGAGTTCATGCTGGTAAATGAACTGACGGTTCTGGAGAACATTATTCTCGGCTTCGAGCCGAAGAAGGGCCTGACGATCGATTTCGAGAAGGCAAGGAATGAAGTGGAGCGTTATATTCAGCAGTACGACATGGCGGTGCAGCTGGATAAGAAGGTCAGCCAGATTTCGGTCGGCGAGGCGCAGCGGGTGGAGATCATCAAGACGCTGATGCGCGGCGCCGATATTATTATCCTGGACGAGCCGACGGCCGTCCTGACGCCGCAGGAAGCGCGGCGGCTTTTTGAGATTCTGAATAATCTGAAGCAGGATGGAAAATCTCTTGTTTTTATTTCTCATAAATTGAACGAGGTCATGGAGATCTCGGATCGGATTTCCGTGATGCGCCAGGGCATGTATATGGGCACGGTGGACAAGGAGGAGACCTCCCCGCTGGATCTGACGAAGCGGATGATCGGGCGCGAGGTATTTCTGAATATTGACAAGGCGCACTCGCAGGTGGGAAGCACAGTCCTGGAGGTTAAGGACGTCTGGATTCCCAGCCAGAAGGAGACCTCCAAGATCCGCGGGATGTCTTTCAGCGTCCGCGAGGGCGAGATCGTGGGCGTGGCCGGCATCGACGGCAACGGCCAGAGCGAGCTGGTGGAGGCGATCACGGGCCTGCGGCGCGTCGAAAAGGGTTCGGTCATCCTCAACGGGAAGGACATCACGAACCAGACGCCCCGGAAGGTGCGCGAGAGCGGCCTGGCCCACATTCCGGACGACCGCAATACGCGCGGTTTAAACCGCGCCATGACGATCGAGGAAAATCTGATTGCGGTGCGCCTGGATCAGCCGCCCTTTACGCGGGGCGTTCTCCTGAACAAGAAGGAGCAGGATTCCTACGCGCAGCAGATGGTGGAGCAGTTTGACATCCGTCCCGCCGACTATCATCTGCCGACCTCCTCCCTTTCCGGCGGCAATGCGCAGAAGGTAGTCGTGGCCCGCGAGGTGTCCATGAACCGGAAGCTTCTCGTGGCGTCCCAGCCGACCCGCGGCGTCGATATCGGGGCCATCGAGCTGATCCGCAATACGCTGGAGAAAGCGAAGAAGGAAGGGGCCGCCGTCCTCCTGATCTCGGCGGAGCTGGAAGAGATCATCTCCCTCTCGGATCGGATCATCGTTATTCACGAGGGAAAAATTACCGGCGAGATGATGGCGGAAGAGGCGAATGAAAATAACCTGGGCCTCCTGATGATGGGAGGAACGGAAGCCGGGAAGGAGGAAGCCGTATGAGCCAGACGATCAACAGTGTACGGAAAATTCTCCTGACGATGGTGGTGGCGCTGCTGATCGGCGCGCTCTTTATTGTCGGGATCGGGGAAAGCCCGCTGGATGCCTATATGGCGCTGTTAAACGGGGCGCTGAACGGGAAGTTCCGTCTGGGCACGACGCTGGCCGGCTTTACGCCGCTGCTTCTGACGGCGACGGCGTTCGCCGTGGCGGCCAAGGCCGGCGCGTTCAACGTCGGTGTGGAAGGCGAGGTGTTCCTGGGCGGAATTACGGCCGCCTATATCGGCATTAACTGGACGTTTCTGCCGGCGCCGCTTCTGTATCTG
The DNA here is from genome assembly GCA_944381615.1 of uncultured Lachnospiraceae bacterium. Taxonomy (GTDB): domain Bacteria; phylum Bacillota; class Clostridia; order Lachnospirales; family Lachnospiraceae; genus Otoolea. The sequence continues at coordinate 10,340 of CALWLT010000013.1, read as the reverse complement.
GCCTGCTTTGCCGGCGCGATGGCGGTGGCGGCGGCCTGGGCGTATATTCCGGGCGCGCTGAAAGCGTATTACGGGGTCAATGAGGTCTGTACGACCATCCTCATGAATACGGTGGCGCTCTACATTACCTCCTATCTGGTCAGCGGCCCCATGAGCGCGGGCACGGCCAATCCGCAGTCGGCTCCGGTTACGGTTACGCTTTTCCAGTTTATGAAGCCCAGCAGCGCCAACGTGGGCCTCTTTATCGCCATTGCGGTGGTCATCCTGGTAGTCTGGATGTTAAATAAAACCAGCTGGGGCTACAAGATCCGCACGGTGGGCCTGAATCCGGTGCACGCCGATTACGTGGGCATCGACTCCAAGAAGGTGTTCATCAGCGCGATGATGGTGTCCGGTATGTTGGGCGGCATCGCCGGCTGCATCGAGGTGCTGGGCGTCCACGGCTATTTCCTGAACAACTTCGCGACGGGCCTGGGGACCAACGGAATGCTGGCGTCCCTGATCGTCAAGAACAACGTGATCTTTGCTCCTTTCATGGCGTTCTTCCTGGCAGTGCTGAAAGCGGGCGCCATGGGAATGCAGCAGACGACGGGCGTGCCGAAATCGCTGGTTGATACCATTACGGCCGTCTTTATCATCGTCGCCACCATGGAGACTGCGTTCCAGTTTACGAAGCGCAGAAAGAAGGAAAAGGGCGGAAAGGAGGCAAACGCATGAATGCAGTTCTGGAAAATTTTGATAAAATCTTTAATGTGTCGCTGATTTATGCGACGTTCCGTTCGGCGACTCCCATTATTTTTGCCGCCCTCTGCGCGGCGATTACCCAGCAGGCCAATATCCTGAACATCGGAACCGAGGGTATCATGCTGGTAGGCGCGTTTACGGCGGTCACGGTCAGTTATTTTTCCGGAAGCTGGTTTCTGGGCATCGTGGCGGCCATGCTGGCCGGCGCGCTGATCGCGATGATCATGGCGGTGGGGCATATCCGCTACAATTCCGAGATCTGCGCCATCGGCATGGGCATCAACATGCTGGCACTGGCGATTACCAAGTTCCTGGTCAACGCTATTTTCGACAGCACGGGAAGCTTTTCCAGCCCCGATATCGTGCCGATCCCGCGCCTGAATATCCCGGCGCTGGGTAAGATCCCGATCGTGGGCGAGCTGCTGAATGACTGGTGCGTGACGGAATGGTTTGCCATCGTGCTGATTCTGCTTTTGCAGTTTTTCTTCTACAAAACCGTCTGGGGCCTGCGGCTCAGGGCGGTGGGACAGTTTCCGGAGGCGGCCAAGACGGCCGGCATCCGGGTCAATGCGGTCAAGTATCAGGCGATGCTGATCTCTGGCCTCATCGGAGGCCTGGCCGGGGCGCACCTCTCGCTGGGCTACAGCACGCAGTTTATTGAGAATATGACGAACAACCGCGGCTTCATGGGCGTGGCGGCCATGTATTTCGGCGGGGCCAACCCCATTTTCACGGCGCTGGGCTGCCTGCTCTTCGGCTTCGCCGACTCGGTGGGAGCGAGACTGCAGGCGTACGGGATCCCGTCCCAGTTCGTGCTGATGATGCCGTACATCGTGACGATCGCCGTGCTGTCCGTCTCGATGATCGCCAAGCTGTCGGCCGGAAAGAAGAGAGAATCCGCGCTGCACTCGGGAAGCTGAGAAAAGAAGGGGCCGGCCCTGCAGGAGGAAAACCGACTCGGGAAAGGAAGAAGGGGCCGGCCCTGCAGGAGGAAAACCGGCTCGGGAAAGGAAGAAGGGGCCGGCTATTCAGGAAGAAAATCCGGTCTTGAAAAAGGCCGGCCCCGGCGGGAGAGAATCCCTGCCAGGGCCGGCTGCATAAAAGGAGGAGAGGACAGGAGATGGAAAAACAGAAGCTGATTCTGGACTGTGATCCGGGGCATGACGACGCGGTGGCCATCATGCTGGCGGCCAAGAGCGAGAAACTGGATCTGCTGGGCATTACGGTAGTGGCCGGAAACCAGACGCTGGAGAAGACGCAGGTCAATGCGCGCAACGTCTGCCAGTGCCTGGGCCTGGAGGTGCCGGTGTATGCCGGCTGCGGCCAGCCCATGATCCGGGAGAAGATGGTGGCGGCGGACATCCACGGCGAGACGGGCCTGGACGGCCCGGTGTTTGAGCCGCTCGTAAAGCCGCTGGAAGAGGAACATGCGGTATCGTTTCTCATCCGCACGCTGATGGCCTCGGACGGGGACATCACGGTGGTAACGACGGGGCCCATGACCAACCTGGCCATGGCGATGCGCATGGAGCCGCGGATCATTCCCAAAATCCGGCGCATTGTGCTGATGGGCGGTGCCTATACCAACGGCAATGTGACGCCGGCGGCGGAATTTAACATCATCGCCGATGCGGACGCGGCGTACGTCTGCTTTACCAGCGGCCGTCCCATTACCATGGTGGGGCTGGACGTGACGCGAAAGGCTCTCTGCTATCCGTCCGTGGTGGATCGGATGGAGAAGGTCGGAAATAAGGCCTCAAAGCTGTTTGTCGATCTGATGCGCCATTTCTGCAAGAGCCAGAAGGCGGTCTTCGGCTGGGAGGGAGGCCCGCTGCACGATCCGATTACCATCGCGTATCTGATCGACCCGTCGGTGCTGACAGTCAAGCCGATGCACGCGGAGATTGATATCCGCAGCGTCCAGTCCTACGGGCGCACCAACTGCGACTATTTTGATTATCAGAAGCTGCCGCACACGGCCGACGTGGCGATTGACATCGACGTGGAGAAATTCTGGAACATCGTGGAGGCGGGGCTTCGCAGATACAGCTGACGCGGGCGCGCCGGGAGGTGCTGAGAGCGGCTCCGGAAAGTTCCGAAAGCGGCGCACAGGGCCGCGCGGCAGGAAGGAGAACGGGAAAACAGGATATGAAACAGCAGAAGGAGAAACAAAACAGGGGAAGAAGCCCGGAGCGGGAGCGGCAGTTTCAGAAGCTGAAGGAGACGCTTCAGGAGAATCGGGAGCTTTACATCCGGATGCTGAAGAAGCTGGTGGCGATTGACACGCACGATATCGGGCACGGCATCGGCGGAGGGCTGGAGCAGAAGGGACAGGAGTTTCTGATCCACCTGCTCTCGTCGATGGGAGCGGATGCGATCGACGTGGATCCCATGAGCGAGGCGGTCATCGAAGAATGCCTGGAAAAGCACCAGGAGGGAAATCCCGGCCATAACCAGGAAAACCGGTCGAATGTGTACGCGGTATTCCGGGGAAGCGAAGGCGGCCGCACCCTGATTTTCAACGGCCACATGGATGTGATGCCGGCGGATGAGGCGGACGGCTGGACGAATCCGCCGTTTGAGCCGGTTATCCGGGACGGGCGGCTTTACGGCCGCGGCGCGGCCGATATGAAGGGCGGCCTGATGGCTTCGGTTATGGCGGTCCGCCTGTTAAAGGACGCGGGCATTCCGATTCCCGGCGATGTGATGATTACCTCGGTCTGCGACGAGGAGGGCGGCGGAAACGGCTCCATCCAGGCCGTTATGCGCGGGCTTCTGGCCGACGGGGTAATCAACTGCGAGCCGACGGACGGGAAACTGATTCTGGCGCACATGGGCTGGGTCTTTTTCCAGGTAAATTTTGAGGGGAAGGCCTGCCATTCCGGGGAAAAGAAAAACGGGGTCAGCGCGATTGAGAAGGCGATCAAGGTCATTGCGGCGCTGAATGAGATGGAACACGGGTGGCTGCTGGAATATCAGCATCCGCTGCTGCCGCCGCCCAGCCTGAATATCGGCGTGATTTCGGGCGGGACGGCCGGATCCACCGTGCCGGGAAGCTGCGGCTTTTCGACCTGCGTCCACTATGTCCCCGGCCTGATGAGCCAGGAGCAGGTAATCAGAGAATTTACGGATACGGTGGAGCGGGCGGCGCGGGCCGACGCCTGGATGGAGCAGCACAGGCCGGAGATTTCCATTTACCAGACGGGGCACGGCTTTGAGATGGAAGAGGCGCATCCGCTGGTGGACACCGCGAAGGAGGTTTTTGAGGCGCTCTGCGGACGGGAGGTTTCGGTGGGCGGCTCGCATTTCGGCTGCGACTCGCGGCTGTGGAAGAATATCGCCGGCTGCCCGACCATTCAGTTCGGTCCCGGCCGCGGAGAGGAGTGTCATTCCGTGGATGAATGGATCAGCATCGATTCGTATCTGGAGGCGATCTTAGTGTACGCCGGGCTGATCCTGGAGTGGGGCTCGCAGAAGCGCTCTTAAAAGAAGAATGCAGAACAGGGGGTATGTTATGAAGCGGAAAATTTTGCTGGCGGGCGAGTCCTGGATGAGCTATACGACGCATGTCAAGGGCTTTGACGCATTTTACACATCGGTGTATGAGACGGGGGAAAAGTGGCTGAAGGCGGCGCTCACGGAGGGCGGCTGGGAGGTAACCTTCCTTCCCAATCATCTGGCCTGCGAACAGTTCCCGTTTACGATGGAGGAGCTGAGGGAATATGATATCGTGATTCTCTCGGACATCGGCGCCAATACGCTGCTTTTGCCGGTGCCGACGTTCTCGCAGAGCGTGAAGATGCCCAACCGCTGCAATCTGCTGCGCGACTACGTGAAAGAGGGCGGCGCGCTGCTGATGATCGGCGGGTACCTGACCTTCTCGGGCGTGGACGCCAAGGGAAAATGGCATGACACGGCGGTGCAGGAGGTGCTTCCGGTGGAAGTGCTGACGGTGGACGACCGCATGGAACACTGCGAGGGCGTGAAGCCGGTCACGGTGGCGGATCACGAGGCGCTGGCGGGGATTCCCGCCGACTGGCCGGAGATCCTGGGTTACAACAGGGTCATTGCGAAGCCGGAAGCCGCGGTCCCGGTTACCGTGGAGGGCGATCCGTTTATCGCCTTCGGCGAGTACGGAAAGGGCCGGAGCGCCGTGGTTACGACGGACTGCGCGCCGCACTGGGCCCCGCCGGAATTCTGCGAGTGGGAATTTTATAATAAGCTGTGGCAGAACATTGCCGCCTGGCTGGTAAAAGCGTGACAGAACGGCCGGACAGGGCAGGAAGGAGAGCACGGAAAAATGGAAGCGGTGCGGTTTCTGAAGGAGCTGCTGGCAATCCCCGGCGTGAATGGCCGGGATGACGAGGGGGCCGTGGCTGAATTTCTGTGCGGATTCCTGCGGCAGGCGGGCCTGGAGGCCGGGGTGCGCCGGATCGACGCGCGGCACGCCAATGTGACGGCGTTTCTGGAGGGGGAAGAGACGGCTCATCCCATCGTCTGGAACGGGCATCTGGATACGGTTCCCTACGGGGATTTGGCCGCCTGGGAGACGGACCCGGCGTTACCGTCCGAGCGGGACGGCTTTGTGACGGCCCGCGGGGCCAGCGATATGCGCAGCGGCCTGGCCGCCATGGTCTGGGCGCTGTGCGAATATAGACGGGCGTTTCCGCATTGCCGTCCGCCCCGTTCCATTCGATTCATCGGCACCTGCGATGAGGAAAAGGGCGGGCTGGGCGCCCGCACGGCGCTGGCGGACGGGCTGATGGAGAATGCGGCGGCGCTCCTGGTGGGCGAGCCGACCGGCTGCCGGCCGGGGACCGTGCAGAAGGGCTGTCTGTGGCTGGAGATTGCGGCGCACGGCCGCACGAGCCACGGGGCCTATCCGCAGGAGGGCGTCAACGCGGTAGAGCGCGCCGTCGCGCTGGCCCGGGCGCTGAGCGCATATGTGGAGACGGTCTCCCATCCGCTCCTGGGTCCTTCCACGGCGCAGATCACGCAGATCGAGGGCGGGACGGCGCCGAACATGACGCCGGATTTCTGCCGGATGCTGCTGGACGTGCGCATGGCGCCGGGGCTTACGGCTTTTATGGTTGCAGAGAGGGCGAACGCGCTGGCGGAGGAGATGAGCCGGGAGACGGGAGGCGTCTTTACGGTTTCCCTCGCGGAAAAGAACAGCCGGCCGGCCGTGGAGATCGCCCCGGAACATCCGCTTGCGGCGCGCCTTTCCCGGTGTATCCGGGCGCAGGAGCTCTGTGCGGACCCGGTGGGGATCGGTTATTTTACGGACGCCTCGATCCTGATTCAGGGGCGGGAGGAGCTGCCGGCGCTCCTGTTCGGGCCCGGCGAGCCGCAGCAGGCGCATCAGCCGGGCGAGCGGGTTTCGCTGGCGCTTTATGAGAAGGCGATCCGCGTGTTCGGAGAGCTGATCCGGGAGCCGGGGATCTGAGGCCGGAAACAGATGGAAAGCCTGAACCGGTCAGAGCCTGCGCGGGCGGCGCGTTTTGGCGCGCGAACCGGGACGGCAGGAAAGGAAGCGGTGCGAAAAAAAACCGCAGAAAAAGCGAAGCAATGCGGGGCAGCGGGAAAGAAAGCCGCAGAAAGACGGGGAGGAAACGACATTGAAGATATTGAATTTTGGTTCACTGAACATCGATTATACGTACCAGGTCGATCATTTCGTGCGGGCCGGGGAGACGCTTTCCTCTTCTTCCCTGCAGGTTTTCAGCGGCGGAAAGGGCTTAAACCAGTCGATTGCCCTCAGCAAGGCGGGGGCGCAGGTCTGGCATGCGGGGGCGGTAGGCGCTTCGGACGGCGATTTCCTGATTGAGGAGCTTTTGAAAGCCGGCGTATCGACGGAGCACATTGCGCACAAGGACGGGCAGACGGGCCACGCGATCATCCAGAAGGATCCGCAAGGGCAGAACTGCATCCTGCTCTACGGCGGGGCGAACCAGCAGATCAGCAGGGAGGATGCGGACCGGGTGCTGGCCGGATTCGGCGCGGGCGATTTCCTGATCCTGCAGAATGAGATCAGCGAGATCGGCTATATCATGGAGCAGGCGCACCGGCGGGGCATGAAAATTGTGCTGAACCCGTCCCCGATGGACGAAAAGATCGGGACGTACCCGCTGGAGACCGTGGATTATTTCCTCCTTAATGAGGTCGAGGCGTCGGATCTGTGCGGACTGGAAGCGGGAACCGAGCCGGAGCGGCTGATGGAGGCGCTGCGGGCGCATTTCCCGAAGGCCTCGATCCTGCTGACGCTGGGCGGGGACGGCTCTGTTTACTGGGACGGCGAAACGCTTTACCGCCAGGGGATCGTGAAGGTGCCGGTGGTGGATACCACGGCGGCCGGCGATACCTTTACCGGTTATTTCATCGGCGGCCTGCAGCGGGGCGAAGACGCCAGGACGGCGCTTTCGCACGCGGCGCGGGCGGCGGCCATCGCCGTATCGCGGCCGGGCGCGGCTCCCTCGATCCCGGAGCGCGCGGAGGTAGAGGCGCAGGAGTTAGGCTGAAATCCGGAAGAGACAAAATCCGGAAGAGGCGCTTGTTTTTTTGACGGGAATATAGTAAGATAGCGTGGAACAAATCAGTGTATGCGGGGTGCTGCAGAATGGTTTTTCCGGAGCCCGGAGGAGAGAGGGGCGCCGGAGAGACGTTCTGCGGCGCCCCGTGCGCATTGAAAAGATGAAAAGGAGTATGAAAAAATGGGCAGAGAAAAGTTTTCTTCCCGGCTGGGATTCATCCTCATTTCCGCGGGCTGCGCGATCGGTCTGGGAAATGTCTGGCGGTTTCCCTATATTGTCGGGCAGTACGGGGGCGCGGCTTTCGTGCTGATCTATGTGATGTGCCTGATTCTTCTGGGCCTTCCCGTCATCATCATGGAGTATGCGGTAGGGCGGGCCAGCCAGAAAAGCGTGGCGCTTTCGTTTGACGTGCTGGAGCCGGCCGGGAGCAGGTGGCATATCGAGAAATGGTTTGCCATCGCGGGCAATTACTGTCTGATGATGTTTTACACAACGGTAGCCGGATGGCTGCTTTATTATGTGCTCAAGACGGCGCGCGGCGATTTCGCGGGCCTGGACGCGGCCGGCGTGGCCGCCGAATACAACGGGATGCTGGCGGATCCGGTGCTGATGGCGGCGTTTATGGTCATCTGCGTGCTGATCTGCTTTGCCATCTGCGCCGGCGGCCTGCAGAACGGCGTGGAGCGGATTACCAAGGTTATGATGGTCTGCCTGCTGTTTCTGATGATTGTGCTGGCCTTCAATTCCGTGCGCATGGAGGGCGGCGGCCCGGGCCTGGAGTTTTATTTAAAGCCGGATTTCAGCAAGATCCGTGAGGCGGGGATCGGCGAGGTATTCTTTGCCGCCCTGGGGCAGTCGTTCTTTACGCTGAGCATCGGGATCGGCGCCATGGCGATCTTCGGCAGCTACATCGGGAAGGAGCGCAGCCTGGCCGGCGAAGCCGTAAACGTACTGATTCTCGATACCTGCGTGGCGTTTATGGCGGGACTGATCATTTTCCCCGCCTGCTTTGCCTACGGCATCGAGGCGGGGCAGGGGCCGAGCCTGATCTTCGTCACGCTGCCCAATGTGTTTAACAACATGCCGGGCGGACGCTTCTGGGGGACGCTGTTTTTTATCTTTATGTCGTTTGCGGCGCTTTCGACCGTGATTGCCGTGTTCCAGAATATCATCGCGTTTGCGACGGATCTGACGGGCTGTTCGGTCAAAACGGCGATTGCGTTTAATCTGCCACTGATCATGATTCTCTCTCTGCCCTGCGTGCTGGGCTTCAACGTGCTGAGCGGTTTTACGCCTCTCGGGGCCGGTTCCACGGTCATGGATCTGGAGGATTTTATTGTGAGCAACAACCTCCTGCCGCTGGGAAGCCTGGTATACCTTTTGTTCTGCACGAGCCGCTATGGCTGGGGCTTTACGGCCTTCCTCAAAGAGGCCAACACGGGCCAGGGCCTTAAATTCCCGGCCTGGGCGCGGGCGTATGTGACGTACGCGGTTCCCGTGATTATTCTGTTTTTATTTGCGCAGGGATACTGGTCCAAATTTATGGCGTGATTGATTTTACAGAGTAAAATACAGACTGATATATTTCTATTATATAAGGGATATATTTCAGTTAAATGAAATACTATCCCTTTAACAGTGAAAGGAAAGGGAGAAAATCGGGCGAAACTGTATGTTTTTTTGTACAAAGACAGAGAGCAGAAGATAAATTTTCTAATTGTTAAAAAGTTTTACCTATGCTATACTATATAGCGGTAGATTCCAGTCTCCCGGCAGGGAAATCCGCCGGTCGAAAAAGGGGTTTCCATTCCCGGCAGGAGGGATGCGGGGAACGCGGGAGAGAAGGAAAATTATGCTAGAGAAAGAGGGTTTATAGGAATGGGTTTGGCTACATTTATAGGCGGCATTCATCCATATGAGGGAAAAGAACTGTCTGAGGATAAGCCAATCGTCCTTCTCGCTCCGCAGCAGGGCGAGGAGATGGTTTATCCGCTGTCCCAGCACATCGGCGCGCCTGCGAAACCGCTGGTCGCCAAGGGCGATCGCGTGCTGAGAGGCCAGATCATCGCGGAGGCGGGAGGCTTCATTTCCGCCAACGTCCTCAGTTCCGTTTCCGGTACCGTGAAGGGAATTGAGCCGAGACTGGTCGCCAACGGGGCGATGGTGCAGTCGATTATTGTGGAGAATGACGGAGAGGACGAGTCCATCGAGGGATTCGGCGAGGACCGCGATTACACCGCGCTCTCCAAGGAGGAGATCCGGGCAATCATCAAAGAGGCCGGCATTGTCGGCCTGGGCGGCGCCGGTTTCCCGACTCATGTCAAGCTGACGCCCAAGGACGAGGCGGCCATCGATCACGTGATCGTCAACGGTGCGGAGTGCGAGCCGTACCTGACAAGCGATTACCGCATGATGATGGAGCGGCCGGAGCAGATTATCGGAGGATTAAAGGTAATCCTTCAGCTCTTCGACAATGCCAAGGGAATAATCGGCATTGAGAACAACAAGCCGGAGGCGATCAAGAAGCTGACGGAGATGGTTAAGGACGAGCCGCGGATTGAGGTTTGTCCGCTTCTTACAAAGTACCCGCAGGGCGGCGAACGCACGCTGATCTACGCTGTGACCGGACGCGAGATCAATTCCTCCATGCTGCCGGCGGACGCGGGCTGCGTCGTGGATAACATCGATACGGTGGCATCCATTTACAATGCCGTCTGCAAGTCGACGCCCCTGGTGCGCAAGATCATTACCGTGACCGGGGATGCGGTGCAGAACCCCCAGAACTACGAGGTAAGGCTGGGAACCAGCTACAAGCGCCTGATCGAGGCGGCGGGCGGTTTTAAAGAGCAGCCCGAGAAGATGATTTCCGGCGGCCCCATGATGGGACAGGCCCTGTTTTCCTTACATATTCCGGTCATGAAGACGTCTTCGGCCCTGACCTGCTTTGTCAAGGATCCGGTGGCGGCCAGTCCGGAAACGGCCTGCATCCGGTGCGGACGCTGCGTCGAGGTATGTCCCGGACACGTGGTGCCCCAGATGATGATGGCGGCGGCTGAGCGCCATGAT
>CALWLT010000012.1 GCA_944381615.1 uncultured Lachnospiraceae bacterium | reverse complement strand
TCCTTGATCTGCGTGTAGGTTGCCCCATCCTGAAATTCGGACATATCCATATCTTCCAAAGAGAACTCAACCCGAATCTTTTTCGAGTCGACCTCGCCCTTGGAAAGCAAGACAACCGTCTCCACATTCGCGGTCGCCGGGAACAGGTCGACCAGGCACAGCCGCTCGACGCGGTATCCGCTTTCCTGCAGGATCTCCAGATCACGGGCCAGGCTCGTCGGTTTGCAGGAGACGTAGACCATCCGCCCGACCCCGAACCGGATGATCTTGCCGATCGCCTTGGGATGAATGCCGTCGCGCGGCGGATCCAGCACGATGAGATCCGGCTTCTGCGTCAGCCCGTCCACGACCTTCAGCACGTCTCCGGCGAGAAATTCACAGTTGGCAAGGCCGTTGGCACGGGCATTCTCCCGCGCCGCCTCCACGGCTTCCTCCACGATCTCCACGCCCACTACCCGGCTGGCCACCGGCGCCAGGATCTGCGCGATGGTGCCGGTTCCGCTGTAGAGGTCAAACACCGTCTTTTCCTCCGTACTTCCCACATATTCGCGCACTTTCTCGTAAAGAAGCTCCGCTCCCAGCGAATTGGTCTGGAAAAAGGAAAACGGGGTAATGCGAAAGCGCAGGCCCAGAAGCTCCTCGTAAAAATACCCGCGGCCCGCCAGGATATCCGTCCCCTCATCCTTTACCGCGTCGGCCAGCGTATCGTTCCGGGTGTGAAGGATCCCCGCCAGCGTCCCCTCCAGTTTAAGCGCGCCCAGGCGCGAGACCCATCCGCTCAAAAGCTCCTGCTCCGACAGGCCGTCCGGCAGCGCGTCCGTCTGCGTCGTGGTAATCAGGTCCGTCAGGATCTCTCCCGTCTTCGTCGCCCTGCGCACCAGCAGATGGCGCAGATAGCCCAGATGATCCCGTTTTCCCAGAAACGGAACCTGCTTCTCTGCAAAATACTCCCTCGTGCACGAAAGGATCTTCCGGAAATCCTCGTGGACAATCCGGCAGCCGTCCGCCGTCACGATGTCATAGAGACTGCCGCGCCGGTGCATCCCCAGCGCCAGCGGCCCGCCCTTATATTCGTCCCCGAAGGAAAATTCCATCTTGTTGCGGTATCCCTGCTCCAGCGGGCTTTTCAGGATCCCGTCGTACTCAAAAGGCCCGCGCACGACCGGATCCAGAAGCGCGCGCACCTGCGCCTCTTTGATCGCCAGCTGTCTCTCATAGGGAAACGTCTGATAGAGGCAGCCGCCGCAGACGCCAAAATGAGGGCACGGATCGGCGGCCGTCTCGTCCGCCGCAGGCGCCGTAACCTCCAGAAGCCGTCCCTCGCATTTCCCTTTTCTCTTTTTCGTCACGCCAAACGTTACCCGCTGGCCGGGAAGCGCATTCTTGACGACCGCCACTTCGCCGTCCAGCTCGATGATCCCCCGGTTGGGGAAATCGGTCCGCACAACCGTTCCCTCGTAAATCTCTCCTTTTTTCATGCTCCGATCCTTTCTCTGCGCGTCAGGCCATCCCCGCTTTTTCCGGCACCCATCTCCGACAGACAGAGCGGCCGCCCCGCTTTTTTCTGTTGCCCGTCTTCGACAGACAGGGCCGCCGCCCCGCTTTTTTTGTTGCCCGTCTCCGACAGGCAGGACGGCCGCCCCCGCTTTCTTCGCTCCGGCATCCGCCGGCATCTTTCATCTCTTCTTCGCGCAAAAAGCCGCCCGCCGCGGATCAGTTCCGTCCTGTCCACGGCGTGCGGCTTCTCTTTCTTTCTCAGCTCTCCCTGCCCGGATTGCGCTTATTCCTTTTTCTCCTCTGCCTCGTCCTCGAAGAAATCATCGTCGAAGTCGTCGTCGAAATCGTCCTCGAAATCCTCCAGATAATCCGGGGTAAAGAAACGGTACACGCCGTAAGCGATCGCAGCTACGGCCGCCACAACGCCGATAATCGCGAGAATCCAGAGAATACAGGTCTTCTGCTTCTCTTCTTCCTCTTTCCTGTGCAGAAATTCATTCAGCTTCGTCGCGTTCATAATCTCCTCCACTTTCGAGATTGCGTCCTTGCTCATCATGTCAAATTTATTCATAGAACCCACATCCTTTCCCGCGCATCGCTTTGCCGGTATTCTTGTCCCTTATATTATATCATCAAACTCTTCTTTTTACTATTGAAATTTGAGAAAATCATACCGCAAAATTCAGAAAATTTTTTCAGCACCGTTTCAGCTTCGCAAACGAGGCGAACATTTTCTTGACGCCCACGCGGTCAAATTCCACCGTTACCTCGTAATCCTTCCCGCCGTCCGCGATCTGCTTTACGGTTCCCTCCCCGAATTTGATGTGGCGCACGCGGTCCCCTTCCCCGTAATCCAGATGATCCGCTTTCTGAATGGAAAAAGCTTTCCCGAAGGCGGCGGACGTTTTCGCCCCCGCGCCGAACGCCCCGCCCGCCGCATAGGCGTTTCTTCGCTCCGGCATCCGGCCGGCGCCGCCGGCCAGGATCCCGCCGTCCCGGCCCGCCCCGGCATTTCCCGCGGGTCCGCCGTCCGCCGCCGTAAAGCCGCCCTGACCCCAGCCGCTCATCCGGCCGGGCGACCGGTTCCAGGATAAATCCCGGCCTCTGCTTCCCGGTCCCGGTGCCGCTTCCTCTTCTTCGAGATATTCCTCCGGAATCTCTTCCACGAACCGGCTAATCCGCGAAAAGCGCGTCTCCCCGTTGGTCATCCGCTGCCTGGCGGCCGTCAGCGTCAGCCGCTTCTGCGCCCGCGTGATCCCCACGTAGCAGAGCCTGCGCTCTTCCTCCACCGCGTCCCGGTCGTCCGACAGGATCGCCATGCTGCTGGGAAACAGCCCGTCCTCCATGCCGCTCAGGTACACAAAGGGAAATTCCAGTCCCTTGGCGCTGTGCAGCGTCATCAGCACCACCCGGTTTTCCGACCCGTCCACGTTGTCCACGTCGGCCACCAGCGCCACCTCTTCCAGAAAGCCGTCCAGCGTCGGCGTTTCCGCCGTCCCGTCATAGCTGGCCGCCTTGTTTATCAATTCCTCCACGTTCTGCAGGCGCGTCTGCGCTTCAATCTCCTCTTCGGCCTCCAGCTCGTCCCGGTACCCCGTCTCCTCCAGCGCCGCTTCCGTCAGCTCGCGAATCGACGCGCCGGCGGCGGCGCGGGCGCGAAGCGCCTCGATCAGCGCCGTAAATTTCTCAATCTTTTCCGCCGCCCGGCCAAGCCCGGGGATACCCCTGACGCGCAGCAGCGCGTCGTAAAAGCTCATGCCGTTGGCCGAGGCAAAGATCGTGATCTTCCCGATGGTCGTCGCTCCGATCCCGCGCCGCGGCACGTTGATAATGCGCTGCACCGCCAGATCGTCCCGCCCGTTGGCCACCGTTTTCAGATAGCAGAGGATGTCCTTGATCTCCTTTCTCTGGTAGAAATTCACGCCGCCCACCAGCCGGTAGGGAACGCTGTAGAGAATACATTTTTCCTCCAGAAGCCGCGACTGGGCGTTGGTCCGGTAAAGGACGGCGAAATCCGAATATTCGCCCTGCCCGCTTTCGCGCAGGCTGTGAATCTCGCGGATCACGGCGTCTGCCTCCTCATAGGCCGTATCAAACTGCAGGAACCGGACCCGGCTCCCCTCCTCGTTGTCCGTCCACAGCGTCTTGTCCTTGCGCCCGCGGTTGTTGCGGATCACGGCGTTGGCCGTGTTCAGGATGCTCTGCGTCGAGCGGTAATTCTGCTCCAGCTTGATGACCCGCGCGCCCGGAAACGCCTTCTCAAAACTCAGGATATTTTCGATATCCGCGCCGCGGAATTTATAGATCGACTGATCGTCGTCGCCGACCACGCAGACGTTGCGGCGGCGTCCGGCCAGCAGATCCACCATCATGAACTGCACGCGGTTCGTATCCTGATACTCGTCCACCATAATATAAAGAAACTTCTCCTGATAGTACGAGAGCACCTCCGGCGAGGTCCGAAACAGCTCCACGGTCTTTACCAGCAGATCGTCGAAATCCAGCGCGTTGTTCCTGCGAAGCTCCGTCTGATAGGCGGCGTAGATCTGCGCGATCTTCTCCTCGCGGAAGCCGGCCGCATTCTTCGCAAACTCCTCCGGCGTTATCATCTCGTTCTTGGCGGAGGAAATCTGCGAGAGCACCGCCCGCTCCTTAAACAGCTTTGAATCGATATTCAGCCGCTTGAACACCTGCTTCATCAGCGTCCGCTGATCGTCCGTATCATAGATGGTAAAATTCGTATCGTATCCCAGATGGTCGATAAAACGCCGCAGAATCCGCACGCAGGAAGAATGGAAGGTGCTGACCCAGACGCTCTGCGCGCCGTCTCCCACGATCCGGTCCACGCGTTCCCGCATCTCGGCCGCCGCCTTGTTGGTAAAGGTAATCGCCAGAATGTTCCAGGGCATTACCCCCTTTTCCTCTATCAGATAGGCAATCCGGTGCGTCAGGACGCGGGTCTTGCCCGAACCGGCCCCCGCCAGAATCAGAAGCGGCCCCTCCGTGTGAAGGACCGCCTCCCGCTGCATTGGATTCAAAGTATCGTATTTGCTCATTGCCGATCTCCTCCCAAAACGTTCAGACTACCAGTATAATACATTTCGGGACTTCTGTCACGAGAAAACGGAACGAACAAAAACAATTTTCGAGTTCCCTTTTATTCTGATTTTTCCACCGGATAAATCACGCCGTCCTTCATGACGAACGCGCAGTCTAACAGCGCCTCCGGATCGTGCAGCAGATCGCGGCGCCAGGCGGCCAGATCGGCCAGATAGCCCGGCTTTACAGCGCCCGTTTCCGGAAGCTCCAGGATCGTCGCGTTGACGGACGTCGCCGCCCGCAGCACGCGCAGCGGATCGGCCCCCATCTTCATCCACGAGATAAACTCATACCCGCTTTCATAGCAGTTGTGCGCCATCACAAAATCCGTCCCGTAGCCGATCCGGAGCCGGCTCTTCATGACGAGCTCCCGGGAGCAAAGCATGCGCTCGGCGTATCTGGGAATCTTCTCCCGCATCGCCGGAATCATCTTTTTCAGAAGCTCCTCCGTGCCGAAGATGATCTGATCATAGGCCGCAAAATTGGGAATCAGGTAAACATCCTTCTCCTCCATCTCGGCAATCAGCTCCGGATCGTCTAACAGCGAGCCGTGTTCGATCCCGTCAATCCCGAGCCTTACCAACAGCCGGATCGTCTCCGTCGAATAGGCGTGCGCCGTCACTTTTTTCTTCAGCTGGTGCGCCGTATCGATGATCGATTTCAGTTCATCCTCGCACAGCGTCAGATCGTCCGGGCTGTCATTGGGCGTGGTAAACCCGCCGTTGGCAAAAATCTTGATATAGTCCGCGCCGTATTTGATCTGCGTGCGCACGATATCCCGGAATTCATACGGCCCGCAGCCGGCTCCCGGGTAATCCCGCCACAGCTTCTCCCCCAGCGCCGGATTCTGCGCCACCCGGTGGGAAATATCGCCGTGGCTGTTGCTGCAGGTCACGTAATGCGGCGCGATGACCAGGCGCGCCCCCTCAAAATACCCGGCGTTGATCAGCCGTTTCGCATCTATCGACGCATAGGCGTCATTGCTGTTCGTCCCGCAGTGCCGCATCGCCGTAAAGCCCCGCCGCAGCCCTTTTCTCGCGTTGTAGAGGACGGCCATCCCCTTCCAGGCCGGGGACTGATAGAGCATGGTGCGCTCAAAATCCTTCCACTCGATAAAGTTCATATGCGTGTGCGCGTCCATCAGCCCCGGCGTGACCGTCGCGTCCGAGAGATCGATGATCTCCGTTCCCTCCGGACAGGGGAGATCGCGCCCCACGGCGCGGATACGGTTCCCTTCCGTCAAAATTTCCATCCGTTCCTCCAGAACGGTCCTCTCTCCGTCAAACAGCCGTCCGCATAAGATCTTATACATTTTTTCCACGCAGCTTCCTCCTTTCTTCCCGCATCCTCTTTGATCCGGCACACATCAGGCCCATCCGGTCATCGTGGCCGCCACCAGCGTCACGCAGGCCACAACCGCAAACGCTCCGAACAGCGGAACGGAAAAGCGCAGCCATTTCTGATACGGGACCCCCGCCACGCCCAGGCAGCCCATCAGAAGGCTGGTCGTCGGCGGCACCGCATTGGTAAAACCATCCGCAAACTGAAACGCCAGGATGGCAATCTGACGGGAAAAACCCAGGACGTCCGCCATCGGCGCCATCAGCGGAATCGTCACATAGGCCTGCCCGGAACCGGACGGAATAAAGATCGCGATGATCGTCTCCGCCACGTACATTCCGACGGCCGCCAGCTCCGCGGGCAGCGACGCCAGCGGGATACACAGATAATACACGATCGAATGGATCACGCCGCCGGCCGTCATGACGACGGAGATCGCGCCGGCAAAACCGACCAGGACCGCGCTGTAGACCATGGATTTGCATCCGGCCACAAAACTTTTCGCAATCGCGTCCGCGTTCATGCGCCCGACAATCCCCGCAAACAGCCCCAGCGCCACGAGGCAGCCGGAGAGAATCGACAGATCCCAGTCATAGGTAATCGCGCCCCAGGTATAATACGCGAACGCCGCAGCCATCGCCACGAAGATAACCAGCTGTCTGCCGGTAACCGCCAGGTTCAGCTTCTCCGTATGTTCTTCCTGATAAACCTGCATGATAGAGGCCGAGGGATCCTTACGGATCTTCTGGCTGTAGCGCATCACATAGACAATCGCCATGACTGTGATCAGGCAACAGATAAACAGGCGCAGCCCAAAACCGGACATATACTGGACGCCCGACAGATCCTGCGCCAGCAGGACCGTAAACGGATTGACCGGCGAAGCGGAAAATCCCGTGTTGGATGAGAGATAAAACATCGCCACCGCCACGATCGGGTCCAGCCTGAATTTTTTGCACAGCGCCACCCCGATCGGGATAAACGCCAGCGCCACATTGATTCCCACGCCCAGCGCCCCGAGGAACGACATGAGTACCATGACGAACGGGAAAATCAGCAGCGCTTTTTCCTGCAGCTTGTTGACCGTTACATTGATGACCGCCTCGATCGTTCCCGTATCGAGCACGATCTGAAATACCCCGCCGATAATCAGGACCAGAAAAATCGTATTGGCCCCGTTTTTCAGGCCGTTATAAAGAGAACAGAACACATCCGCAACCGTCAGGTGCACATCCGGCGTGAAGGTAAACGAATTCGGATCCACGACGGACTGCCCCGCCTCGTTGGTAACCATCTGATAGGAACCGGCCGGCAGCACCAGCGTCAGCACGATCGCAAAGATGGTCAGAAAAAAGATAATCACATACGTATCCGGCACCTGAAAAGTCCTTTTTTTCTTTTCTGTCTGCTTTTCCTGCATAGATCCCCCTCCTTTTTTACACACAAACCTCCCGGTTTTCCCTCAGATAATCTTCTCGCCTGCCAGCGCCAGGATCGCCTCCCGGCCATACCCCAGCGCGCCGAAAACTTCTTCATTATCCTGGCCCAGCGCCGGCGCGGCGCGCCGGATCCGCGGCCGGGTATCCGCCAGCTTGACTGCGCAGCCGTTGACGGTCATGCGCCCCAGCGTCGGATGGTCCATTTCCTGAAACATTTCCCGCGCCTTTACCTGCTCGTTTTCCAGGATCTGACTGATATCCAGAATCGGCCCGGCCGGGATTCCATTCTCCAGAAGCAGCTTTTCTGCCTCCGCTACCGTATAGTCCTTCAGAAAATCTTCTATGATTTTCTGCAGATCGTCCTGGTTCTTCAGGCGGCCCGGCATATCCGTAAAGCGGGCGTCCGCAATCAGCTCCGGCCGTTTCAGGATATCCCGGCACAGCTTCTCGAAAAGCTTCTGGTTGCCCGCCGCGATGATCAGCATCCCGTCCCGGCAGCAGAACGCGTCGTACGGCGATACGGAGGCGTACCGGTTTCCCATCCGCGGCGGGATTACCCCGCTCTCCAGGTATTTGATGGCCGTGTTTTCCGTGGCCGCGATCACGCAGTCCATCAGCGAGATATCCACCCGCTGCCCTTTTCCCGTGCGCGTCCGCGCATGGATCGCCGCCAGGATCCCGATTGCTCCGTGCAGCCCGCCCAGAATGTCCCCCAGCGCACTGCCGGCCCGCGTCGGCCCGCCTCCGGCCGGCCCCGTGATCGCCATCATCCCGCCCATCGCCTGCGCCAGAATATCGTATCCCGGCCGGTTTTTGTAGGGCCCGTAGCTGCCGAAGCCGGAAATCGCCGCGTAGATCAGGCGCGGATTCAGCTTCTGCAGGACCTCTTCATATCCCAGGCCCAGTTTTTCCATGACGCCCGGCCGGTAATTTTCAATAACCACATCCGCCCGAAGCGCCAGCTTCTTAAAAATCTCCCTGCCCTTTTCGGTCTTCAGATTCAGGGTCACTCCCCGTTTGTTTCGGTTAATATTGGCAAAATACAGGCTCTCCCGCCCGTTTTTCAGCTGCCTGAACGGCGGATACTGCCTGGTATCGTCCCCGGTCCCCGGAATTTCAATTTTGATGACCCGCGCGCCCAGATCCGCCAGCATCATCGTGCAGAAAGGGCCCGCCAGTACCCGGGTCAGATCGAGGATGACCAGATCTTCCAGAGCCATCTGCCCGTTTTCATCTTTTTTCAATCCAGCTCGCCGTCCTTTACCTGAATTTTCATGCGCATGACTGCGCTTCCCATCGATTTCCCCAGACTGTCCAGGCGCAGGCTCATCGTCGCCCCGCCTCCCAGCGCATGCCTCATCACGAAATTAAATCCTCCCAGAGCGGGAAGCGGATAACGCGTGATCTCTCCTTTTACCATTTCCCCGAAATATTCCTTTAACCGCTCCGGCGTGACCTCCCGCTCGATGATGGAATAATATTCCGGTTTTCTGGCAAATACGCACACATTGCTGGTATCTCCCTTGTCTCCGCTGCGCCCGTGGGCAATTTCCAGAAGACAGATTTCCCTCATCCCATTCCTCCCCTCTCTCACACAGTAAGAATGCGGCTTTCTACCTTTACCGCATCCCGCGGCACGACCGTCGGCCAGAGCGCGATGACCTCCTGCACATGAGATCTGCCGCCGAAGAACGACGCGCCGGGCGGCCCGTTCAGCTGCATGGGGCTGATCTCGGGAATGATCTTGGCGCATTCTGCCGGATCCGTGCTGAATACCGCGATGCGCAGGACGCATTCGTTCAGGCTGTGAAGAGCCGTTTCGCTCATGTCCGCCACATCCAGATGCAGGCTGTTTAAACCGATATAGCTGATATGTACGTCCTCCGCCCGCATCCCCAGCCGTTTCATCCGCTTCATGATGATCTCGCCGCAGTACTTCGCCTTCTCATACGCTTCCGGCCAGGCAAAGCTCAGCATGCCGACCGTCCTGTATCCCCTGTGGTAACCGATACAGAGCTTCAGCGTATCCGGCCGTTTTTTCCCGCGGATCTTGCTTACCCGGACCCGGTTTTCCCCGACCTGGCGGATCTCCGCCTCACTCAGATCCACATTGACGTCCGGCGTCAGATAATTGGACGGATCCAGCACCTCATAGAGGAACTGCTCCTTGCAGCTCTGCTCGCAGACCAGTCCGCCGCAGTCCGGTGCCTTGGTAATCTCCATCGTGTCCTCCGTGAGCTCCGCGATGGGAAATCCCAGCTCCTCCATGCGCGGGACGCTCCGCCAGTCGTACATGTAATTTCCGCCGGATCCCTGTCCGCCGCACTCCAGCAGATGCCCCGCCATAATCCCCCGCGCCAGATGATCCCAGTCGTCCGCGGCCCAGCCAAACTCATGTTTCAGCGGCGCCAGAAACAGCGCGCTGTCCGCGACGCGCCCCGTGACGACCACGTCCGCGCCCTGCTGCAGGCAGCCCTCCACGCCCTCGTGCCCGATGTAGGCGTTCACGTTGTAAATCTGATCCCGGATCTCCCGGAAATCCCCCTCTCCGTCCAGATTGGGAAACGTCCATCCGTCCCGCAGAAGCTTCGGGAGCTGATCGGAGAGATTGTCTCCCAGGACATACCCGATCCGGTATCCCTTCATCCCTTCCGCCTCCGCCCAGTCCCGGATCGACGAGGCGCAGCCCTCTACGTTCATCCCGCCCGCGTTGGTACAGATGCGGATGTGTTTCTGCCAGGCCTCGCGCCCCGCCTCTTTCAGTATCCGCGTCAGGAAATCCGGGGCAAAGCCCTTCGCCGGATCCTTTTTCTGCTGCCGGGCCATGATGGACATCGTCAGCTCCGCCAGGTAATCGCAGCCCATATACTGAATATCCGCATTCCGGATCATATGGATTGCCGCGTCCGGGCTGTCGCCCCAAAATCCCTGCCCGCCTCCAATCGCAATTTTCTTCATTCCGCCCTCCTTTCCCTCGTTTCGTCAAAATATACTGATATTTTACTATTTCTGCTTGTATTATATGAATAATCTGTGTTAAAATCAAATTGTCTGTATAAATACTGATATAGATCCCGTCAATATGAGATATGCAGGGGGGACGCAAAATGAACCTGAATTTCAATCTGGAATACTACAAGGCCTTTTATTACGCCGCCAGGCACCAGAGTTTTTCCCGGGCGGCCGAGGCCCTGTGCCTGACCCAGCCCACGATCAGCCAGACCATCCACCGGCTGGAGGAGGATTTAAACTGCGCGCTGTTCTACCGCACCTCTCACGGAATGGCGCTGACAGCCCGCGGAGAGCTTCTCTATTCCCATGTGGAAAAAGCCTTTCAGCTGCTGGAGGCGGGCGAAACCAAGCTGGCGCGCTTTGCCGAACCGGAATGCGCCGATCTCTTCGTCGGCGCGACAGAAACCGGCCTGCTCCACTTCATTCTTCCGCGTCTTGCCCGCTTTCAGGAAGCCTTCCCGAACACCAACATCCAGCTTAAGGGCTGCCATTCCCGGGAACTGATCCAGATGATCCGGGACGGGCACATCGACGTGGCCGTCGGCGTTTCTCCCATCGACGAGGATCCGGAGCTCTCCATCACGCGCCTGCGCGATTTTCAGGACGTCTTTATCGCCGGCGAGGCCTTTCGCGATCTCTGGGACCGGGAGATTGCCCCCTCTGACCTGACAAGGCTTCCTCTGGTCCTCTCCGGGGCCGGCAGCAGCTTTTCCCTCCACATCCTGCGCTGGTTTGAACAGCAGAAGCTGGAGATCCGTCCCCGTTTCAGCGTCATCACGACCGCCTTCGTCCTGCCCTTCGTCCAGAGCGGACTCGCCGTCGGCTGCGTTCCCGACCTGTTTGCCAGGCAGTGGGAACAGAACTTCCCCGTCCGCATCCTGCGTCTGACCCGCGAACCCCCGAAGCGCCACGTTTTCCTCGCCGTCAATGAAAACGCGCTTCTCTCCGGAGCCGGGGCCGGCTTCATCGCCCTGATGAAAGAAGCGAATCCGGTCTGATTTTTCTTGCTATCTGGTTTTAAAAACTATATAATGGGTTTATGAGGTGATGAGTATGAAATCCAACGAAGAACGTCTGGAAGAACTGCTGGCCTATATCGACAACCTGACCCGCATCCACCCGGCTGACATCCCGTCCATCGATCTGTACATGGATCAGGTCACAACTTTCATGGACGAGCGCCTGTCCGGCTCCCGCTGGCCCGGCGAAGAAAAGATCCTGACCAAGACCATGATCAACAATTACGCCAAGAATCATCTTCTGCCGCCGCCGGTCAAAAAGAAGTATTCCCGGAATCACATTCTCCTGCTGACCCTGATCTACTATTTTAAGAATGTGATCTCCTTTCACGATATCGAGCAGCTTTTCGCCCCCCTGCGCGAGCGTCATTTTGCAGACGGCTCCGCTCCGGAGCTGGAAACCATTTATGAAGAAGTCTTTTCTCTGGAAAAAGAGCAGCACGAACGGCTGCGCGAGGATGTAAAGGCCAAATTCCAGGCGGCCTCCGAGACCTTTTCCGGCTCAGACGGCACGGATCAGGAATATCTGCGGCTCTTTGCCTTCATCTGCGAGCTGGCCTTCGACGTCTATCTGAAGAAACAGATGATCGAGATCCTGGCGGAGCAGCTGCGCCAGGAGAATCCGCCGCCGAAGAAAAAATAAGAGGACGCCGCGCCTACTGCGCGCCGTCCTCCGAAAGCGCCGGCCCTTCCGCCGCGCTCTCTTCCTCCCGGGTAATCCGCTTAAACACCATGTCGTACCCGTCGTTCCCGTAATTGAGCGAACGGTTGACGCGGCTGATGGTCGCCGTGGAGGCGCCCGTCTTCTCCGCGATCTCCAGATACGTCTTCTTCTCCCGCAGCATCTTGGCTACCTCGTAGCGCTGGGAGAAGGATAAAAGCTCGTTGACCGTGCACACGTCCTCGAAAAAGCTGTAGCACTCTTCCGTATTCTTCAGGGTCAGAATCGCCTGAAACAAATGGTCGACCGCTTCCGTCTTCAGTTTCTTATTCATAAGTCCGCACCCCTTTTATCAAATCAAAATGCCGCCGCATGATGTCTTTTCTCTTTCTCTGTATTTTAGCATATTAAAGTTTTAAAGTCCATACCTTCCGGCATTTTTCTGCCGCTTTTCTACAGCATAAACCGCTCGATCACGTCGGCCACGCCGTCGTCGTTGTTGGAGCGCGTAATATAATCCGCGGCCTTGCGCACCGGCAGCACGGCATTTTCCATCGCCACGCCCAGCCCGGCGTAGCGGATCATCGTCAGATCGTTATAGCCGTCCCCGCAGGCGATCATCTGCTCCCGGCTCAGCCCGATCCGCTCCAAAAGCCGCTCCAGGGACTGCGCCTTGTCGATTCCCCGCGGCAGAATTTCCAGGAAAAACGGCTCCGAGCGGTAGACGCTGAACTGTTTCCCCAGCGCCGCCTTGACCCTCGGCTCCACCATCGCCAGATAATCCCCGTCCTCCAGCATCAGGAATTTCGGCACGCGGTAGGTCATGCGCGCGGCCATATCGTCCACCTGGCAGAGCGTCATGTGATTGATCTTCGTCTCCAGCAGCGCATAGGGGCTCTCACTCTGGTTGGTCAGAAGCAGCGTCCCGTCCGGGGAATACGAGAGAATCCCCACCTGCTCCTTCTCCGCCAGGCCGATGATGCGCCGGTTGGATTCCAGCGGCAGAAGGCGGGAAAACAGAATCTCCCCGCTTCTGCAGTCCGTGATCATCCCGCCGTTAAACGAGAGAATGTAGCTTCCGTATTTCTCCAGCTCGAGTTCCCTGGCGATCGGCAGAACGCCCGCCGTCGGGCGGCCGGACGCCAGAACCACCTTTTTCCCCCGCTCCTGGAGCTCCTTCAGGCGCTTCTTCGTGCGCGGCGTAATTATCTTGTCCCGGTTCGTGAGCGTGCCGTCCAGATCCAGCGCTATCATCTCGTACTCTGCCATCGCGTCCTCCGTCCATGTCTTTCGTTTCTCCTTTAACCATACCGTCCCCGCCCGGATTTGTCAATGCCCGGGCCGGCAGCCTCCGCTCACGCCGGACAGCACCTGTTCCCGTCCGGCAGCGCCCGTTTCTGCCCGGCATGCGGACGAACCCGGGCCGGCGTCGGACAGGCACCGGCCCGCCCCGCAGACGATATCATAAACCATAAGCAAATGCGACAGGAGCTTTTTATGAAAAAAATCAGCTTTATCTTCCCCTGCGCCCTGGCCTTCCTGGCCGCACTCTGCGGCTGCGGCGGGGAGAAAACCTCCGGCGATCTGACCCCCGTTACCCTGAATGAGGTCGCGCATTCGATTTTCTACGCGCCGCAGTACGCGGCCATCGAGCTCGGATATTTCGAGGAGGAGGGGATCGACCTGACGCTCGTCAACGGGGCCGGGGCCGACAAGGTCATGACTTCCCTGATTTCCGGCGACGCCGACATCGGCTTCATGGGTTCGGAAGCCAGCATTTACGTCTGGCAGGAGGGATCCGAAGATTACGCCGTCAACTTTGCCCAGCTGACGCAGCGGGCAGGCAATTTTCTGGTCAGCCGTACAGAAGAGCCCGGCTTTACCTGGCAGGATCTGAAAGGGAAAACGGTGCTGGGCGGCCGCGCCGGAGGCATGCCCCAGATGGTCTTTGAATACATTCTGCGCAAGAACGGCATCGATCCGGCCGCGGATCTGACCATCGACCAGAGCATCGATTTCGGCCTGACGGCGGCCGCCTTTACCAGCAGCGACGCCGACTACACCGTCGAATTTGAGCCGTTTGCCACTGCCCTGGAGCAGGAGGGAAGCGGCCATGTCGTCGCCTCCCTGGGCGTGGATTCCGGCTATGTGCCCTACACGGCCTACTCCGCAAAAAAGAGCTATCTTAAAGAACACCCGCAGATCATCCAGTCGTTTACCAATGCGATCCAGAAGGGGCTTCTCTACGTCAATTCCCATTCCGCAGAAGAGATCGCAGAAACCATCCGTCCTCAGTTCCCGGAAACGGACGAAGCATCCATCGCCGCCATCGTGGAGCGCTACAAGGAGCAGGACACCTGGAAAAACGACGCGATTTTCCAGGAAGACAGCTTCCTCCTCCTGCAGAACATTCTGGAGCAGTCCGGCGAGCTTGAGCGACGCGCCCCCTACGAGGAGCTGGTAACCACCGAATTTGCCGAAAACGCGCTGCGGGAAGCCGAAAACCGGCCGTGATCCTTTTTTCGGGCGGGGCAGCCCCGCCCTTTTCATTTTCTCTTATAAGAGATATGCCACGAACGCCCGCGCGGCGGCGTCCGGATACGTCAGCCGCTTTACCTCCCGCGCCGCGACGATCTCCACGCTCCCCAGCTCTTTCCCGTTCAGGCGGTACACCAGACGCCCCAGGATATCCCCCTCCCGGACCGGCGCCCGGATCTCATCCGCAAACACCCACTCCTTCTCCATCCCGGAAAAATCCTCGCCGGTCGTCGTCAGATAGGTAAACGGCGTGTCGATGCGCCCCTCTGCGCTGTCCTCTGTTCCGCCCGTGACCGGGACCGGCGGGATGACGCCCGGATCTTCATCGCGGTACAGGCCGCAGCCGGCAAACCCGTAATGAAACAGCGTGACCGCATCGGAAAAACGCGCCTTGTAATCCGGGGCCGCCAGGATAACCGCGATCAGATCAACGCCGTTTTTCCTGGCCGTGGCGGAAAGGCAGTATTTCGCCAGCGAGGTGGAACCGGTTTTCAATCCCGTCGTCTCAAAATCCGTGTCCATCTTCAGAAGCTTATTCGTATTGGAAAGCCCGAACTCCTTTGTTCCCTGCTTCGTCACATGCGTGATCGTGTCCATCCAGATCGTGGAGTACTGAAAAATTTCCGGATAGCGGGTAATCAGCTCGCGCGTCGCAAGCGCAATATCCCGGGCCGACATGACGTGCGCCGGCGAGTCCGTCAGCCCGCAGCAGTCCTCAAAATGCGAGCCCGTCATTCCCAGCCCGGCCGCCCGCTCATTCATCATCGCCACAAAGGACGCCTCGTCCCCGGCCACATATTCCGCCATCGCCACGCTGGCGTCATTCCCCGACGCGATCACGATACATTTGATCAGCGTCTCGACCGTCTGCACCTCTCCCTCCTCCAGGAAAACCTGTGATCCTCCCATGGATTTGGCGTAAGCGCTCGTCGTAACCTCGTCGTCCAGATGGATTTTTCCCGCCTTCAGCGCGTCGAAAATCAGAAGCAGCGTCATGATTTTCGTCACGCTGGCCGGATTTCTGGACTCATCCGCATTCTTTTCATAAAGCACCGTCCCCGTCGACGCCTCCATCAGAATGGCGTCCGGCGCCTGGATCTGCGGTCCGGACGCCGCCTGCGCCACCGCAGAAACCGTCTGCGCCGGGATCGGCGCTTCCGAGCCCGCGACAGGCCCGCCTGCCTCCGGGAATCCCGCGGCAGACGGGCTGATCCAGACAGAAAGCGCCAGGACAAGGGACAGCACCCAGGCAGTGATTCGTTTCATCGTTTTCTCCGTTTCGGATCCTCTTCTCTCATCAGCATATGGACAGACAACCCGTCCCTATGCCCGCATCAATCCGCAGCTTTTTCTCTTTTTCCCCTTTTTGCGGCAGTATCCGGCAAAATTTAAACAAACTGTAATAGCCATTCCCCGCATTCTGTGGTACAATAGGCCGCAGACGGACGCGGAACGCGCGTCCGCCCTGTCCTGGTTTTTCAGAGAATTTCAGATAAGGTGAATCAGCTATGAACAGAAACCCCTTTACAAGGCGAAGAAGATACTTCCGATCCGGCCGTTTTTCCAGGCGCCGCCGGAATGATTTCCTCTCCTATATCATTCTTGTACCGATCCTGGTCGTCCTCCTCGCAATCGCAGGCTGGCTTTACCTGCGCCGTTCGGACGCGCAGAGCGCTTCCTCCGACGCGGACGGCCCGATGCAGACTGCCGGCACAGGCGAATCGCTCCCGGAAGCGGGCGTTACCCTGTCCCTTGACGAGACAGAAGGAGACGCCGCGCAAGAGGGAAGCCTTACCTCCTATCTGCAGCAGGCAGAGCTGCTGGCCGCAGGCTATGATTACGACGCGGCCATCGAGCTTTTAAATGCCTCGCCTTTCGCCGCCTCGCCCGAGGCGCAGGCAGCCGTTGCCGGATATGAAGAGATCCGATCCACGCTGGTCCGGACCGATCCACGCCAGGTCACGCATGTGTTTTTCCACACGCTGATCATGGATACCTCCAAGGCCTTTGACGGAGACAGCCGCGAAAAGGGCTACAACCAGATGATGACGACGAAGGATGAATTTTTAAAAATCCTGCAGGCCATGTACGACCGCGGCTTCGTCCTCGTGCGTCTCCACGACCTCGCCTACGAAGTCACGGAGGAGGACGGAACCGTCCGCTTTAAGGAGGGGGACATCATGCTGCCCCCCGGCAAGCAGGCCTTCGTCATGTCGCAGGACGACGTCTGCTACTATGAATATATGGAAGGCGACGGCTTTGCCTCCCGCATGATCGTCGGCGAGGACGGGCGTCCCACCTGCGAGATGAAGATGGACGACGGTTCCGTCTCCGTCGGCGCCTACGATCTGGTTCCGCTGCTTGACCAGTTCATCGACGAGCACCCCGATTTTTCCTACCGGGGCGCCAAGGCCGTCATCGCCTTTACCGGCTACAACGGGATTCTGGGCTACCGCACCGCTCCCTCCTACGACACGGACGAGTACCGGGCCGAGCATCCGGGCTTTGACTATGCGAAGGAACGCGAAGAGGCGGCCCGCGTCGCCCAGTGTCTGAAGGACGACGGCTACGAGCTGGCCTCCCACAGCTGGGGCCACCGCAACATGGGCGAGATCAGCATGGAAAATTTCATCACAGATACGGATAAATGGGAAGCGGAGGTCGAGACGCTGACCGGTCCCTGCGATATCATCCTGTTCCCCTTCGGCAGCGACATCGGGGACTGGCATCCGTACGCCGCGGACAACGAGCGCTTCCAGTACCTGCACTCCAAGGGCTTCCGCTATTTCTGCAACGTAGATTCGGCCCGCTATTTCGTGCAGATCGGCGACGATTACCTGCGGCAGGGACGGCGCAACCTCGACGGCTACCGCATGTACTATGATCTGCCGGAAAGCGGCGTTGCCAACGATCATTTAAGCGACCTCTTTAACGTATCCGAGGTCTTTGACCGCTCGCGGCCCACACCGGTTCCCAAGATGTCCGAATAGTATCCCACGGCGGCAAACGGGGCCGCTGCCGGCCAGATGAAGATCATCTGACTGGCAGCGGCCCCGCTCTTTTTTATCATATTTAATACGATTTCACTCTTCTGATCCGGAGGAACCGGTCAGAACTGCACGATCTCCTCGATCGGCTCCGTTTTTTCCACCGATTCCGCATAGAGCATGGGGCCCTCCCCCTCATACTCGGGCCTGTACTCATACTCCACGCGGGCCCGTACCTTGACCCACTCCTGCGATTCCAGCAGGCGGGCGTTGCGCGCCTTGCACATGAAACCCAGAAACGTCATGTCCGCCTCGCAGCAGGTCATCGCCATCCGTCCCGGCACGAAATAATTTTTGGGGAATTCCGGCGCTTTTAAAACCATCCCCGTAAATTCCACCGTCTTGGAGCGGTAGCGATCCGGCTTGTCCAGCGCGTCGATATACCAGATCCCGTACGCCTCCGGCGAAATCTCGATGACCGGCGCATTGACGTCATAGGGCAGATCCGCCTCCGTGACCTCCTCAATCTCTCCCTGCGCGTCCTCGAACACGATCTGCACCTGCGGGTTCATGCCCTTCAGCGTCCGGCGGTACGAATCCAGATCCGCGACGCCGTCGCAGCGGTTCATGATGATCATCTCCGAATTGCGCACCATATTGCCGATCAGCGGCTTCATGTTATTCAGATACAGATCAAACGTCGAGCCGTCGATGATCGTGATCTGCTGATACAGATCCCAGTCCGCCGGCAGGCGCAGCTGCGTGATGTCCCACATCCCGTTCCATTCCATCAGGACGCGCTCCGGATTGTAGAGAAGCTCCAGCTCCTCCAGATAAGCCGGGGTAAGCTGAGAGGCGTCCTCCACATAAACGACGGACGTTCCCGTCTCCTTCAGGAGATCCTCATCATACTCCTCTTCCCCTTCCTCACAGACAATCAGGAGCGTTTTCCCCTCCGTCCGGAAATAATCCTGCGCCAGGGTAAACTGAATAAACTGCGTCTTGCCCGCTTCCAGAAATCCGTTGATCAGAAACAACGGCATCTTTTCCTCATCCATCTGCCTTACTCCTTTCCGGATCGCTCAGACGGCCGGCTTACGCGCCGAACGCCTGCGCCAGCGCCGCCTCGTCAAGCTCGGAGCCGATGACGCACACCTTGCCCGTGTAATCCGGCGCGCCCTCGCGGATCTCCGCCTGCTCCGGCACCAGATCAAAATGAAGCCACTTTCCGTTCTCCCCGCCGGGAATCATGCCCTTGGCGCGCAGCACCTCGCCGTATTTCGTCCCGTAAGCCAGCTCATCCAGGATCGCCTCCAGCTTTTCGCGGCTCATGGCCTGGACGTTCTCCAGCCCCCAGCTGGTAAAGACCTCGTCCGCGTGATGATGATGGTGGTCATGATCGTGGCAGCAAGAGCCGTGATCGTGGTCATGATCTTCATGGCAGTGATCGTGATCATGATCGTGGTCATGCCCTTCATGGCAGTGTTCGTGATCCCCGTGACCGTGATCATGATCATGGTCCTCATGGCAGTGATCATGGCCGTGATCGTGATCATGGTCCTCGTGGCAGTGATCGTGATCCTCATGGCAGTGTTCGTGGCCATGATCGTGCATATGTTCCCTCGCCTCGCGCATCAGCTCCTCCGCCATATCATCCTTCTGTTCGATGATCTCCAGAAGCTGCGCGCCGCTGAGCTGGCTGCAGGGCGTCGTCACGATCGCCGCCTTCTCATTGTGCTGGCGAAGCAGGGCGACCGCCGCCTGCACCTTCTTCGGATCGGTGATGTCCGTGCGGCTCAGAATGATCGTTCCGGCATGCTCGATCTGATTATTGAAAAATTCGCCGAAATTCTTCATGTACATCCGGCACTTGCTGACGTCCACTACCGTCACGGCGCTGTTGAGCACGACCTCGATCTCCGAAGCCACGTTGCGCACGGCGTTCATCACGTCCGAGAGCTTGCCCACGCCGGACGGCTCGATGATCACGCGGTCCGGCCGGTACTTCGTCAGCACCTCTTTCAGCGAACGGCCGAAATCGCCCACCAGCGAGCAGCAGATACAGCCGGAATTCATCTCCCGGATCTCGATGCCGGCCTCCTTCAGGAATCCGCCGTCGATCCCGATCTCGCCAAATTCATTTTCAATCAGAACGACCTTCTCCCCGGCGATCGCCTCCTTCAGAAGCTGCTTGATAAAAGTCGTCTTTCCCGCTCCGAGAAACCCGGAGATAATATCAATTTTCGTCATATCCGTCTACCTTCTTTTCTGTTTCCAATTTTACCTCTGGCTCTGTCTACCTATTTTACACAAAAGCACCGGAAAGTCAAGCCGCCGGGCGCGCGCAGAAAGGCCGGACCCGGTCTGTCAAAACGGGGTCCGGCCTTTTCCGGCTCTGATATCCATGCGGATTCAAACGTTTATTCTGCTCCGAACATAACCGAGGTGGCCTTGATTACGGCGACGGCCTCTCTGCCCGGCTTCAAATCCAGTTCCTTTACCGCATTTCCGGAAATCGTAGCGCTGATTCGGTGCCCGCCGGCCACCTCCATGGTCACAATGTCATTGACCGCGCCCTCCGCAATGCTCAGAACCGTTCCCTTAAACTGATTCCGCGCGCTGAGCTTCATTTCTCCCAGGCCGATCATGACCTCCGTCGCCTTGATGATGGCGACAGCCTCGCGTCCCGGCTTCAGATCAAGCTCCTTGATTGCGGACATGGAGATCGTCCCCGTCACGGTCAGCCCTTCGCAGGCCAGCGTCACGATCCCGTTGACGGCTCCCTCCTGCACCTTTTCCACTTTTCCCGCCAGCTGATTTCTTGCGCTCAGTTTCATTCTGTGATTCCTCCTTTTCTGAATAACACGGAATCTGCCGCTTACCGGCAAACGTTTCCGCACCGTTATATTTTATCAGATATAATTAAATGATGCAACCGGTTTTCGCACTGACCAGTTTCCGCCCCGCGTCCCGGCACCCCGTACCGGAACACCTGCCGGCAGCAGAACGCTACTCCACCTCCCGCCGGTAGGTAAAAAAGGAAAAGACCGCCGCGGCCGTTTCCGCGATCCAGAACGCATGCCACACGCCGGCCGGCCCCAGCCCGAGCATCCGGCTCAGTAGAAAGGCCGCCGGAATAATGACGATCACATAGCGCATGAGCGAAATTTTCAGGGAGGCAAATCCTCTTCCCAGCCCCTCCAGAGCGCCGGAAGCGGCAACCGAGACGGCGGAAACGATGAAACCGGGGCTGATGATGCGCAGCGCATCCCTTCCGATCGCAATCGTATCGGGATTTTCCGTAAAGAGGCTCATCAGCCAGCCCGGCGCCGCCTGGCATAGCAGCGTGCCGCTGATCATAATCCCCGCGATGATCCCCATGGCGCAGTGATAGATGCGGCGCACCCGCTCCCGTTCCCCGGCCCCGTAATTAAAGCCGATCAGCGGGCGCATTCCCTGCACCAGTCCGTTCGCCGCCTGATAAAGCAGGGCCTGCAGCTTGTAGTAGACGCCCAGGACGAGAATGTAGACCTGGGAAAACGGCGCCAGGATGCCGTTGAGCGCCGTGAGAAGCAGCGACGTCAGCGCCAGATTGAGCGTCGCCGCCACGCCGACCGAATACATCCCGCGGCAGAGCCCGGCCTCGGGACGCATCTGGCGAGGCGAGACTCTCACATGGATCGGCCGCCAGCGGCTGATGATCAGATAAAAGACGAGCGACGCCGTCTGTCCCAGGCCCGTGGCCCAGGCGGCGCCCCGGATCCCGTAGGCCGGAATGGGCCCCAGGCCGAAAATCAGGATGGGATCGAGAATGATATTGACGACGCAGCCCAGCAGGACGCTGTTCATGGAGGTTACCATCTTGCCCGCCGCCTGATAAATTTTCTCATACGCCATACCCATGTTGTCGATGGCGGCAAACAGGAACACGATCGACGAATACTCCAGCCCGTAGGCGATGATCTGCGGATCCTCCGTAAACATGGAAAGAAAATGCGGCATGATCAGGTAGCCGGCCGCCATCAGCGCCAGCCCGTGAAGCAGGCTCAGAAAAAGGCCCTGGGAAGCCGCCGCATTCGCCTCGTCCAGCCGGTTCTCCCCCAAAAGGCGGGCGATCATGGCGTTGATGCCGATCCCGAAGCCGATCCCCGCCGCATGCGCCAGGTTCTGAATGGGAAATACCAGAGATAGGGCCGTCATGGCGTCCTCGCTGATCCCCGCCACAAAGATACTGTCTACAATATTATAAAGCGCCCCCGCGATCATCGACACGATCATCGGCACGCCCATGGAAACCAGCAAAAGGAATACCGGCTTTTCCTTCATATAATCCTGATTCATCCGTCCTCTCCCTTCCCTCAAAAAAAAGACTACAGGACTCACTGTTTATCTCAGAAACAGAAAACCCTATAGTCTATTTAACGCTCAGACAAGCTCTTTCAGTTTGACCGCTTTTCAGCATACCACAGACGGGCCGAAACTGCAAGCAGTTTATGGCCTCTCTGCCCGCGTCTCTCTGCCCGCGCGCTTACGGTCTTTCTCTCCCGCGCGCCAGGCTTCTCCCTTTTTCCGCTTGCGCTCTCTTCCCATGCGGATTCCCACGAAAACCAGAAATACCGCCAGATCCACGACCACCACGCTGGCTCCGGCCGGCGTCGAATAGACGTAGGAAAGCACCATTCCCGCAAAGAAACCGGCGACGGACAGGACGCCGGAAACCGCCACCACGCCGCGAAAGCTTTTCAGAAGCTGCATCGCCGTCAGGGCAGGAAAAATGATCAGGCTGGAGATCAGCATGGCCCCCATCATCCGCATGCCGAGCACGATCGTGACCGCCGTCAGCACCGCGATCAGCACGTTGTAGCGCGAAACCCGGACGCCGGTCGCCCTGGCAAAGCTCTCGTCGAAGGTCACGGCAAACACCTTGTTATAGCAGAAAAGAAAAAGTCCCAGCACAATCAGCGAGAGGGCGGCCGCCAGCGCCACGTCTTCCCGGCTCATGGCCAGAATGCTGCCGAACATATAGCTGCTCACGTCCGTCGTCATTCCCGTCGTCATGGAGGTCACGATGATTCCGATTGCCAGCGCGCTGGCCGAGATCACGGCGATCGCCGCGTCGCTCTTCATCTTCCCGCTCTCCGTGATGCGCAGCAGGAAGAACGCCGCCAGCACGACCACGGGGATCGAGACCGAAAGCGGGGACCAGCCCACGGCCACCGCCACCGAAAGCGCCCCGAAGGAAACGTGAGAAAGGCCGTCCCCGATCATGGAATAGCGCTTCAAAACCAGGCTGACGCCCAGCAGCGACGCGCACAGCGAGACCAGGATCCCGCCAATCAGCGCGCGCACGAGAAACGGGTACGAAAGCATTTCCGCCACGATCCCGATCATGTCGCATCCTCCTTCCCGTCCGCGGAAACTCCCGCAGCGTTCCCGGTCTTTTCCTCTGCAGCGTTCCCGGCCTTTTCTTCCGTGGCGTTCCCGGCTTTTTCCTCCGCGGCATTCCCGGCCTTTTCCTCCGCGGCATCTTCGCCCGCCAGGAATTCCCTGGCCCAGCGGCTTTTCACGTATTCTCTGACCGGGCCGTAAAACAGGGGCCGCTGCCGCATATGCAGGATTTTGTCCGCCTGATGCACGATATTTGCCATATCATGGGACACCATGAGGATCGCGACCTGCTCCTCCCGGTTCAGATGGCGGATCAGCTGATAAAATTCCTGGATGGCGGACGGGTCCAGCCCCGTGATCGGCTCGTCCAGCACCAGCAGCCGATCCGTGGCGCAGAGCGCCCGCGCGATCAGGACGCGCTGCTTCTGTCCCCCGGAGAGATCGCGAAAACAGCTTTTTCTGAGATCCGCGATCCCCAGGCGCTCCAGATTGGCCCGGGCCGCGTTCTTCTCCCTTGCCGAATAGAAAGGACGGTTGCCCCGTTTTCCCAGGCAGCCGGAGAGAACCACCTCAAAAACCGTAGCCGGAAAATCCTTCTGCGCCTCGGTCTGCTGCGGCAGATATCCAATCCCGGCCCGTTTTAACTCCTCCGACACCTCGATGCGGCCGGCCGTCGGCTTTAAAAGGCCCAGGATCCCTTTCATCAGCGTGCTTTTCCCCGAGCCGTTTTCCCCCACGATGCAGATATAGTCGCCCGTACGGACCTCCAGGCTCACGTCGACGACCGCGTCCTGGTTCTCGTACCCGAAATCCACATGCTCGCATTTTAAAAGCAGTCCCATCTATTCCAGTCCCTTTCTCAGATTCCGCGCATTTTCCTCCATCAGCTCCAGATACGTGATCCCGGAATCAAACTGGCTTCTCGTCAGGTTGTGGCAGGAGTGAAACAAAAGCACTTCCGCCCCCGTCTCCTCGCCGATGATCTCCGACACCCGCGGGCTGGAAAGCTCCAGATGATAGACCGCGGGAATCTGGTTTTCCCGCACCGTCTCAATCAGATAGGCGATGGTGCGGGCGCTCGGTTCCGTGTCCGTGCTGCACCCGGTAAACGCCGCCCGGTAATCCAGTCCGTACTCCTCAAAAAAATAGCGGAAGGGGAATTTATCCCCGAACACCACGAGACGGCGGTTCCCCTCCGCCACGATCCCGCGGAACTCCCGGTCCAGCTCCAGAAGCTCCCGGCAGTAGCGGTCTGCGTTTTCCCGGTACTCGTCCGCATACGCCGGATCCGCCCCGGCCAGCGCCTCTGCCAGCGCCTCTGTCAGGCGCATGGCGTTGACCGGAGACGTCCAGATGTGCTCGTCGTACTCGATCTCGTGGACATGGTTTTCTTCCCCGTGCGCATGGTCTTCATGCGCGTGCTCTTCCGCCTCCATGCCTTCCACGATCTCTTCCTCGACCACGTCCACGTAGTCCATCATCGTCACGATCCGGTCCGGGCCCGTCCCCTCCTCAAAGGAATCTGCGACCTCGAGCACCCACTGTTCCATCACGCCGCCGTTGCAGACCAGCAGATCCGCGTCCTGGATCCGGATCACATCGGCCGGCGTCGGCTCGAAGGAATGGCTGTCCATCCCGGCCGGGACAATCAGCGTAAGCCGGATCCGATCCCCCGCAATCTCCCGCAGAAAATCATAGTAGGGAAACAGGGTAACCGCCACATCCAGCCGCCCGTCGTCCGCCTCCCTCTCACGCGGCGCGCAGCCCGAAGCCGGAAAACAGAGCGCCGCGGCCGCCAGAAGCGGCGCGGCCGCCCGCAAATACCGGGAAACCGGCCCGGCTGTCCGCAAACGCCGGATTACCGGCCCGGCTGTCCGCAGAAACCGGATTTCCGGCCCGGCTTCACGCCGGCTCATGTCCCGCTCTCCGCCGCCCGAAAAATCGCCTCGACCTCCGAGGGATGAGCAGCCAGATAGCGGGGATGAAACGCCTCCAGCTCCCCGCGGTCCCGGAAGCCCCACAGCACGCCGACCGTATCCATTCCGGCCGCCGCTCCCGTCCGCATGTCCGTGTTGGTATCGCCCAGGTACAGGCATTCCTCCGGCGAAACGCCCAGCTCCCTGCAGATTAAGAGCGCGCCGTCCGGGGCCGGTTTCTTCGGCGTGCCGGGCTGCTCGCCGCGCACCGCGTCAAAATACCCCCTGCCGAAGATA
Source organism: uncultured Lachnospiraceae bacterium (assembly GCA_944381615.1). Lineage (GTDB taxonomy): Bacteria > Bacillota > Clostridia > Lachnospirales > Lachnospiraceae > Otoolea. The sequence continues at coordinate 12,963 of CALWLT010000012.1, read as the reverse complement.
GTCTCGATATTCTTTACCGTCTGAGCATGCGGCTTATTGGAAAAAACCGCCATGCGGATCCCCCTCTCCTTCAGAAAGGAAAGAAGCTCCGAAATCCCCTCATAGGGGGCCACGCCCCGCATACAGTCGCGCGAAAAATTCTCCATGTAGAGCGGCAGCGCCTCCTCATAGTGCAAAAGCGTCTCATCTCCGCACCACCGCAGCGAGCGCTCCACCTGCTTTCTGTAGCCGTCTCCGACCATGTGCTTCATCTCCTCCTGCGGCACGGGCCCCAGCCCGAACGCCGCAAGCGTCTCGTTCGTCACATACGTCAGCGCCCCGATGGTATTTAACAGCGTTCCATCCAGATCAAAGATACATAAACGATACATGGCACCCCACTCCTTTCATTCCTCCTGCCCGCGCCGGGAAAAGACGCAGCCGCAGTAGTTCTGCCGGTACAGATGATAGCGGGCCGACAGCTCGATGGAGCGCTTATAGCCGTCCCGCTTTTTAAAGTCCGAATTCAGGAACGCGACGCCGAAGCGCTTTCCCATCTCCTCGCCGATGGCGTTCAGCCGTTTTGCGTCCTTGAGCGGGCTGATCGTGAGCGTCGTCGTAAACCAGTCGTAGCCGCCCTCGGCCGCCAGGCGGGCCGCCTCCGAGAGGCGGAGCGCAAAGCAGAGGCCGCACCGCTCTCCTCCCTCCGGATCCGCCTCATGCCCCCTAGCCATCTCATAGAACCGCTCCGGCTCGTAGCTCCCCTCCACAAAACGGATGGGATAGCGCGCCGGAAGCTCCTGAATCAGCCGCTTTACCTCCCGCACCCGCTCGTCGTATTCCTCCCGCGGGGAAATGTTGGGATTGTAGTAATGTACGGTAATGCGAAAGTACTGCGACAGATATTCCAGCACATAGCTGCTGCAGGGCGCGCAGCAGCTGTGAAGAAACAGCGTCGGCGCGCGGCCCTCTCTGGAAAGAGGCTCCAGCACGCGCTCCAGCTCCTTCTGATAATTGCGCTTTGCCGTCTGCCGCCTGCGCGTTTCCCCGCTCCTTTTGGCCGCCTGGTCTTCCCGGCGCGCCGCTTCTCTTCCTCCGGCCGCCCGTTCCTCCCGGCGCGCCGCTTCCTGTCTGATCTCTTCCGCCATGCGCATTTCCGCTCCTTGTTCGTTCTCCGCTCCGCGCGGATTTGCCCCGCCATACGGAAAAGGAGATGCCGCCGTCCCTGCAGCATCCCCTTCTTTCATTAAAGGAAATCCCGGATCCGCTTGCTCCTGACCGGGTTTCTCAGCTTTCTCAGAGCCTTCGCCTCGATCTGGCGGATTCGCTCCCGGGTCACATTAAACTCCTTGCCCACTTCCTCCAGCGTCCGCGGATGCCCGTCCTCCAGGCCGAACCGCAGCATGATAACCTGACGCTCCCGCTCCTTCAGATCGCCGAGCAGCGCGTCGATGTGCTCGCGCAGCATCACGGATTCCACGTTGCCCTCCGGAGTAACCACATTGCTGTCCGCCACGAAATCGCCCAGGTTGGAGTCATCTTCTTCGCCGATCGGCGTCTCCAGCGACGCCGGCTCTCTGGCGATCTGCATGATCTCCATGACCTTGTCCTCCGACATATCGAGCGCCTCGGAAAGCTCCGCCACCGAGGGCTCGTAGCCCAGCTCCAGCGTCAGCTTCCGCTGCATCTTCGACATCTTGTTGATCGTCTCGACCATATGCACGGGCACCCGGATGGTTCTGGCCTGATCGGCCAGCGCTCTCGTCACGGACTGCCGGATCCACCACGTCGCATATGTACTCAGTTTATATCCCTTGGTATAATCAAACTTCTCCACGCCCTTGATCAGGCCGAGGTTTCCCTCCTGCACCAGATCCAGAAAGCTCATCCCGCGGCCCGTGTAGCGCTTGGCAATGCTGACCACCAGGCGCAGATTGGCCTCGATCAGCCGCTCCTTGGCGTTCACATCGCCCTCGGCCTTCCGCTTGGCCAGGCGCACTTCCTCCTCGGCGGTCAGAAGCGGAACCGTCCCGATCTCCTTTAAATACATCCGGACCGGATCCTCCGTCCCGATCCCCTCCAGCAGATCGATGGCGTCCAGATCAATGTCCTCTTCCTCATTCTTTAAAAATTCGTCGTCCGCATCGCTCAGAAGCAGAGAATCCCGGTCGTCCGCCAGCATCGCCTCATCGATGACCTCCGGAACCACGTCGATCCCGTTCTGCTCCAGATAGCTGTAGATCTGCTCCATCTGCTCGGTCTGCAGGTTATCGCCCATGAAAAAATTATTGATCTCGGTAACGTCAAGCGCGTTCTGCTTGGTTCTGGCCAGCTCTACAAGCTTCTTTAACTTCTCTAAAAAATTCTCTTTCTCCACGAGCAACGTCCTTTCGCTTTCTTCCGTCCGGAAAAGGTCAAATCATATCCGGCCTTTTATTATAAACGATCGGTTTTCGTTTTTCAACATCTTTCTTCATTATTTGCCGGATTTTGGCGGCCTGCGGCGAATCCTGACGGCCTGCCTGCAGTTGCGGATCGCGACCTGCGTCCTGGCGCCGCCGTACTCTCCGTCCAGCGTCCAGTCCACCGGCTCGGCGCAGGAAACCGAGAGCGCCTCCGTGGAAAACCGGCTCACGCATTCATTTTCCCCCTCCCGCGTAATCAGCCAGGAGGCGATCGAGGCCACATCCTTCGGCGTGCGCGGGCGGCGGATTAAGAGCACCTCAAACTTCCCGTCATCCAGCGCCACTTCCCGTCCCAGGAACCCCTTAAACCCGCCGATGCTGACGGTATTGGTTACCATGCCCAGCAGAAATTCATCCTCCAGTGCGCCGCCCTCCCACTCGAACCGCATCCGGTACGATTTCAGCGCGGTCAGGCGCCGGACGGCCTCCAGCATGTAGGCCTGATGTCCCAGCAGATTTTTCGTCTCCTGCGGCGTCCGGTAGGAAACCTCCGTAAATGCGCCGAAAGCCGCCACATAGGCAAAATAGCGCTCCTCGCAGAAACGGCCCGCGTCCACTGCAAAATCGGTCCCCGACACGGCCAGCGCGGCCGCCTTCTTCATATCGTGCGGAAGCCCCAGGCTGGCGGCGTAATCGTTCGTCGAGCCGGACGGGATATAGCCCAGCGCCGGCCTCCTGTCCTCATCGAGATCCATCAGGCCCGACAGCGCCTCATTGAGCGTTCCGTCTCCCCCGCTGACTACCACCAGCTGTTTTCCCCGGGCCCGTCTCCTGACGATGCGGCGCGCGTCCCCGGGCGCCTGCGTCACATGGACCGAAACCTCGTAGCCGGCTTTCACAAAGACATCCAGAATCGCCAGAAGCCTAGTGCGGATCTGTCCCCTGCCCGAGCGGGGATTCAGGACAAACAGCATTTTTTTCATCATACAGGCCCTCTTTCTCTCATTATTTCACTTTAAAACATTTGTATACGCCGCAAAAGCGCCCGGCAGCGGATATTTTTCAAAAATTTCTTCTTTTTTTACCAGTTCAAACAATTCCGGCAGCGGCCGCCGCAGGCGGACGCGATAGCCGATCATCCTCCATTCCACATGGGAAAATACATGCGTCGCGGCCGGAAGCTCTGCGATCTCCTCCACATCCCCGTCCGCAAGCCCCAGCTCTCGCACCGCCTCCTCCGGCCCGGGATGCCCCTCTATATTCGGAAATTCATAGAGCGACGCCAGAAGCCCGCGGGCCGCCCGCCTGCGGATCGCCGCCCGGTCCTCCCACTCAATCAGGAACACGCACCGATCCTCCGTCCGCCGCGGTTTCTTCGGCGTGCGCAGCGGATAACGCTCCGGATTTCCCGCCCGCCTGGCCGCGCAGATGCCCTCCAGCGGACACTCCCCGCACAGCGGCCGCCCGGCGGGCAGACAGACGATCGCTCCCAGCTCGATCCAGGCCTGATTGTAATCGCCCGGCCCCAAAAAGGCCTGCGCCTTTTTGTCCGCCGCTTCTTTTGCGCGCCGCCTCAGATCCTCCCGCAGCAATTCCTCGTACCGCTTCCGGGCCGGCGGTTTATCCACCGGCTCCCCGTCGGCAAACAGCCGCGCCAGCACCCGCAGCACGTTGCCGTCCACCGCCGGTTCCGGAATGCCGAAGGCGATCGACGCCACGGCCCCCGCCGTATAGGGGCCGATTCCGGGCAGCGCCCGGATTGCCTCATAGGACGCCGGCATCGCCCCGCCGTATTCGCTGCACAGAACGGCGGCCGCCTTTTTCAGGTTGCGCGCCCGCGAATAATATCCCAGCCCTTCCCACAGCTTTAAGAGCGCCTCCTCGTCGATCCCGGCCAGCGCCCGGATATCGGGAACGCGCTCCATAAAGCGGGCAAAATACGGCTTTACCGCTTCCACCCGCGTCTGCTGCAGCATAATTTCCGAGATCCAGACGCGGTACGGATCGCGGCTTTCCCGCCAGGGAAGGGGACGCCGGTTCTTCTCATACCAGGCGAGCAGCGGGCCGCCCGCCGCCCGGATCCGCTCCCGGCAGTCAAGCGGCGCGTCCTCCCGTTCCAGCCACCGGATCCCCTCGTACCAGTTATACATAGCCGTAGATCCCCCGCACGGACACCTCGCCGGAGATCACGCGCTCCGTGCGGCCGTCCCCGGTTTTGACCAGAAGTTCCCCGGCCTTATCGATCCCCAGCGCCGTCCCCGTGTATTCGCCGCCGGGCGCCAGCACCCGCACCTCGTTCTGATAATTGGCCAGACGGCCGTTGTACTCCTCAAGCAGCTCCGTCATATCCCGGTATTCCATGAAGCGGGCATAATAGCGCTCATAGGCCTCCAGGATCGCGCCGATCAGCCGGCTCCGGGAAACGCTCCCGCCCGTCTCCATGCGCAGTGAGGTCGCCACCTGCGCGATCTCCTCTGGAAAGGCTTCGTTGTTGACATTAACCCCGATGCCCGTTACCACATAATTGATGCACTCCAGCTCCGTGCTCATCTCCGTCAGGATCCCACAGACCTTGCGGCCGCCCGCCACCACGTCGTTGGGCCACTTGATCCGCGTCTCCAGGCCGCAGGCCGAGCGGATGCCGTCGGACACCGCCAGCGCCGCGACCAGCGTCAGCATCGAAGCGCAGGACGGATGCAGCTGCGGCCGCTGCACCAGGCTCATCCAGACGCCGGCCCCGTGCGGCGACGCCCAGCTTCTCCCGCGGCGTCCCTTTCCCATAGACTGAAAATCCGCCACCGCCAGCGTCCCGTGCGGCGCGCCCGCCTCGGCCGCCTTCTTGGCCTCCGTGTTGGTCGAATCCGTCTCATCAAAATAAAGAAGCGTCTTTCCCGCCCACTTTGTCCGGATTGAACTCTCCAGCTCCGCACGGTTTAACAGGTCCGTCCCCTTCTCCAGCCGGTAGCCGCGGTTGCGCACGGCCTCGATCCGGTATCCCTCCGCCTCAAGCTGGCGGATCACTTTCCACACCGCCGTGCGGGAAACATTCAGCCGCCCGCAGATCTCCTGCCCGGACAGATACCCGTCCGCCTCTTTCAGCATTTTCAAAATCTCTGTCTTCACGGATCTACCCCCACCAGATTGTCAGTCTCTGTCTTCACGGATCTCTACCCCCACCAGATTGTCATCAGGCTCAGCACGCCCAGAAGAGCCAGGCCGCCGCCCGCCGTCATCAGCGCCGCGCCCGCCGCCCGCTCTTTTTTCTTCCCCCGGCCCCGCCGGAAACGGTAAGAGCCGTTTGCCAGATTCAGAATGGCCGCCAGGAAAAAAATCGCCGGAAACAGAATCCGGTTCTCATCCGGATTTAAAAATGCCAGAACGGCAAAGATCACAATCAGGATCCCCGTGACAATATGGATCACATCGAGGATCAGCGAATCGTTCCCCGGCCTCTTTCGTCTCTCCTGCGTCATCGTCTTTCTTCCTCCACACCGTATCATACGAAAGGATTTCCTCTCTGTTCATGAATGACCCGCGCCGGAACGCCGCCGATCGTCACGTCGGGATCCGGGAAAGAACGGTTGACGACGCTCCCCGCGGAAACCGCGACGTGGTCCCCGATCACGATATCGCCGTAGAGCTTCGCGCCGGGGCCGATGAATACGTCGTCCCCGATCTGCGGCGCCCGGTCCGGATCGATATTAATCCCGATGTTGACCCCCTGATGGACATTAAAATTCTTCCCGATTTTCGCCCTGTGACTGATGACCAGCAAGCCGTAATGGTTAATGCAGAGGCCGGGGCCGCACACGTTCGGGGGAACCTGCAGGCCCAGCTGCACGGATTTCCTGTGATGCACCAAAGCCCAGAAGGCTTTCATGACCCGGTTTAGGAGCCCTCTCTTCTGATTGGTATAGTATTCCCGGTAGCGCAGCGCGATCTCATAGCGCCAGATCTCGTCCTTCAGAAACGCGGGACGCTTCCGCGTAATCCCGAGCGCCCTGCGATCGGCTTCCAGATATTCCCTTAAATCCTGTCTGGTCTGAATCATACGCACTCTCCTTTACCGTCTCCTGTCCGTCCTGCGGCATTCCCGCTTTCTCTGCGGCGTTTCTTCTGCTTCCTTATTGTACCCAAATCTTCCCTTTTTGTCAAAAAAAAACGCCGCGGGGCGAATCCCGGTTTCCCGGTTCTTTGCGCCCGCGGCGATCTTCCTGGCATCGCAGCCTGCTCCGGCATGGTTCCTCTACCCGTTCCTGCACGGCCCCCTGCCCGTTCTGAAATCATTTTCCTCTCTACGGCGTGCCGCTCCCGTTTACCGGGGCGGCCGGCCGCGCTTCCTCCGGCTGCGCCGGATCGCCCAGCTCCGTCAGGCTCTTGACCAGGCCGGCAATCCCCTGAATCTCCGAGGGGATGATGATCTTTGTCGCCCGGCCGTCGGCCGCCTTCGCAAATGCCTCCAGGCTCTTTAACTGCAACACGGCGCTGTCGGCGCCGGCCTCCCGGATAAAACGAAGGCCGTCGGCCTCCGCCTGCTGTACCTTTAAGATGGCCTCCGCCTGGCCCTCCGCCTCGCGGATCATCCGCTGCTTCTCGGCCTCGGCGCGCAGGATGGCAGATTCCTTGTCCGCCTCCGCCTCCAGGATCGCGGACTGCTTCTTGCCCTCCGCCACCAGGATCGTCGACTTCTTCTCGCCCTCCGCGATCAGGATCGCCTCGCGGCGCTCCCGCTCCGCCTTCATCTGCTTCTCCATCGCGTCCTGGATCGCCGCCGGCGGGATGATATTCTTAAGCTCCACCCGGTTGACCTTGATCCCCCACGGATCCGTGGCCACGTCCAGGGCCGCCCGCATCTTCGTATTGATCGTCTCGCGGGAGGTCAGCGTCTGATCCAGCTCCAGATCGCCGATAATATTGCGCAGCGTCGTCGCCGTCAGGTTCTCGATCGCCATGATGGGATTCTCCACGCCGTACGCATAGAGCTTCGGATCCGTGATCTGGAAAAACACGACCGTGTCGATCTTCATGGTTACGTTATCCTTCGTGATAACCGGCTGCGGCGCAAAATCCACGACCTGCTCCTTGAGCAGCACGCGCTTGGCGACCCGATCCACGAACGGAAGCTTAAAATGGACGCCGACCGACCAGGTCGCCAGATACGCGCCCAGCCGCTCCACAACCAGGGCCTGCGCCTGCGGTACAATCTTGATACAGGATGCCAGAATCAGCAGCACCAGGACGGCAATTACGACAAATCCGATAAATCCCTCCACTTCCATAGTCAGTTGTCCTCCTTTAAGATACTTACCATCAGCCTGACGCCCCGGATCTCCTCAATCCGGACCATCGTTCCCCGGGGAATCACGCTCCCGTCCGCCGAGCGGGCCGTCCACTCCTGGCCGGAAACGACCGCCGTTCCCGTCGCCAGATCGTTGTTGACCTCCGACGTGACCCGGGCCGTCTTCCCGATCAGCCCCTCCGCGTTCGTCTTAACCGTATTGCGGTTGACATAGCGCAGCGCCAGAGGTCTCGTAAAACACAGAAGCAGACAGGAAACGACGAAAAATGCCGCCACCTGCGCGTAGCCGCCGGCTCCCAGAACCGCCAGGACAAGCGCCACGATCGCGCCGCCGGCAAACCAGATCGTCGTCAGCAGCATCGTCGCCGCCTCAATGCCTACCAGAATCACAAAAATGACCAGCCAGATCAGCCACGCCATCGCTCTCCCTCCTGTCTCCTCCTCCGGGTTTCATTTTCCTCTCCCAGTATACACTGTTTTCAGATATTATTCAACACTTGCCGCAAATATTCTAAACTTACATTTTTATTACACTTTTCTTACGCCAATTCCACGTCTTTTACGCCTTCCGGCCCGCGTCCGTCCGCCGCTGCCTCGCCGTCTCGAACAGCAAAACAGAAGCCGCGACGGCCGCATTGAGCGATTCCACCCGCCCGGCCATGGGGATGTGGATCCGGGCGTCGGCCATCCCGGCCGCCTTCTCGCCAAGCCCCGCCGCCTCGTTCCCGATCAGGAAGCCAACGGGCCCCCGGCAGTCCTCGCAGTCATAGCTGACGCTCCCCTTCAGATGAGCCGCCAGCAGGCGGATCCCCCGCCGCTTCGCCTCGCCGAGCGCCGGTTCCAGATCCGGCACACAGGCAAACGGCATCCGGAAAACCGAACCCATCGTAGAGCGGATGACCTTGGGATTATAGATATCCGCCGTCTGCGCGTCCATGACAAGCCCCGTCATCCCCGCGCCCTCTCCGGCGCGCAGGATCGTCCCCAGATTACCCGGATCCTGCAGCTTCTCCAGAAAAATCAGAAGCGGCGGCCGGCCGTCTTTTCCCGGGCCCAGGACCTCCTCCAGGCTGTAATCCGGCATCTTCGCCACCGCCAGGATCCCCTGCGGCGTCCGGGTGTCGGAAAGATACTCCATCACGCCGTCGGATACCGTCTCGTAAGCACAGCCCTCAAGGAGCTTTTGCGCCCTCTTTTCCTGCGCCAGGAAGCTCTCCGAGACGAATACCTCCCGCCGCCATCCGGCGGGAAGCTCCGCAAACATCCGCGGCCCCTCCACGACGAAGCAGTGCGCCTCGCGCCTGGCCTTCGCCTTTTTTACCAGGGCCGCTGCCGCGCGCACGCGGGCGTTTCCCGTACTGGCGATCATGCTTGCTCCTTTCCCGGATCCGCGCTTTTCCGGCCGGCTCCGCAGGGCGCCGTCTCTTCCTCCTCCAGCGCCTTAAGCTCCTCCAGCCACAGGCGGCCGCAGGCGTCGCTGGGCATGCGCAGATCGCCTCTGGGCGAAACGGCCGCCGAACCGACCTTGGGGCCGTCCGGCAGGCAGGAGCGCTTAAACTGCTGGCTGAAGAAACGGCGGTAAAAGACCGTCAGCCATTTTAAGATCGTCTCCTTCCCGTATGCGCCGTCAAACGCCTGCAGCGCCAGGCGGTAAATCTTGCCCGGATGATAGCCGAAGCGCAGGACATAGTAGAGGAAGAAATCATGCAGCTCGTACGGGCCGACCAGATCCTCCGTCTTCTGCGCGATGGCCCCGTCCTCCGGCGGCAGAAGCTCGGGGCTGACCGGCGTGTCCAGCACGTCCAGCAAAACGGCCGAGAGCTCCTTCTCGCCGCAGGTATCGGCATAATAGCGCACCAGATGGCGCACCAGCGTCTTGGGCACCGAAGCGTTGACCCCGTACATCGACATGTGATCGCCGTTGTACGTCGCCCAGCCCAGCGCCAGCTCCGACATATCGCCCGTCCCGATGACCAGCCCGCCCGACTGATTGGCGATATCCATCAGCACCTGCGTCCGCTCCCTGGCCTGGGCGTTCTCGTACGTCACGTCGTGGACGGCGATATCCTGGCCGATATCCCGGAAATGCACCGTGACCGCCTCGCGGATATCGACCTCGCGAAGCGTCGCGCCCAGCTTCTTCGCCATCAGGCAGGCGTTCTGATACGTCCGGTCCGTCGTACCGAAGCAGGGCATCGTTACCGCAGTAATATTTTCCCTGGGAAGGCCCACCGAATCAAAGGCCCGCACCGTGACAATCAGCGCCAGCGTCGAGTCCAGCCCCCCGGAAATGCCCACGACCGCATGGCGGCAGCCCGTGTGCTTTAAGCGCTTTCTGAGGCCGGCCGTCTGAATGGAAAGGATCTCCTCGCAGCGGCGACTTCTCCCCTCCTCATCGTGGGGAACAAAGGGCGACGGATCCACCGTCCGCCTGAGCGGGGAAAACCGCCGCTCCAGGGTAAAATCAACAAACAGATAACCGCCTCTGCCCTGCGTCTGATACGTCGTCATCCGGCGGCGCTCGCACTCCAGGCGCTCCAGATCAACGTCCGCGCAGAGCAGCCCCGTCTCAAAGCGCGCCGATTCCGCCAGCACGGTCCCGTTCTCCGCAATCATGTTCTGGCCGCCGAACACCAGATCCTGCGACGATTCCCCGTCGCCGGCGTTGGCGTAGAGATATGCGCACAGAAGGCGCGCCGACTGGCCGCTGACCAGATTCCGGCGGTACTCGCCCTTTCCCGTGATCTCGTCGCTGGCCGAGCAGTTGACGATGACCGTCGCCCCCGCAGAGGCGTGCTCGATGCTGGGCGGATTTAACACCCAGAGATCCTCGCAGATCTCGGCGCCCACCACCAGATTTTCCACGTTCGTGCAGGAAAACAGGATCCGGCTGCCCATGGGGACCGCGTCCTCCTCCCAGGAGACAAAAACCGGCGCGTCCCAGCCGGGATTAAAATAGCGTCCCTCGTAAAACTCCGAGTAATTGGGAATCCAGCGTTTGGGGATCAGCCCCAGAAGCTTCCCGTCCTGAATCGCGGCCGCCGTATTATAGAGCTTGTTGTTATATTCCCAGGGAAGGCCCACGAAAATCAGCATATCGCTCCCCTTCGTGTACGCCAGAAGCGCCTTAAGCTCCTCCTTCGCCTTCGTCAAAAGCGGCTTCTGAATAAACAGCTCGCCGCAGGTGTAACCGGTCAGCGCCAGCTCCGGAAAAACCAGGATCGACACCTCCTGCTTTTTCGCCTCCGCGATCTGCGCGCAGATCTGCTCCCGGTTAAATTCCACATCCGCTACTCTGACCTCCGGCGTAGACGCCGCTACCCGGATAAAACCATCTCTTATCATGTTCCGATTCTCCTTCAAAGCCTTTTCCCGCGTAATATGCCAGGATCTGTCCCTCTCTGCTATTCTACTGATTCCCGCCTGAAAAGTCAAATCCCCGCCAGATCGCGCACGACCGCGCCCGCCAGGATCAGCCCGGCCGCCGGCGGGACGAAAGAAACGCTTCCCGGCACCGGACGGCAGGCGGCCGCTTCCGGCGCCGGACCTCCGTCCGCCTCCTGCAGCCCCGGCGTCCTTCCTTCCCGCGGCCGCAGCGGCGTCTCCCGGGAATAGAGCACCCGCAGCGCTTCTATTCCCCGCTTTTTCAGCTCCCGGCGCATCACGCGGCAGAGCGGGCAGACGCTCGTCTCATAAATATCCGCCAGCTCAAACAATTCCGGGTAAAGCTTGTTGCCGGTTCCCATCGACGAGATCAGGGGAATCCCCTCCCTTTTCGCAAAGACGGCCAGCGCCAGCTTGGCGGACACGGTATCGATGGCGTCCACGATATAATCCACCCGTCCGAATCCCGCCAGAAGCGGCTCCAGATTCTCCTCCAGCACGAAAACCTCCGACGTGTCCACCCGGATCTGCGGGCAGATGTCCCGGATCAGATCCCGCATGACGTGCGTTTTTTTTCTTCCCAGCGTGCTGTGATACGCCACGCACTGGCGGTTGATATTCGATGCGGCGACCTCGTCGCTGTCGATCAGGATCAGATGGCCCACGCCGCTCCTGGCAAGCGCCTGCGCGCAGTGCGAGCCCACGCCGCCGATCCCGAACACCGCCACGGTGCTCTCCCAGAGCCGTTCCATCCCGTCCGCTCCCAGAAGCAGCCGCGAACGGCCAAATTCTTCCCGTTCCTCCATCCTGTTTTCCTCCCGCATTCTCCGTCCGATTGCCCGCGCCTTCCTCCCGGCCGCCCGCATTCTCCGCCTGATTGCCCGCATTCTCTACCCGATTGCCCGCTCTCCTCGCGGCCGCCTGCGGCCGGCTTTTTCCGCCCGCTTTTCCCGCTACTCGATCGGCGCCTGATAGAATTTCCCGAAAAACTGATCCGTCTTAAAGACGTTGATAATCACATGGGGATCCACCTCCCGCATCAGATGGATCACGTCCGCCTGCTCATAGGCGGAGACGACCGTGTGCAGAAGGCACATCGGCCGGCGGCTGTAGCCGCCCACCGCGTCCACGCAGGAGATCCCGTGCCGGAAATGCCGGACATACTCCTCCATGATCTCATTCCCGTAAAGCGTCGTAACCTGAAGCGTGACCCGGTCATAGCGGTGATGGAACGCCGAGATCGTCCTGGTCACGACGAAATAAAACAGGATCGTATACGCCGCGTGCTCCCAGCCGAACATCAGGCCGAACACGCAGAACAGGACGCAGTTGCCGATAAACACCTCGGTCCAGATGGAACGCCCCGTCTTATTGGACACGTAAAGCGCGATAAAATCCGTCCCGCCCATGGAGGCGTTGCCCCGAAGCGCCACGACGCCCGAAATTCCCAAAAGAAACCCGCCGAAAATCACGTTGAGCATCAGATCGTCAAACAGCGGCTCAAAATGCAGAACCTGCAGAAAAAAGCTGCTCATCACGACCTGCAGAAGCGAGAAAAACACAAAGCGGAAGCTGATGCTCCTCCCGCACAGGATCGCGACCGGAATGTTCGTCGCCAGCATGCCCAGAGAAGTGGGAAAGCTCTTCCCGGCCGACTCCGCCGCCATCTCCGCCAGCAGGGCGATGCCCGTAAATCCCCCCGAGAGAAGGGACGAGGGGCGGATAAACGCCTGAATGACAAAGGCCTGCAGAAGCGCCGATATCAGCACGGCCAGAAACGTAATCACGTTCCTGACCTTTTTCTTTTTTTTTTCCTCATCCATTTTTTTTATTACTTTTTCTGTCATTTTCTGCTTTTTTTCTTGTGTTTTTATTATTTTTTTTTTTTTTTTCTTT
>CALWLT010000011.1 GCA_944381615.1 uncultured Lachnospiraceae bacterium | reverse complement strand
TCAAGGACTACGATCTCATCTCTCTTGATGTACCTACAGCCAGTCAGAGACTCTGTCCTCACTGCGGCTCTGACGACTGTGTTATCAAGGACTCCGGTACCATACAGACTGTCAGGCACATCCCCTGTAACCATCGCGGTACCGTTGTTTCTTTCCACAAGCGCAGGCTCCTGTGCAAAGACTGTCACTCCTCTTTCTATGAGACTCCCTACTGGATCCATCCCTTCCTGCGCATGACACAGGCTCTCTATGACTCCATTCTCCTGGATCTGATCCAACCTCTCTCCTTCTCCGAGATTGCAAGACGCAACCACGTTCCACAAAGCGCTGTGCAGTCTGTCTTTCAGTTCATCCATTTCGGCCTTCCTGCAAAGCTCCCCGAGACTATCTGTATTGACGAATTCAAAGGCAACAGCGGTGTATGGAGTCCAAAGTCTCACCGCTGGTATCGCAATAAATACCACTGCAGCATCTCTGACGGTGACTCCCATTCCGTCATCGACGTCCTGGATCAGATCTCTGGCGTCTATCTGAACAAGTACTTCCACCAGTTCTCTTTAGAGCAGAGGAAACGGGTAAAATACTTCTGCTGTGACATGAGCAACGGCTTTGTCTCTGTCTCCAGAAAGAACTTCCCTGACGCCAGGATCTGTATCGACCCCTTCCACGTCGTCAAGCGACTCAATGAAATGGTGGACGATGTGCGGCTCCGCTATCAGCGCCAGTTCCAGGATGCCGGCGACACGGAGAGCCTGAAAAAACTAAAAGGTATCATCCGCCTCCTGAAAACCAGAGAAGATAACCAGGTAAAATACTGGGGCGCTCGTTTTCACGAAAATAAGCAGCGCCTCCAGGATGCCTTTGAAGTGGCTCCGGATCTTTTGGAAGCCTATGATTCCCTTCCGTTCTTCCACGATATCCTTGCTTCCTGGCCCTACTCTGTCCAGTATGAGGAGCTGACAGAATGGATCAAACAGTATACCGCCTCCGATGTAGAGGAGATCCACTCTGCCGCCTGCACTATCCGCCACTGGCGGGGCTACATCCAGAACAGCTGGAAGTACGGCAAATCCAACGGCCTCAGCGAAGGTCTGAACAACAAGGTCAAAGTCCTGAAGCGGGTGGCCTTTGGCCTGCACAGCTTCGAAAGCTTCCGCAAACGGATCCTTCTTACCTGTGGTAAACTCAGGCTTTCCAAGGACCCTCTGTCCGTCCTTGAGGATGCCAGGAACGGAAAGGAGATACGCTTATGATCCCCGACAGAATTTTCCTGCGCCGCTGCGCACAGAAAAATAACCTTGAACTTCCCCGTGAACTGGAGGACTGGCTTCTCGTCCACTTCGAGGATGAGCCTTATGAAAACTTCAATACAGCCTCCATACTGGAGGATATGGTCTATATGTACTGCCAGTCCTTTGCCTACGGCAGACCGGATGTCACGATTCCGGATCCAATCACACGCTTAAAAGAGCGCTATGATGACCTGAAAGACCTTATCACAGATCTCCGGGTAGATATCAGTTACCTCCAAGGCCTGTGCGATAACTACGAACGCATCCTGAAAGAGCATGGCCTGCTCTGATCTGGATCACTGTAGCCTTAACTCTGGAGGTGATACATAAAAAATCCACGAAAAAAAGGCCTGTTAAGAGCCTCTCATGATCCGTCATTGATTATATATACAATTATTAATAGTCCTGTTTTTGCCTGATTTTTGAAAGTATCTCCTGTCAGGTCTGTTTGCTATACCTATTTTTAGGAACTATCCATCTTAAAATCCTCACTCTTTCAGTATTTACAAGGCTTCGCGCCTCTTTGTCACCAGGTTATTTAGAAGAACCGATATATCTGCTACAACAAGTTTGGTTCCTTTATCAGCAATCAACAACGAATCTCCTTCTTGCTAGTCATAATTAAAGCAAATATAAAATTCGGTTTGTTTTACCTCTCCCTTATGCATACTTTAAATTATCTTTTTCGCCAGATCATTCGGTTTACCACACCAGTATAGCTTTGAATAATTTTTACTACTTTCGTGCTGACATTTTTATCTTCATACGCATCCACTTTCGATGGAAGCTCCTTATTTTCATACATACTGGTAGCTAAATGCACCGCCTGTAAAACCTGCTCTGTTGAAATAGAACCAAGTACAAAAACCCCCTCTTCCATAGCTTCTGGACGTTCCGTGGATGTTCTTACTGAAACTGCGGGAAATTTGAAATACGCGCTTTCTTCAGGAAGTGTCCCACTGTCTGAAACAACGCAGAAAGCATTTTGCTGGAGTTTGTTATAGTCAAAAAATCCCAAAGGAGAATGTCGGATCACCCTCTTATCAAAAACAAAACCTCTTTGTTCTATATACTTTTTTGAACGCGGATGGCAAGAGTAAAGGATTGGCATATCATATTTTTCCGCCATCTTATTAACCGCATTCATTAAAGATATAAAGTTATCTTCATTATCTATGTTTTCTTCTCTATGTGCAGAAAGTAGAATATACTTCTTTTTTTCTAAGCCAAGCCTATCCAACACATTACTCGATTCTATCTGCCTGGAGTAGGTAGCCAAAATCTCAGCCATCGGTGACCCAACTACAAAAGTATATTCTGGCTTTACTCCGCTGTCCAAGATATATCTACGAGCGTGTTCTGAATAACACAGGTTTATATCACTTGTAACATCAACTATACGTCGAATCACTTCTTCGGGTAAATTTTCATCCTTACAGCGGTTCCCTGCCTCCATGTGAAATACCGGAATTTTTAACCTTTTCGCAGAGATTACACACAAACAGGAGTTTGTGTCCCCAAGCACAATCAATGCATCCGGTTTTACTTCCTGCATTAGTTCATAGGACTTCGCAATAACATTCCCCATGGTCTGCCCTAAATTTTCGCCCACTACACCCAGGTAATAATCAGGCTCCCGTAGTCCAAGTTCATTGAAAAACACTTTATTTAATTCATAATCATAGTTCTGTCCAGTATGAACAAGTATATGTTCAAAATAAAGATCACATTTTTTAATAATAGCCGACATCTTGATTATTTCCGGCCTCGTACCCAAAATCGTCATTAGTTTCAATCTGCTCATTTTTCTTTTCCTTATTAAAAATCGTAATGTGGATAAAGCTCTTTATGGTTTTTCATCCATACTGCCATCTCTGCTACCATAGTTTCATAATCAGGAACTTTATAATCAAAATCATAATTCGTGCGAACCAAAGTTTTATCTGCTGAGAATCCATCAAATGGATGAATGATTACTTTATCATCTCGTAAATATCGATTAAAGAGGCATAACAAGTCATATTTACTGATATTTTTTTCGTAAACCATGTTTACCAAACCATGAGCCTTAACTTCAACAGCCTTCTCCATTGTCTTTGCCAGTTGAAGAGTCGTCAGTCCCGTCCACATAGCCTTTGTATATCCATTCACTTCTGATTGCTTCATAAACCAGTTTAAAAGGCCTATCCCATCTGCATTTACATCTGGTCCAACAATGCTATTGCGCAATGTAAGGTTTTTCTCATCATCCAGTTCTCCCACTGCTTTTGATCTGTCATAGAATGTTCCTCCATCACGAAGCGCATTTTCCGTATAGGGTCCTGAATGTCCAGAAAAAACACAGTCCGTACTCATATGTATAATCTGTGTATCCATATCAGCAGTAATTTTTGCAAGATAGTGTGGAAGGTACCCGTTTAATAATGTAGCCGTCTCCTTATTTTGCTCTGCGAACTGGTTTAATATCCCGATCGCATTAATTACCGCATCAAAATGACCAATTTCAATTATTCCCTTTAACAATGAAAAATCTGTTGCATCTCCACTGACAGATTCAACAAAATCAACTTTTCTCCGAGAAAACCCAACGACTTCATGTCCCTGCTCTTTTAAATATATACAAATGACATGGCCGGCCATACCGGATGCACCTAATACTAAAAATCGCATCATTTCCCCTCCAAAGCTTCTTTTACATAATCTGTCGTCAATAATTTCTTGATCGTCCCTTCTACATCAAGCCTTGTGGTATTATGGGAGGTATATGCCTCATTTGCCATTGTCTGGACCTGTCCTTTAATAAAGAATTTATCATAATTCAAATCCCGTCCATCTGGTAAAACTCTGTAATAATCTCCCATATCAATGCTTCGAGTACATTCTTCATTTGTCATCAAAGTCTCAAATAACTTCTCCCCATGTCGGGTTCCAATAATCTTAGTCCCTGTATCTCCAAATAACTGTTGGACAGCCTTTGCCAGATCGCCGATCGTTGACGCATCCGATTTCTGTACAAATAAATCGCCTGGTTTACCATGTTCAAAAGCGAACATTACAAGATCCACAGCCTCGTCCAAATTCATCAGGAAACGTGTCATACTCGGATCCGTAATTGTAATCGGATTTCCGGCCTTTATCTGATCAATAAAAAGAGGAATGACTGAGCCACGACTACACATTACATTTCCATACCTGGTACAGCAAATGGTGGTTTTTCCTGCAGCCACTCTAGCATTTGCTCCGATTACCTTCTCCATCATGGCCTTTGAAATTCCCATCGCATTAATAGGATAAGCCGCCTTATCTGTGGAAAGACAAACGATACGTTCCACTCCCGCATCAACTGCAGCATGGAGTACGTTGTCCGTTCCTTCTACATTTGTACGGACGGCTTCCATAGGGAAAAATTCGCAGGATGGAACTTGTTTTAATGCAGCAGCATGGAAAATATAGTCAACTCCCTGTACTGCATCCTCTACTGAGCGCATATTTCGGACATTACCGATATAAAACTTTACCTTTGAAGCCTGTTCAGGATGTTTTGCCTGTAAATCGTGCCTCATATCATCCTGCTTCTTTTCATCGCGAGAAAAAATCCGAATTTCTGCAAGATCTGAATCCAGGAAATGTTTTAGAACAGTTGACCCAAAAGAACCTGTTCCTCCCGTAATCATCAACGTTTTGTCCTTAAAGAATTGTGATGTAATCATTTGTCCATTTCTCCTATCCCTATGTTTATCGTAATCTCCATATCTCATCTTCAAATTGACTCATATAAATGAGGGTCTATCTTTATTATCTCTTAAAAAATCCTTTCACCATTCTAAGTATCCTTCTAATAGAAGCCTAATCGATTATGTAGTACATTCCAACGGTTATAACTGAAAGTACTGCTACAACAATTAGACCTTCCGCCACAAACATAATGTAACTGTTACAAACCACGACACCACTAAAACCAATCCAACCAGCAGCCATGCAGATGATTAGACATGGGAGCATATTTATAGCTAAATTCATCCAACTTCGTTTAAATATTTTTATTCCTGTGTAACCAATTTCCAAGAAACACAATACAATTGCTGCAAGAAGAACAGCAGTTACAATTCCATACAGTCCCGATGTTACCCTCCCAACTGCCATACCTACAGTCAAAACTATAAAAGCAATTGACTGTATATTTTTGGATGCTTGGAAACTGCCAGACATCTGGATCATCTGCCCGCTTGGGATATGGCAGATTTCAAAAAACACGGTCACCAACATTATACCTGCTAGTATTGTGTTGTGATAATTGACATCATTAATCCCTCTCGTATAAAGGTCAACGAACGGCATGATCAGTAGACATGTAGTCCCTAGAATAATTGACATGCCAATGAATGCAATCTTTTCGTAAAAATTAAACATTTCTTCAGCTTCCTTATGTTTTCCTTCCGCGAGAAGAGAGCCAAATGCCAATCTTGGCGCATTAGTTATAGATGTCAGAGTATTTTGTACAATGGCTATAACATTCCTATATACGGCGTAAACACTTGCCAACATCGTTCCCTCTCCTGGAAGAGTGGAAATGAGTACAATTGGTATAGAACTATACAACATAGACGTTGCCTTCAAAACCATTACATTTTTTGATCCACTTATTTCTTTAAATAAAGGCTTTTCATTAAACTGAACAAAACTGTATTTTTTTCTGCAATAAAATCCAATGTAAAAATAATTCAAGAACAAAAAGAACATAATAACTAATCGGATTAGCAGAATACCGTATCCCATCTGCATTAAAATAACCGCTATACTATTACCTACAGCATAGAAAACAGCTGTAGTCAAAGAGATGACGTATTCTTTTTGATCCGTCAGCAGAACAACTCTATATTTCATACTGTAACCAAGATTAAAGCAAGATGGCAGTAAGACTGAAAGCATCATGCACACACAGGTTAAATATGGAACCTTTGTTGAAATACAGAAAGGGAAAATAAAAGCTACCGCAACTCCGATCAAAATTGCTATCGCTGAAACCGACACAAACCTCTTCTCTGTAGCAGACAGGATACCGTTTATTTTCTTAATATTCTTTTCCATGAAAGGTTTAAACAGAACGACATTGCTAGCAAGTGTAAAACCGCCTTCCAAGACCATGATAGCATTAACCACTTGAGTCACAATGGAATTAATACCATTGTAATCTGACCCGTAATGGCTCATTATACTTCTACTGAGTATTAAGCCAAATATACTTGTAACCGTCATTTGCAGTAATGCAAAAATGGCGTTCAACATGCTTTTCTTACTTCTGTTCATATAAATCTGTCCTTATTTACTCAAATATCACAAATCAATAAAACATTCAGATGGCTTTCTATTGATTATTTGCAAATGTCATATTATCCAGATAGATATCTATCTACACATTTCGATAATATCTGCCGTATAATCCGGTGTACATTTTTCAAATTTTTTTAATAATGTTTTGTAATCCAGCATGTGCTTTGTATGAAATTGCTGTATAAACTCTACTATACGTTTTGCTGCCTCATAATCCGATATATTATCTGGAATAACTAAAGCATATGGATAATATTTTAGGATATCAGCTGCCATATCTTTTTCTTGTTGCGAAAAATGAATAATTGGTTTTTGGTAAGTCATATAACTGAAAATTTTCGAAGGTAACATCTCAGATACAGAATTACCTATGCTCAACAAAACATCTGTATTCCGTATGCATTCTGCTAACTCTTTCTGTGAAACATAGCCATTCGGGTGAAATACTCCGGGAAATCGTTGCGCTTGTTCCACAAGAAAGTCCTCATAGTCTCCTCTACTGAAAAAATCGCAATGTAAAGGAATACTGTTGTTACATATTGCTAATATTCTGCAACATGAAATTGGTGGTCTCACATTCACAAGAAGCACTCCAGAATAAAGCATTTTTATATTAGAATGGGATTTCATAACCTTTTGATACTCAAATCTTTCTGTTTGATCTGTTCGTAATTCTAGATCCAATAAAAGAGGGGGAAAAATCCCAAAAAACTTTTCTTTAAAACCATAATAGTTTTCTCTCTCATAATTTAACTTATGAGGCTCCATATAAAGTACACGCGCTGTTAATTTATATATCTTCCGATACCATGTTTTATATATAATCTTTCGAAATCTATAGATGAACGTAGGAAGATTTCCCTCAGATGCTTCAGAAAAATAATCCAACTCATATGTCATAAAGCGAAGATTCGGATGCCTTTTTTTTAATATATATCCCGCACACACTGCTTCAAAAGGGAACTGGGCGCATATAATACAATGGATATCAGTTTCTTTAATAATAGTTTTTGCTATCTTCAAATATTGACGAACATATGACCAATATGAAACAGGAGACAAATTATGTGAAATTGCTCCACCTAAAGAAATTAACTTCTTTTTCACGTTACTCTTTAAATAAACCGATGGTGTTCTTAAAACATACCAGGTCTTAATCGTATAATCATCTGTATTTTCCTGTATTTGGCAATCTTCTTCCCAGCTTATTGTAAACACTCGGTGGCCTCTTTTTCTAAGATTTTTTACTATTTCTCTTACACAATTTCCATTCGCACTTGGCTTCGGATAGTATGCATCTGTCATAAACAAATAATTCATTACTTTTACTCCACTAAAATCTACATCCTATATTTTATCAATCTTGCAGGAACACCCACATAAATTCCATTAGGTTCTGTATCCTTTGTTACTACTGCACCAGCTCCAATAACGGAACCATCTGCAATATTAACTCCACCTAAAATTTGAGCTCCAAATCCAATCCAACAATCATTTCCGATATATATAGACTTTTCCACATTCGGTTGCTCCATCATTAAAAGTCCCTTTTTGTATGTATGCATATCTGTTCTAATATGAACATTGTATGAAATAAGACAATTGTTTCCAATTATAATATTTGCATTTGGCGAAGCCATTAAATACCCCCCCCCATTCATATATGTATTATTTCCTATTGTTATATTTTCACCCCACTGAATTGTGTTTCCTGCCTCAATTCTCACATTCCTACCACAATTACAAAGTTTGATGTTCTTATTACGTAGATAATAATTTTCAAATTTATGTAATAAATTTGTCAGATATCCGATAAAATAATAAAATATATTCATAATGTTTTCCTAATACACCTTTGGATAAGTTATTATTTTTTTATACAAAGTTCTTTACAAAATTTTTTCCCTTTGTTTGCTTTTTCTAAATTGAGCGTAACCACAAAAAAGGAACGCAAAATAGTACACCATATACTGTAATGAATATATGTTTGAATACACAAGCAAAATCATACAAAAAGCCGAGAAAATCTTAAAATCTCGTCTTGAAATAATAATGTGTTGTATAAATATCAGCAAATATAAAATCAGTCCAACTATTCCATTGGTTAGAATTATTTCGAATAAACCCGAAACATAATATCCAGGTATACTTTGATATTCACCAATCCCTAATATCCAATTCCGTTTATCAAGAGCTTCTAGTAACAACATTCCACCCTTCGTTCTTCCATCAGTTGAACTGTATGAGCTTAAAGTACTTTCCCCAAACAAACGTAATATTGCTTCACGAAAAATTTCTATTCTAACATATAGTACAGCGAACAGAATTACAAATAAAAAGATAACTATAACACCTCTAAAAAACTGCTTTCTATTTTTTTGAAAGGTATAAAAGCAAAAGAATGCGATCCACAAAACAATTGCGGTTGCAATACCTACTCCCGAAGTGGTAAGTATAAGCCCACAAGAAATCAGTACGGCATATCTGATTTTCTCCCTATTAATGTTAGGTGATAACAATAAATAGAACAAAAGTGGAAAAACATACTGCGCATAATGGGAAGGTTCCGTAAAAAAGGCGGATGGTCTATAAAGTCCATTTCCCATCGCACTCGTTACCGCTACACGCGTTTGATTTAGCATAAAATCATTTAGTAAGAATGTTGGAATGAAGTTAATATGTACGCCAACAATATAATAACTTGTATATTGTACAAACAAACAAGCCGTAGCTAACACTGCTACGAAGAGTATGGTTTGTAAAAAAAAACGAAAACTTATTAAATTATTCACAGCTGCCAGTATATATAACAAAACAAGCAAGGAAAGAACAAACTCCGTAAATTCTATACCATGGTTCAATATACGAAATAACATGAACAGTGCTATTGGAATAATTGGGGTTATCACAATGTTTCTGCAAACAATCAATTTAAATAATATAACTGGAGCCCAAATTAATAGAACCAATGTAGAGAGAGAGACTCCAAATGCACCGTTATAGTGTGCAAAAAGTAACAGGAAAGCGATCAATATAGCCGTTATCTTTTCGCCAACAGTTTCTCGTTTTCTTTCTACCATTGCATCATTCCACAATAGAAGTGTTTTTTCTTCTCTATTACGTTTCGACAAAATAATTCTCATTGATATTACCTATCTCAGTACTTCACTATATATGCTAAGCAAACTCTTCGATATCGCATTTTCTCCAAACTGCTCAAATGCAAACTGTGAAATTTTTTTTCCATCAAATATATCTCGCTTATCATATAATTCCTTCATTGCCTCAATCATTTGCTCTTCATCATTTGCCTTGACGATAATTCCAAGGCTCTTATTCATATACTCCAAAAATCCGAGCGCATCTGTTCCTATAACTGGTTTTCCACAAGCCCAAGCCTCAATAATAGGTGTTCCAAAGGTTTCCAAATTACTAGCACAAACCAATGCGTCAGACTTCTGGATTTGTTTTGCAGTCTCCGCACGAGATAACACTCCACGAAGATGAATCCTTTTTTTCATACCTAACTTCTCTATCTGTTTTTTTAAATTTATATACTCTTCACCATTACCAACAATAACCAATTCGACAGAATCATTCCCGAAAAAAGCCTTTGTAAATGCATTTATCATCAAATCAAATCTTTTTCCCGAAACCAAACGTCCAACACCTATAAAAGTAAACATATCTTTTGGCTCCTGTGGAGCATATTGGAATTCATTATTTATGATGTTAGGTACAACCTGTATGTTATTGCTAGTGCCGGTTAAGGCAATTACACTTTTTTTTAATGGCTCACTTACACATAGCAAGGCGTCCGCATAATGGGCAAACCATGAAAGGTTCGTTAAATAAGTTTTCGAAAGTTTCCTTGTTAACACCTGAGACCAGTGCTCAGTCGCTACAATCTTAACACCTCTCTTTTGATATTCAGCATGTATGAGCGCATTTAATAACGCTGGGAAATGAACATGAATCACATCTGGCAGTCCATGCATTTCTTCAACCTTAGAGTATAGCTTTCTGCAGAAAAACAATTCGACTTTCCTTTGACCAAAAGGAAGTGGACGGATTGGAAGACTATATTCATAAGCGTCAAAAATATCCTGTTTTAAGTAACGAATACCGAATTTTCTCGGATGGTTAAAAGGTCTGAAATCCAGACCGATATAAATGACCTTTACCCCATGCCTTGCCAGCATCGAAGCCTGTTCAAACTCGAAACTACCATACATATTATTCTTTTTTGTCGGAATCCCTTTTCCTATCACCCATACATACATAACAACTGCCTTTTATCCCTCTAAATCAGTATCTAAAATCATTTCGTCAGCAGTAATATCACGCTTGGCCTTCTTTCCAACCAATGATTGCATCCTCTCCGGTGGAATACCTGTACCAGGACGTTTACAATCCAAGTCTTCAAGTGTTAAGGCTGCCCCTGCAGCAATATTCCGCGCCGCAACAACACTCCTTCTAATCCTCTGACGCTGTTCCATCTCACTTGATCCGATAACTCTATCACGGGTACCCATAGCAATATAAACGTTCTTACTATTGTGTACCAACTGCTGCATTTCGTCTGGCTCCATAGCCATCTCGTTATCCCATCCCCGGGCAGTTTTATCCAAAGTAAAGTGTTTCTCAATCATGCATACGCCTAATGCTACCGCCGCAGTGGATACTTCTACCCCCGGCGAATGATCAGAAAGTCCTATCGGACAATCCGAAAATTCAGATCTTAAAAGATGGATATTATTCAAATTTATAGACTCCAACTCAGGCGGATACTCAGCAACGCAGTGTAAAAGACAAACCTGTCTATTCCCGGAATCAAAAATCGTCCGAACAGCCTTCCGGATCTCTTCAATATATGCCATACCCGTAGACAAAACTATCGGTACTTGTTTTGAAGCAATGTATTTCAAAAACGGATAATTGTTAAGATCCATCGAAGCTACCTTCACATAAGGCGCATTGCAAACATCTACCAGATAATCCACTTCTCTTTTATCATACGGTGTAGAAGAGAACGTGATACCAATCTCATCGCAATACTGCTTTACCTCAAGTAGTTTTTCTTCTGAAAGGGCAAATCGATCGGCAATTCTCTTTGCAATTGGATTTTCTTCGTAAACAATTTTAGAATACAGGGACTTAGAGGACCATGACTGGAACTTCACACAATCACACCCACATTCCTTTGCTGACAGCACCATTTTCTTCGCAAGATCCATTTTCCCAGCATGTCCCATATTCATTTCTGCAACGATATAAGGCTGCCCAAAATCACTCAGGACTGTGCCATTCCTAAACGTAATTGAAGCCATTTTATATTTTCTCCCATCTGTTAAAAATCTGTTCGTCCGCCATCAACCACAACGACAGAACCCGTCATATAGGAAGCGTCGTCTGAAGCCAGGAAGCGAATTACCTTCGCTACCTCCTCCGGGTCAGCTCCACGCTTCAAAGCTGTACGATCTATAACCTCTTTCATCTGCTCTTTCGTTCTTGCGCTGTCCATGTCCGTGTGAACGGTACCCGGAGCAACAGCATTGATCCGGATTCCATAAGGTGCATATTCCTTAGCAAGCAGTTTAGTCGCGTATATAAGGGCTGCTTTACTTGATCCATAAGCAAGGTTTCCGGGATAGACCTCCATGCCACTTACAGATCCCATGTTAATGATCACACCTTTTTTCTGTCGCATCATAACCTTGCTGACAAGTTGGATTATCTGAAGCTGCGCAAAATAATTAACATTAAAAAGCTCTTTAATCTTAGCTACAGGCATCATACTAAGTGCAGTGCCATAAGATACAGCAGCATTATTGACCAGGATGTCAATGGGCCGTTTTTCTTTTATGATGCTCTTTACCGATGTGTTTATTGAATCCTCATCTCTTAAATCAAAACAAACGGGCTTAATCCAAACTCCGAATTCTTCCGCCAAATTGGAAAACAATTCTTCATCCTCTGTATATATGGTCCTGCAACAGGCCCATATATTAACTCCATTTTCGGCAAATAGCTTTAATGTAGCCCTGCCTATACCCCGGCTTGTTCCCGTGATAATTGCGTTTTTATCTTTTAATTTATTTTCCATATTTCATTACCATATTTCTATACGTTTTGACATTTCTCGGATTAAATCATGACCATCCCAAATCAGGGAGAACTCCATTGACTTTCCCATCGGAACAATCCTGTCAATTCCTAAGATCTTCACATCACCGAGAAGTTCCTTAAACTTTTCTACCTTTATCCCATAATAAGTCAGTGTCTGACACCTCTCTCCTGCTATAGGAGCAATTTCTTTGAGGCTCTCTGCGTCAAACTCAAAAAAGAAACCGCTATTATATCGGTAATCCATGAGCCCTTCATCAATCTGATCCACTGCAATTCTATAAATAAGATTGTCTCTCCCATGATCAAATACTGCTTTTCTGTTAGCAGAAAATTTACAAAGAGCTGTTAACTTCCCAACAGCCTGCACCGGCGCTAATTCATATCTTGCGTTTGCATAGGAATGTGCTTTATTCCAAAATAGTTCCTTAGCTTCTTTCTTTTTTTCTCCCAGCCAAACAATCAGATGGGGAGATGTACATGCGTTCTGATCAGAAAAGTATGTATCGTTATAAAAAGCTTGTGCTATAGCGTCCTTATCATCTGCCTCCAAATATGCCTCTGAATCAATGACCGCTATTGAATACCTGTCAGCAAACGTGATTTCATTCGCTCGAGGTTTCAAAGGAGATTTTCTAATCTCAGCGATTGTTCCATCCCCACCCCAGATCACCCTTGTGCTGCACAAAGCAGAAAACAGGTCGTTAACTTCTTTTGAAACAGGGTATCTGACAAGGCATAGATAATCAGACATATATGAGTAATCACCTGCAAGTAATTGGTTTATCGCGTCACAGATTACTTTCACCTGTTCAAAGTCCTTTGACGGAAGCCTGACAATATTCGCATTCCCTGCCAGTAAGCCCACTGCAAAACTGAACGCAAAATTCACCGGCACATTGGATGGTGCTATATGAAATACGATGCCTTTTCCATATCTCTGTTTTTTATCATCGTATTTTTCTTTTTCAGCAAGTAAAGCGGCACGCCGACACCAAAACCCAAATGTAACGACATCCGAGAATGTTCTCCCTTTGCGGATTACAATTTTAGACAGTTCATTCAAAAAAGAGATAACCTCATCAGAAAAAGGAGGGAGGGGTTTTACATATTGCATGCGCTCTACAGTATTCTGCCCGCCAACTATAAACTGTATGTTTTTAAAACCTGACTGCATAAGTATCACTGCACCCCCTTATCTCTGCATTTTTCAATCGTCCGTTCACTTTGAAATACTTTCCTTTTCTTCCGCACGGACAATCATCTTCTCCAAGAATAACGCCTTCATCCTCTGTCAAAAGAGAATGGCCTGGATAAGATTCCGGTATCATAGATACGACCTGGATAATACCTGGTTCCCCCATATTACATACGGAGAAATCCTGTGGTCTCCTTGTAATTACATCGGAATAAATGCTCGTATGCAGATGCCCACACTCGCATTCCATATAGATACAACCGGTCTGTTCTACCATGCCATAATAATCATGGATGTCATGCAATCCACAGACTTCTTCAAGTCTCTGCTTAAACTCCGCAGGCGATACTGCCTCAGAAATAAGTTTTTTCCATCCACCCCCATGGATAAGCACACCGCCTGAAAGGTCAAAATGCCTTCCCTCTCCGGCAAGGCGCATCAATTCACGATAAAAATGCTGCCAGACCATGAAAGTAAAACCAAACAGGAAGATTTTTTGTCCCTGATGCTTTATCAGAAACGATTCCAACAGTTCCACATTTAGCTCCATGTTATCGTCCAGTACATATGTTTTGTCTGAACCAAAGATCGAAAAGCCTAGGATGCCTGCACCCCTTGCCGAAAACATATTTCTGTTTTTAATCACTGATGGTGTGTCAATGACAAGCATTGGCATACGTGATGCACCGGTAAAATCTGTCACTATTTTTGCAAGCGTTTTCTGCTGGTTATTCGCCGTAGCTCTGTCACAGTATATCTTTGAAACTGCTTGTCCGCTCGTTCCCGAAGACATCATTGTCTTAATAATCGCTTCTTTCGATACGCTGCACAGATCCATCTGTTTAAAAAGACTGACAGGTAGAAACGGGATATCATAGTAGTTATTAATAGCATCCGGATCCCATCCATATGCATCCATCATTCCTCTGTAAGGGGTACACCTTTCATAGTGATGCTTTGTCAATTCAACCAGTCTCTCCGTAAGCAGCGTATTTTTTTCAGGTGCTGCTAACGAATATGGTGAATTTTTAAGTATATCATTGTAATCCATCTTATAACTCCTCTTTCAGATCTGGAATATATTGAAAACAATCTCCTCGATAGGTCACTTCTGCCATTTTATACACGCTCCCATGGCCAGGAAAAATTACCGTTTCTAGATTTAAGTTTTTTAAGAAAGGCAATGTCATACTATTATAATCTTTTTGACTTCCTCCAGGGAGGCGAGTCAACGTTGGCAAGCCCAACAATGCCGAATCACCGACAAACATGCATGTGTTAATGTTGATGCAGCACGAGCCAGCCGTATGGCCCGGAGCATAAACAATCTTCACATCTAACCCACACCATTGGATGCTTGTATCACCACAGAAAGTTTCGTCGGTCGTACATGAATACGGCGGATAATATCTATATTTTCTTGAGTCCTCGTCACTACCCATAATGCTCAAGGAACGGTTATTCCTGGGCAGGAGTATCTTCTTTGCGCAGACCTCATGCGAAATGAGGTGGACCTCAAAATTCTCTCTTAACCAATTAATTCCTGTAGTATGATCAAAGTGTTCATGCGTCAGAATGATTGTTAAATTTCTTATATCAGCCCGATTTAAATCCTTCAACACTTCCTCGGACTGTATAGTGTCTATAACCAAAGCGTTTCCGTCACGTAAACTCTCCTGTGTCATGAGGACATACATGTTACATAAGAAAGAATCCACCGTATATTTCGTTATCATCAGTGGCTCGACCACAAATGTCTCTTTCATTTCTGAAAATACTTTCCTAGTTTGTTATACAAAACTTTCCCTGCATCATTTCTTGGAATGGTATCAATGTGCATAACTTCAAATGCACTAGAATGAAAATTCATTTTTTCCGCCAGAAATCGGCGAATTTCCTCTGTTTTTCTACCATCGGTTATAAAAACATACATTTTGTCATCGACTCCGCTACAAGCGCAGTCCACCCCTCGATAAGCTGATTTAACCAGCTGCTCCGCTTCATCCAAATTAACACGGCTACCAAATATTTTAAGGAATCTCTTTTTGCGTCCAGTTATGTAGTAATAACCATCTGAGTCGAATTTTGCCATATCACCGGTAAACAAACGACCATGCCATTCGTCGCCTTTGCCAAGATCCTCGCCGCATGTCGCATACCCCATCGTAACATTAGTTCCTTCATATACGAGTTCCCCTGTCACTTCCGGTTCAGAAACCTCATTGCCATCCACATCAATGATTGAGAATTTACCTCCAGGGATTGCTACGCCCACACTCCCATATTTTTCAAGAGATTTCTGCCACGGGAGATAAGACATACGTGCTGTGGCCTCTGTTTGTCCATACATGACAACAAAATGTCGTCCCGTATCAGCCGCATATTCCGCAAATCTTCGATGGGATTCCGGTAATAACTTGCCACCGGCCTGAGTCATAGTACGCAGAGACGGAAGATTCATGCGAAAGAAACGAAGTCTTTCCAGCATCTCATATGTATAAGGTACGCCTCCAAAGGAAGTCGCCTCATATGCTTTAAATTGATCCCAGAATTCTTTCTGCATCAGTGTTTTCTTTGTAAGAATAATAGATGCCCCGACCCACATATGCGTATTGATGATAGACAAACCATACGTATAATTCATTTGTAAAGTTGTAATCGGGCGCTCTGTTGCATCAAGCTCTAAATACTCTACAATAGATTCAATATTTGCAATGATATTCTTATATGTCTGTCTCACAAATTTGGGACTTCCTGTAGATCCTGAAGTAGTCAGAAGCAACGCCAGGTCTTCATGTAAAGCATATGCATGTGTATACTTAGTTTTTAATAACGTATAATCCAAGACTTCGTATTCAGTTGTACAATTTGTAAACTCTCCAGACATAGTCACCGGAACCCAAAGATAATCTGGCTTGTATGTGTCGAGAAGGAAACCAAGAAGTTCTCTGTTCAGATGGGCATCTAACAACACCGGTACAATCTGATGGTTCAGAAATCCCAAATATCCGGCTAATGAACCAATTTCATTCTGACATAAGCAAAAAATCAAGCTTCTTCCTGATTTAACCTGTGATGCAATTTCATCTGATTTTTCAGACAGCGTAAGATAGGTATACTCTTTTCCTGTCTCATCGATAACTGCAACATTCTCCTTATAATTAGCTAAGTTCCACACCATACTTAGAGAGAACCTCCTTTCCCTTTTCAAAAGAACTTAAATCCAAGATATCATCTACATCGATCATGATATCAAAAGCTTCTTCAAGAGCAGCGATCAGAGACATATGTCCTACACTATCCCATTGCGTAACTCCCTGATACTCAAGTCCCTCCAATTGGCTGGCATCAATCTCCAGGCTCGTTGTAAATGCTTCGATGTACTTCTCCATGTTCGTCATTGTAAATTTCCTCCTACCTCAAAATTCTGTATATTTGAATTACTTTGTTTTTTCCGGATGTCCGAACACACGATGGTTCTCATTTTTCCTCATTGGTCGCGCCGGATTTCCCATCACGATAAGGCCATCAGCAATAGAGTTATGTACGACTGAAGCCATACCGATAATAACATCATTTCCAATTGTAGTGCCTTCCTTTACGGCTGCGTTCATACCAACATACACACGTTCTCCTACGGTTGCACCTCCTGCAATCCTGACACAGGCAGATATAACACTGTCTTCACCCACACAGGTATCATGTCCTAATCCGCAGGAAGGCTGCAGGAACGCATTACTCTTAACATGCGTATCACAAGAAACATTGCATCCATATGTAATGATTGCCCCTTCTTCAATCCTTGCCCACCGACTTAATCTCGTAAGGGGATGGACCAAAATCCCGAGAGAATATCCTTCATCCTTTATTTTTTCCCTAAGCAAAGCGCGGATTCTTGGCTCTCCAACAGCAATTACAATCTCAGCCTTCTCCGTGCTATATTTCCCTTTGAAGTCATCAAATTTCATAACAGAAAGACCATATATTTCTGTGCCAGACAACTCCTCGGCATCATCTATAAAAAGAAATTCATCCCACTTTTTTTCTATCTTATTGACGTCAAGTGCCAGCTCATATACCTCACGTCCCAAGCCTCCGGCTCCATATACTCCAAGTATCATTCTACAACCTCCGTATTATTCTCTTTCCTGTCTGAATTTTCTCCAATAATATTCTGCAGTCTCAGTGGACATATTTTGCATATAGGGTGCTTCAATGCCAGGGTCAAGTTGCATCTTCTCACGCTTTTTTGCGATTTCATCAAATGAACCAATAACTTTTGCGGGCACCCCCCCTACCACAGAATTTGGAGGCACATCCTTTGTAATAATACTTCCTGCAGCGATAATCACATTAGGTCCTATACGAACATTAGGCAGGATCACAGTATTTGCTCCAATAAAACAATTGTCCATGATTTCAATGCAACCTATATTTTCAACAAAATGCTTATCGCCGGGAATTCTATTCAACACCGCATGTATAGCATCATGGGTAGCAAAAGATACTCCACTAGCAATCACAATATTATTATGGAAAGAGATACACTCGGGATATAAAGGAATTTTATGCAACTGAATAGAAACATTTTCACCCATTTCATGGAATATCCCCTTTTTACGCATCCATTCAGCTCTTTTGTGCGCTGAAAAATGCAAATTCAATTGTATGGTTTGAACTAATCTTTTAAGCATTGTTTATTTCCTATCATTATGATGAATGTCTTCATTTCCTCTAAAAGGTTCCATGGTCGCAGAAGTACCGTTTTGATTAATTCCATCCTTTTTAAATACAACCGCCACAGTTCGAAAAATTATCTTTATGTCTGTCCAAAAGCTGACACGATCTACATAGAAAATATCTTTTTGGAATTTTTCATTCCAGGATAACCCATTGCGACCATATACCTGAGCATAACCTGTTAAACCTGGTCTGACTTCGTGACGTCTGTGTTGGAAATCGTTATAAAGAGGAAGATATTTGACTAAAAGCGGTCTCGGTCCTACTACAGACATATCACCCTTAATAATATTGAACGCTTCAGGAAGTTCATCTAATGAAGTACTTCTAAGCAATTTTCCAAATTTAGTCAGTCTAACCTCATCCGGCAATAATTCTCCATTCTCATCCCGCGCATTTGTCATTGTACGGAATTTGTAAAGTTTAAAGATTTTCTCATCTTTACCCGGTCTATCCTGTGTGAACAAAATTGGGCTTCCAAGCTTTATTCGAACCAATAATCCTATTATTACATAAAGCCAACAGAATACAATTACAGCTGCCAATCCACATATAATATCTATTGATCGCTTAAAATATTTTTCATATGGGCCATACGGCTTATGCTTCATTGCCATAAACTAATTTCCCTACTTCTGCATTTTTATTCAAAACACCTATGAATTATCTCAATAACCTTCTTCTGCTCCTCCACCGTCATCTTATTATCAGACGGCAAACACAGCCCTCTCTCAAAAATATCCGCCCCAACATCAGCGGCACTCTCTCCTGCTATATACGCATTACTCCGCCCTCTTCCATTCCCCTCAGCCGTCACAAACGGATTCATCCGGTATATCGG
This sequence comes from uncultured Lachnospiraceae bacterium, assembly GCA_944381615.1. Taxonomy (GTDB): domain Bacteria; phylum Bacillota; class Clostridia; order Lachnospirales; family Lachnospiraceae; genus Otoolea. The sequence continues at coordinate 53,364 of CALWLT010000011.1, read as the reverse complement.
CTGCATATGCATCGGCTTCCAGATCGGCCGCCCCTCCGCGTTAAACGCCGCCAGCGCCTCCAGAATCTCCGTCGGGCAGCTTTTGCCCGGCTCGCTTATGTAAAGCGCTTCCTGTTCCCCGCGCAGCTGCCGGCACATGGCCTCCTCCCGGATCAGCAGGCAGCTCAGCCAGTAATTGGGAAAAATCTCCGCGTCCTTTTGCGTGACCGGGTTCATCGTGACCGGAAGATCTCGCAAACCCTCCCGGTACCGCTCATAGATTGCCTGCTTCTGCTTCCGGTGCGCTTCCGCATACGGCAGCTGCCCCCGGAGGATCCCGGCAATGATATTGCTCATGCGGTAGTTGTAGCCCAGCTCTTCATGCTGGTACCACGGGGCGTTCTCCCGGCTCTGCGTCGACCATTTCCTGGCCTTATCCGCCCAGTCCGGATGATCCGTCAGAAGAAAGCCGCCGGAAGAACCGGTAACCAGCTTGTTGCCGTTCGCGGAAAGGATCGAAACCTCCCCGAAACACCCGGTCTGAATCCCGTTGTACGTCGCACAGAAGGATTCCGCCGCATCCTCTACGATCATCGCGCCGTGCGCGTCGGCGATCCGCCGGATCTCCCCGATCTTTCCGGGCGTTCCGTAAAGATGCGCCACGACGATCAGCCTGACCTCGGGATACTGCGCAAAGGCCTGCTCCAGCGCGGCCGGATCCATGTTCCAGGTGTCATACTCCGTATCGATAAAGACGGCCTCGCCGCCCTCGTAGGCCACGGGGTTGACCGTAGCGTCAAAGGTCAGATCCGAACAGAAGACCTTCTTTCCTTCCAGCGCGCCGTGCCCCGCCCGGGACGGCCCGTACAGCGCCTCAGCGCACAGCCTGACCGCCAGGTGCAAGGCCGCCGTCCCGCTGGAGAGCGCCACCGCAAAGCGGCGGCCGACCTTCTCCGCCGCCATGCGCTCCGCCTCATTGATGTTTTCTCCCACCGTGGAAACCCAGTTGGTGCGGATGGCCTCGTCCACCCACTTCTGTTCCTCGCCGTGCATCGTCGGAGAAGAGAGCCAGACTCTCTCCGAAAACGGCTCGATCCCCCGGAATCTCAAATCGGTTCGATACTTTTCCTTCTTCATGGTCTCCCGCTCCCCTCTCTTTCGTTTCAGACCGGCGTCCGGTTCCTGCCGGCCGGAGCCCGGCGTTCAATAAAAAAAGCCTGTGCTCTGCACAGACCATGTTTTACCAAAAACGTGCTCAGATTTTCTCATCCGCCTCTTTCAGAACGCTCTTTCGGAAAGCGGCGTTTTCCTTCTTTTCTCCAACCAGCTCGATTCCCATCCGCACCTCCGTCTCCTGTCCCATAAAGGGCAGGCGCACGGTAACCTCGCGCTTGTGAAGGTTGCAGGAGACAATGCGCCCCTCCTGATTTTTCAGGGGGCCGCTCAGGACAAGAATTTCCCGGCCCGGACCGGCCGCCTTCCATCCGCGGCCATTCTGTCCGCCGCCCTCTTCCTCTCTGTTGTCCCGGATCTGCAGCCGCGACAGCCGCGTCACATGGCGCGGATCGCCGATGGATCGAATCAGCGCCTCTTCCTCCCGGGAAAGCGGGCAGAAATAATCGATTTCCCGGTCGCTGCGCAGAAGCTTCGTCAGCCGGGTAACCCGTTTCAGGCTCAGAAACAGCGCTTCCGGCTGTCTGGTAGCAGTAAACACATACCCGGGAAAGAGGATTTCTTCCACGCACCGCCAGCGGCCGTGAAATTTTTTGACGCGCTCTTTGCGGGGGATAAAACATTCCTCCATGACGCCGTGCGGAATCTGCCCGCGAATCAGGGCGGCCGTATCCTCTTCCCTTCCCCCGGCCACCTGTATCACATACCACATCCGCCTCGTCCCTCCGCGTCCGCAAAATAAAAAAAGGCTGCCCCCGCACGGACTGTCATACGGCAGAACAAATTATCTGAAAATAATCATTTCCAGGGTATGCTTCGCCCTTTACAAAAGAAATGGATACAATACATCCATTTTTCTGTAAAATGCGTTCTGCCGCTATGACCATATAAGCGCGACTCCATGTGCCAATGCTTCATCTCATCCACTTATACTGTTGTGCGGGGACAGCCTGTTCGCCGTCCCGCTCCCCGCGCAGCCTCCCGGCGCGCAGAAAAGCCGCCAGCCGCAATCATCCCGGCTGACGGTTTTGATTATAACATTAATTCCGGACAGGGTCAACTTGGGGAAGGATTTCCCAGACAAAGAAAGCTGTAAGATTTTCTTAATTTTCCCCGAATCCGGGCTCCCCGGCTCCGCCGGTCAGGCCGACAGGAAACCGGCTATGTAAATTTTTTCGCAGATTTTCAGGATCTCTGCACGTTCCAGCGGCTTCAGCTTTTCTGCAAACAGTTCGACCACCAGATTGTTATATTCGTATGCAGGCATGCGGCCCTCTCCGTCGATCACATTGCGGATAAATTCCATCAGCTTCCCGCTCCGGTACTGCGGATCGTTCAGATGAAACCGTCCGATATGCTCCTGGATAAAGAGAATCTCCTCCTGTGAATAGGAATGCTGCTGCATCGCCGGTTGAAATTCTGATTTGAGTACGTCATACTGAATCTGCAGCTCTTCCCCGCTGTCCTGTCCCCTCACACCGAACGGCTGAAGAAGAATCTTCGCCTCTTCTCCCGTCCCATACGCCCTCTGCAGCTCTCTCAGCGCCTTACAGGGCACCGTACACTGCTTTCGCACCGCCTGGGAGCAGCGGCTGCTTCTGTGAAAAGCAGCTTTCGCCTCCGCTCTGATTTTCCGCCGCCGTTCGCTCCACCGGCTTCGTATATCCGTATTTTTTCCACTTCCTGTAGCGGGGACGAAAGGAAGGAAGTTCCAGGATCAGAAAGTCTTGCATAGATTACCACTTCTTTATCTGCTCGTAAATCAGTTTCTGGGATGCCGTCAGCTCTTTCTGCCCCAGCTTTTCCATCATCTTCTCATCGGATTCAGACCACGCGTGATTCAGACGGTTGTTAAACAGCCGCCGCAGTTCCGACTCCATCTGCTGATCCGCCGCCGGAAGATCTCCGAACACCCGCCGGAATAGCCGCTGTGCGTCCGTGATTGTGGCAAAATCTCCCGCATCCAGTACCTCATAGTGTTCTGCTGTCAGAATCATCACGTTCGCCTCCCGCGCTGACGCAACCAGATCGGCCGAATGTGTGCTGACCACAAACTGCACAGTGGGAAAATGCTGCCGCAAAAATCCCAGAATCACAGACGCATAGCGGGGAGACAAAAATTCATCCAGTTCGTCGATGACCATCATCGCGCGCTGTTTCCCGCGCCGGGCCATCCCCATTTCTTCATAATAGACTGCCTCCAGAAGCAGGCGGATCATCGCCTGAAACCCGCTGGATAAAAGCCCCTTCCGATCCCCGAAATCCACTTCTCCCAGAACATCGCCGTAACAGATAGAAAACTGCTCTCCGGTCAGCTCCCGGAAATAGTCCTGTACTTTCTTCTCAAACGCAGAATAAATCCGCTCCGCAGACTCGACCAGCGTCCCGTAGCAGTCGAAAGAATCCCGGATATTAAAATAAGAGGCTTCCAGCCGGGTCTCCATAATATTTTTGATATACTCCGGCCTCTCCGGCCGTCTTGATACCTGCGCCGCGCAGAAGCCGCGGTTTACCGCATCGATAAAATAGATGCCGTCCCACTCCTGCTTCAGCTTCTCAGCCACCACGGATTTGAGCAGCAGAGATTTCCCCATCGCATTATCGCCGATCACGATACTGCAGTCATAGCTCAGGCTTCCGCTCAGAAGCAGCCTCGCTGCCTGAAGAATGATATCGGACCGATATCTCATATACCGTCTTCCACCTCTCGTCCATTGTCTTGATCTTCGTCGTTCCCTGCCGGCCGCTTTTCTTAAAATCCGCCGAACTCTGAATCTGTTCGCAGAGTTCTCTGGTAATCCGGATCCTCAGCTTCTTTACCTCAAACAGGACATAAAAACTCTCCAGCAGCGCTACATCCGAAGAAAAAGTCGGGCAGTTCTCAAACTGTGCCACAAAACCGGTCAGACTGTCCTGATATGGCCGGATCTCTTCCTCTTTAAACTGAATTGCTTCCCCGGAAAACCGATCCAGCATCTCGGCAAAGTTACTTTTATAGCCCTCAATTTCAAATTTTCCGTTTTTCACGGATACATACCTCTTCAGGGCGCAGAACCGAAGCAGCATCTCCATATCCCGCTCTTTGGAACTTTCCCGTCCCCAGATCGAGCGCCACTTTTCATTATGCCGGTTAAATTCCTGAAGCATGTCATAAAAACGGCAGTCGTAAATTCCGTTTCGCTGCTCCTGATCCGAGAGCAGCATTCCGCCGCGGTTCAGATTCGCAAAAATTTTCCGCAGGATCTCCGTCCGCTTTTCTTCCTGCTCCACTTTGATTTCAATCACGGTAATCGTTGTATAGTCAACCTTCCGCCTTATCTCCACCGGCAGATTGGCATAATCCACATTCATGCGGTTCCCGCGCTCATCCTCCAGCTCAATGTGAAGCTCCTCCAGAGCAGACTGTTTCATCAGCGCATCCCGGAACGTACTGTTTTCCGTCTCCAGACTGGAAAAATTAATCGCGCTGTTTTTGCGCGTGCACAGATAATACCCGATATAATAGAAAAACAGGCTCATCACGCGCTGCTGTCCATCCAGAATCTCCAGCTGGTTTTTCTCATTCCGGCAGGTATAAATCGGCGGAATCGGCAGGCCCAGAAGAAGCGATTCCACCAGCTTCTCCACCCGCGTTTTATCCCAGCGGTATTTTCTCTGATATTTCGGAATCACATACATATTGTCATTCACACTGTCCACAAGCGTCTTAAATCCGATATCCGTCTTATACTGCCGGACCGCCGTGTTCTCCAAAAAGAGCGAAAGATTCTCCTGGCCCATATTTTCTCCTTCTCCCGGTTCTGCCCGATTTTCCAAAGCTTCAGCCCTGCCGCTTTGCGGCAATCTCTCCTTCCCGCTTGTAAATGGAGCGCGCGTCCACACAGCCGCGCACGCTGGAAAGCGGATAAATGCTGGTATCGCGCCCGATCACGCTGCCCGGATTGAGGATAGAACCGCAGCCGACCTCCACCCGATCGCCGACCAGCGCGCCGACCTTCTTGCGTCCCGTCTCAATCTCTCCGTCCTCCGCATGAACCCAGACCGGGAGCTTATCCGACTTGACGTTGGAGGTAATCGAACCGGCTCCCATATGGGCCTTATAGCCCAGGATCGAATCGCCCACATAGTTATAGTGCGGCACCTGGACGCCGTCAAACAGAATCACATTCTTCAGCTCCGTGGAATTGCCGACCACCGCGTTTTCTCCCACCAGCGCGCTGCCCCGGATAAAGGCGCAGTGACGGATCTCCGCCCCGCGGCAGACGATCAGCGGCCCGGTCAGGTACGCGCTCTCATACACATGAGCCTCCCTGTGAATCCAGATCGCTTCGCCCCGCCTCTCGTATTCTTCCGGATCCAACGTGTTTCCCAGTTCCCGCAAAAAATCCGCCAGCCCCGCCAGCGCTTCCCACGGATATGTAAACTGCCGCAGATACTCTGCCGCCATCGTATGATTCAGATCATAAAGCTCACAGATACGCGTCTGTTCCTTTTTCATCAGAAATTCTCCCTCTCTGTTTCCTATTTTACCGCCAGGCAGTCAGATATATACCTCGCCAAGTGCTCATAGTATACCAGAAAAAGGGAGGGCCTGCAATCAGCGGCAGGCCTTTCCCTCCTCTGGCACAGATTTTTACGCGCCGCGCACTCCGGCACTTTCTGACTGGTACGCGCAGCCCTGTCTCATGGCTTCTCTTCTTTCAGCTCCCGGACAGCTGTCTCAATCACGGAAAGCTCTTCTTCCAGCTCCTCCGCAATCTGAACAACAGACTTTCCCTTCTTCCATTTCTTTTGAACCTGTTCCAAAAGAAGGCTCCTGCGGCCGGATTCACGGCCCTCGCGCAAGCCGGTTTTGCGGCCCTCTTCAAATTCCTCTTCCCGGATCAGCCGTAATTCCCGTTCTTCGTCATATTCAAAAATACTCACTGCAATCGCCTCCGCCCGGTTTTTCATCAGAAAATCCCGCAGGATTCCCTCTTTGATACATTCGCTGACGGCGCGCTCTACTGCCTCGTTCAGAGCAGTCTCTCCGGCGTACCGCCTTACCCGTTCTGTATACAGCGCATATTCCCTCAATTCCTGGCAGGCATCCATCAGTGCCTGATTTTTTCCTGCATTAATATTCAAGACATGCACTCTGAGCTCCAGATCCAATTCCGGTTCCCGAAACAGATCCGATTCCGAACATCGTTTTTCGTACGCCTCGGAAAGCTTCAGAACGCAATGCTCTTCGCTCATCTCTCTGCCGTTATAAAAAACCAGGAAACGCGGTCTGGGGATCGCAATCCGATGTGAAGAATAAATCGAATTGTTCCGGACCAGATCCTGATATTCCCGCGAAATGTAAAAAAGATTTCGCAGCGGCATATTCGGATTCCAGGTTGACTGATGCTCATAGAGATTCAACTCCAGATCCAGAATAAACGCCAGATCATTTTTCATGTTCATATACACGGCATTTTTCAGCGTTACGATCTGAAGTGCCTCCGGATCCGCATACTCCGTCTGATTCAGCGCGTTATAAAGGCTTAACAGGCTTTTCTTTTCGTGAAACAGCATGCGGAAAACCGTATCCCGGTAATCACGCCTGAAAACCGGCGCAGCCGCATCCAAAGCGGCAGCAGGATGAATGGTCCTTCTCTTTTTCATGAAACCTCCTCTGCAGGAGATTCCTAACCCAATCATCCGAAAATCTCCCGCTTCCTAATTGTAATTTTCCGAGTTTTAAAGCATAGATTTTCTGAATGATCGTATGAAATACAGACGCCGCACGGCATGAATCCTGAAGAAATATATGCTTTACAGAAAGTAAATGTACCGTACCGTTCTCACCAGGCTCTCCGTTTATCTCCGGCTCGCCAGGTGTTCCGGTATGACTCGCACTAGGCTCGTAAAATACCTCGCCAAGTGCTCATAGTATACACAGTATGACTCGCACTAGGCTCGTAAATACCTCGCCAAGTGCTCATAGTATACCATAAAGATGGGAAAAAGGAAATCTTTTTTCCGGTTTTTAACCCGCTTCCGTTTTTTCCTCCCGCACTCTGCTTTTCCCTGCCGCACTTCCTCCTTTACAGTTTTTTTCCCCTGTGCTATGATACAAACTGCTGCACGGCATATCGGACATCGGACGGTCCGGTGCGGCGGCAGATTGCATCGACGGAGGGTTTTATGCTGATTCTGGGAATCATGTGTCTGGGGATTTTTATCGGAAGCCGGTTTTTTCCGGCCGCTCAGAAAGAGAAAAACGAAGCGCTTCAGCTGTTCTGCACGCTGATCCTGATTTTTTCCATGGGAATCGGGCTGGGACAGTGGGAGGGCTTTCTGGAAGAGCTCATGAAGTTGGGCCTGCAGAGCTTTCTGTTCTGCCTGATCCCGACCGTACTCTCCATCCTGTTCGTCCAGTTTCTGGCCCGCCGGTTCATGGTCTGCAAAGGCCGGGAAACAGCGACCCGCGGTTCCCGTGATCAGGCAGAAGCCGTTTCAGAAACGGAACCGAAAGGCGCGCCGGGCGGCACGGATTTCATGGTCTTTTTTGCGCTGGGCGCGCTGCTCGCCGGCATCATCCTCGGCGCGCTGTTTCCGCGCGCACGCTTTTTTGCCCTGCTTGCCGCGCGTTCTGATGTCATTTTATATATCCTGATGGCCTCGGTCGGCATCAGCGTCGGCCTGCGGCGCGGCGTATTCCAGCAGATCCGCCGCTACCGCCTGCGGATTTTTATCATCCCCGCCGGCATCGTCGCCGCCTCCATCGCCGGCGGCCTGCTGGGAAGCCTTCTCATGGGCTTTCCCGTTCATGAAGGAATTTCCGTCGCCGGCGGACTCGGCTGGTACAGCCTGGCCGGCGTCGCCATCGGCAATCTGGCGGGAGCCCGGCTGGGGAGCATCGCCTTCCTCAGCAACCTCATGCGGGAGCTTCTCGCCTTTTTCCTGATCCCACTCCTCTCCCGCCGCTTTAGCTCCTGCGCCTGCATCGCGCCGGCCGCGGCGACCAGCGAGGATACGACGCTTCCCATGCTGATCCGGTACACAGACGAAGAGACGGTTATTCTCTCCGTTTTCAACGGCATCATCTGCTCCGCCGTGGTACCGGTGCTCATCGCCTGCTGCTACGCGCATCTGCGCTGAATCCGGCGGCCGGATCAGGTTCCGGCCGTTTTTTTCGTTCCGGCCGCCGCGCGCCCTCCCGGCGCTTTTCCGTTTCTCGCTCCTCCGGACGCCGCGCGTCTTCCCGGCGTTTTCCCGGAATCCGGATAGCAGGCCGCGACCGCCTCAAAGGCCGGACGCAGCGCCGCGCGCCCTGCGCCGTGGAGCGCCTGGTACGTCCGCGCGCGGATAAAATGTTCCAGCTTCTGCATGTATTCATCCGGGGTAATGGTGCCTTCCGCCACGTACGTCAGCCCCTTTTCCCAGCTGGCCGTCAGCTCCGGATTGAGAAGCTGGCGCATGGAAGCGTTTACCACTTCATAGATCAGTTCGCCCAGAAGCGTGGGCGTGATGATCTGCGTTTTCTGATTCAGCGCCAGATAGCGGATATGAAAAAGCTTCTTTAAAATCTCCGCCCGCGTGGCGCTCGTCCCAATCCCGCTTCCCTTAATCTGTGCGCGCAGCTCCTCGTCCTCGATCAGCTGTCCCGCGTTTTCCATGGCAAGAATCATCGAGCCGGAGGAATAGCGCTTGGGCGGCGAGGTCTCCCCCTCGCGCACCGAAAGATCGGAAACCGGAAGCTCCATCCCCTTTTTCAGCGTTTCCAGCATCCGGATAAAATCCGGATGCGAGGCGTCGATTACCTGCTCCGGCGCATCCGCCGGGGGTTCTTCCGCCTGCGCGCCGTTTTGTTTCTCCTCCGGCGGCTGTTCCCGGCCGGAGCCCCCCTTCTTTCCGGGAAGGCCCGTTACCTTCAGATAGCCGGGCTCGGCAAGGACCTTAAATCCGGCGAAGAAATGTTCGCCGCGCGCCTCCAGCTCCAGCGCGTATTTCTGATAGACGGCAGCCGGATAAAAAATACTTAAAAAGCGGCGCACGATGACCGGGAAGACCTTCTTTCCGATCTCCGACACGCCCCGCAGCGCGCCGAACCCCTGTCCCGTGGGAATGATGGCGTAGTGATCCGTGATCTGCTTATCATTGACATAGCGCGTCCCGGCAATCTTCTGAAAGCTCCCGCTTTGCAGGATCTCGCAGGCGAAGACAGCGAAAGGCTCACAGTGCGAAAGCCCCTCCAGGTTTTTCCGGATCTCCTTCGCCACGGCGGTAGAAAGCACGCGGGCGTCCGTTCGCGGATACGTGACCAGCTTTTTTTCATACAGCTCCTGCACGGCCGCCAGCGTCTGATCCGGGCTGATGCGGAAAAAGCGGGAGCAGTCGTTCTGAAGCTCGGCCAGATTGTAGAGAAGCGGCGGATTTTTCGTCTCCTTCTTTTTCGTCGCCGAGACGATCCGCGCCCGCGCCGGTTTTGCGGCCGCCCGCATCGTCCCCGTCTGCGCCGGATTTTCTGCCGCCCGCGCCGTCCCGGCCGGCCCCGGATCTTCTGCCGCCGGGCGGACGCCGCCGTCCCGGATCCAGGCGATCAGCGCCTCGGCGTCCTCCCGCTTCTTAAACCCGTTTTCGCGGTAGAGGCAGGGATGTTCAAAATAGCGCGAGCCGGATACGGCCCGCCATTCTCCTTCCAGCAAAAAGGGTTCCTGCCCGAAGGATCCGATCACGCGGTAAAAGGGCGTCTTAACAAATTCCCGGATCTCCCGCTCCCGGCGCACGGCCATCCCCAGCACGCAGGTCATGACGCGGCCGACGGAAATGACGGTCCGATCCGTCCGCAGGCAGGCGGAAACCGCCGACCCGTACTCCAGCGTCAGCACGCGGGAAAAATTGATCCCCATCAGATAATCTTCTTTGGCGCGCAGATACGCGGAATCCGCCAGATGATCGTACGCGCTGAGATCCTTTGCCTCCCGGATCCCCCGGTGGATCTCCTCCTCGGTCTGCGAGTCGATCCAGACCCGCTTCTGCACTTTGCCGTGCACGCCGGCCATCTGCGCCACCAGTCGGTAGATGTATTCTCCTTCCCGTCCGGAATCGGTGCAGACATAAATGGTGTCCACATCCGCCCGGTTTAAAAGGCTGCTCACGATCTCGAACTGCTTTCTGACGCCGTCGATGACTTCGTAGCGGAATTCCTCCGGCAGAAACGGGAGCGTCTCCAGGCTCCAGCGCTTATATTTCAGATCGTAGGCCTCGGGATAGCTCATGGTAACCAGATGCCCCACGCACCAGGTCACAACCGCCGTCTCCGATTCGATAAAGCCGTCTCCCGACCGTCCCTTTATTCCCAGTGCCGCGGCAAATTCCCGGGCCACGCTCGGTTTCTCCGCTATGTAAAGTGCCTTCGCCATGTCATCCCACCATTTCTGTCTGTTATTTTGATTTCTCCGGATCCGGCTTTTCGGATGGAGTGAGCTCTGCCAGAACCGCCGCGGCAAACATCAGCGCGCAGCCGCACAGCATCCGCGCCGTCAGCCGCTCATCCAGAAACAGTACGGAAAAGGCCATCCCGAAAACGGATTCAAAGGAAAGAAGAATCGAGGCCGCAGACGCGCTTACATACTTCTGTCCCGCCGTCTGCAAAAGAAAACAGAGCATACTGGAAAACAGCCCCAGATACAGGATAGAGGAAAGCATCCCCGCCTCCCGGAAGATCCGAAGATCCAGCGTTCCCTCCGTAGCCGCCGCAACCGCCCAGGCGCAGAGCGCCGCAGACGCCATCTGGACGGCCGTCAAACGCACGGGATTTCCATTCTCTGTAATCCGCTCCAGCAAAACCATATGGGCCGCAAAGCAGAAGCTGCAGATCAGCGTCAGGACGTCGCCGGACTGGACCGTCCGGTCGCCGTTTAAAGATAAGAGCGCCAGCCCTGCCAGCGCAAGGAACGCGGCCGCCAGATGACGGGCGCGCGGGCGCACACGGGTTAGAGCCCAGCTGAGAAACGGCACGATCATCACATAAAACGTCGTAATAAACGCATTTTTACCGGCCGTCGTATATTTCAAGCCATACGTCTGAAAATAATAGCTGATAAATAAAAAAACGCCGGCCGCCGCTCCGCCCAAAAGCTCGCTGCGGGTCATGGCCCGCAGCTGCCTGAAAAAAAACGCCGCCATCCCGAGAGCCGCCACGCTGAAGCGGCAGGCAAGAAGATACGTAGGGGGAATGTGATCCATGGAGGTTTTCATAACCACGAACGCACTCCCCCAGATCAGGGTAACCAGAAGGAGGCCGGCCGAGGCCGCCGGCTTCTGGAAACGCCTGAGGCGCGCCGCCGCGTCAGCGGGCCGCAAAGCGGTAAGAGGTCCGGCTGTCATATTTCTCCCCCTTTTTCAGAATCGGGGAGGGAAACTGCGGATGATGGACCGCGTCGGGGAAATACTGCGTCTCAAAGCAATAGCCTTCCCGCGCCGTATAAAGCTTCCCTTCCTTGCCGGGCAATTTAAAATCCAGATAATTTCCCGTATAAAACTGGATGCCGGGCAGATCGGTCCAGACCTCCATCTCGCGGCCGCTCTCCTCATCCCAGGCCTTCGCCGCCAGCGCATACTGCCCCGGCGCATGATTGAGCACCCAGTTGTGATCGTAGCCGCCCGCAAACTGCAGCTGATCGTAGGCCGCATCGATGTCGCGCCCGATGGGCTTCATCACGGTAAAATCCATCGGCGTGCCCTGAACGGGCCGCAGCTCGCCGGTCGGAATCGACGCCGCGTCCGCCGCCGTAATCCGATCCGCGTCGATGAAAACCTGCTGCCCGAGCACCGGCCCGCTCTGATGACCCGCCAGATTAAAATAGGCGTGATTCGTCAGATTCATGACCGTGTCCTGATCGCAGACCGCCTCGTAATGAATCTGCAGTTCATTGTCCCCGGTCAGAGCAAACGTCACGCGGATGGAGGCGTTTCCCGAAAAGCCCTGATCGCCGTCCGGGCTTTCCAGTAAAAACGCGATCCGATCCGCCTTGCCGGCCGGATCGCCGTCCTGTTTCCCCGTTTCTTCCAGGATCTCCGCCTTCCAGATCCGCTTTCCATAATAGGAAGTCCCGCTGTGCAAATTGTTGGCCCCGTCGTTGGCCTCCAGCGAAACCGTTTTTCCATTCAGCTCAAAGGAAGCCCCGCCGATGCGGTTGGCATTGCGCCCCACCGTCTCGCCCAGATGGCCGCCGTTTCGCAGGCAGCCGTCTACCGAGGCGCTTCCCAGGAGCACGTCCGCCATCCGCCCTTCCCGGTCGGGCGCCGTCATCGAATACCAGGTAGCCCCCAGATCCAGGAAGGAGGCGGCAAGCCCGTTTCCGTTTGTCAGGACATAGCGGTACACCGGCTGCCCGTTTTCCATCTTGCCGAAATATACTTTCTCGATCATGCGTTTCTCCCCCGCCTTCCTTTATTTAGCCGCAATATACCCCTGGGCCTTTAAAAGCTCTGCGCAGAGCACCGCGCCGCCGGCCGCGCCCCGCAGCGTATTGTGGGAAAGGCCCACAAACTTCCAGTCGTAGACGGTGTCTTTTCTCAGGCGGCCCACGGAAACGCCCATGCCGCGCTCAAAGTTGACGTCTAGCGCCACCTGCGGCCGGTTGTCCTCCTCCAGATACTGGATAAACTGCTTCGGCGCGCTGGGAAGCGAAAGCTCCTGCGGCAGCCCCCTAAAGGAAACCAGCTTCTCAATCAGCTCTTCCTTCTCCGGTTTTTTGCGGAATTTGACGAAAACGGCCGCCGTGTGCCCGTCGAGCACGGGAACGCGGATGCACTGGCAGGTAATGACCGGCTCCGCCGCTTTGACGATCACGCCGTTTTCAATATGGCCCCAGAGGCGCAGCGGCTCCTGCTCGCTCTTCTCCTCCTCGCCGCCGATGTAGGGAATGATATTGCCCTCCATCTCCGGCCAGTCCTTAAACGTTTTGCCGGCTCCCGAGATCGCCTGATACGTGGTCGCCACCACCTCGTACGGCTCAAACTCTCGCCAGGCCGTCAGCACCGGCGCATAGCTCTGAATGGAGCAGTTGGGCTTGACCGCCACGAAGCCGCGGGTCGTTCCCAGGCGCTTTTTCTGAAATTCGATGACCTCAAAATGCTCCGGATTGATCTCCGGCACGACCATCGGCACATCCGGCGTCCAGCGGTGTGCGCTGTTGTTGGAGACAACCGGCGTCTCCGTCTTCGCGTAGGCGTCCTCGATGGCACGGATCTCTTCCTTCGTCATGTCGACGGCGCTGAACACAAAGTCCACGGACTCCGCGACCTTCTCCACCTCGTTGACGTTGACTACCGGCATCTTTTTGACCTGCTCCGGCATCGGCGCCTGCATCTTCCAGCGGCCGCCGACCGCCTCCTCGTACGTTTTTCCCGCGGAACGGGGGCTGGCTGCCACCGCCGCAATCTCAAACCACGGATGATCGGCCAGCAGGGTGGCAAACCGCTGTCCTACCATGCCGGTTGCTCCCAGAATTCCCACGCGAAGTTTCTTCTCTGCCATTGCTCTTTTCTCCTTCTCTTGCATTCTGTCTGTATTCGATTCTGTATCCGGCTGCGCCTATCCGAGATACGGCGCGGCAATCTTTTCTAACGCGCCGGGATGCACGGCCATCCAGTCCTCGTAGGTAAGGCCGCTCCCGGCCACCGCGTTTCCGAGCGCGACCAGAAATTCCGGAATCTCCGTCTCCAGCATGGCGCCCAGCTCGCGCCCCATCCGCTCTTCTCCCTGGCGATCGCAGCCGCCCGCATAAAACTGGTAGGCCGGCTGCGGCTTTCCGTCCACCATCCGCGCCGCGCCGCGAAATCCCAATTCTCCCGTCTGATGCGTGCCGCAGGAGGACGGGCAGCCGGAAATATGAATCTGCGGCAGCGCGCTGTCCGGTATGCCGGCTTCTCTCACCGCGGCGACGCAGGCGGCCAGAAGCCCCTGGGAATCGCGCGCCCCGACCTGGCAGATGGAAGCGCCGATGCAGCTGACCGACGTCTCAAACCGCGTCCCGGCGCCATTTTCCGTGGCGGCCAGGACCCGCCCGGCCTCCGTTCCCGTCAGATTGATGAGATAGGCCGTCTCATCCGGCGCCAGCCGCATTTCCGCCCCCTCCATATCCGCCAGCAGATCGGACAGCGCGGCAAACTGCTGCGGATCCGGCTGGCCGCCGATCGGATGCCAGACCACTGCATAAAGCCCTTCCTGCTTCTGCGCGATCACGCGCGGCCCCGAAGCCGTGCTGCCGTCGCCTTTCTTGACGACCGGCTCCGCCTGCGGGCGGATCGTCAGATCCTCGCCGGAGGCAAAGACCTCCTCCAGTTTTTTCTGATACGCCCGCGCGTATTCCTCCGCCCCGCCCAGGCTCTCCTGCATATAGCGGGTGCGGGCCTTTCCCCGGTTTTCATAGTTGCCGTACGCCCGGAACGTCAGCCACATGGCCTTGATATAGTAAAGAATCTGGTCCGGGCAGACCGCCTCCGCCACCTTTACGCCAAAGCGCGGGTTATTGCCGAGGCCGCCGGCGCTGTAGACGTCAAATTTGCCGTCCCGGCGGGCCGCAAACCCCAGATCGCGAAACGTCGCATGCGGAACGTTGGCCGGGGATCCGGAGAAACAGACCTTCAGCTTGCGCGGCATCTTTTCCGCCCGGATAAAACCCATCAGATATTCGCCGGCCGCCTTCGCCCAGGGGCGCACGTCAAAATATTCGTCCCGGTCCACGCCGGCCAGCGGCGAGCACATCACATTGCGCGGAAAATCTCCGCCGCCGCCCATGGGAATGATCCCCGCGTCGATCGCCTCCTCCATGACCGCGCAGACGGTCTCCTGATCCAGATCGTGCAGCTGAATGGTCTGGCAGGTCGTAAAATGCACGCGCCGGATGTGATAACGGCGGATGACATCCGCCACAAACGCCATTTTTTCCTTCGTCACGCAGCCGGCAGGCATGCGCAGGCGCAGCATGCTGGCCTTTCCGCCCTTCTGCGCATAGCTCCCGTACAGGCCGGAAAAGCCCTTGTAGGCTCCCTTGTCCAGCTTACCCGCATAAAACTGCGCCGTCTTCTCCCGGAACTCCGGAAGCATTTCCTTCCATATTTCCTTCGCGATGGTCTCCATCATTTTCCTCCGTCTTTTCTCTTAAATCAGCTCGAGCGCGACCTCCATCATATCAGTAAAGGCCGTCTGCCGCTCCTTCGCCGACGTCGCCTCGCCGGTCACGGCCGAATCGGACACAGTCAGGATACACAGCGCTTCCGCGCCGCCGTAGGCCGCGTTGCTGTAGAGCGCCGCCGCCTCCATCTCCACGGCCAGCACGCCCATGCGGGCCCAGTCTGTCCCCGTCTGCGGCAGATCCGGATTATAAAACATATCCGAGCTCAGGACATTGCCCACATGATAGGAAAGGCCGCGCGCCCGCGCCGCGTGAACCGCCTGTTCCAGCAGCGGATAGCTGCACAGGCAGGCGTAATCGCCCGGCAGCCGGAACTGCCGCACATAATTGGAGGTCGTGCAGGCGCCCATGCCGAACACCAGATCGCGCACTTTAACCTCCGGGCACAGCGCACCCGCCGTCCCCACGCGGATCAGCCGCCTGCAGCCGTAGAAATGAATCAGCTCGTGGGAATAGATCCCCATGGAGGGACAGCCCATGCCCGTCCCCATCACGGAAACCGGCTTTCCCTTATAACTTCCCGTGTACCCCAGCATGTTTCTCGTCGCGTTGAACTGCCGGATCCCGTCCAGAAACTGCTCCGCGATAAATTTTGCCCGCAGCGGATCGCCCGGAAGCAGAACCGTCTCTGCAATCTCTCCTGCCTGCGCCCCGATATGGGGGGTTGGCGTCCGTTTTTCTTCCATCACACATCCTCCTCTCTTCTTACCCTTCTGTCTTTTCCTGGGAAAGCCGGATCCGGCTTCCCTTTCCGTCGCGCCTGCCCAGCTTCAGCCGGTTCAGATGCACGGTTTTTTCTTTATAAACGGTCGTCGTCTCGCCGCCCTCGCCCAGCAGGTACGCGGCCTCCAGCTGCTCCTCCCCGCTCAGGCGGATGCCGCGCACGCCCAGCGAATTTTTCTTAAGAAGCGGCACTTCCTCCAGAGAGAAACGCAGGAACACCCCGTTTGACGTCTGCAGAACCGCTTCCGCCGCGCCGCCGGCCTCCTGCACGCAGACGAGACGGTCGCCGTCGCGAAGTCTCGTGGCCGCCACCGCCCGGTTGGCGGTCAGAAATTCCTCCCCGGAAACCAGCTTGACCATGGCCCCGGCCGTGGCGAAGAAAAACCGGCGGCCGGCCAGGGAAGAGGCGGCCGTTACCAGGACCGGCAGCTCCTTCGTCCCGTCGAATTTGCTCAGGTTATCAATGGGAACCCCCTTATCGCGCAGCTTTCCGGCGGGGATCTCCGACACGCGCACCTGGTAAAGCACGCCGCTGTCCGCGAACAGGCAGATGCGATCGTCGCTGAGGCAGCGGATCACGCAGCGGTTTTCCTCCTCCACCGTCTCGCGGTTGCGCTCCCAGACGGACGGATCCAGCAGCTTGCAGTAGCCGAAGCGATCCATCACAAACACGACCTCTCTCGCCTCCTCGATCTCCGCCTCGTCCGGGATCTCCGCGCCGTCCTCGATGACCGTCCTTCTCGGAACGGCAAATTCTTCGCGGATGGCCCGCAGATCCTCCTTGATGACCCCGTCCATGCGCGCGCGGCTTCCGAGAATCGCCTCGTACTCCCGGATCTTTTTCAGCGTCTCCTTATGCTCCTTCTCCAGCGCCAGGATCTCCAGCCCGATCAGCTTATAGAGGCGCATCTCCAGGATGGCCGCAGCCTGCTTCTCCGTGAAATGAAGCTGCTTTGCGTCCTCTTCAAATCCCGACGTGCGGAACTGAATCCGCGAGACGTCGCCCTGCATGAGACAGGCCTTCGCATCTTTTAGGCTGCGGGAGCCGCGCAGGATGGCGATGATCAGATCGATGCAGTCGCAGGCGGCGATCAGGCCCTCCTGGATCTCCTTTTTTTCCCGCTCTTTATCGAGCAGCACCTGATACTTCCGGGTATTGTTTTCATACTGAAAATCCAGATAATTTTTCAGGATTCCCCTGAGGTTCAGCGTCTCCGGCCGGCCCTTCACGATGGCCAGCATATTGACGCCGAAGGTGTCCTCCAGCTTCGTCTTCCGGTAAAGCGTATTTTTGATGCGCTCGATGTCCGCGTCTTTGCGCAGCTCCAGGACAATGCGGATTCCTTCTTTGCTGGACTGGTTGGAAATGTCCACCACATCCGGCAGCTTCTTGCTCTCCACCAGATCCGCGATGTCCGTCAGGCACTTGTTGATCCCGGCCCCGATCATCGTATAGGGGATCTGCGTGATGACCAGCCGGTCGCGGTCCGCGCGCCGTTTCCCCAGCTCGACCTCCATCTTCGCCCGCAGCCGGATGCGCCCGCTTCCCGTCTCATAGATGGCCGGCAGCTCGCTCCGGTTGGCAATGATGCCCCCGGTCGGGAAATCCGGGCCGTGCAGGCAGGAAAGAAGCTCCTCCGTCCCCAGATCCGGGTTGTCGATGTAGGCCATGACCGTGTCGATGACCTCGCCCAGATTGTGCGGGGGGATGCTGGTGCTCATGCCGACGGCGATTCCCTCCGCCCCGTTGATCAGCAGATTGGGAACGCGCACCGGCAAAACCTCCGGTTCCTTCTCCGTCTCATCGTAGTTGGGCACGAAGCGGACGGTCTTGTCCAGATCCTTTAAATAGACCTCCTCGGCGAATTTCTGCAGCCGGGCCTCCGTATAGCGCATGGCGGCCGCCCCGTCGCCCTCGATGGAGCCGAAGTTGCCGTGTCCGTCCACCAGCGGCATTCCCTTCTTGAACGCCTGGGAGAGGACGACCAGCGTCTCATAGATGGAGCTGTCCCCGTGCGGATGATACTTACCCATGGTATCGCCCACGATACGCGCCGATTTGCGGTGGGGTTTGTCGTGCCCCAGGCGCAGTTCTTCCATATCATAAAGCACGCGCCGCTGTACCGGTTTTAAGCCGTCCCTCGCGTCCGGGATGGCCCGGGCCGTGATGACGCTCATGGAGTAATTCATGTAGCTGCGCTGCATTTCTTCCGAATATTCCGTTGTGATGATCTGTTCCGCCATAGCTTCTCTCTATCTTCCCTCTCTGTCTCCATTTCCCGCCGCGATCGCTTCGCACTCCGGCGTTCTCCCGGTCCCGGCGAAAGCGCTTCGCGCTTCCGCATTCTTCCAGATCTGACGCGATCGCTTCGCACTCCGGGCATTCTCCGATTCCGGTAAAAGCGCTTCGCACCCCCGCATTCTCCGGTCCCGGAAAAGCGCCGTTACGCGTCGATCTCCGCCTCGTCGGCGTGCTCGTAGATAAACTGCCTCCGGGGCGGCACGTCGCTGCCCATCAGCATCTCCGTGATCTCCGACGCCATCCTGGCGTCCTCGATCTCCACCCGCTTTAGCACCCGGTTCTCCGGGTTTAGCGTCGTCTCCCAGAGCTGCTCCGCGTCCATCTCGCCCAGGCCCTTGAAGCGCTGCAGGGTAAATTCGCCTCTGTGCGTTTTGCGGTAGCGCTCCAGCGCCTTCTCATCGTACAGATACTCCCCGTCTCCCTTTTTGGGCACCGCCTTATAGAGCGGGGGCATGGCGATGTATACGTGGCCGTTGTTGATCAGATCCGGCATAAACCGGTAGAGAAAGGTCAGAAGCAGCGTATCGATGTGGCTTCCGTCCACGTCCGCATCCGTCATCAGGATAATCTTGTGATAGCGCAGCTTCGTGATGTCAAAATCGTTGCCGTACCCCTCCGAAAAGCCGCAGCCGAAGGCATTGATCATGGTCTTGATCTCCGCGTTGGCCAGGACCTTGTCGATGGAGGCCTTCTCCACGTTCAGAATCTTGCCCCGGATGGGGAGAATCGCCTGATAGCGGCGGTTGCGCCCCATCTTGGCGGAACCGCCGGCCGAGTCGCCCTCCACGATGAAAATCTCGCATTTTTCCGCGTCGCGGCTCTCGCAGTTGGCCAGCTTCCCGTTGCTGTCAAACGAAAATTTGGATTTGCCCAGCAGGTTGGTTCGCGCCTTCTCCGCCGCGCTGCGAATCTTGGCCGATTTCTCCGCGCAGGCAATGATGCCCTTTACGACTTCCACATTGCGGTCAAAAAAGAGCTGCAGCTCCTCGCCGGTCACGTTAAAGACCGCCTTCGTGGCGTCCGCGCTGGCCAGCTTGGTCTTCGTCTGGCCCTCGAAGATCGGATCCGGATGCCGCACCGCCACCACGGCCGTCATGCCGTTGCGCGTGTCCGCCCCGGTAAACTTGGCGTCCTTTTCCTTTAAAATTCCCAGTTCCTTCGCGTAGCTGTTGATCATCTGGGTAAAGCGCGTCTTAAAGCCCACCAGATGCGTGCCGCCCTCCTGCGTAAAGATATTATTGCAGAAGCCCAGCACATTTTCCTCGAACGTATCCACGAACTGGAGGGCCACCTCCACCTCGATCTGCTCCGAGGTCCCTTTGAAATAGATGGGATCGTGGATCGGCGTCTTCGTGGCGTTTAATTCCCGCACGTAGGCCGCGATCCCGTCCGGCTCCGAGTAGGTTACCGTCTCCTCCTCGCCCGCCCTCTTATTTTCATAATGAATCGTCAGCCTCGGGTTCAGATAGGCCGTCTCGTGCAGACGGCTCTTCAGCCAGTCCGCCTTAAAGCGCGTGCGCTCGAAAATCTCCGGATCCGGCCGGAAATTGATGCGCGTGCCCGTCTCCTTCGTCTTTCCGACGACCGGCAAAAGCCCGTTTACCAGCTTCACGGTCGGAACGCCCCGCCGGTAGGCGTCGTGGTGGATCTGCCCGTTTTTGCAGATCGTCACGTCCATGCTCTCCGAGAGCGCGTTGACCACCGAGGAACCCACGCCGTGCAGGCCGCCGCTCGTCTTATAGGCAGTATTGTCAAATTTTCCGCCGGCATGCAGCGTCGAGAGGACAATCCGCTCTGCCGACACGCCCTTCTTGTGCATCTCCACCGGGATCCCGCGCCCGTTGTCTTTTACCGTGCAGGAGCCGTCCGCCTCCAGCGTAACCCAGATCTCGCTGCAGGCCCCGGCCAGATGCTCGTCCACCGAGTTGTCCAGGATCTCGTAGATCAGGTGGTTGAGCCCCTTGGTGCCCACGCTCCCGATATACATGCCGGGCCGCCTGCGCACCGCCTCCAGTCCCTCCAGGACGGTAATACTGTCCGCGTCATACTGCGTTTTTCCCATTCTATCTAACTCCTTGTCAATCTTCCCGCGTGATCCCTAGTATAACACAGCCGCCCGTTTCTGTACAACCTCGCGGGCGGTTTTCTTTGCAGAAAAAAAGAGTGTCGCAGGCGAACTCCTGCAACACCCCTCTGATGAAAGCTCCCTGCCGGATTCGAACCGGCGACCTACGCATTACGAATGCGTCGCTCTACCAGCTGAGCCAAGGAAGCGCTTAAAAAATGCCCTGGAAACAATCCAAAGCAGATTTTAAATGACCTGTCCGGGAATCGAACCCGGGTTTACGCCGTGAGAGGGCGTCGTCTTAGCCGCTTGACCAACAGGCCATATGGAAATCGAGGCGACGTGATTCGAACACGCGACCTCTGCGTCCCGAACGCAGCGCTCTACCAAACTGAGCCACGCCTCGATTACGTTACGTAGTATAATATATATTTCCTGGATTGTCAACCTTTTTCTGCAAAAAATTTTTAAAAAAATTTGCTCAATTTATACAATTTATTTCAGAAGTTTCTGAATCGTTTTACAGAGCTCCTCCACCGCCTCTTCGCCGTTGCCGGCTTCGATGTCGTCTACCACGCAGGTCTTGATGTGGTTGGAGAGCAGGACGCGCGAAAAGCTGTTAAGCGCCGCCTGCACGGCCGAGACCTGATTGAGGATATCGACGCAGTAGCGCTCGTCCTCCACCATCGCCTTGATCCCGCGCACCTGGCCCTCGATCCGGTTCAGGCGTTTTAACAGATCCCGCTCTTCCGTCAGATTGCGGTGCTTATGGCGCACCCCGGTTCCGGCCTCCATCGCTTCCATCTCCGTTCTGCCTGCCATGTGTTCCTCCTCTCTGAGGTGCTTTCTCCCTTCTTTCCCGGTCTGAAGCATCCGTTCTCCCCCTGTCCGAAGAACGGGCCCGGCGTCCTTTTGTCCGCCGGGCCCGCGCTGCGCGCCGTCCGGCTACTGAATCGAGAGAACCTTGTAATCCTGATCCTCCACCGCCTTCTTCAGCGTCTCGTCGTCCACCTCGCCGCTCATGGATACCACGGCCGTCCCTTTCTCATGGCTTACCTCGGCCGACTCCACGCCGGGCAGCGCCTCCAGGCATTTCTTGACCCGCGCCTCGCAGTGGCCGCACATCATTCCCTCAATGTTCATCGTCTTCTTCATTCTCTGTTCCTCTCTTTCCTGATTTTCCGGCTGATCCGCAGATTCTTGATCGGAAGCCGCACCGGACTGCGGCGTCTCCTGCAAAGCAGCATGCGTCTTCCGGCGTCTGAGCCGCCGGTCCCGGGAAGCGTCCCGCACGGGGAAGAAATTCAGCCGCAGCGCGTTTGTCACCACGCAGAAGCTGGACAGGCTCATGGCCGCCGCCCCGAACATGGGATTTAATTTCCATCCAAATACAGGATACCACAAACCGGCCGCCAGGGGAATCCCCACTACATTATAAAAGAACGCCCAGAACAGGTTCTCGTGAATGTTGCGCAGCGTCGCGCGGCTCAGGCGGATCGCCGCCGGCACATCGCTCAGGCGGCTTTTCATCAGCACCACGTCCGCCGCGTCGATGGCCACGTCCGTTCCGGCTCCGATGGCAATGCCGATATCGGCCCGAGTCAGGGCCGGCGCATCGTTGATGCCGTCCCCTACCATGGCTACTTTTCCCTGCTCCTTCAGCGTGCGGATCACGCTCTCCTTGCCGTCGGGCAGTACCCCGGCGATGACCTCGTCCACGCCGGCCTGACGGCCGATGGCGCGCGCCGTCCGCTCATTGTCCCCGGTCAGCATCACGACCCGGATGCCCATGTTTTGCAGCTCTCTTACCGCCTGCGGGCTATCCTCCTTGATCACGTCAGCCACGGCAATCACGCCGAGCAGCTTCTCCTCCCGCGCAAAAAACAGCGGCGTTTTCCCCTCCTCCGAGAGCGCCCGGGCGTGGTCCTTTATCTTTTCCGGGATCTCCAGCTTCCCGCCGATGAAGCGGCCGCTGCCGCCCAAAAGCAGCGCCCCGTCCAGCCGAGCCTTAAGCCCGTTTCCGGGAAGGGCCTCAAATTCCTGCACGCCGGGCGCCTCAAGGCCCAGCTCCCCGGCCCGCGCCAGGATCGCCCGCGCCAGGGGATGTTCGCTCTTTGCCTCCAGGGCGCAGGCCAGCCTGAGAAGCTCCTCTTCCTTCAGTTCCCCGGCCGGGATCACATCCGTCACGCGCGGCTCGCCGCTGGTAATGGTTCCCGTCTTATCGAGCGCCACGATCTCCGTCCTGCCCGCTTCCTCCAGCGAGACGGCCGTCTTAAACAGGATTCCGTTTCTGGCCCCCATGCCGTTGCCGACCATGATCGCCACCGGCGTCGCCAGCCCCAGGGCGCAGGGGCAGCTGATTACCAGCACGGAAATCCCGCGCGCCAGGGCAAAGCCGAACGTCTGCCCCGCCAGAAGCCAGATTCCCGTCGTCAGCACGGCGATCGTGATCACGGCCGGGACGAAAATACCCGAGACCCGGTCGGCCACCTTGGCGATCGGGGCCTTCGTCGCCGCCGCGTCGCTGACCATGCGGATGATCTGGGAAAGCGACGTATCCTCTCCCACCCGCGTCGCCTCGCAGCTGATAAAGCCGGACTGATTCATCGTCGCCGCCGACACCGGATCGCCGGCCTCCTTGTCCACCGGAATACTCTCCCCGGTCAGAGCCGATTCGTTGACGGCGCTCATGCCTTCCAGGACTACCCCGTCCACCGGGATGCTCTCCCCGGGACGCACCACAAACACATCGCCCTTCCTGACGCGGCTGACCGGCACCTCTTCTTCTCTTCCGTCCCGCACGACGACCGCCGTCTTCGGCGCCAGCTTCATCAGGCCCTTCAGCGCGTCCGTCGTCTTCCCCTTGGAGCGGGCCTCCAGCATCTTGCCGACCGTAATCAGCGCCAGAATCATGGCCGCCGACTCAAAATAAAATTCGTGCATGTAGGACATGACCGCGGCGTCATCGCCCTTCATCTGGGCGTCCGTCATGGCAAACAGCACATACGTGCTGTAGAGGAAAGACGCGGCGGATCCCATCGCCACCAGCGTATCCATATTGGGCGCGCCGTGCAAAAGCCCCTTAAAGCCGCTTATAAAAAACTTCTGGTTGATGACCATGACAACCGCCGCCAGAAGGAGCTGCAGCAGCCCCATGGCCACATGATTTCCCTCCAGAAAGGCCGGGACCGGAAATCCCCACATCGTATGGCCCATGGAAAAATACATTAACACCGCCAGAAAGCCGAGCGAAGCGAGCAGCCGCCGCTTTAAAACCGGCGTCTCCCGGTCACGCAGCGCCTCCTCTGCCGCCCGGCCCGCCTCTTCTGCCGCCTGCCCCGCGCCCGCCGCCTCCTTGGGCGCCGCCCCGTAGCCGGCATCCTCCACGGCTTTTATAATCTCCTGCGCAGAAACGTCCCCTTCCACTCCCATCGAATTGGTCAGAAGGCTGACGGAGCACGACGTCACGCCCGGAACTCTGGAAACGGCTTTTTCCACCCGGGCGCTGCAGGCCGCGCAGCTCATCCCGGTAACCGTATACTGCTTCATCCTCTTGCCTCCCATCTTGCGTCTCTTATACCCATATCTTTTAATTGCTTTTTCCCTAATCATTACATGTGTATTATATACCTATACCCGGTATATGTCAAGGCCATTTCTCCGCCTTACGGCAAAGACACCTTCTCCGTCTCGCAGCAGAAACGCGCTCCGCTTCAGGATGTGATTCTGCCCGCCCGGAAAAGAAAAACGCCGCCAGAGCGAAACTGGAACACTCCAGTTGCGCCCTGGCGGCGTCTCTTTTAAAAAAGAATCCCGGCAGGAAACGGCATACGGGCCGGCGGTTTACTCTTCGTCCTCGCTGTCCTTCTCGGAAAACGGTTCTCCCGCCTCCGCGCCGTCCGGCGCAGCGGACGCCTGCTCGGCCATCGGAGCCCCGCACTTGCTGCAGAACGCCGCGTCCTTTCCAACGCGGGCCCCGCACTCGGGACAGACTCTCGTCCCCTCCAGCTTTGCGATCTCGTCCTCCAGAGAAGCCATCTTGATCAGGCCGGCCTGGATGGTGCAGAATTCCTCCTGAAATTCCTCCGCCGCCGAAGCCTCGTGCCTGTCATAGTATGCCTTCCCCAGCGTAATATACGCCGCGTTTACTTTTTCCCGTTCCGACGACAGCTTCGACTTCAGCTGCAGCACGCCCGTGATATCCCGGACTTTCCCCGCGGCCTCCTTGCTCTTGTCGCTGATCGCCTTTCCCAGCTCATCTAAAAATGCCATATGTTCTCCTCCTTTGCAGGATTCTGCGCTCCGCGCGCACAAAAATGCGGAGCCTCGCATTTATTGTATCCCGCCAAAGGAAGAAAGTCAATCCGTCAATTCAGCGCGAGGATTTCCTGCGTAAGCCCGAACGTATCCTTTACCGTCTGCGGAATCCGGTCAAAATCAAAGCGCAGTCCGTAGACGCGCCGGGCGTCTTCTTCTGCTGCCTCCGCCTGCACGTCGAAAAGCCCCTCCGCCGTCTCTGTCCGGACCGCAGCAAGTTCCTCTTCCACGCCTTCATCCGCCTCCCCGGTATCCTCCTCTGCCGGCAGGAACCGGTAAGCCTCGACGGACAGCCCCATGTAGAGTTTATTAAGCGGATTCTCCGCGTTCAGTTCCACAGAAACGCAGGCGTCCAGGATTTCCTGAATTGCCTCCGGATCCCAGACGGAGACGGTAAACGGCGTCCCCTCCTGCCAGTATTTCGCAATCCGCTCCCGGGCCGGCCCCGGCACATTCGCTAGAAACGCGTCCGGATCCTGCGGCTTAGTCCCGCAGAAGGTCAGCGTGATCGCCTCCGTCGTATCCTTCGTCAGAAACGACCCGACTTCTGTCCCCAGGCGGTCCAGCAGACGGATTGTCTCCGTAAAGGACGGATACAGCGGATAATAGCAGTAATAATTAAAATCCGCCCAATCGCTTCCCGCCTGGCGGACGCGGTCAATCATCCCCTGCATCTCGTTTGTTTTAAACTGCAGGGCGCCCACCGGGCTCTCTGTGCGGCGCACCGCTTCCGTAAGGCCCCGCAGTTCCTTCTGGTACGTCTCCAGAAGCATCCGCTTCTGCTCCTCCGTTTCGAGCGCTACATGAAAATATTCCCCGGCCTCCGAATAATTGACGCCGGCAATCTCCTCCGCCGTCCAGGAAAGCGCCGGGTAAATCGCTTCCTTATAGCTCTCCGAATCGTGAATGCGCGTGATCGAATCCATCACGGCGCTCAGATTCATGAAATAATTCCGGTACACCGTGCGCCCGTCCGCCAGATGCCAGGCCAGAAGAAGCGTGCCGTACTCGTCTCCGTTTTCCTGCACCTCCCGATCTGCAAAAAACGAACGCGTGCCGTTCAGATAATCGCCGCGAAGCGCCAGGGCGTCCTCGACGCCCTGTCCGGCAACCGCAAAGACATCATCCAGATCCGCAAGCTGCATGGCGTCCGCAATCTCGCTCGAATCCGGATATTTCCAGTCCACATAGAGGTATCCGCCCGCCTGGCTCTCGCGCAGGGACGGGCTTACCCAGTACTGCACCGCCGCATCCGGATCCAGGTAGCGGGTGTAAAGCCCCGCCGACTGAACCCGCTCCCGCGACGGCAGAAAGGAATCGTAGCCGCTCAGATCAAAGCGGAAGAACGCCAGCACGGCGGCCGCCGCCACCGCGCAGGCGGCCAGCTGCCCCCGGTGGGCAAACAGCTTCTTAAAATCGAAATTGTAAATGATCTCGATCACACAGTAGCTGATCAGCAGCCCGCTCACAAGGCCGAACACCGCCCAGGAACCGCTCTTCATCATGGCAAAGAACATCAGGCTGACCGAGAGGGCGATGGGAACGACCAGCAAAAATTTGATAACCGGCCGGCTGATCGCAAAGGCCATGGCCCGCCCGGCCGCCTCCGAGGGACGCTTCCGGCACAGGACCAGCGCCGCCAGCAGAAGGATAACCGCCGCCAGCAGCGCCCAGAGCGCCATGGAAACCGGACGGTCCGATCCCGCCGCCGCGATGTACCAGGCGGCCGGCGACACGCGCTTCCAGTTTTCCGCCCACTCGCCGGTGCTGTAATACGTCTGGTAATATTCCGTCCGGTACCCCTCAAGCAGCATCACGACGCCGGGACCCCAGAGGAAAAATACCAGCACGCCCAGCAGGCTGACCAGCGTATTTCCCGTCATCAGCACGGCGATGATCGCCGTGACATAGACCAGAAGGAAAAACGACAGGTGGAGAAAATAGCTCTCCGCCACGAAGCTCCAGGAAATCGCGCAGCCCCTGCTCTTTACCAGCAGCGCGGCCGCCGTCAGCATGACCGCGTAAGGGATCGCCACGTACAGGATCCCGTTCACAAACGCCACAAAAAACAGCGTCTCGCGCCGCAGCGGCAGGCTGTGATAAAAATCCGTTTTCCGCTTTGAATGCAGCCAGGAAAATCCCGACACGCCGCAGACGACGGCCAGCAAAAGCATCATCATAATCAGGCCGCCGTTTTCCAGCGAACACCAGCTCACAAACGTCCTCGTCAGGTTGGCCGCTGCCCGGGCCAGATCCGCCTGCGAACCGTCGAGGCGGGAAAACTCGCTGCTGATATTCAGCGCCATCGTAACGGGAAACAGGAAGAAAAAGATCAGGGTGATGAGCGCCACGCTCCACAGCCGCTGCTTCGTATTTTCCTTCATCCATTTAAAAAATAAGCGTTTTGATATCATACCCTGCCACCTCCGTCTCACTGATAAAGATTTCCTCTAAAGAAAGCGGAATCATCTCGAAAAAGACCGGATGATACGCCTGCATGCGCGCGCTGATTTCCTCCCGCTTCCCCCTGACCGTCAGCGTCAAAAGGCTGCCCCTTTTCTCCGTCCTGACCACGTCAAGCTCCGCCAGGAGCCGCTCCTCGCTCTCCGGCTGCAGCACGCACTGGATCTTGTGGATGTTGAGCTTCATGTCATCCAGATCCCGCGACAGAAGGATCCCTCCCTTGTGCAGAAGGCCCACATGATCGCAGATGTCCTCCAGCTCGCGCAGATTGTGCGACGCGATGATCGGCGTCAGCTTCCGCTCCTCCATGTCGTTGGCAAACAGGCTTTTGACCGCCTGGCGCATGACCGGATCCAGGCCGTCAAACGTCTCGTCGCAGAAAATATAGCGCGTGCCGGCGCAGATTCCCAGAAGCACGGAAAGCTGCTTCTTCATGCCCTTGGAATACGTGTTGATCTTGCGGTCCTTTCCCAGATCAAAGCCCGCCAGCAGCGCAAAAAACCGCGCCGTGTCAAAATCCGGGTACGCGCTCTGATAAAAGACCGCCATGTCCTTCGCCGTCGCGTTGCTCAGAAAATGCGCATCGTCCGAAATATAGAAAAACCGGGATTTTACCGCCGTGTTCTCAAACACCTCTTCCCCGTCGATGAGGATCTTTCCCTCATCCGGTTTTAAAATCCCGGCCGCCAGCCGCAGAAACGTACTTTTCCCGGCCCCGTTGGTCCCGATGAGGCCAAACACGCTGCCCTCCCGGATCGTCGCGTTGATGTGATCCACCGCCGTAATATCAGAAAACCGTTTCGTCAGTCCGACCGCTTCTATCATCCCTTCTTCCTCCTTCCAAACTGCCGTAATCCTGAATGACCTGCTCCTGAAACTCCAGCATCGAAATTCCCAGCGCCCCGGCCTCCTCGACCAGGCGCTTAAGCGCCTCGAACAGGGCCCGCTTCTTCTGCTCCCGGATCGGATAATTCTCCGCCACGAAGCTTCCCCGCCCTCTGACCGAATAAATATACCCCTGCCGTTCCAGTTCGGCGTACGCCCGCTGAATCGTGTTGGGATTGATGGCCAGATCCGTGGCCAGGCTGCGGACAGAGGGGAGCTGGCTGTCCTGTTCCAGAATCCCCCGCACAATCAGATCGGCAATCTTTTCCACGACCTGCTCGTAGATGGGCCTTCGATCCTTATAATCAATGAGAATCATAAGCTCCTTCCTTTCTGTCTTTCTTGCCTCCGGTTTCATGTACTGCATGAATTAAGTGTATTAATTCTATTAGTACACTTAGTATATAAAAAGAGCGGCCGGCTGTCAACCGGCTGCTCCTTACGATTTTCTTAACCCGGGCGTCTCTCTGCCGATCCGCCCCGGGCAAAACGAATGAAAATCCGCTCATCGATCTTCGCTGCGGCCGCGCTCCCGGCCGTACGCCGGATCGCCCGTCCGCTGTCAAAACGGCTTTACTCGGCCGCCGCTTCGGTCTCTGCCTCCACTGCCACGTCCTCTGCTGCCTCGGTCTCTTCCTCAGCTGCGTCAGCCGCCTCGGTCTCTTCCTCAGCCGCGTCAGCCGCCTCGGTCTCTTCCGCCGCGTCCTCCGCTGCCTCGGTCTCCTCCTCCGCTGCGTCAGCCGCCTCGGTCTCCGCCTCGGCCGCTTCCGTCTCCGCTTCGGTCTCGGCCGCTTCCGTCTCCGCCTCGGTCACGGCTTCCGTCGCCGCTTCCGTCGTGCTGCCGGCATCCGTGCCGCCGCACGCGGTCAGGGCAGACGCCGCTACCAGCGCGCTCATCATCAGGGCTGCTGCTGTCTTCGTCAGATTTTTTTTCATAATTCCATCTCCTCTTTTTTGAAGCAAATTTCTTTTGCCTACGCCGATATAATAAAAACAAATTATGTCCAAAATGTGAACGAAATATTAACAATAGCTAAAAAATATCGCCCCGTCTTTCGAAAAAAGAAAGAAATTGTAAGAATATTCCCCGTCCGCCCCTGATCCTGCGGCATTTTTCCGTCCGTATTTTCTTAATATTCCCCCTCGCTTCTCCCCGCTTTTCTTCCCGCCTCAGGAACGGGAAAACCGTTCCGTCATATACGGGCGGTAGCGAAGCGGAAGGTGCGTCCGCTGGCAGGCCTCATTTTTCCGCTCCGGGATCGCGACGCTGTCAAAAAAAATCTGCCACAGCAAAGCGTAGCGCCCGGCGTCCGTCTCCTTCTCCAGCGCGGCGGCGCGGGCCGCTTCCCGGCCGGCAAGCAAATACCAGAGACCGCCCTTTACATGAACGCCGGCCCGCTCGTGCCCCGCATCCCAGATCACAAATCGCTCCGACGGCATCCGGTCACAGAAATACGGCATCAAAAGCGGCGTCACGTCATGCTTCGGCCCGATCCGCGCAAAAAGCACCCGATCCGGCAGCTGCGAAAAGCGCAGGAATTCCTTCTGATGGTGCGCCTCGCAGGCCACCGCCCGGTTCAGGGCAAACAGCGCGTGCACCTGCGGGATCTGCAGGCACTGCGTGACCGCCTCCCCGATGTGAAAGCCATGGATCAGAAACCGGTACACCGCGTCCGCCTTCTCTTTTTCCCGGCTCAGCGTGGCCCGGTATACCCAGCGCCAGGCCCGCTCCGAAATCTTCCCGCGGACGGCCCGCTCGACCTTCTGCGCCTTTGCGCGATCCGTCAGCACCGGACGGTACTCCGTAAACATCTCATAATTATAAGCGCCGGCCAGCGCCAGGCCCACGCGATCATGCCCCAGCCGGCTCGCCCATGCGTCGTAAACTCCGCACAGGATCCCCTCCGTGCTGTCCTCACACACATAAAGAACCATGGCTTTTCTCTCCTTCCTGCAGATGAAAATCGTCAAACAAAGACAGCTGGCGGTACAGGCCGGACGAATCAAACGGCAGGCGGCGGCGCTCCTCGCCCAGCAGGGCGGCCGCTATCGCGTCCTCTTGCAGCCTGACCGGCGTCATCATCCGTCCCGAGCAGGTAATAAAATACGCCGCCCGCTTCAGGACCACGCCGATCCGCTTCAGATCCTCAAAGCGCAGCGCCGACCGCCGTCTGGCCGCCACAATCCTGACCGCAGACTTCACGCCGACGCCCGGCACCCGCAGAAGCGTCTCGTAGGGCGCGCGATTGATCTCCACGGGAAACTGTTCCAGATGCCGTAGCGCCCAGTCGCACTTGGGATCCAGAAACAGGTTAAAATTGGGCCGCGCCTCGTCCAGAAGCTCCGACGCGGCAAACCCGTAATAGCGCATCAGCCAGTCCGCCTGATAGAGGCGGTGTTCCCGCAAAAGCGGCGGCCCGCCCGGGAGCTCCGGAAGCAGGCTGTCGTCATTGACGCGCACGAAGGCCGAATAAAAGACCCGCTTCAGCCCGAAATTCCGGTAGAGCGCTTCCGCCACCGCCATCATCTGATAATCGCTCTCCGGCGTCGCGCCCACAATCAGCTGCGTGCTCTGGCCCGCCGGCACAAAATACGGCCGGTACGCGGACACGCGCCCCAATCCGAAATTCCCGTATACCGACTTCCCCGGGATGGCCCGCGGCCGCCCCTCCCGCGAACCGCCGTCGTCCATTAAAGCGGGCCGCCCCTTTTCCGGGCTTTTGCTCCCCTCTGCCAGGACCGGGCGGCCGGTTTTCAGATGCCCGCTCCCTTCCTCCAAAGCGGAAGCCGGATCCGGCAGGGAAGGCTCCCGGCCGATCGAGTCCATCCGGATCCCGCGGCTCTCCAGACGCCCCTCCCGCTCCAGCTGCCTGGCAATCCCCAGCTGGATCTGCCGCATCGGCTTTAAAATCTTCTCTCTCGTCTTCGCCGGCGCCAGCGTCCTCAAGCCGCCGGCCGTCGGCAGCTCCAGGTTCACGCTCATGCGGTCCGCCAGGTATCCCGTCATCTCGATCAGGGCCGGATCCGCCCCCGGAATCGCCTTCACATGAATGTATCCGTTAAAGCGGTATTCCCTGCGAAGCAGCAGCAGCGCGCGGTAAATCTGCTCCATCGTGTAATCCGGCGTGTCCAGCACGCCCGAGCTTAAAAACAGCCCCTCAATATAATTCCTGCGGTAAAATTCCATCGTCAGCGTACCGATCTCCTCCGGCGTAAACGCGGTCCGCAGCGTATCGTTGCTGCGGCGGTTCACACAATAGCGGCAGTCATAAATACACTGATTCGTAAGCAGGATCTTCAGCAGCGAAATGCACCTGCCGTCGGCCGAAAAGCTGTGACAGATCCCGTCGGTCCGGCTGTTTCCCAGAAAGCCGTCCTTTCCCCTGCGCCCCACGCCGCTAGAGGTGCAGGACACATCGTACCGCGCCGCGTCCGTCAGGATCTTGAGCTTCTCCTCCAGGCTTAACCCCTCCTGAATCAGCATCGCCTCCGCCCCCTTTCTTCCCTCCTGCCCGGCAGGATTTTCGTTTTTTGTTCTCACTGATCGAACATATGTTCTATTTTAGCACACCCGCCGCCTCCGCGCAAGAAAAAAGAAATGCCAGAAACTGGATTCCCGTTCCGGCACTTCTCTGTGTTTTTCTGTATTCTGTTTTTCCGTCCTCTGTCTTTCCGTCTTCTGTTTTAGATTCCGCTTTCTCCGTCTTTTTCTGAGCGCGGCGCGGCATCTGCAATCTCTGCCGCGCCCGGATTCCCGGTTTCCCGGCGTCCCCGCTCAGCTTCTGTAGCCGTCCGGATTTTTGGACTGCCATCTCCAGGAATCGGCGCACATCTCCTCGATGCCGTATTTCGCCTCCCAGCCAAGCTCCCGTTTCGCCTTGGAAGCATCCGCATAGCAGGTAGCGATATCTCCGGCGCGGCGCGGCTTGATCTCATACGGAAGCTTCTTTCCGCAGGCCTTCTCGTACGCCTTCAGCACGTCCAGCACGCTGTAGCCCTTGCCGGTTCCCAGGTTATAAATGGAGACGGCCGGTTTCTCCTCCAGCTTCTTTAACGCCTTCACATGGCCGACCGCCAGATCCACCACATGAATATAGTCGCGCACGCCCGTCCCGTCGTGCGTCGGATAATCGTCGCCAAACACGCCCAGGCACGCCAGCTTGCCGACCGCCACCTGCGCGATATACGGCACCAGATTGTTGGGAATCCCCTTGGGGTCCTCGCCGATCAGGCCGCTCGGATGCGCGCCGATGGGATTGAAGTAGCGCAGCAGCACGACGTTCCACTCCGGATCCGCCACATGCAGATCCGACAGAATCTGTTCCAGCATCCCCTTCGTCTGGCCGTACGGATTCGTGATCGTCCCCTTGGGGCATTCCTCCGTGATCGGCACAAACGCCGGATCTCCGTACACCGTCGCCGACGAGCTGAAAATAATCTTCTTCACTCCGTGGCGGCGCATCACATCGCAGAGATTCAGCGTCCCCGTGATATTATTGTGATAATACTCCAGCGGCTTGGCAACGGATTCCCCCACGGCCTTCAGCCCGGCAAAATGAATGACCGAGTCGATCGGCTCTTTCTCGAAAACCGCCTCCACCGCCGGATAGTCCAGCAGATCCGCCTGATAAAAGGAAACCTTCTTCCCCGTAATCTGCTCGACCCGCCGGAGCGCCTCCTCGCTGGAATTGTAGAGGTTGTCCAGCACGACCACCTCATAACCGGCATTCAGAAGCTCCACACAGGTATGGCTGCCGATGTAGCCCGCGCCGCCCGTTACCAAAATTGCCATAGCGTTTATCCTCCTTGCGATTGTTCTCCCTTTATTATATACAGAGAACCGCAGGAATACAATCCGCAAAATTCCGGCCCGTATAAAATCTTCCACCACGCAAATATTCAGCCCGTACAGATATTGCGCCCGCACAGATATTCCGCCCGCATGGATATTCAGCCCGCACAGACGTTTAGCTCCGCGCAGAATCTTAACCTGCATCCGCTTTTATCCCGCGCCGCGCGATCAGCCGCCGCAGTAAAATTCCTCAATCCCGATGTAATCGTATTCGTCCCGTCCCAGCACGACGTACGCAAGCTTCGGATCTCCCACAATGGCCGTTCCGTCTTCCCTGATTTCCAGCTGCTCCGTATCAAAATCTCCGACCGCCGCCAGCAGCTCGTCCGTATAAAGCTCCCGTAAGCCCAGCTCCTCCAGGTCGTTTTCATCCTCCAGGATCTGCTCGTTCCCGTCCTTTCTGACCAGCGCGGGGTAATTGATCAGCGGGCTCAGGTACTCCGTCGTCAGCCCGGTGGTAATTTCCATCTGCACCGTCTCGGCCGTCGAGCGGTACAGAGCCAGTTTCAGTTCCGGATCGTCGTCCAGACTCGTTTCCTCCGTCCCCTCCCCGCACGCCTGCGTCTCCCGCGCCGTCTCCTCCGGCTGTTCCTCTTTCGTTTCTTTGGCCGTCTCCCCGTCCGTTTCCTTTGCCGTTTCCTTTGCCGCCGTCCGCGCGGTCTTCGATCCCGAAAGGGAAACCGGAAGAGCCGAGCAGCCCGTCAGGCCAAGCCCGGCGCAAAGCAACCATAAAAGCGCTGTTTTTTTCATGATTCTCTCTCCTTTTTTTGTTTTTGCGCTTTCATTGTACCGCCCGTTTCCTTCTTTTCCCTTTCCGTAACCTTACAATCCGGAAAGGTTTCTCAGCATAGCGGGAGCGTTATCACAAATTCCGTCGTTTTTCCCGCTCCCGGCTCCTTTTCCAGACGGATTTCCCCGCCGTGCAGCAGCACGATCTGGCGCACGATCGCCAGCCCCAGGCCGGAACCGTGCGCGCTGCCCCGCGACGCGTCCCCCGTCACAAACGGTTCAAACAGATGCTCCCGGATCTCTTCGGGAATCCCCGCTCCATTGTCGGCCACCGACAAAACGGCCCGATCGCCCTTTTCCCGCAGAGACACGAAGACCGTGCGTCCTTTTCCCGCATAGGCCACGCTGTTATTCAGCAGATTTTCCATGGCCCGCGCAAAAAGAGCCGCGTCCAGCAGGCAGAACACCGGCCATTCCGGCAGGTCCGCTTCCAGGAAAAACCCGGCGAGCTGAAGCTCCTGATACCGCCCGGCCAGGTAATCCCGGAGCATCCCGCTCAGATCCGTTTTTCTCCGATCGGCCCGCATGCCGGGACGATCCAGACAGCTGTACTCATGAAACGCCGAGAGCAGCCGGCTTACCTGCTCCGTCCGGCTGACAATCGCGTCCAGATACGGTCCCTCCCCTCCGGGTAAAATCAGCTGATCGCGCAGCGCCGCCGCATAGCCGCGGATGGCCGTAACCGGCGTTTTCAGATCGTGAGAAATATCCGCCAGAAGCTTCCTTCGCTCCTCCTCGTTCTTTTCCAGCTTCTCCTCCATGCGGACGAAATTGCGGGCAATCTGCGCCAGTTCCCTCGGCCCCTCATAGCCGGCCAGCCGCCCCGTCCGGCCGCTGGCAAAACCCGCAATCTCTTCGTCAAAGGGCGCGAGAAGCCGCCGGACTCTTCTCCCGAGCACAAACGTACAGCCGCCCGCGATCAGGAGGCCGGCCGGAATCAGCAGAAACCAGAGGCCGTTCAGCGCCTGGCCGGCCCGGATATACGCCCGGTAATCCGGTTCCCGGTAACAGAAAATCAGCTGCCGGCCCCCGCCGTTTTCATCCGGCAGCGGATGACGGAACATCCTTCTTCCCTCCCGGTCCGTCCCCGAAAGCCACAGGAGTTCTTCCTCCGTAAAGGAATCCTTTCCCGGAAACAGAGAACCGGACGCCGCCCGCCTCTGCCGGTCCAGCAGCAGATAGCCGGTCAGCGCGGCCTCGCCGTTTTCCCGGTACTCCAGCCGTGCAATCAGGGTTCCGCCCTCCTGCGGCCCGTCTTCCAGCTGCGCCGTCAGAAACTGCTGATCCGAGACGTATTCCGGAATGCAGGCCGGATCGCCGGACAAAAAATCAGGGGCGGAAACCTCCGCCCCTGAACCGGCCTGAAACACAATCCGTCCGTCATCCTCCGCCACAAACACCAGGGCGTCCTCCCCCAGATATTCCTCCGGCCGGAAGCTCCCCCAGTCGTTGATCCCGTCCTCCCTGGCACGCTCCAGAAAGCCCGCCACATCGGGAAGCGGGGCAATCTGATTCAGAATCATGCCTCCGGCAAAATAGACCGCCAGCACCGCCCCCGCGAACAACAGGGAAAACGCCAGATATCCGGCGGCCAGCAGGCCGTAAAAGCTCTGCTCCTTCCGTTCACATACCGCTTGCTTCTTTGTACTCAATTTTATAACCGATCCCCCTCACTGTTCTGATATAACGCGGTTCTTTTCCATCCTCCTCCAGTTTCTCCCGCAGCCGGGAGATATGGACCATCATCGTCCGGTCGTCGCTCTCTGAAAAGCCGTCGCAGGCGCTCTCATAAAGCTGCGCTCTGGTAAAAACCCGGCCCGGCGACTGCATCAGCTTCGCCAGAATCCGGAATTCCGTCGGCGTCAGCTCTACCAGGACGCCGTCCTTCTCCAGCCGCATGCGATCCAGATCCAGCAGCAGCCCGCCCACGGCCAGCGTCCGGGAACGCTCCCGGACTCCCGATCCCAGCCGGTAGAAGCGGCGCAGGCTGGCCTGCACCTGAGCTACGACCTCCAGCGGATGAAACGGCTTCGTCAGATACATATCCGCCCCCAGATTCAGACCGAGAATCCGGTCAAAATCCTGATCCTTCGCCGTCAGAAACAGCACCGGGATGTTGCTGCTCTCCCGGATCTTCTCCATGACCCGGTATCCGTCGATCCCCGGCATCATGATATCCAGAAGCGCCAGATCCACCATCTCGCTGCGGGCCAGATCAAGCGCCTCCCGGCCATTCTCTGCCAGGAGAACATGATATCCGCCGCTCTCCAGGTACAGCTTCAGAATCAGACGGATATCTCCGTCATCCTCCGCCACCAAAACCGTATAGCGCCGCTCATCTGCCATGCCGTTTCCTCTCTTTCGTACCTCCTGCCGGTGCGAATCCGCCCTTTCCTTTCCGATCCATCTGTTACTCTGATTATATCACAGTGTTAAGGTTTTGTTAAGATCCTTTCGTTAATTTTTTTAACATTTTTTTAACGTCGCACTGCGCCGCGTCACAGCGCCGCCCGCAGCTTTTCCAGCGCCTTTTTCTCGATCCGGCTGACATAAGAACGGGAAATCCCCAGTTTTCCGGCGATTTCCCGCTGCGTGTGTTCCTGTTCCCCGAACAGGCCGTATCGTTCTTTTAAAACCAGCTTCTCCGTATCCTTCAGACAGGAGTCATACGCCGCATAGAGCGCCGCCACATCCTGATCCAGGATAATCGAATCCAGTGCCTCCCTCCCGTCCGCCTCCAGCACGTCAATCAGATTAACCGTCTCCCCGTCCTTATCCACGCCGATCGGATCGTAAAGCGATACGTCCCTGGCAAATTTCTTTCCGGCACGCAGCAGCATCAGGATCTCATTCTCCACACATTTGGCCGCATAGGTGGCCAGACGGGATCCCCGGTCGATGCGGAAGGTATTGATCGCCTTAATCAGGCCGATGGTCCCCACGGAGAGAAGATCCTCCGCTTCATAGTCCGTGTACTGGTACTTTTTTATAACATGGGCAACCAGCCTCAGATTGTGCTCGATCAGCAGTGCCCTGGCTTCCCCGTCGCCCTCCCTGCAGCGCTTCAGATATTCCCGCTCTTCGCCGGCCGTCAGTGGTTTCGGAAATGTTTTCAAAGAAAGCCACCTCAAAGCTACATTACTCTATCTTATGCGCCGCAAAAGAGCCTGGTGCTTTTACAAAAAACGACGGGCCGGTACTATTTTTTTCAGACAAGCAACGGATGTTTACGCCAGACTGCATCCGGTTATCCTGTGTACAAAATATGCTGAATTCAAAACAAATAATATAATTACTAATATGAAATTCATTCTAAACACTAAATCGCTCTTAACTTATATGAGCTCAGTTCCTCTACTCCATCAAATTTTTCAATGATTAATTTACAATAATTTAATATATCGTTAGCACTTCTATTTGTTTCAATATAAAGCCCATCCGCAATTTTTAGAGGTGAATGCATATTAGAATCATTGTCGTCAATGATTCTAATACTTTTACCTTTAAAATCGTTATGCTTGGTAAGGCTTCGAAAAACTTGTGAATCGTATTCGTAAAGAAATTCACATATTTTTTTCATAAAATCTCTCCACGAAGTAACTGAAAATATTTCTCCGATGATTTCTAATTCTACCGGCGTACGTCCTGTAACATTTACCTCATCAGTAAAATCAAATTCTGTTCTAGCATCAATTTCCGAATTCACATTATTAATCATATCTGGGCATTTCCAAATTTCCTTAATATCTTCAATCAACTGCTCTCCGCGATTTAATATTTCTGTTTCTCCCCAATGATCATATTCTGCAATAGATTTTGTAATACAGATATTAGATTGCTTATATATAAGTTGTTTTTCATTAAAACTGGCATTTGAAAGCTCTGAATTATAACCACTGAGAGTCAAATTTCCTAAACAATGCAGATATTTATCATATATTTCTTGAGCTCTTTTCCCGAGATCTATTTTCCATTTTGCTGTTAAAGTTTGTGGCATAATATGTTCAATTGTAAGAGAGTCAAACGTTACTATTTCTTTACTTTTATTTTTTTCAATTTGTTCTAAAACAAATTTGATATGTGGAAATTTATATATATTTCTAGTCATCATATGTTCTTTTAAAATATTATCATTTGGAAAAATAACTTTTCCCTTTTTACCAGATAACACACAAACTACTTTTTCTGAAAGTGGCAACTCCGAGAAACGCTCAACGTCTTTTGCCATCGTCGCAAATACCTTATTTAAAGCATTTGTTGGCATTTCGCAAAGCAAACGTCGCATTACATATGAAAGAATAACATCCATTGTCTGACACACCTGCGCACTTTCAATGTTATGATATACATAATAATCCTCGAAAACACTTAATAAAAAAGGATATACTATTGTAGATTTCAATTTTTGCAGGTGAAGTAATCGATAATTAATATTTACATCTGGACAATTACAAAACTTAAACCAACTATAATATTCCCCATATGTAGTGAGCTCTTCTAAAAAACCCTCTGAATCATAATTCTCCAATTCCTGATAATATACTTTGAAACTGCTATATACATCATCTTTATTAGGTATGTTTCCAGTTTTCAATGTTAAATAATCTCTAATATAATCTGAGATCATGGTATCTGGCAACATCTTTTCCAATTTGGACCAATACTTATTATAAAGAGCCTCTTGCGTATAATACTCTTTTCCCATCAAAAGATAATTTCTAATCAGATCCGCCTGCGTTAAATCCAGTCCTGTAGAATTCAGAGATTCAAAAATAAGCTGAGGATTCTCTTTTTGTTCATTCAATTCAATGTAAACAATCTCAAGTTTTTGCACTCCTACATAAATTTGCTCCGGAGAAAGTTTTGATTCTTTTAGTAATTCCATAAACAACTTATAATTATTGAATATCTGAGTTTCTTCCATATCATTAATCTGACCGTCGATCAACCTCTGAAAATTTCTAGCATCTTCTTTCATCGGTTTTAATTTAATTCTCAGAGACTCCGGACATCGACGGTTTGTCAAATAGCTTTCAAAAATATCTTCCTTAAAATCTTCATCATCTATAGAATCTACAATTGCTTTTAATAAAATCATAATGGTAGTCAAACGTTGTTGACCATCGATAACTGTAAATGCTCGGAACGTTGCATTAGATTCGCCTTCCACATAAACTATTGTCCCCAAAAAATGACTAGAACGGTTCTCAGAAACCGCAATTGACTCTATATCTTTAAACAATGTCAAACATTGATTTCTTTTCCAGTCATAATTACGCTGATACACTGGAATATAAAACGTTCTTTTGCTTGCGCCTATAAATTCTAATAATGCCACATTATCAGCTTTCAATCTCACTTCCTCCTTATCACATTTTCCTGCTCATTTATAGAACCGGATGCTGCATGAAAAAAATCTCTTTTTGTCGATCAATCTCTGCCTTCAACTGCTCTTTCGTAGGTAAATAAGTCAAATACTTTGACATAAACAACCGATCGTTATCATGAAGAACCGAATACCTGGCAATATCCGCATCTGTTTCTGAACATAATAAAATCCCAATCGTAGGATTATCTCCCTGTCCTCTTTTTAAATCATCATACATGCGGACATACATATCCATCTGTCCTACATCCTGATGCGTAATTCTTCCCATCTTCAAATCAATCAAAACATAACATTTAAGTTCAATATTGTAAAACACAAGATCCAAATAATAATCCGATGTCTCCGTCACAATATGCTGCTGACGGGCAACAAAAGCAAATCCTCTTCCCAATTCCATCAAAAAATCTCTGATATGAGAAAGAATCGCAGATTCTAAATCTCCTTCTAGGTAAGTATCTTCATTTTTGAATCCAAGAAATTCAGCTATAACTGGACTTTTGATCAGTTCAAATTGATTTCTCTGAAACTGCGCCGTTTCCTGTTTCATTTCTTCAATTACAGCATCTTTTTTAGGTGTTTGAAGAAGTCGATAATAATACTGCGTACTAATATTTCGATCCAATGTTCTGGAATTCCAATTCTCATCTATGGTCTCTTTCATATACCAATAACGTGCATTTTCATCTGAAACACGCAAAAGACTCCGAATATGGGTCCAGTTAAGATTGTGAACGCATGCGTTCACAATCTGTTCATCAGGAAAATATTGATAAAATTTGATATAATAATGCAGATTCCTTTTAGAATAATTTTTTCCAAATTCTTTTGTAAGTTCTTCCGCCAATACAGAAATCAAACCTTTTCCATACTCTGCGCGCTCGTTGCCTCCGAATTCCTGCTCTACAATCCGTTTCCCTATATTCCAATACGTAAACAGCATTGCTTTACTAGAAGCGCGGTAGGCTGCTTTCTGCCCAGAAGAAATAATGTTTTTTATTTCTGTAACAACCGATTGATATAACATTAAATAATTTTCCATTATACCTCCCATCTTCTAGAGAAAAAATCGACGGCTGTTCTTTATTATACAAAAAAATCTGGACTCTCTCAACAAAATATAATCTCTCCAGGTACATCCACTCTAAAATCGAATCCATATTTCAAAAACAGGTTGGATTTTCAGACATAAGACGTATAAAAACAGCAGGAATCCCGTTAAGATTAGAATTCCTGCTATTTTCCGCCGTTTTTATCTTCCTGCTCCCCGACGAGTCTCTATTTTCCGGCCGCTTACTCCCCGCCGTACAGTACGTCCGCGGCAATCTCCACGGCGGCGGCGATGTAGCCGTCGCAGCGGCGGCGGATGACCTCCAGCGGCTCTTCGCCGTCCCCGCCGCGCAGCTCCTGGCAGCGCAGCGCTCCGTACCTCTCCTCGAAGCGGGCCAGGCAGGCCTGCGCGTATTCATAGGAAACGGCCTTGGAGTCCGGCGCTTCCAGATGCGCCGTGCTGTGTTTCAGGCCGCAGAGCAGCGCGGCGGCGGAGATGGCCCCGCAGGTTCCCCGCATCCCGCCCATCCCGAGTCCCAGACCTTCCGCCATGCGAAAGATCGTCTTCTCCTCCAGATCGGTCTGATCGGCAAAGGCGCAGGCCACGGCCTGCGCGCAGTTGTATCCCTTCTGATGGCAGCCCACGGCGCGCGCCGCGCGCCGTGCAATTTCTTCCTTTGTCATATCCGCCCCTCTTTTTACTTTTTCATCAGCAGTACCATGACCGCCTTCTGCGCGTGGAGACGGTTTTCCGCCTCCTCGAAGATCTCGGCGGCGTGCGCCTCGAATACCTTCTCCGTGATCTCCTGGCCGCGGTACGCGGGCAGGCAGTGCTGCACCATGGCGCCCGGCTTGGCCGCCGCCATCAGCTCGTCGTTGACCTGATAGCCCTGGAACGCTTTCATGCGGACTTCCTTCTCCGCCTCCTGGCCCATGGATGCCCAGGTATCCGTAATCACGATGTCGGCATTTTCCGCCGCCTTCATCGGATCGTCCGTCAGGGTAAAGGTATCGAATCCGGCGGCAAAATCCAGCACTTCCTTCGCCGGGCGGTAGCCCTCCGGCGTCGCCACCGATACCTTCATCTCCGTCTTCAGGCCGCCCACGATCAGCGAATTGGCCATGTTGTTGCCGTCGCCGATGTAACAGAGCTTCAGCCCCTTTAACACGCCGTATTTCTCCCGGATGGTCATCAGATCGGCCAGCACCTGGCAGGGATGGCAGAAATCCGTCAGCCCGTTGATGACCGGGATGGAGCCGTAGCGCGCCAGATCCTCAACCTCCTTCTGCTCGAAGGTGCGGATCATGATCCCGTCCAGATAGCGGGACAGCACGCGGGCCGTATCCTGCACCGGCTCCCCGCGCCCGATCTGCAGATCGCGGGAAGAAAGAAACAGCGCCTGCCCGCCCAGCTGGAACATGCCCGTCTCAAAGGAAACCCTCGTCCGCGTGGACGATTTCTGGAAAATCAGGCCGATGGATTTTCCCGCCAGAAGGGGATGGGGAATGTGATGCTTCCGCTCATATTTTAACTGATCCGCCAGCTCCAGGACCGATAAAATCTCCTCCTGGCTGCAGTCTAAAAGCTTTAACAGATGTTCCATATCTTAAAATACCTCCTTCATGGCGCCGAGCGCCCGATCCAGTTCCTCTTTCGTGATAACCAGCGGCGGCAGCAGGCGGATGGCGCTCTCTCCGGCCGTCAGCACCAGCACGCCGCGCTCTCTGAGCGCCGTGACAAGCTGCGCGCGCTCCTCTTTCTCTACCACAACGCCCAGCATGAGGCCCATGCCTCGGACTTCCTTTACCTTCGGCGAATGCAGGGCCAGAATCCCGTTTTTCAGGTATTCTCCCTTTTCCCTCACAGAAGCCAGAAATTCCGGCCGGTTCACGACTGAAAGCACGGTTTTCGCCGCCGTGCAGCATAAGGGATTTCCGCCGAAGGTTGTGCCGTGCGTCCCCGGCCCCAGCACATCGGCGCATTTCGCGGCGGCGAGTACGGCCCCGATGGGAACGCC
The DNA here is from genome assembly GCA_944381615.1 of uncultured Lachnospiraceae bacterium. Taxonomy (GTDB): domain Bacteria; phylum Bacillota; class Clostridia; order Lachnospirales; family Lachnospiraceae; genus Otoolea. The sequence continues at coordinate 11,188 of CALWLT010000011.1, read as the reverse complement.
GCCGCCCAGGCCCTTCGCCATGCTGATCACATCCGGCCGGATGCCGTACTGCTCATAGCAGAACAGGCTGCCCGTGCGCCCGATGCCGGTCTGCACCTCGTCCGCCAGAAGCAGGATATCCTTCTCCCGGCAGAGCCTGGCCGTCTCTTCCACAAAATCGCGCGGCAGCGGCAGCACGCCGCCCTCGCCCTGAATCAGCTCGATCATGACCGCGCACACAGAATCGTCCAGCTTCTCTTTCATGGCCGCCAGATCGCCCGCTTCCACATAATCAAAGCCCTCCGTAAAGGGGAAGAAATACTGGTGGAATTTCTCCTGCCCCGTAGCCTTCAGCGTCGTAACCGTGCGGCCGTGGAAGGACTGGATGAGCGTGATGATCTTGCTGCGCCCGGCCCCGTACCGGTCAAACGAATATTTCCGCGCCAGCTTGATCATGCCCTCGTTGGCCTCGGCGCCGGAGTTGCAGAAAAACACCTTCCCCATGCCCGTCGCCTCCACGAGCATGCGGGCCGCATCCACCATCGGCTCCGTGTAATACAGGTTGCAGGCGTGCATCAGCTTATGCGCCTGCCCGGCCAGCGCCTCCGTCAGGGCCCCGTGATTGTGCCCGAGGCTGTTGACCCCGATGCCGGAGGTCAGATCCACATAGCTCTTCCCCTCCGTATCCCAGAGCGTCGCCCCCTGCCCCCGTTCCAGGGCGACGGGAAACCGCCCGTAGGTGTGCATCAGGTACGTTTCTTCTCCCTTTTTGATCTCCTCAAATGTCATCCTCGTTCCTCCCGCCTGACTTTCTGCAGCCGCCCCGCCGTCCCGCAGATCCTGCGGCCTTCCGGCCGCGCGGCCGTCTCCTATGAAAACATGGTCCCCACGCCGTCCTTGCTCAAAAGCTCAATCAGAATCGAGTGCGGCACACGGCCGTCCTGGATATTGGCGCGCTCCACGCCCTGCCGGATGGCTTCCACGCAGCACTCCACCTTGGGGATCATGCCGCCGGAAATCACGCCCTCCCGGATCAGAGGCGGAACCTCCGAAACCTTCAGGCGCGGGATCAGCGTCGAATCGTCGCCCGGCACGCGCATCAGCCCGCAGACATCCGTCAGAAGGATCAGCTTCTTGGCGCGCAGCGCCACCGCCAGCTTCTCCGCCGCCGTATCCGCGTTGATATTATAGTTTGTCTCTTCGTCGATACCGGCCGCCACCGAAGAGACCACCGGGACAAAGCCCTCTTTCAGCGTATCGAGGACAATCTTCTCATTAACCTCCACGATATCGCCCACATAGCCGTAATCCGTCCCGTCCTCGTCCCGGCGGCGCACCGCCCGGAACAGGCCTCCGTCCATGCCGCCCAGGCCCACGCCGCGCCCGCCGGCCTTCTCCAGAAGGCTGACCAGATTTTTATTGACCTTGCCGCAGAGGATCATCTGGACGATGTCCATCGTCTCTTCGTCCGTATAGCGCAGGCCCTTGACGAAACGCGACTCCTTGCCGATCTTCTTTAACATCTCCGAGATCTCGGGGCCGCCGCCGTGCACCAGCACGACCTTGATGCCGACCAGGTTTAACAGCACGACGTCCTGAATGACCGCCGCCTTCAGATCCTCGTTGATCATGGCGTTTCCGCCGTATTTTACCACGATAATTTTTCCGGCGTACTCCTGGATGTAAGGCAGCGCCTCCACCAGGATCTCCGCTCTCGTTTTGGGTTCCAGGTTCATCATGTCCGGTAATCTCCATTGATCTTTACATAGTCGTAGGTTAAATCGCAGCCCCAGCAGGTCGCCCGGCCTTCGCCCTCTTCCAGGACGGCGAGAATCTCCACCTCATCCTGGCTCAGGATCTCTTTGGCCAGCGTCTCGTCAAAATCGAGTCCCCGCCCGTTCTCGCAGACCGCAATGCGCCCGGCCTTCGAGGCAAATTCGATCCGCACCCGCTCCGTGTCGAACACCGCGCCCGAGTATCCCATCGCGCAGAGCACGCGGCCCCAGTTGGCGTCCGCCCCAAACATGGCGGCCTTGACCAGAGAAGAAGAGGCGATGGACTTGGCCATCGTTTCCGCGGCCGCCTCGTCGGCCGCGCCGCAGACCGTACAGGTCATGAGCCGCCCGGCTCCTTCGCCGTCGGCCGCGATCTTTCTCGCCAGATCCTCCATCACGGCCTGCAGCGCTTCCCGAAACGTCTCGTAATCGCTCCCCTCCGCCGTGATCTCCGGATTGCCCGCCAGGCCGTTGGCCAGGACGGCGCACATATCGTTCGTCGAGGTATCCCCGTCCACCGTAACCCGGTTAAACGTCTTCGCAACATTATGGAGGAGCGCCTTCTTCATCAGTTCCGAAGAGATGGCGCAGTCCGTCGTGATAAAGCAGAGCATCGTGCCCATGTTGGGATGGATCATGCCCGAGCCCTTGCAGATACCGCCCATGCGGCAGCTTACCCCGCCGGCCTCAAACTCCACGGCGATCGTTTTAACCTTCGTATCCGTCGTCATGATGGCTTCCGCCGCCGTCAGGGAATTGCCGTATTTCATCTCCATGCTTCCGGCGTGCTCCTCGATGGCCTCGATGGGAAGCGTCTGTCCGATGACGCCGGTGGAAGCGACGATCACATCCTCCTCCCGCACGCCCAGCGCCCGGGCCGCCGCCTTCGCCTCTCTTCTGGCATTCTCAATCCCAAACGGCGCGCAGGCGTTGGCATTGCCGGAATTCACGATGACCGCCTGCGCCTTCCCGTCCGCCAGATGCTCCTTAGTCAGGAGGACCGGAGCCGCCTTGACCCGGTTTAAGGTATAAACCGCCGCCGCGTTGCAGAGCACGTCCGAACGGATCATCGCCAGATCCTTTTTCGTCTGCGATTTGCGGATTCCGCAGCGCATCGCGCCTGCCTGAAAGCCTTTTGCGGCGCAGACGCCGCCTTCTGTAAATTTCATGAATCCCTCTCTCCTTTCCGGCCGCTACACAACCAGCCCTCTCGTCTCCTCAAACCCCAGCATCAGGTTCATGTTCTGCACGGCCGCGCCGGAAGCGCCCTTTCCCAGATTATCAAACAGGGCCGTCACAATCGTCTGATCCTCGTGTCCGTTTACGATCAGCTCCAGGCTGTCGCGCCCGGCCATGCTGCCGGCCGCGATCATCCCCTCGTAGCCGAAGGGATGTACCTTGATGAGTTTCTCCTTCCCGTACCAGGACGCCAGCGCCTCATAAATCTTCTTCGCCGAAGGCTGTCCCGGAAGCAGGCTGTTGGGCAGCATGACGGTAACCGCCATTCCCTTGTAATAATCGTCCACCACCGGGCAGAACACCGGCGGCATCTCCAGCCCGCAGACCTTCTGCATCTCCGGCAGGTGTTTGTGCCTGAGATCCAGCCCGTAGATGCGCGGCGCCAAAAAGCTCTCCGGCTTCTGATCCGACTCGTACTGCGCGATCATTTTCTTGCCGCCGCCGGAGTATCCCGTCAGGGAAAATGCCGTCAGCGGGCAGTATTTCTGCACCAGGCCGGTGGCGACCAGCGGATACACGGCCGTGATAAAGCCGGTGGCGTGGCAGCCCGGATTGGCCACCCGCGAAGAAACCCGGATCCGCTCCCGGTGCTCTTTATCAAGCTCCGCCAGGCCGTAATCCCAGCCCGGCGCCGTCCGGTGGGCGGTTGAAGCGTCGATGATGCGCGTCTTCGGGTTCTCCGCCAGCTCCGCCGCCTCGATCGCCGCCGCGTCCGGCAGGCAGAAAAAGACCAGATCCGCCTCGTTGATATATTTTTTCCGTTCTTCGGTATCCTTGCGCTTCTCCTCGTCAATCAGAAGAAGCTCGATGTCCGTCCGGCCGGCCAGCCTCTCGTAGATCTGCAGGCCCGTCGTCCCTTCTTTTCCGTCGATAAAAACCTTTGGTTTTGCCATCTTTTCCCCCTGCGCCGGCTTTCTCAGCCATTTTCCCGTTCTTTGATAAAGCGCTCGATCACGGCGATCTGCCTGGAGACCTCCTCCGGAGACGGCCCGCCGATCACGTTGCGCCCGCGCACGCACGTCTTCAGATCGATCGCCTCGTAGACGTCCTCCGCAAACAGCTCCGAGTGCGCCCGGTATTCCTCCAGCGTCAGATCCGCCAGCGACTTGTCCTCGCGCACGCACTGCGCCACCAGCTGACCGACCGTCTTATAGGCGTCGCGGAACGGCATCCCCTTCTTGGTCAGGTAATCCGCGCAGTCCGTCGCGTTGATAAAGCCCCGGAGCGCCGCCTTCTTCATGTTGTCCTTGCACAGCTCCATGGTGGCGAACATCGGCGTCAGCACCCGCAGGCACTGCTTGACCGTATCGATGGCGTCGAACACCGCTTCCTTGTCCTCCTGCATATCCTTATTGTATGCCAGCGGAATCCCCTTCAGCATGGTCAGAAGCGTCATCAGATCGCCGTAGACGCGCCCCGTCTTGCCGCGCACCAGCTCGCAGACGTCCGGATTCTTCTTCTGCGGCATGATGGAGGAACCGGTGGAAAATGCGTCGTCCAGCTCCACAAACTTAAATTCCCAGGAGCACCAGGCGATGATCTCCTCGGAAAAACGGGACAGGTGCATCATCAGGATGGACAGAGCGCCGCACAGCTCCACGCAGTAATCGCGGTCGGAAACACCGTCCAGCGAATTGTCCGTCAGGCGGGCAAACCCGAGCTCCCGGCGCACGAAATCCCGGTCGATCGGGTACGTGGTCGAGGCCAGCGCGCCGGATCCCAGCGGCATGTCGTCCATCCCCTCCAGGCAGTTTTCCAGCCGGATCACGTCGCGCTTCATCATATTGGCATAGGCCATCATATAGTGGCCGAAGGTAACCGGCTGTGCCCGCTGCAGATGCGTGTACCCCGGCATAACCGTGTCCAGATTTTTCTTGGCGCTGTCGCAGAGCGCCTCCATAAAATCAATAATCAGCGCTTTGATGGCGCCGATCTCTTTTTTCACATAGAGGCGCATATCCAGCGCGACCTGATCGTTGCGCGAGCGGGCCGTGTGCAGACGCTTGCCCGCGTCCCCGATCCGCTCCGTCAGGATCTGCTCCACGTTCATGTGAATGTCTTCGTAGTCCTGGGAAAAATGAAGGGTCCCCGCCTCGAAATCCTTCCGGATGCCCTCCAGGCCCGCAATGATCTGCTCCGCCTCTTCGGCGCCGATGATCCCCTGTTTTCCCAGCATCGCCGCATGGGCCATCGACCCGGTAATGTCTTCCTTATATAAGCGGCAGTCGAATGAAATCGAGGAGTTAAAATCATTGACCTCCCGATCCGTCTCTTTCCCGAAACGCCCTGCCCATAACTTCGCCATAATAACCTCCGTGCCGCCTCTGCGGCGCTTTCCATCCTGCTTTCTGTCTGACTTCACACGGCCACCGGCCGCCCGGCGGGCGTCCCGATGGCCGTATGGTTTCTGTTTCCTTTATCTGCCCTGCAGACGGCTTACTCCACCGACGGGAAATGCTCCCCCGTCCGGGCGGCCAGCGCCTGATCGTTCAGCGCCCGCACCTTGATCGGCAGGCCAAAGAGATTGATAAAGCCGGCCGAATCCGCCTGGTTGTAGCAGTCGTCCTCGTCAAACGTCGCCATATCCGCCGAGTACAGGCTGTAGGGAGAGGTTACCGAAGCCGGGATGATATTGCCCTTGTAAAGCTTCAGCGTCACATCGCCCGTTACCGTCTCCTGCGTGGAATCCACGAACGCGCTCATGGCCTTGCGCAGCGGCGTATACCACTGCCCGTTATATACCAGATCGGCAAACTTCAGCGCCAGCTGCTGTTTGTAGTGCTGCGTCTCCTTATCCAGCGTGATCTCTTCCAGCTTCTCATGCGCCTTATAGAGAATCGTGCCGCCCGGCGTCTCATAGACGCCCCGGCTCTTCATGCCGACCAGACGGTTCTCCACCAGGTCAAGGATGCCGCAGCCGTTCTCGCCGCCCAGCTTATTCAGCGTCTCGATGACCTTCTCGCAGTCCATCTCCTCGCCGTTTACGCTGGTGGGGACGCCCTTCTCGAAATGAATTTTCACATAGGTGGGCTTATCCGGCGCCATCTCGGGCGACACGCCCAGCTCCAGAAAGCCCGGCTTGTTAAGCGGCGCCTCGTTGGCCGGATCCTCCAGATCCAGGCCCTCGTGCGACAGATGCCACAGGTTTTTATCCTTGGAATAGTTCGTCTCCTTGGTAATCTTTAACGGGATCTTGTGCGCCTCGGCGTACTCGATCTCCTTCTCGCGGGAGTTCAGCTCCCAGAAGCGCCAGGGGGCAATCACGTCCATCTGCGGCGCAAACGCCTTGATCGCCAGCTCGAAACGCACCTGATCATTTCCCTTGCCCGTGCAGCCGTGGCAGATGGCGTCCGCGCCCTCCTTCTTCGCAATCTCCACGATTCGCTTGGCGATGATCGGGCGGGCGAAGGAGGTGCCCAGCAGATAATGCTCATAGGCGGCCCCGGCCTTCACGGTGGGGATGATGTAATCCTCCACAAACTCCTTCTTCAGATCCTCGATGTACAGCTTGGAAGCGCCGGTCTTTAACGCCTTCTCCTCCAGGCCGTCCAGCTCCGTACCCTGTCCCACATCGGCCGAAACGGCGATGACCTCGCAGCCGTAGCGCTCTTTCAGCCACGGAATCAGGACGGACGTGTCCAGTCCTCCGGAATAGGCCAGTACAATCTTATTATATTTCTTCTCCATGTCAGATTCCTCCGCTTTTTCTTTTTTTGACCTGCGGTGTTCCCGCTGTGAAATTAGCCTGATTATACCTCTGTGATCTGAATTATGCAAGAGGTTTTTTGTATTTTTATGAATTTATACGGGATAAAGAAGCATTTTTATGCATAAAATTCATTTTCCATGCATAAAACCGGCCCGCCGGACAGACCGGCGGGCCGAACAGCGCCCCCGGAAACAGTGCTCTCGGGGGCGATGATTCCCTATTCGTTTCGGATCGCGGCCAGCGCGCTCAGGCGCATGGCCCGGATAGCCGGCCAGAAACCGGCCGCCATGCCGATCAGAACGGCAAAGAAAATGCTCGGCACCGCCAGCCACAGCGGGATGACGGAAAGCTTCCCCTCCATGCCGTAAAGAAAGGCCGCCGCCAGAAAATGATTGATCAGAAAGGAGACGAGCAGGCTCAGCGTGACTCCCGCAATCCCGCCGGCCAGCCCGATAAAACCGGCCTCTACCAGAAACATATTGCGGATGGTCCCCAGGGAGCAGCCCAGGACCTTCAGGATTCCGATCTCCTTCGTCCGCTCATAGATGGACATCATCATCGTATTGGCAATGCCGATGGCCGCCACAAACAGCGAGACGGCGCCGATGCCGCCCAGCGCGGCCTGCACCATGTTCGACTGCTGCTGGGACTGCTCCAGCCACTCCATCTGGCTGGTGGCCTGATAGCCCATGTTGTTGATCTGCTTCTGCACCTCCACCACGTGATCCATGTCGTCCACGTTGACCGTCGCCTCGTCATAGATAAAGTAGCTGTAGGGCTTTCCCTTCTTGTTGGTCGGCTGCCCCGGGATGGGATCCTTTTTAAACACCTGCTTCAGCTGCGTTTTCAGCTTCTCCAGATCCACGTACACGCCGTAGCTGTACTCATTCCAGTCCTCCGGCCCGCCCTCCACCAGGCCCGACGCTTTCAGCATATATTTCTTGGGGGCCTTAACCGCCTGGCCCTCTCCGCCCGACGGATTCTGCGACTGATAGTAGGCGCTGGTGTCAAAAATGGTAAACACCGGCTTCGTAAAATCGACGTCCGGCATCTCTCCCGTATCCCAGTACCCCTTTCCGCTCTTCGCATTGTAAAAGTTCTGGGCCACCATATTGCCGACCACCATCTCCAGGCCCGACGCGTCCGGCGGCGGCAGCGTGCCCTCCTTCAGCGGAATCGAGTCCATGGCCGAGACCGGGATCCCGTACATCTGCACGTTCCCCTCGTAGACCCCCTGCCGCATGATGACACCCAGGCTCAGCCGCGGATACGCGTCCGTCACATGCGGGAGCGCCGCAAACATCGCCACTGTCTCATCCGTCATGAAGCTGTCCTCCGGATCCACATTCTCGCCCGTCATACCGGCCCCGTAATTATACACCTGGATTGCCGTCAGGCTGCCGGAGGACGCATACTGCTCCATCGTAAATTCCTTAAGCCCGATGCCAATGGAGACCATGACGACGATGGACGCCGTCCCGATGGTCACGCCGAGAACCGTCAGAAATGTCCTGAGCTTCCGCCTGAGCAGGTTCCCCGCGCTCATCGATATCAGATCAAGAAATTTCATCGTCCAGGTCCTCTTCCTCCTCTTTCATTCCCGCATTTTTCTTCCTGCGGCGGATGCGCACAAAAACGAGGATCCCGGCGGCTGCTGCCACCGCCGCAAGCCCGGCCGGCCACAGGGGCGGGCCGGACGCCTCTTCCTCCATGCCTTCCATCCCCATGTCGCCCATCATGTCCATCCCGGCCGACATGTCCACCGGCTCGGTCACGAAAAGGAGCATCTCCTTCTCCGTCTCCGTGACGATCCCGTTCTCATCCTCATACGAAATGATAATCCTGACGCGCCCGTCGTCCATCGTCGGCGCCGCGCCGGTCAGCATCGTATCCACATTGCCCGTCTCGCCCGGCTTGATGTTGCCCACGTACGTCTCCACCGTCTGCACGGAATCCGCCTCGAAGCGGGCCATCACGTTGTAGAGCAGCACCTTGCCCGTATTGTTGATGCCGAACATGACGTTCGTCTCCGAACCCACCTCGATGCTCTCCGGCATCACTTCAATGGTGCTCGTATTCAGCCGCGGCTCCTGTCTGACCGGCAGGGCAATCTTGACCTCCTCCTCGGCATTCTTAAATTCCGGGCTGTCGTACTGCTCCTTGATCGTCATGCGGTACGACTTCTGCTCCGCCGTCGGCGAGGGCACGAACAGCATGGTCAGATCCGCCGTCGATCCCGGCGACAGGCTGTTGACCACCACCGAAGTCGATCCCGTGTCCGAAGTAAAGATCGGGCTGTTCTCCACCTCCTCCGACTCAAAGGTAAACATGATATTGCTGGCGCTCACGTCCGAGGACGCGTTCTTCATGCGGATCCGCAGCTCGAAGGGCTGGCCGGCGTAGATCTCCGCCGGGACCGTCTCGAAGCTGTCCACGATAATCCGGGCCTTCGTCCGCTCCTGCTCTCCCGCGTCGGCGTCCAGCTCATCGTCGTCCTCGCCCTCGATGCGCACATAGAAGACCTTCTCTACCGGCTCGGAGAATTCGCCCCCCTCCTCCTCGCGGTACGTGATCAGGTAGGTAATCGGGAAAAATCCCGTCTTCACATCGTCCCGCACGACCATCGTGTAGGGCACCGTTACCATCTGCCCCGGCTCCATATCGCCCATCGTGCGCAGGTAATTCCCCTCGTTGATGGCGAAGGGAAACTTCGTCACGTCGGCGTCCAGCTGCATGTCCACGCGCACGTCGTACGCCTTCTTGAGTCCCGTATTAATCAGGTTCACGCCAAAGTCCAGCACCTGCCCGTAAGCGCCGACCGGCGTCATCTGATTGTTCCCGGTCGAAAACGAATAGTCCAGGCTCTCCGTGTCCTCATCATCCTCATCGGTCGATCCGTCGTAGGCCGACACCCACAGGTTGACGCCGATCCGCAGGTTGTCGTCGATGTAGAAAAACGCCTGGTAATAGCCGGCCGCCAGATCGCGCCGCAGCCGGTAGGTCAGCGTAACGGACTTGGAAGAACCCGGCTTTACGTTGATCTCCTTCTCGGCAAAGGTCTCCGAGGTCGCCTCAAAGGGGAACGAGCTGTCGTACCACGCAAGCTCGCTCGCGTCGTCGTCCTCGTCCCCGAACTGATCGCGCATGAACTTCTCATATTCATACGCGTTGACCAGGCGGATCTTCTCCAGGTAATTATCTCCCTTGGTCCCCGTGTTGTGAATGGTCATGCGGATGGAAATCTTGCTTCCCGCCTTGCCCCTCGGCACCTTGCTGATGGTTACCGTCTCCGCGTTGTCCCCGAAATTCGTCGTATCCAGCATCTCCGCCTGCGCCGTCCCCGTGCCCGCAAAGGCCAGAAAACACGCCGCCAGCAGAATTACCGGCCATTTCCACCACTGCTTCATCCTTCCTCTTCCTCCCCGCCTGCCCCGCCGTCCTGCCGGGCGTGTTCCTCAATCTTCACAATCTTCCCGTCGATAATATGGAAAATCCGGTCGGCATAAGCCGCCAGATGATCGTCGTGCGTGACCATGATCAGCGTCTGGTTCTGCTCCCGCACAATCTGCTGCATCAGCCGCAGGACATCCATCGTCGTGTGGGAATCCAGGTTGCCCGTCGGCTCGTCGGCAAAAATAATCTCCGGCTTTACCACCAGCGCCCGGGCGATCCCCACCCGCTGCTGCTGGCCGCCGGACATCTGGTTGGGCATATGGTCCTCCAGCCGCTCCAGCCCCACCAGCTTCAGATAGCGGGCCGCCAGCGCCGTGCGCTTTTTCTTCTCGATCCCGCGGAACGAGAGCGGCAGCGCCACATTCTCCAGCGCGTTCATCGTCCCCAGGAGATTGTAGGACTGGAAAATAAAGCCGATGTGATCCCGGCGGAACGCCACCAGCTGATTCTCATTCATCTTCTCGATGTGTTTTCCCGCGATGACAATCTCACCCCGGCTGGGCCGCTCCAGCCCCGCCAGCATGTTCAGAAGCGTCGATTTGCCGGAACCGGAGGTACCCACAATCGCGCAGAATTCGCCGCGCCGGATCGCAAAATCCACGCCGTTTAGCGCGCGGACCTTTGTCTCCCCGACCCGGTAAATCTTATAGAGATTTCTGACCTCGATGACCGGTTTTACCTTCCGGTTCTCCTCCCCGCTCACAGCCTGCTTCCTCCCGCCCTTCTGCCGCCGGCCCGTTTTCCTGTTTCGTCCCTTCTATTATAGCGGATACGCCGGCCCCGTCCTATCTGATTTTTCTTAATGTTCCTTAAAGTTTTCTTACACGGACGGGGATTCGGACAGATTTGGAAATTCTGTGGAAATATGACGGGAAATGCTATATAATAGTAAAAAAAATACGAGGAGAATAGTGTGAAAGAAAGTAGAGGGCAGCCTAAAGATGGCGCACTGAAACAAGCTATTGAAAAATAGCCATTTGAAACAAGGTTGATTTTGTTGAGATACGCTAAGAAGCAAGCTGAGACTCTTTTA
>CALWLT010000010.1 GCA_944381615.1 uncultured Lachnospiraceae bacterium | reverse complement strand
TATACCACAAAAAGCCCAAAAAGCCTATACCTAAAATCATAAAATTTGACAAAAAAACAAGCCGAAAACGGCTTAGAATAAGGTTTCCTGCCTTAGTGTCCTCCTAGAAGGGTGTCAAACACCCGGGGCGTTACGGGACGATTCTGTAGTAGGGGACGATTCTGCTGAACAACGGCAGAGGAAAAGCGGATTGCTTTTTTTCTGTTTTTATAGTACGATAGCAGTGACAGAGTTACATTGCGATGCTGACGCCGAAGATTTTGCCGCGCTGCGGCGGGGGGTCTGAGGAGGAAGGGGAGCGGAAGACGGAGCGTTGAGGTTGCCATACGGTGCGGTCTCAGGTGTTTCGTGCCTGTCGCGTACGCTTTTTTGGCGTGCGCGCGGGCGGCGGGCCCCTGGACGTTCAGCCCGTACGGCGGCCTTTTTTTATTTTAATGAGGAGGAAAGCGATGGATTCGAGGGTGGCGATCATCGGGATTGTGGTAGAGCCGGAGGGCGATGTGGAGGAGCTCAACCGTGTGCTGCACCAGTATGGAAACCATATTGTGGGGCGGATGGGGATTCCCTACCACAAAAGGGGAATCAACCTGATCAGCGTGGTCATGGACGCGCCGGCGGATGTGATCAGCGCGCTGTCCGGCAAGCTGGGAATGCTGCGCGGGATCAGCTCCAAGGCGCTCTATTCGCGGGTCCCGGAGTGCGGGGCGAAACAGTGAGCCGGCCGGCGGCCGGCGGTCCGGCAGGAGCCGGATCTTGCGGCGGAGGTGGAGCGCGCGCTTTTCGCGGCGAAGCGGAGCATCCGGAGGACGGCCTGACGGCGCTGGTGGACCGGCTGGAAGCAAAGCGCCGCCTGAGTGAGGAGGAATGGATCCGTCTGCTAAAAGGACAGTCCCGGCCGCTTCGGGAGTATGCGGCAGAAAAGGCGCGCGCGGCCTGCGATCGCGTTTACGGGCGGAAGATTTTCGTGCGCGGCCTGATCGAGATCACGAGCTACTGCAAAAACGACTGCTATTACTGCGGGATCCGGAGGGGCAACCGCCGGGCGCAGCGCTATCGCCTGAGCCGGGAGGAGATCCTTACCTGCTGCCGAAAAGGGTACCGGATCGGCTTTCGCACCTTTGTCCTGCAGGGCGGCGAGGATCCGGCGCTGACGGACGGCTGGGTAAAAGAGACGGTGGCCGCGATCCGGCGGGAATTTCCGGACTGCGCCATCACGCTTTCGCTGGGCGAGAAGGAGTATGAAAGCTACCGCCTTTTTTTTGAGGCGGGAGCGGATCGCTATCTGCTGCGCCACGAAACGGCCGACGCGGCGCATTACGGCGCGCTGCACCCGCCGCAGCTCTCTCTTGCGCACCGGCTGCAGTGCCTGCGGGATCTGAAGGCCATCGGATATCAGACCGGCTGCGGATTTATGGTAGGTTCGCCGGGGCAGACGGCGCGCTGCCTGGCAGAGGATATGGCCTGGATCGGGGAGCTGGATCCGGAGATGGTAGGCATCGGCCCCTTTATTCCGCAGCGGGATACGCCGTTTGGCGGCCAGCCGGCCGGGACGCTGGAACAGACGCTGTTTCTGTTAAGCCTTCTGCGGCTTCTTAAGCCGTCGCTTCTGCTGCCGGCGACGACGGCGCTGGGGACGATTCATCCGCGGGGGCGGGAGCTGGGGATTCTGGCGGGCGCCAATGTAATCATGCCGAATCTGTCGCCGCCGGCGGCGCGGGAAAAATATCTCCTGTACGATAACAAGCTCTGTACCGGGGATGAGGCGGCGGAACATCTGGACGATCTGAAACGGCGCATGGCGGCGATCGGCTGTGAGGTTGCGGTGGATCGGGGAGACTGGAAATCAGATACTGACGGGGAAGGGCGGCGGCGTCCGGCTTCTGACCCGCAAGAAAAGGAGAGAAACGTATGAATTATAATCCGGCATCAAAAAAAGCAGAGGAATTTATTAACCATGAGGAGATCCTGGAGACGCTGGAGTACGCGCAGGCCAATAAAAACAATGTGGAGCTGATCGATCAGATCCTGGCGAAGGCGCGCCTGAAAAAGGGGCTGAGCCACCGGGAGGCGGCGGTGCTTCTTGACTGCGAGATCCCGGAGAAGACGCAGGAAATCTTTGAGCTGGCGCGCCAGATTAAGGAAGAATTTTACGGCAACCGCATCGTCATGTTTGCGCCTCTGTATCTGTCGAACTACTGCGTCAACGGCTGCCTGTACTGTCCGTATCATCTGAAGAACAAGCATATCGCCAGAAAGAAGCTGACGCAGGAGGAAATCCGCCGGGAGGTCATCGCCCTGCAGGATATGGGACATAAGCGTCTGGCGCTGGAGACGGGAGAGGATCCGGTCAACAATCCCATCGAATACATTCTGGAAAGCATCCGCACGATCTACAGCATTAAGCACAAAAACGGGGCCATCCGCCGCGTGAATGTGAATATCGCGGCCACGACGGTGGAAAACTACCGCAAATTAAAAGAGGCCGGGATCGGGACGTACATCCTGTTCCAGGAAACGTATCATAAGGAGAGCTATGAGCGTCTGCATCCGACCGGGCCCAAGCACAATTACTGCTATCATACGGAGGCGATGGACCGCGCCATGGAGGGCGGAATCGATGATGTGGGAATCGGCGTCCTGTTCGGTCTGGAGCTCTACCGCTATGAGTTTGCCGGTCTTCTGATGCACGCCGAGCATCTGGAGGCGGTATTCGGCGTCGGCCCGCACACCATCAGCGTGCCCAGGCTGCGCCGGGCGGATGACATCGATCCGGACGAGTTCGATAACGGCATCAGCGATGAGATTTTTGAAAAGATTGTGGCCTGCATCCGCGTGGCGGTTCCTTACACGGGCATGATTATTTCCACCCGCGAGAGCAAGGCGTGCCGCGAGCGCGTCCTGAAGCTGGGCATCTCCCAGATCAGCGGCGGTTCCCGCACCAGCGTGGGCGGTTACGTGGAGGAAGAGCCGGAGGAGGAAAATTCCGCGCAGTTTGACGTCAGCGACAACCGGACGCTGGATCAGGTGGTTCGCTGGCTGATGGAACTGGGCTACATTCCCAGCTTCTGTACGGCCTGCTACCGGGAGGGAAGGACCGGCGATCGCTTCATGAGCCTGTGCAAGAGCGGGCAGATCCAGAACTGCTGCCATCCGAACGCGCTGATGACGCTCAAGGAGTATCTGGAGGATTACGCCGCGCCGGAGACGAAGCGGATCGGCGAGGCCCTGATCCAGAAGGAGATCGGAAATATCCCGAAGGAAAAGGTGCAGGAGATTGTGCGAAAGAATCTGGCGGAGATCGAGCAGGGGAAACGTGATTTCCGCTTCTGACGATCGGTTTGCTGTTTTTCAGGAGAAAGCATATGGGATTAAATGAAACGCCGTCCGGCGAACGGCTGCACATTGCGTTTTTCGGAAGGCGCAACGCGGGAAAATCCAGCCTGGTCAACGCGGTAACCGGACAGGATCTCTCGATCGTCTCGCCGGTCCGGGGGACGACGACGGACCCGGTCAGAAAAGCGATGGAGCTTCTTCCGCTGGGGCCGGTGGTCATCATCGATACGCCCGGCATGGACGATGAGGGAGATCTGGGCAGGCAGAGGGTAGACAAAAGCCGCCGGGTCCTCAATCAGGCGGATCTGGCCGTCCTGGTAGTGGACGTCTCGCTGGGGATGGGAGACGGGGAGGCGGAACTGATCCGTCAGTTTGAAAAAAAAGAGATTCCCTATCTGATTGCCTGGAACAAGATGGATGTTCTGAATGCGCAGCCGGCGCCGGAGCAGAGCTCAGAGGAAGCGATGCCCGGGATGCAGGAAATGCGGGCCGTTTTTGCGGCCGGACAGCATGCCGGGCACGGCCGGGCGGTGGCGGTCAGCGCGCGTACGGGACAGGGAATTGAGGAGCTGAAAGAGCGCCTGGCGGCCCTGGCGGCAGCGCCGCAGAATGAGAAAAAGCTGGCATCGGATCTGCTGCCGCCGGGGGGACTGGTGGTGCTGGTGGTGCCGGTTGACAAGGCGGCCCCGAAGGGGAGGCTGATCCTGCCGCAGCAGCAGACGATCCGCGATCTGCTGGATGCCGGAGACTGCGCCGTGGTCTGCCGGGAGAGCGAGCTGGAAAAAACGCTGGCCCGCCTGGGCGGCGATCCGGATCTGGTTATCACGGACAGCCAGGTGTTCCCGCTGGTGGATCGCCTGACGCCGGCGCGCGTTCCGCTGACGTCCTTTTCGATTCTGTTTGCCCGCTATAAAGGGGATCTGGAGCAGGCGGCGGCCGGCGCGCAGGCGCTGAAAACCATCCGGGACGGAGACCGGATCCTGATCTCTGAGGGCTGTACCCACCACCGGCAGTGCGGCGATATCGGGACGGTTAAGCTGCCGGCCTGGATTCGGGAGTACACGAAGGCCAGCCCGGAATTTACCTTTACGTCCGGAACGGAATTTCCGGAGGATGTGTCCGGGTACCGGCTGATCGTCCACTGCGGCGGCTGTATGCTAAACGAACGGGAGATGAAAAGCCGCCTGCGGACGGCGGCCGATCAGGGCGTGCCGATGACCAATTACGGCATCCTGATCGCATTTATGAAAGGAATTCTGGAGCGCAGTATGCGGGCTCTTACGCCGCGGGATCAGGGGGAACGCGCCTGAGAAACGCCGCTGCTAAAGCGGGAGGAATATGTCTGAGAAGCGGGACGCCGCGGATCCGGCCGGGTCCGGGCGTCCTGTTTCATGGACTAATTGTAAACTTATTCTAATAACAAGGTTGACAATTAGCGCGGCAGGGATTATAATAGCAGCAGTTTCATTCAGAGTTTCGGCGGGCGGCGGCCTGCCCCGGAGAAAGAGAGGCTGGAAATGCAGAGAGACAGAGGGAAGCAGGCGGCAGTGAGGGCAGAGAGGCAGAAACCGTTTCTGACGACGGGACGGATGGCGATGATTGGAGTGATGACGGCGGTCACGTGCGTGCTGGGGCCGCTCTCCATTCCGCTGCCGTTTAGCCCGGTGCCGATTACGTTTACAAACCTGGCGATTTTCCTTTCGGCCTATGTGCTGGGGCTCAGAGCGGGGATGATCAGCTATTTTGTATATCTGCTCGCGGGTCTTGTGGGGCTGCCGGTTTTTTCCGGTTTCAGCGGAGGCGCCGGAAAGCTTGCCGGGCCGACGGGAGGCTACCTGATCGGATTTATTTTCCTGGCGCTGATTGGCGGCTTTTTCGTAGATCGGTTTCCGGGGAAGCGGGTGCTGCAGGCGATTGGACTGGTTCTGGGAATGGCGGTCTGCTATGCGTTCGGCACCGCCTGGCTGGCGGCGCAGCTGCAGATTGATTTTGCGGCCGCCCTCGCCGTGGGCGTGCTTCCCTATCTTCCCGGCGACGCGCTGAAAATTCTGGCGGCGCTTTTTGCCGGGCCGCGGCTGCGCCGGGAAATCCGCCGCCTGGAGGGATAAAAAAGCGCCGGGGGCCGTGTAAAAACGGCGCTGAAAAACCGGTTGGAAATTGAAAAGAAACGCCCTCTGTGGTACGATAGAAGAAAGAAACCAGGTTGATTTCGTTCGTGCGCAGGGGGTGTTTTTATGACGAAAAAGATCATCACTATCAGCCGCGAATACGGGAGCGGCGGTCGGCAGATCGGTCTTGCGGTCTCGAAACGGCTTTCCATGGAGTTTTATGACAAGGAACTGATTGACGCGGCGGCCAAGGAGATCGGGTTTCCGTCGGATCTGATTGCAGATCGGGAGCAGCGCCTGACCAACAGCCTGCTGTATCATTTCGCGATGGGCGCGATCCACGGGATGACGTATCCCAGAGAACCCAAGATCAGCGAGCTGCCGCTGACGGAGCAGATTTTCCTGGCGCAGAAGGCGGCGATCGAGGAAGCGGCCAAGCGGGAATCGTGCGTGTTCATCGGCCGCTGTGCGGATTACATTCTGAAGAGCCGGCCGGACGTGCTGCGGGTGTTCATCTATGCGCCGCGCGAGGTGCGCAAACGGCGGGCGATTGAGGAGTACGGCGATCTGGAGGAATACATCGACGAATTTATGTACCAGACGGACAAGCGCCGCCGGATTTATTATGAAAATTACAGCAATCAGAAATGGGGCAGCCGGGAGAACTATGATCTGATGATCAACAGCGGCGAGATCGGGCTGGACCGGTGCGTCGATCTCATCTGCGAGGCGGCCCGGTAGCGCGTTTTTTGCCCGGCGGGGCGAGAGATTTTGAGTGAGAGGTAAGATAAAAAGGCGGGATGCCGCGGCGGGACGGACGCTGCGGCGTCCCTTTTTGGTGCGCGCGCCGGTATCTGGACGAACCGCTTCCAGTATGGTATAATATGAGCACTTGGCGAGGTATTGGACGAGCCCAGTGCGAGTCATACCTGAGCACTTGGAAAGGGATATCTGTCACAGGAGAAGGAAATGAAGGAAAGTGTAAGGATACAGGGGCAGCTGCGCGCGTATCTGCAGTGGCCTCTGATACTGTCGGCGTTTTTGCTGGCGGCCAATCTGGCGGTCGGGTTTGTGAACCCGTGGGCGGGCATGGTAATGTCCGGCTTTACCCTGGTTTACGTGATCATTGCCGCCGCCCTCTTTTTCTATAAGAAAAAGCATATTCTGGACGGCCTGGTGGAATTTTCCTCCGAGTATGCGTGGGTGCAGAAGCAGCTGTTATATGAGATGGCGATGCCGTACGCGATTGCGGACGCGCAGGGCCGTCTGCTGTGGCTGAACCGTGCGTTTTCGGAGATCGTGCATGAGGAGAAGGGATGCCGCAAGAATCTGAACGCGCTGTTCCCGGAGCTGACCAGGGAGTTCCTGGAGGGGATCGAGAAGCGCGCCAGCGTGCATTCTTCGTTTGAAGGCCGTTTTTATCAGCTCGATATCCAGCCGGTCTGCCTGGACGAAAAGCAGGGGATGCACCTGGGCGTGGAGCACGGCGGGGAGCAGGAGACGCTTCTGGCGGTGTATCTGTTTGACGAGACGCGGATCCTGAGCTATGAAAAAGAGATTGACAACCAGCGTCTGGTAGCGGGCCTGATTTATCTGGACAATTACGAAGAGGCGCTGGAGAGCGTGGAGGAGGTCCGCCGCTCGCTTCTCTCGGCGCTGATTGACCGCAAGATCAACAAATATATTTCCAACATGGACGGGATCGTCAAGAAGCTGGAAAAGGATAAATATCTGTTTGTGATCAAGCAGCAGTACACGCAGGAGATCCAGGAAAACCGGTTTTCGCTACTGGAGGACGTCAAGACGGTCAACATCGGCAATGAGATGGCGGTCACGCTCAGCATCGGCATGGGAATGAACGGGGACAGCTATATCCGGAATTACGAGTACGCCAGAACCGCCATCGATATGGCCCTGGGCCGGGGCGGCGATCAGGCGGTGGTCAAGGACGGAACCCGAATCCGCTATTACGGCGGCAAGTCCCAGCAGCTGGAGAAGACGACGCGCGTGAAGGCGCGGGTAAAGGCGCACGCCATGCGCGAGCTGATGGATACGAAGGACAAGCTGCTGATCATGGGACACAAGATCGGCGATATCGATTCCTTCGGCGCCTGCATCGGCATTTACCGCATCGCGACGTCCCTGAACAAGAAGGCGCGGATTGTGGTCAACAGCGTCAATTCCTCCGTGAAGCCGATGATGGCCCGTTTCCAGAACAATCCGGACTATCCGGAGGATCTGCTGATGACGGGCGAAGAGGCGGCGGAGTGGGCGGACGCCAACACGATGCTGGTGGTCGTGGACGTCAACCGTCCCAGTATCACGGAAGCGCCGGAGCTTCTGAAGCAGGTGCGGACGATTGTCGTGCTGGATCACCACCGTCAGAGCAGCGAGATCATCGACAACGCGGTGCTTTCCTATGTGGAACCGTACGCCTCCTCCACCTGCGAGATGGTGGCCGAGGTGCTGCAGTATATCGACGACGGGATCAAGATTCGCCCGGCAGAGGCCGACGCGATGTATGCCGGTATCGTGATCGATACCAACAATTTCCTGAACCAGGCCGGCGTGCGTACCTTTGAGGCCGCCGCGTTTCTGCGCAGAAACGGCGCCGACGTGGTGCGGGTGCGCAAATTGTTCCGGGATCGGCTGGAGGATTACAAGGCGAGAGCGCAGGCGATTCAGAATGCGGAGATTTACCGCGACTGCTTTGCGATCTCGGAATGCCCGGCAGAAGGGCTGGAAAGCCCGACGGTGGTGGGCGCGCAGGCGGCCAACGAGCTTTTGGATATTGTCGGGATCAAAGCGTCCTTCGTTCTGACCCTGTTAAACGGTACGGTGTATTTCAGCGCCCGCTCGATCGACGAGATCAACGTCCAGGTCATGATGGAGAAACTGGGCGGCGGCGGACACCGGACGATTGCCGGCGCGCAGCTGAAGGATGCGACGCCGGAGGAGGCGAAGGATCGCCTGAAAGAGATTATTACTCAGATGATGGAGAAAGGAGATATCTGATCAATGGAAGTAGTACTGCTGGAGGATGTAAAGGCACTCGGGAAAAAGGGAGAGATCGTGAAGGTCAGCGACGGCTATGCGCGCAATTTCATCCTGCCCAAGAAGCTGGGCGTGGAGGCGACGGCCAAGAATCTGAACGACCGCAAGCTTCAGGAGGCCAATGAGAGAAAGATAGCGGCTGAGCAGCTGCAGGCGGCAAAGGATCTGGCGGCGCAGCTGGCGGATCAGACGGTGTCGCTTTCGATCAAAGCGGGCGAGGGCGGGAAAGCCTTCGGATCTGTTTCCAGCAAGGAGATCGCCAGAGCGATCAGCGACCAGCTGGGCCTGGAGATCGATCGGAAGAAGCTGGTGCTGCCGGAGCCGATTAAGACGTTTGGCGTACATGAGGTGCCGATTCGTCTGCACAAGGATGTGACAGGAAAAATATCCGTTCGCGTGACGGAAGCGTAAAAGGGGCTGTCAGATGGAGGAAGCACTGATCAAGCGGGTTCCCCCGCACAGTATAGAAGCGGAACAGTCTGTCATCGGCTGTATGCTGATGGACAGGGAGGCAATTATCGCGGCGTCTGAGATTCTGACAGGCGCCGATTTTTACCAGCATCAGTACGGCGTGATGTTTGATTCGATGGTGGAACTGTTTAACGAGGGGAAACCGGTGGATCTGGTCACGCTGCAGGATCGGCTGCGGGAGAAGGATGTGCCTCCGGAGGTCAGCAGCATGGAGTTTGTCCGCGACATCATGACTTCCGTCCTCACGTCGGTCAATATCAAGTCGTACGCGGCGATCGTGCGCGAGAAGGCGGTGCTGCGCCGCCTGATCCGGGCCAACGAGGAGATCGAGAATCTCTGTTACGCCGGAAAGGATCGGATGGAGGATATTCTGGCCCACACGGAGAAGGTAATTTTCGATCTGCTTCAGAGCCGCGGCGGCGGGGAATTTGTGCCGATCCGCCAGGTGGCGTTAAATGTGCTGGAGAAAATTGAGGCGGCGGCCAGGAGCAACAGTACGGTCACGGGGATTCCCACGGGTTTTATCGATCTGGATTACCGGACTTCGGGCCTGCAGCCCTCGGACTTTATTCTCATCGCGGCCCGGCCTTCCATGGGAAAGACGGCCTTCGTCCTAAACGTCGTGGAGCATGTCGCCGTGAAGAAGGGCCTGCCCTGCATGATTTTCAGCCTGGAGATGTCCAAGGAGCAGCTGGTCAACCGGATGCTGTCCATGGAATCCAACGTCGATTCGCAGAAGCTGCGGACCGGAACGCTGACGGACGCAGACTGGGACGCGGTCGTGGAGGGAATCGGGGTAATCGGCAATTCCAAGCTGATTATCGACGATACGCCGGGAATTTCCGTGGCAGAGCTGCGCTCCAGGTGCCGCAAGGTCAAGCTGGAATACGGCCTGAGCGTGGTCATCATCGACTACCTGCAGCTGATGAGCGGCAGCGGGCGCAGCGGCGAGAACCGGCAGCAGGAGATCTCGGAGATTTCCCGCTCCCTGAAGGCGTTAGCGAGAGAACTGAACGCGCCGGTCATCGCGCTTTCCCAGCTCTCCCGCGCCTGCGAGACGCGTCCGGATCACCGGCCGATGCTCTCGGATCTGCGTGAATCCGGCGCGATCGAGCAGGACGCCGACGTCGTCATGTTCCTGTACCGGGACGATTATTATAATAAAGACACGGAGACGCCCAACATTGCGGAGGTCATTATCGCCAAGCAGAGAAACGGCCCCATCGGGACCATTCAGCTGATGTGGCGTCCGGAGCTGACGAAGTTTGCCAATCTGGCCAGATAGAGAAGGTGTTTTTGGGAGGCAAAGATCCGGAGAACGGTTTTTCAGAAAACGGTTTTCTGAAACGTTCACAGGGACGTTTGCAGAGAAAAAATCAGAAAAAAGGGGATCCCCCGGGCCATGACAGCCGGGGGATCCCTTTTTTCTGCTTTTAAAATGCTGGGATTTAATATGCCGGCAAAAGCGGTTTTTCCTGAATGGAAACTGCCCGCCCGTCTGGCCCGTCTGCTCGGATTGTCCGTCAGATCGGATAGTATCCGGCAATGACGGCTCCCTCGGGGATGTCGTAGGTTTTTTCCGGCGCGCCCAGGATCCAGCCGGCCTTGGCCGCATGGTGGTTCTCCATCGTCCCGGCGAAATTGAGCATGACGATGCCGGTGTTCAGCGCGGCGTCGGACGGCCCGGTAACCGCATCGGGCAGAGAGACGAGAACAACCATGTCCTTGTCGAGCAGGAAGCGGTACGGCTGCAGATTTAAGAAGGACGGCGCGCAGCAGGCGGCGATAAACGCCTGGTAAAGGCTGCTGTTGATGGGAAGCGCGGAAATGCCGGCGCTCTCTTCCCAGGTGTCGGTAAATACGGCGTGATCGACGGCCAGCTTGGGCGCGACGAAGCCGGTTCTCTTTTTGATGTTGATGTCAGAAGTACTCTTAATGTCCAGACGGGAGGAAGGAAGCATGGTCGTGGCGTTGCCAAACGCGATCAGCGCGGCCGGCTCGCGGTCCGCCGGGATGCGGAGGCGCGATCTCATCTCCGCCGGATTGGTAATGGTAATCCAGCAGGATTCCAGCTCCATCTCCGTGAGCTTCATAACCAGATCCTCGCCCAGGTAGCCGACATTTTCCAGGTAATGTTCGTCCGGGGCGGAGGTAATCAGGAGATAATGGGGCGCTTCGATCATAAAGCTGTGGTATCCGGCGCAGCCGGTCAGATTCCGGTATGCATCGGCTCCCAGGATCTCAATATCTGCGGCAATCTGCGGGAAAAGCCGGCGGCACTGGCCGAAATAGTCGCGCAGCTCCGTGATCTGGCGATCCAGGACGGGTTTCTTCTTGAAACTCCTCGTCGATTCACGTCTGGTTGCAAGTTCATAGTAATTCATAGAGATACCACCTTTCTGCGTCGTTTTGCACCCCTTCAGGGAGCATATTATGCTAAGAAAATTTTAACACCGGATCCCCCTGCTTGTCAATTTTGATTCATATTCTTTCTCAGGGGGACATATAGTAATAATAACAGGTCGGCGCTGCGGGCGCGGCGGACAGGCCTGCAAAAAGGCGGTAATACGGGACGACCGGAAGAGAGGGAAGTTATGGCTGAGATACATTATCTGATATCGGACGCGTCGAAACAGGTGGATGTGGAGGCGCACGTGCTGCGCTACTGGGAGGAGGAGCTGGAGCTTCCGATTCCCCGCAACGAGCTGGGACACCGGTATTATACGGAGTTTCACATCCGGCTTTTCAGGCAGGTTAAGGCGCTGAAGGAGAAAGGGTATCAGCTGAAGGCGATTAAATCGGCGCTGGAGCAGAGCCGGCGGGATCAGACCGCCGTCCCCGGGGAGATCCTGGAGGCCGGCGTGCAGGCGGCGCTGAAAGAAACGGGAATAGGAGAGAGGGCGATGACAGTGCAGGAGCGCGGGAAAAACGGGCAGTTTCAGAGAGCGGGCGAAAAGAGCGGGAGCCGGGAAGCGGCAAAGCCGGAGCCGGACGGAAAAAAGACGGAAGGTTCCGGCAGCGAGAGTAAAATAGAGGCCGGGGCGGAAACCGGGACGGGGACAGACCGTGAAAAACCGGATGCGGAGGAGCAGGCGCAGGAAAGCGCGCTGGCAAGAAGGGATCCGGACGGCCTGGAAGCGCTTTTAGCCGGTAAAAAGATGGAACAGTTCCAGCGGCTGATGAATCATGTCATCGGGCGGGCCATGGAGGAAAACAGCGAAAAGCTCAGCCAGGATGTGAGTTATCTGGTACATGACAAGCTGATGAAGGAGATGGAATATCTGATGCGGGTGTCGGACGAGCGCGAGGAGGAGCGGTTCCGCCGTCTCGACGAGACGATCCGCGCCTGTCAGCGGGACAGCCAGGGGCGCGCGGAAGTGGCGGCCGCCTTCAGCGGTTTTCCGTTTTTCCGGCTGAGAAAGAAAAAATATGGAAGAAATGGAAATAAGCTGTGACGCGTTCGCCGGCAGGGCGGGGGTCTTCCTTTAGGGAGTATTTTGGCAGCGGTCCGCAAAGGCGCGAAACAGGCGGCGTGCGTGCGGCTGGCTGTCCAGCAGAAGTTCCGGATGCCACTGGACCCCGATGAGAAAGGAGCCGTCGGCCGCCTCCACTGCTTCGATGATGCCGTCCGGTGCCAGGGCGCTGACGCGCAGGCCGGGCGCAGCGCGGCGGATGGCCTGATGGTGTGCGCTGTTGACGGCCAGGCGCGTTTCTCCCAGGATGCGGGCCAGCAGGGAACCGTCTGTAAGCGAGACGTGATGGGACGGGCGCGAGGGAGAAAAGGGCTGCCGGTGCGCGATCGGCAGCGGGCGGGAGACAAATCCGAGATCCTGCCAGATGTCGCCTCCGAGGGCGATGTTGACGAGCTGCGCGCCGCGGCAGACGGCGAGGATGGGCTTCTTTTTTTGACGCGCGGCGGCAAACAGGCGAAGCTCCGTCCGGTCGCGGGCCTGGGACTGATCTGCGCAGCCCTCTAGCGTTTCTTCTCCGAAATAGAAGGGATGGATATCGGGCCCGCCGGAAAAGAGAAAGCCGTCCAGATCCCTGGAAAGCTGGGCGCAGTCGGCGCGGCTTAACTCGAGGGGAAGAAGAAGCGGGAGCGCGCCGCAGAACAGGAGGGCGCGCTGATAGGCGGCCGGGATCTGGCAGAGCCCGGCCGCCGCGTTTTCGGACGCGGTAAGGCCGATTCGCGGTTTGCTGCGGCGCATTGGAGACCTCCGGCAGAAACGATTGCTACAGCCTATGCGGGGCGGAGCCGGGAAATGCCGGGAAACAGGAAATAAAAAGATACGGCAGGGAAAATAAAAAGGCTGCAGGGCAAACAAAAAGGCTGCAGGGCAAACAAAAAAGCTGCAGGGCAAGCAAAAAGCTGCAGGGCAAACAAAAAGATGCTGCAAGGCAAATCTTCCGAGAACCCGCCGGAAGCGGTTCGGAAAGTCTGCCTTGCAGCATCTTTTTCTGAGGGACGCCGGGCAAAGCGCGCAGCGCGCGCCCCGCCGGATGGTATCTTTCCCTTATGTATCCGCTCTGTGCGGACCGGAAAGCGATCAGCCCTCTTTGATAGCGCCCGTCGGGCAGGTGCCAGCGCAGGTGCCGCAGTCGATGCAGCTGTCCGCGTTGATCTCGTACTTGCCGTCGCCCTGAGCGATAGCGCCTACCGGACATTCGCCGGCGCAGGCTCCGCAGCTGACGCAGGAATCGGTAATGACATATGCCATGATAAAGTACCTCCTTTTGATTTAACGTTTGGCTTTATTTTATACTATCTCTGTCAATTATTCAAGAAGAAAATACTGCATTTCATGTTCAAAAATTAAAGCAATGGAAAAGTCGGGAAATAGGGGTATAATTGAAAAAAATGAGGAAAATTCCCGCAAAAATTATTTATATATGAAAAAATTAAAATAAAAGTAAAAAAATGGCGGCATCACGCCGCCTGTGCAGGAGTCCGGGGCATTTGGCCCCGGACCGGTTTTTTAAAGGGAGGACAGCGCCTGCAGGGCGTGTCCGCGCACCAGAACCTCATAGTGTTCCTCGTAGTAAGCCTCGGAGGCGTGTCCCGCCTTGATCGGGGTTCCGTACTCGGATAAGAGATTGCAGATGCGGTTGAACGAGTCATTGTCGCCGAGCGGATGGTGGATGACGAGGTAATAGCGCCCGCTGACCGGGTTCTTATAAAGCGTGTTGACGTCGCCGTAGCCGCGTCCGGCGACCCGGGCCGCGCTGCAGACCCGATCGAGGTTCTCGAAGGAGAAATAGCGGACAGAGGGCTGACCGGCCTGCGCGGCAGACGTCTCTTCCTGCTCCGGCGCCCGGTCTTCCTGCCTGGCCTCTTCGCCTCTGGCAAAGAATTCCAGGAGCGTGTCCGCGCCCTCCAGCAGTTCGCTGGCCAGCATGGTCGTCTCCTCCTCAGGAGCCGCGGAAAACTTGGAGAAGCGGGTGTCCAGCTCCTCCGGATCTTCGATCTTGGTAATGATCAGCATAATGCTCTCGTTGGAAAGAGGAATGGCTTCGACCATCAGCGGAATATCCTCCGCGTCAAAGCCGACCTCGTTGGACGCTTTCTGTATCATCTCGCGAAACAGCTTCTTGGCTTTTTCGCTTCCATAGGCCAGTTCTCCCAGGTTTAAATCGCGAACGCTCAAATCGAAGCTGGTCAGAGTGCAGCGGATTTGGTTTTCATTAATACGTTCTATCTTCATGGGTTCACTTCCTTGTCTTTACAGGTTAAAAAAGGGATTTTATGTAATCAATATACTATATAATATAAGCGTTTGGCAATTCATATATGAAAAAATTTATTAAAAATTTATGGGAAAAAGCGGAAAAACAGGGGCGTTTGCAGAGAGGCCGCAAAAAGAACGGGACGATTTTAAAGAAAACGGTTGTAATCGCGGGAAAGATGGTTTACAATGAAAAGCGAGAAGTGGCGTTGACAGAAAGGAGGAGTGAAAAAGCAGAAGATACCATTCTGTTTGGAAAATACCGGATCAGCAGGGTAATCGGACGCGGAAGGAGCGGAACGGTTTTTCTGGCCCGGCATCTGGGCCTCGATGAAGATCGGGCGATCAAGCGGGTGCCAAGGACGGGAGCGGAGATCGCCGGCGAGGCGGAGCTGCTCAAGAAGCTGAGACATCCGGGAATCCCGGTTATCTACGATCTGGAATCGGATGCAAATTATTTTTACCTCATCGAAGAATATCTGGACGGTGAGTCTTTGCGGGCTCTCGTGGAACGCGAGGGCAGTCTGACGAAGGCAAGGCGGATTCAATTCGGAATCGAGCTGTGCCAAATCATTGATTATCTGCATTCATCTGAATCAAATCCAATTTTGTACCTGGATCTGCAGCCTGGCAATATTCTGATCTGTCGGGGAACGCTGAAATTGATCGATTTTGATCGGGCGGTGTTTGCTTCGCGCGCCGGGGCGCTGAAAGCGTATTACGGAACGAGGGGATTTGCGGCGCCGGAACAGTATGACGGAGGGCCTCTGGATGTGAGGACCGATATCTATGCCATTGGCGCCCTGCTGTTTTACATGGGGACGGGCCGGTTCCCCCGGGAAGAGGACGTGGCAGAGGCCGCGGGGAGCGCGGAGAAGCTGACCGCCGTGACGGGGCGGTGTCTGAGCCGCAGAAAGGAAGCGCGCTATCAGAACGTTTCGGAGGTTCTGGAGGCGTTAAAGAAGCTGGAGAGAGGTACTGTGCTGACGCGTGAGGAAAGAAGGAATGACGGACCACTTCTCAGAGTCGCAGCGGCTGCGAGCCGGAGCGGCGCCGGGGCGACGAGCCTCGCGCTGGCGGCGGCATCGTTTCTGGAAGGACTGGGGATCTCCTGTCTGTACCGGGAGAAAAACGGGACGGGGGCGGTCAGAAAGATGGCGGCCTATCGGAACGGGGTTCCGGATGATTATGGAATTTTCCATATGAGAGGACTGGCGCTGAAACCGGAGTACGGCCCCTTTGTGAAGCTGTGCGAGCCTGTTTTCTCTGCCGTTGCGGACGATTACGGAACCGGCGTGGAGGCGGTTCTGGAAGAAGAGTACGATGTGATTTTCCTCCTTTGCGGAGCGAGGGAGTGGGAGATGGAGGATTCGATCCGGGCGGCCCGGCTTCTTGTCCGCCGGGGCGGCCTGCGGCTGGTGTTCTGCCGCGGCGCAGGCGGGAGGAGTCCGGCGCTCCCGGCGGATCTCTGCCGGATCTCCTGCTTTCGCGCGCCGGATTTTTCCCTGACTCCGGATGCGGAGACGGAGGATTTTTTCCGGGAGACCATGGGAGGATGCGCCGCTTTTGCCCGCCTTTGTGGGACGGGCGGGGAAGGTGGCAGGCCGGCGGGCGCGGCGGGCGGGAGAAAGGGGCGATGGCCATTTTTGCAAAAAGGCGCAGGCTGGAGAGACCTCTGGCGCCGGGAAAGCGCGCGGTAAGGATCGGGGTCGCGGGCAGCGGCCGCTCGGTGGGAGCGACGCATCTGGCGATCATGACGGCCGCGTACCTGACGGGCGTCCTGCGGCGGCGCACGGCGGTGGTGGAGCAGAACGGACACGGGGATTTTGCCCGTCTGGCCGGGATATACGGGAAAAAGAACGCAACGAAGACGGGGGAGGAAACGTTTAGTATTAAGGACGTTTTCTTCTGCGGCCGGGACGCGCAGGAGAGGCTGGAGGACTGCGGACAGGGCGGATTTGAAGCGCTGGTAGCAGATTTCGGCGTTTTTGGCGAAGCGATCCGGGGAGAATTTTCAGCTGCGATTTCCGGTTTCTCGTGGGCTCGGCCAGCGAGTGGCAGCTGCCCGATTTTGCGAAGGCGCTGTCAGAAGAAGGCGCGCGCGGCCGCTGCGAGTTTGCCGCGGCGTTCGGGGACGAGGAGATCCTGCGGATGACGGAGCGGACGTTTCGCGTCCCGATCCGGCGGATCCCGCTGTCGGCGGACGCGTTTATTACGACGGGAGAATCCCTTTCGTTTTTTGGGAAGGTCCTGAAATGGTAGGGGCGGGCAGGGATTGATAGAATTACCGGACTGCCTCCTGGCCGGACGGCCGGGTACGCTCGTCCCTTTGTGGGGGAAATGTGTGATGAGGAAAAGAGAAGGAATGGAAGAACGGGAAAGGAGGCGGGGCCAGAGAGAACAGGACAGAAAGAAAGAAACGCCGCGGGAAAGCCGGACGGCCCGGGAGAATCCGGGGCTTTTGGACGGTCAGGAGGGAAAGAGCCGCCAGGAAAGGCGGCAGGAGGAACAGAGGGCGCGCCAGCGCGAGCAGCAGCGCGCATTTCTGGACGGCCTTGCGCGCTACCGCAGGCGGGGGATTCCGATCCTGATCGACGGGAAGGAGTGCGCGCCGGAGGAATATCAGAAGATTTTTGAATTCCGGGAGGACGGCTCTTTCTATATGGGCGATTACATCGGCGCGGATACGGGAATGCTGACAGAGATCCGTTTTGACAGAGTCTATTACAGATGAGAGACGCTGTTCTGCCCGAAAGATTTAAGAAAAAAGTCAACATTCCCCGGAACAGATATGGTATACTTAGGCTTAGATTTCGGGGACGCCGGGGCCGGAAGCGGCCCGGCGGCGTCCCCCTGACAGAGTAAAAGGAGATTCCGGCCTCTGCGCGGGAGCGGCTGCTTTCGCGCGGGGCCGGGACATTCCAGATGGTTTCCGGAGGATGCGATGAAGAGAAGACGATCGCCGCTTGGCTGCCTGGTTTCTGCCCTGATGCTGGCGGCAGTATGCGCGGCCGGCGGGTATCTGTGCTACCGGTATCTGCCGACGAACGAGAGAGCGGATCTCGCAGAGATTTATGACGCGGGGGGCGCGGATCGGGTGGCCCTGTTTCTGAACTGCGAGAGGCAGGAGGCGGACGGCATTTACGCGAACGGACAGACGTATCTGCCGATTGACTGGGTAAATGAATATCTGAACGAGCGCTTTTACTGGGACGCGAATGAGAAGCTTCTGGTTTATGCGCTGCCGGAGGAGATTGTGACGGCCGGCGAGGAGACAAAAGGGGAGAACGGGCAGCCGCTTTTACTCTGCCGGGAGGACGGCGTCTATCTCGCTTTGGGGCTGGTTCTGAATTACACGGATATCCGGCTGAGCGCGTACGACGGCGGAGAATACCGCAGGGTGTACGTGGAGAACGGCCGGGAGCCGGTCGCGGTGGCGGATGTGGACTGGGACGGAAAGGTCCGGGTCCGCGGGGGCGTGAAGAGCCCGGTCATCACGCAGGCGCAGAAGGGCGATACGGTCGTTGTGCTGGAGACGCTGGAGAACTGGGCGCGCGTGATGACGCAGGACGGCCATATCGGCTATATGTACAGCCGGAAGCTCTCGAATCTCCGCGAGGAGACGCCGCAGAGCGATTTTGAGGAACCGGTCTACCGCAACATCTCTCTGGATGAAAAGATCGTGATGGTCTGGCATCAGGTTACGAACGAGGCGGCCAATCATGAGATGGAAACGCTGCTGGCCTCCACAAAGGGGGTTAACGTGATTGCGCCGACCTGGTTTACGATGAGCAGCAACGAGGGAGATTACGAGTCCCTTGCCAGCCGCAGCTATGTGGACCAGGCGCATGCGCTGGGCCTGCAGGTGTGGGCGGTCGTCGATAACTTCAGCCGGGAGTGCAGCCGGAATGTGCAGACGGAGGTGCTGCTTTCGAGAACGTCGGTCCGCCGCGCGCTGATTGACCGTCTCATGGCGGAGGCGGATACGTACGGCTTTGACGGCATTAACCTGGACTTCGAGAGTCTGAAGGAAGAGGCCGGCGTTCATTACGTGCAGTTTATCCGCGAGCTTTCGGTAGCCTGCCGGGAGCGCGGGCTGGTGCTCTCCGTGGACAATTACGTCCCGGCGGCGTACAACCGCTTTTACAACCGGAAAGAGCAGGGGATCGTGGCCGATTACGTGATTATCATGGGCTACGACGAGCATTACGCCGGCGGCGAAGCCGGTTCGGTGTCCTCGCTGGGCTATGTGGATCAGGGAATCCGCGATACGCTGGAGCTGGTGCCTGCGGAGAAAGTAATCAACGGCGTTCCGTTTTTCACGCGCCTGTGGACGGAAAGCGCGGACGGCGTTTCCTCTCAGGCGATGGGGATGGGGGCGGCGGCCCGCTGGGCCCGGGACCAGGATGTGGCGCTTACGTGGGACGAGACGTGCGGCCAGTATTACGGCGAGAAGGAGACGGAGGACGGCCTGTGCCGCCTCTGGCTGGAGGACGCGCGATCGCTGGGACTCAAGATGGACCGGATCCGGGAGTACGATCTGGCCGGCGTAGCCGGCTGGAAGCTGGGTCTGGAGAGTCCGGAGGCCTGGGACGCGGTTACCTGGACGGCGGTTACCGACTAGCAGCGGACCGGAGCAGAGACAGGGACGCTGCGAAGACAGACACAACAGATAAAACAGACAAAACAGATCAAACAGGCAAAACAGACAAAACAGGCAAAACAGACAAGACAGAGAGCCCGCGGGGCGCGTACGGAACAGGATTCCGGAAACGCCCCGCGGGTTCTTTTTTTATGCGGCGGGAAGCCGGATGCTCTGCAGGGAAGAAAAATGTGCAGGTTTTGACGAAACGAAAACACGCAAGTTAAAATTGTGGAAAAAATTGTGTAAAATAACTGTTAAGACTGCGTTAAAATCGATGAAATCAGAATATATAAACAAAAAATGATATGTTATTTAGGATTTTTATATCATTTGCGCACATAGATGACCCAAGATTATAATGAGGCCATGCTTTAGCCGGCTGAATAAAGCAGACTCAGAATGAGTCAAAATGAAAAAATGCAAGACAAAAAACCACCGGAAAACATGGAAGGGAGATATTGCAGCAATGGAAGATAACAGAGTGATCGAGTGTATCGAGCGCGCCAACTATATTCTTGGCAACCTGATGGCGGTTAAGCCGGGCGAGGAAGTCCTGATCGTCATCGACCCGCAGACGGATATGAGAATGGCCAACGCCATGGCGGCCGCCGCCTTAAACTGCGGCGCTGAGTACGGCATTTACATGATGCCCATCCGCGGCAAGGACAAGGCCACGATCTTCCCGAAGTCCCTGGAGCTGGGCATGGACGCCTGCGACGTATTCGTCGGCATGACGACTT
>CALWLT010000009.1 GCA_944381615.1 uncultured Lachnospiraceae bacterium | reverse complement strand
AGAACTGCAACTAATTTTGTCTGCTTTCTCATAATTAATGCACTCTCCTTTTTTCTTTTTGAAATACTGTTTTTCTCGAAATTCCCAAACTGCATTACGAGGTCATTATACTTCGGATAAGGAAAAGTATCGAAAGTTAGGGGGAAGAGGTAAGGAAAAGCTTTTAAGATCAAGGGTTTCAGGCGGATATGGGGAGAAAAAGAGCGGCCGGATCCGGATCATACCGCACAAAAAGACAGGCACATTCCGGCACAGTTTTTTTTGCCGGAAATACTGGGGAGAGACGCGAGAGAATTTTCTGCGGGCCGCTTTTTCTCGTTTTTCTGATGATAGCGGGAAGGAGAGTTTTTGTCAATGGGGCTGCAGAAAAGGCGCAGATTGGCGGAGAAATCTTCATAAAAAATTAAATTTTTGGGAAGGCTTTATGAAGAATCTGAAGGTTGATTTAGCGCCGGACAGATGATATACTGTAAAAAGCCTGTATTTACGGGCCTTTTACGATGAATGAGGAGAATGATGATATGGCGAAACGGACGGATGAGGGAGCCCGGGCGCCGCTTCCTGAAGTGGCGGGGAAGGTATTTTCGGGAATTACAGCGGTGTTTCTGTGCGTGATTCTGTTTGCGTTCCCGCTGTTTTATCAGGATCGATATTTTGATATTCTGGAAGCGAAGTACCGCTTTTACTGGCTGGCGGCGATTGCGCTGCTGGCGGCCTGCCTGGCGGTCGGACTGGTATTTTGCTTTGTGGACTGGAAGGAGTGCGGCGGCGTTTACAGA
Organism: uncultured Lachnospiraceae bacterium; assembly: GCA_944381615.1. GTDB lineage: Bacteria > Bacillota > Clostridia > Lachnospirales > Lachnospiraceae > Otoolea. The sequence goes on along the minus strand of CALWLT010000009.1, from coordinate 101,697 downwards.
AAACGCTTTTTTTCATCCTTTCGTCCGGCGGCGCTGAGAAAGCAGCCGTTTGCGTTTCAGGCGTTGGCGGTGTTCTGGCTTTTTGCGGCGCTCTCGACAGTTCTCTCGGATTATGTGTATGAATCGTTCTGGGGAAATGAGGGACGTTTCAGCGGCCTGTTTCTGATTACGCTTTATGTGGCGACGGTGTTTCTGATTGGAAAGCTGGGGCGGATCCGCAAATGGTACCTGGACGCGTTTCTTGTCTCTTCGGTTCTGGTCTGCCTGTTCGGGATTACGGATTATTTCCGGATGGATATTCTGCACTGGAAGGCGAATGTGAACAGCACGCAGCTGGATTCGTTTACGTCTACCATGGGGAATATCAATACGTATACGGCGTTTGTGGCGCTTTCCCTGGGCGTGGCCTGCGGCCTGTTTGTGACGGAGAAGAATCCGCTCCGGAAGATCTGGGATTATGCGGTAATTCTGATCGCGTTTTTTGCGATTGTCACGGGGCAGAGCGATAATGCGTATCTGGCGCTGGGCGCTCTGTTTGCGGTGCTGCCGCTGATTCTGTTCGGCAAAAGGCGCGGCGTGGCGGATTATGTGCTGCTGGTCGCGTCGTTTATGACAGTTATGCGGGTAATCGACGGGATTAACCAGAAAATGGCGGATCAGGTAATTGGCCTGCAGGGGCTGTTTGATTTCCTGGTGCGCTATGAAAAGCTGGAAGTTATTGTTATTGCGCTCTGGCTCCTGGTTGCGGTATTATATATCTTGAATTTCGCGGCAGATCGGAAGGGCGTGGGGCAGGAGACAGGCATCTGGCTGCGGGCGGCCTGGGGCGTTTTCCTGGCGGCGGCCGCGCTGGCGGTTCTTTACGTGCTGTACGATGCGAATTTCGGAGAGAATCCGGAGCGATACGCCGCGCTGTCCCGCTACCTGATTTTTAATGACAGCTGGGGGACGGGCCGCGGTTACTGCTGGCGGATTGGCTGGGAGTCGTATGAGAAGCTGCCCCTGGTGCACCGCCTGTTCGGGTTCGGGCCGGATACGTTTGGCATACTGACCTGGGATTTCCGGCAGGAGTCGATTGAGAAGTACGGCGTGTTTTTTGAGAGCGCGCACAATGAATACCTCCAGTACCTGGTTACGATGGGGCCCTTTGCACTGGCCGCCTATGTGGCGTTTCTGGCAGGAAGCTGCGTGCGGATGATCCGCGCGATAAAGGAAACGCCGTGGATCCTGGCGCCGGCGCTGGCGGTACTCTGTTATGGAGCTCAGGCGCTGGTCAACATCAATCTGCCGATCGCGACGCCGCTGATGTGGGCGCTTCTGGCGGCGGGACTCGCCCTGACGCGGCAGAATCCGCGGAATTTAGACTGAGGAAAGCTATGGTACGTTAAGATGTTTGAGAAGATGATGCCACGGGATAAAAAGATCCGGATGATATTTCTGCTGCTGGTCGATATCTGTGTGATTCAGTTCAGCAGCTTTATGGGCCTGTGGATGCGGTTTGACATGCGTCTGGATCTGATTCCGGCCAACTATGTGGATTCGGTGCTGCATTATGCGCTTTTGCATACGCTGGTCACGGTTGCGGCGTTTTACGTGCTGCGCATGTATTCTTCGATGTGGAGCGTGGCGGGCGTGCGCGAGGCCTGTCATATCGTATTTGCCTGTGTGCTTTCGACGCTCTGCCAGATTGCGGGGATGACGATGCTGCAGCTTTCGGTGCCGCGCAGCTATTTTGCCATCAGCTTTATCGTGATGGCCGGCTGCGAGGGGCTGGTGCGCCTGTCTTACCGGATTTACCGGGCGCTGTTTCAGCGCGGCGGCGGCAGCGGCGACAGCCGCGTCCTGATCGTGGGCGCGGGAACCTCGGGCTCCGTGATTTTAAAGGAGATGCAGACCAGCGAGTTTGCGCACGGCAAGGTGGTCTGTTTTGCGGATGACGACAAGAACAAGATCGGCAAGTTTTTAAACGGCGTGCCGATCGCCGGAAACCGGTACGATATCCCGCAGCTGGTGGAGAAGTACCGGGTAGACAAGATTTTTGTTGCGGTTCCGTCCGCGCCGGCGGGAGAGGTCAAGAAAATTCTGGAGATCTGCCGGGAGACGAACTGTCAGTTAAAGCTTCTGCCGGGAATTTACCAGCTCCTGAACGGGGATGTCAGCGTCTCCAAGCTGCGGGAGGTGCAGATTGAAGATCTGCTGGGGCGGGAGCCCATCTGTGTGAATCTGGATGAGATCATGGGCTATGTCAGCAATAAGGTCATCCTGGTCACGGGCGGCGGCGGTTCGATCGGAAGCGAGCTGTGCCGTCAGATTGCCAGCCATAATCCCAGGCAGCTGATCATTCTGGATATTTACGAAAATAACGCCTACGATATTCAGCAGGAGCTGCGCCATAATTATCCGGATCTGGATCTGGTGGTGCTGATCGGCTCCGTGCGCAATACCCACCGGATCAACAGTATTTTTGAGCATTACCGGCCGCAGATTGTCTACCACGCGGCGGCGCACAAGCATGTGCCTCTGATGGAGGACAGCCCCAACGAGGCGATTAAGAATAACGTATTCGGTACATATAAGACGGCGAAAGCGGCGATTCGCTATGGCACAGAGCGGTTTGTCCTCATCTCGACGGACAAGGCGGTCAATCCGACGAACATCATGGGCGCGTCGAAGCGGATGTGTGAGATGGTGGTCCAGATGCTGAACAAAGAGTCGGCGACGGATTTTGTGGCGGTTCGCTTTGGCAATGTGCTGGGCAGCAACGGCTCAGTGATTCCGCTTTTTAAGAAGCAGATCGCCCAGGGAGGCCCGGTCACAGTCACGCACCCGGATATTATCCGCTATTTTATGACGATTCCGGAAGCGGTTTCTCTGGTGCTGCAGGCGGGGGCCTACGCGAAAGGCGGGGAGATTTTTGTGCTCGATATGGGCGAGCCGGTCAAGATCCTGGATCTGGCCCGCAACCTGATCCGCCTGTCCGGATATGTGCCGGATGAAGACATCATGATTGAATTTACCGGCCTGCGGCCCGGCGAGAAGCTTTATGAGGAGCTTCTGATGGATGAGGAGGGGCTGCAGGATACGCCGAATAAGCTGATTCACATCGGCAAGCCGATCGATTTTGACGAGAAGCTGTTCAGAGAACAGCTGGATCAGCTGTACGAGGAGGCGAACCGGGACGATACGGACATCAAGGCGGCAGTGCAGAAGATTGTGCCGACCTATACGCGCAAAGAGAATGAATGATGCAGGAGGAGTGGAATGAAGCCAAACAATGAGTATGAGCAGGAAATTGACCTGAAGGATCTGATGTTTGCCGTTCTCAGAAAGTGGCGTCTGATTCTGGCGGCCGCCGTGCTGTTCGCCGTGCTGCTGGGCGGGTACAAGATGGCGGGCGGCCTGAGGCAGATGCAGGATGCGGCGTATGTGGAGGAGAACCGGGCGGCGTACGAGCGGGATCTGGAGCAGTACGAAGACAACAAGAAGCGGCTGGGGCGGGAGATTGAAAATATCCAGGCCAGCATCGACGAGCAGGAGAAATACAAGGAAGAGTCGATCCGGATGAATATCAATCCCTACGACGTCTACGAGGAGAAGCTCAGCCTCTACATATCGACGGATTACGTGATTCTCCCGGGCATGGCGTATCAGAACCCGAACACGGCGACCAGTATTCTCAAGGCGTATATGACGATCGCGCAGAACGGCGAGATGTACAATTATGTGCTGGCGAAGATGGATCAGGGGATGGAGCTGCGCTACCTGAAGGAGCTGGTTACCATTACGGCAGATTACGAGAATAACATGCTGGATATCGCGGTAATCGGAGATACGAAGGAGCGCGCGGCCATGGTCATGCGCTATATCAAAGAGTGCATCGAGAATTCGCATGAGGCGGTCACGCAGGCGATCGGCGCGCATGAGGTGCATGTGGTCAACGAGTCCAGCGCGGTTACCGTGTCCCTGGATCTGGAACAGGAGCAGAAGGATTTTACTGCCAAGGTAGATCAGCTGGATCAGAGCCTGACGGAGAAGACGGACGAGCTGGATGCGCTGGAGGAGCCGACCAATACGCTTTTAAGCCGCGGCAGTGTGATGAAGAGCACGGTTAAATACGGCGTTCTCGGCGGCGTGCTGGGCGCGTTTGTGGTGGTATTCTTTGTGTGCGTCGCGTTCCTGATGAGCGATAAGCTGGTCAATGAAAAGGAGCTGAAGCGCCGGTACGGCCTGGTGGTTCTGGGCGTGTTTGCCAGAAAAGAGAAGGGCGTGTTTGCGTTTGTGGATCGCTGGTTGAACCGCCTGGAGAGCTCTGCAGGCCAGGATATGTCGGAGACGCAGATCTTTGAAGTGGCAGCGGCCAACGCGCTGAACCACATGGACGGGATCCGCGAAGTGCTTCTGATCGGGACGGCGAAGCCGGAAGCGCTGGAAGCGGTTAAAAATGGGCTGTCCGGTCTGCTGGAGGGTGCAAACCTCACGGTTGGCGGCGATATCAATAAAGAGGCGCAGGCGATTAAAAAGGCGGCCGCCTGCGATGCGGTCATCGTGGTAGAACAGAGAAATCATTCCCTGTTTGGCGGGATTGAGCAGGAGCTGGACGTTGTGCAGAATCTGGACAAGAAGATTCTGGGCTGCATGATTTTTTAGAAGAGCCGGGATACGGCGGGCGGAACAGATTTCGCCCGCCGTATTTTACAATGGCGGCATCTGTCGAAATTTGCGATGAAAACTCTCTTCCTTTTTGTTCCAAAAACGCTTATAAATATATTAGTTACTGATATAAAAGGAGGAGTGAAGGATGGGTGTGGAAGAGCGGGCCATGCTGCTGGAAAAGGAAAATGAGAGACTGAAAGCGGAAATCGAGATTCTGCTGAAGACAATCGGCCAGCTGCGGGAAAGCGTAAATCTTCTGGTCAACCGATATGTAACAGGCGAAAATCATACAGACTAAATGAAAGGACGGGCTTTTTCTTCTTCGGCCATAGCCGCTGGCCGGAAAAGAAAAAGCCCGTTTTTTGTGCGGCTCAGCTGTGAAGCCGCCGCGTCAGATCCCAGATCATGTCGTGCATCCAGGAGACGGTGTGTTCCAGCTCGCGTTTCTGGCGCAGCAGTTTCTGATTTTCCTGGCGCAGCTGTTCCCGCTCGGCAAGGAAGGCTTCCGGAGAGCAGGTTTTATCGCAGGTTCCGGGGCAGGTTTCCCTGCTGCAGCCGTCCGGGCGCGCATGGCTGCTTTGGGATTTCTCCAGCGTGTTTTTCGCTTTTTGTACGCCCGGATCCTGCGTGTCCGGCTCCTTTCCGTCCGGCGCCTGCGTATCCGGCGCGACTCTGGCAGCCGGCCGGGAGGGCGCGCTTTTTCCGGAGCTTCGCGGCTTTTTGCATGCGCCTTCGGCCGTTTCGGCCGGCCGCTCTTTCTGTTTTGCAATCAACTGGCTCCGCTCTTCCAGATCCAGCTCCATAAAAATCTGATAGCTGACGGGGAGAGCCGTCATGGGGCGGAAGCAGATCGGACACACGGCGTTTCGGGAAATCTGATAAAAGCCGTACCGGCCGCAGTCGGGACAGCAGTAAACGGTTAATTCTCGCATAATACCTTTCTCCTCTCATCCATATTATAGTATGAGAGAGGAAAGGAAAAAAGGAGAAAAATCATCCTTTTTGCGAAAAGGTAAAAAAATACCGCGGTTCCGACAGGCGGCCTACGGTATTTTTTGAACGGATGCAATATTATATTACTGGATGATTCCGGAACTGTCAACCGTCCAGACGGTGTCGTTGGTGTCCTTGATGTCCTTGAATCCCTTTCCCAGTTCCGGCCGGGCAGAGGAGGTGGAAGAGGAGGACGCCTTCTGGATGTTTCCGCTGGTGTTGATCAGGTAGGTTTTTTCGCCGAGGGAGACAGCCTCATAGCGCAGCTCCGGATCAGCCTTCTGCAGAAGTCCGTTTACATAAATCTGGTTGTCGCGCACGCCGTGGTAGCCCTGTCCTTTCTGGGAACCCTTGACGTTGAAGTACCAGGTCTGATTTTCTTCCAGATCCTCGTCGTAGATCGTCTGTTTGCCGGTCTGCATGACGCCTTCCTCATTGAAGTAGTACACGGCCTCGGCGCCGTCTTTGAGCGGCAGCCGCTGGATGCCGGTTTGCATTTCGCCCTTCTCATTGAAGCAGTAGCGCTCGGAGCTGATGTTGAAGAGCTCCAGTCCTTCTTTTGCGTGCGTCGCCACGCCGGCTTTAAAATAGAAGGTATATTCTTCGTCCGCCTCGCTGATGCCGGGAACGCCCTCGATGGTCAGCCAGCCGGAGGCGCGCCGTCCGCCGTTCTCCTCATCGTAGTAGCGGAAATCCTGCAGAGAGGGCGTTTCGTCCTCTGCCGATGCGTCGCTCTCCCCGCTCTCTGCAGCGTTTTCGGCCGCCGCGGCGTCCACGAAGCCGGCTTCGGCTACATTGATCCAGCCGGTCTGCATTTTCCCGTCGATGAAGGTGTAATAGCCGTCCCCGATCTTGCGGTCCATCTGATCCATGACCATGCGGCCGTCCTCATCGAAATAGCACCAGGCGTCTTCTTCGTCGGTATCTTCCATGACTTCCTCCAGGAGGATCCAGCCGGTCTTTCTGGCGCCGTCATTTTCATCGCCCAGATAGTAGGTGTGGCCGTCCAGCTCCAGGACGCCGGTTACCATCAGGCCGTCGTCGTCAAAATAGTAGGTTTTGCCGCCAATGTTCATCCAGCGGGAGGTAACCAGCTTGCCGTCTTTTCCGAAGTAGAGCCAGTTGCCGCTCAACGGCGAATCCGGCGTCTCGTACTCGTCCTCGTCTACAGCGGATACCCACTGATTTTTGACCATGCGTCCTTCCGCATTTACGTAATATTCGTCGATTCTCTGGCTGACCGCGATCTCGCCGTCCTCGTCCAGATAGTACCAGTCGCTTCCTCTCTTGCGCCAGGTGTGCGTTTCGCGGTTGCCGTCCTCGTCGTAGTAGGCCCAGCCCCCGTCTTCTTCGACCCAGCCCTCGCCGGCCGCCAGGGCTCTGTAAATTCCCGTGTCATTTTTTATCATTGGTGCGGCAGCTGCCATCACTGCAGCGGCGGATAATACAGCCATGAATTTTGTGTGCTTGCGCATAACGTCATCTCTCCTTTTTTCTGGTTCGGTGTCTGGCCGAAAACCCGTTGTCGCGTTACGGTTGTGATTATAGCCGATCCGATCGCCAAAAAAAAGGGCAGGTTGCTGGCAGGGATGGAAGCCGCTGGCGCGGGAGGTTCAGTTTTCCCTTTCTGCGTTCTCAGAAAAATCCCGGTAGCGGGAATCTGTCAGGAAATCAAGCTGCAGCCGGTCCGAGAGGCCGGAGAGAAAATCGCGCACGTACTGGTTGATGCTCTGGGCCCGCTCGCGGGCAAACTGGTAGTCCATCTCCGAGGACAGGTAGTTGTCGCCGTGGATGCGGTAGCCGTCGAAGCCGGCGCAGGCGGCGCGGGGAACCCCTGCCCGGAGGAGGACGCGCAGCAGCATGACAAAGGAATTGTCGATGATCTCCGCGCTGCGGTCGATCAGGGAGTTATAATTCAGCGTATAATCGAACTGATCGTTTTTCACATTGGTCACGTTGGAGGTCGCAACGATGCGCACCGCCCGGCCGTCCGGCCGATCGCGCAGCTCCAGGAGCCGGTTGTTGAGCTGGACGTAGCGGCGGGAATTGCTCAGGAACGCATAGTCGGTGCGGATCCCCTCCGGAATGAAATTGACGGAAATGATGATCGGGTCGTGGGCGCGGATCCAGGCGAGCACCCGTTCCTTTTCCAGCTCCAGATTTTTGCCGGGGCCCAGAAGAAGGAGCGGACGGCCGTTCCAGGCCCGCGAGAGGGCCTCAAGATCCGCGGTGTCGCAGCACTCCCGGTTCTGATAATCGAGATACAGGTTTTCAATGTACGCCCGGTCGTAGAGCAGCTTTTTCTCCGGTTCGATGGAAGACAGGATGGCCCCGATGGATTTGAGCGACAGCGTCTGTTTGTCCATCAGATACTGCACATAATTCGGGTGGCAGTTGTTGGAGGCGGCGATGTAGAAGAAAAGCTTGTAGCCCCAGGGCTGTACCCGGTAAATGGGCATGATGCTGATATCGATGGCCTCCAGGAGCTGGCTGATCTCGAAGGAACGGCCGCAGGCGGCGTTCATATGCATGGAGATCAGCTCGATCGGGAGATTGCCCGCGCTTTTTCCCATGCCGTAGAGCGAGGCGTCGATGAGAACGGTCCGCTCGGTCGGCTCGCGCAGGATTTCCATGCTGTTGGCATAGGCCAGCTGAAAATTGTTGTGCGAGTGGTAGCCGATGGCGATTTCCGGATCCAGGTTGTGGTTGAGAAGCCGGAAATAGTGCAGCAGGTTGTCCTGGTGCAGGAGACCGTAGGTATCCACCAGCGAGAGCGCGTACGGTTTCAGCTCGTTGACCAGGTCGATGAGGTCCAGCAGCTCGCGGTCGGAGTAACTGGTAATGGAAACGGCCTGCACGAAGACGCGGTATCCGAGCTCTTTTACTTCGTGGCAGAAACGGATCGCTTCTCGCATGACGTGTTTTTTGAAAATGACGCGGATGCCGTCGAGAAAGGAGTCCCGGCAGGGGGACAGGCGTTCGATGGAGCATGTCCCGTAGTCGATCATGGCTACAATCATGGAATTTCCCTTGTCCAAGCGGCCGAAAATGCGGTCGGCGCTCTGAGTGTCGGGCATGATGGTGCGGTTGCGGTCAAAGGGCCGCCGCTCGTCGAGAAAGCCAATCTCCAGGATATCGACGCCGGAGCTGACGAGACGCTCAAAAATGGTTACAATATTGTCGTGACCGAACTCCCAGTCATTGACATAACCCCCGTCGCGGAGGGTGCAGTCCAGTAATTTTTTTTCTCCCAAAATAAAACCTCCTTCGGATGTCTGCGCCGCTGTTCAGATATTGCAGCCCGCCCTCAGAGGCGGCGCGCTGTTTCTGTTATCCGTTCGATCTGAGTCAGAGGCGCGCCGGGTCTGCGGGTTCCGGCAGAAGAAAGCGGCCGATCGCGTCTGCGCTGTCCGCGGTAAAAAGCGGCTGGAACGGGTTCCAGCCCTCGCAGTCAACGGGGCCAAAGCCGTAGGTAACGGCGATGAACGGAACGCCGGCCAGCCGTGCGCCTTCTCCGTCGGAAGCGGTATCCCCGATCAGAACGGCGTCATGGGCGGCCAGCTGCAGCTTCTGCAGGCATTTTAAAATCACGTCGCATTTGCTCATTTTGCTGTCAAAATCACTGCCGCAGATGGAATCGCACAGCGCGGCGATGCCAAAATGTTCGAGCAGCGAGATGGCGTAGTCCTCCCGCTTGAGCGTGGCGACGCCGATGTGAAAGCCGTTTGATCGGAGGCGCTTAAGCAGTTCTGGGATTCCCGGATAGGGAACGGCCCGGAACAGATCGTGATCCTTATAGCGGCCGCGGAATACCTGGGTGGCCCGCTGCGCCTCCTCTTCGCCGATTCCGTAGGCCCGGATCAGCGACTGCTTGACGGGCGGCCCGATGAAGGCGCGCAGGATCTCATCGGGAAGAGACGGGTAGCCCATTGTCTCGATGGTATACTGTACGCTGGCCAGGACGCCCTCTGCCGTATCAAGAAGCGTGCCGTCCAGATCAAAGAGGACGCCGCGAAAACAAGGGCGCCGGCCGTCCTGCCCCGGAAAAACCGTCTGTCCGCTCATGATGTAAATCCCTTCCCTTCTTTAAAATATATGGCAATTATAAAAAAGAAAGCGAAAAAAAACAAGCAGGAACTTCCCAGATATGGTATACTATGAGCACTTGGCGAGGTGTTTTCGAGCCTAGTGCGAGTCATACCTGAGCACTTAGCGAGACATATGAAAAAACCGGTTTGGCGGATAACAGGAGAATACGGCGATGAAGAAAAAGGTTTCCAATTATATTTCAGAAAAACTGGTGGAGGCGGGAATCCGGGATGTGTTTATGATCACGGGCGGCGGCGCCATGCACCTGGACGACGCGCTGGGGCATCAGGAAGGGCTCTGCTGCCTGTACAATCATCATGAACAGGCCTGCGCCATGGCGGCGGAGGCGTACGCGCGCATTCACAACCGGATCGCGGCGGTGTGCGTGACGACGGGGCCGGGCGGCATCAACGCGATGAACGGAGTGGCCGGCGGCTACATGGATTCCATCCCCATGCTGGTCCTTTCCGGCCAGGTGCGCTATGATACCATGGCGCGCAGCACGGGCCTGCATCTGCGGGCCATGGGCGATCAGGAATTTGATATTACGCGGTCCGTGGCCAATATGACGAAATACTGCGAGATGATCATCGACCCGATGCGGATCCGGTATTGCCTGGAAAAAGCGCTGTATCTGGCGTATGCGGGCCGGCCGGGCCCGGTCTGGCTGGATATCCCGCTGAACGTGCAGGCGGCCGTGGTAGAGACCGAAGAGCTGATCGGTTTTGACCGGGCGGATTACGAGGCCGGAGGGACCGGCTGGGCGGCATGCTCTGCGGCCGAGATTCCGGAGGATACGGCCGGCCGGGGCGAGTACCGGGCTGCGCTGCCGCCGAAGGTAACGTGGGAAACGGCCCGCGCCGTGATTGAGAAGGTGCGGACGTCAGAGCGTCCCGTGATTAACGCGGGAAACGGCATCCGCATCGGGGCGGCTCACGAGGTGTTCCTGCGCGTGGCCGGGAAACTGGGGATCCCGGTGGTAACCGGGGCGGACAGCATCGACTGCATTTATGACGATCATCCGCTCTACATCGGAAAGGGCGGGAACGTCGGCGACCGTCCGGGCAATTTTGCGATTCAGAACAGCGATCTGGTGCTTTCGCTGGGAAGCCGGCTGAGCTTCCGCCAGGTGGGATACCGCTTTACGACCTGGGCGCGGGCGGCCTACGTGATCGTGAACGATATTGACGCCGAGGAGTTAAAGAAGCCGACGCTGCATGTGGATATGCCGCTGCACGCCGATGTGCGCGATCTGCTGACCGTGATGGAGCAGGTGCTGGACGCGGAGGGGACGGACCGGGGCGCGGCGCCCATCGCGGAACCGTTCCGGACGACGCAGGAGAAATGGCTTTCTCTCTGCCAGGGCTGGAAACGGGATTATCCGGTCGTGCTGCCCCGCCATCTGCAGGGCGGGACGAAGACGCAGGCCAACGTCTATGCGTTTGCCCGCGAGATGAGCCTGCGCCTGCAGGAAAATCAGATTGTGGTCGTGGGGAATGGTTCTGCCAACGTGGTCTGCGGCCACGGGAACGTGGTCAAGAAGGGGCAGCGTTTTATCTCCAATTCCGGAATTGCCTCCATGGGCTACGGCCTTCCGGCCGCCATCGGGGCCTGCGTGGCCGATCACAGCCAGGATATTATTCTCATTACGGGCGACGGCAGCATTCAGATGAATCTGCAGGAGCTGGAGACGGTAATCAGCCATCGGATGCCGATCAAGATTTTTGTGATTAACAACGGAGGCTATCACTCGATCCGCCAGACGCAGAAGAATTTCTTCGGCGAGCCCCTGGTGGGAGTGGGGACAGACAGCGGGGATCTGAGCTTCCCCAGCATGGAGAAGCTGGCCTGGGCCTACGGGTTCCCGTATGTTTCCATCCACAACAATGCGGAGATCGGGGAAAAAACAGAACAGCTGCTTGCCATGGAAGGGCCGGCCATCTGCGAGGTGTTTGTGACGCTGGATCAGAATTTCGAGCCGAAGTCGGCTTCCAAGCGCCTGCCGGACGGCACGATGGTTTCGCCGCCGCTGGAAGATCTGGCGCCGTTTCTGCCGGATGAAGAGATGGATCGTATCATGCTGATCCCGCGGATCCGGGAATGACGCGCCTGCGGTAAACGGCGGATTCTGGGAATGACGTGTTCGCGGCAGGCTGCGGATTGAGGAATGACGCGTTTGCGGCAGGCTGCGGATTGGGGAATGACGCGTCTGCGGTAAACGGCGGCTACAGGGAAAAGAAGAGAAAGGACGGTTCCGGCAGGATGAGAATCGTGGTTACCGGGGCGACCAGCTTTGTGGGGCTGGGCGCGGTCAGAGAGCTTTTGAAGAGAGGACATGAGGTTGTCGCGGTGGTGCGGGAACAGTCGCAGAAAACGGATCTTCTGAAGGAGGACGGGGCGTTCCCGGACGGGCTAACGGTGCTGCCCTGTGATCTGGGACGGCTCTGCGGCCTTCCGGAGCGGATAGACGGCCCCTGCGACGTGTTTCTTCACATGGGCTGGCACGGCGCGGGGAGCGATTCGCGCAGGAAGGAGGAGGTACAGGCGCAGAGTGTGACGGATGCGCTGGCGGCCATCCGCGTGGCGAAGGAGCTGGGCTGCGCGCGGTTTTTGTTTACCGGATCTCAGGCAGAGTACGGGCTGCGCGGCAGCCTGACGGACGAGACGGCGCCCTGTCGTCCGGCTTCGCCCTACGGGCGGGCCAAGCTGGAGGTGCTGAACCGGGGCCGCAAACTGTGCCGGGAGCTGTCTCTGGATTACGGCCATGTGCGGATTTTCAGTGTCTACGGGCCGGGCGATCATCCGTGGTCGCTGGTGTCCTCCTGTATCCGGACGTTTCTTGCGGGCGGCCGGATGGAGCTCTCCGCCTGCACGCAGCTGTGGAATTTCCTCTATATTGAAGACGCGGCGTGCGCGCTTTCCGATCTGGCCGCGTACGGCGGTTCGCTGGAGGCGGAAGGCTGTGTATACAATCTGGGAGGCCCCATGGAAGAGACGGGGCCGCTTAAGGGATTTGTGGAGGAGATCTACCGCCTCTGCGGGTGCAGGGGGGAGATGGTGTACGGCGTTCATCCGCCCAACGCGGAAGGAATTGTGAACCTGATCCCGGATACCCGCAGGCTGGAGCGCGTCACGGGCTGGAGGCCGCAGGTCGGTTTTGAGAAAGGAATCCGTAACATATTAAGAAAATTGTAGGTTGTCAAATAGAAAAAAGGCGTTTAGAATAAATAGAAGCGCGAAAAAGAGCGCGCGGTAAGCCGCGCGGACGACAGGCTGCGGAGAAAAGAGAGAAATTTCTGATGAAGAAAATCAGTATTTTGATTCCCTGCTTTAATGAGGAGGAAAATGTAGGCCCCATCAGCCAGGCGGTTGTGGAGACGATGGAACGGGATCTGCCGGAATATGATTACGAGCTGGTCTTCATTGACAACGACTCGACGGACCGCACGCGGCCGATTATCCGGGAGCTTTGCCGGGAGAATCGGCGGATTAAGGCGATTTTCAACGCGAAGAATTTCGGGCAGTTTAATTCTCCGTATTACGGGATGTTGCAGGTCACGGGGGACTGCGTGATCAGCATGGTGGCGGATTTTCAGGACCCGGTGGAGCTGATTCCCCAGTATGTGCGCGAATGGGAGAACGGCTACAAGATTGTCATTGGCATCAAGACGGGAAGCCGCGAGAATCCCGTGATGTACGGGCTGCGCACGTTCTATTACAAAATGATTAAGAAGTTGTCGGACGTGGAGCAGATCGAGCATTTTACGGGTTCCGGGCTCTATGACCGGGATTTTATCGAGATCCTGCGCCGGCTGGACGATCCGACGCCGTTTCTGCGCGGGATCGTGGCGGAGCTGGGCTACAAGCGCAAGGAGATTCCCTATGTGCAGCCGCAGAGACGGGCGGGCAAGACGCACAACAATTTTTATAAGCTATACGATGCGGCCATGCTGAGCGTGACCTCCTATACCAAGGTGGGCCTGCGGCTGGCGACCATCGCGGGGAGCTTCTGCGCGCTGGTCAGTATCATTGTGGCGTTTGTGTATCTGATCATGAAACTTCTTTACTGGTATGATTTCCCGGCCGGCATGGCCCCGCTTCTGATCGGCATGTGCTTCCTCGGGTCGGTGCAGATTTTCTTTATCGGTCTGGTAGGAGAATATATTTTGTCGATCAATTCCCGGGTAATGAAACGTCCCCTCGTGGTAGAGGAGGAGCGGATTAATTTTGACGGGGAGCAGGATGAGAAAGAGGACGCATGAAATATAACGTAGACGTGGTAAGGATACGGGAAAATTCCATACAGCTCAACGGCTGGGCTATCGGGAAGACGCCGGACGCCGTCATTACCTACCGGGTAGAGGACGCTTCCCGGCGTCCGGTTCCGTTTCAGTACGTCGCGACGCGCCGGGACGACGTAAGCCAGATCTATTTCGGGCGCACGGTGGAACGGGAGCTGGGATTTGATATCCAGTTTGCCTATGAGCGCGGCCGCGATTATTATCTGGTCATCTGCGGGGGGAAGCGCAAGATCCGCGTTAAATATAATGAGGAGCTGATCCGCAGGCGGAGCAGCGTGGCCCACAAGCGGATGCGCAAGATCCTGGATCTGATGAACATGGAGACGGTGCGCGTCTGCATGGATTTCTGGAAGGAAAACGGGTTTCGCGCGCTGGTTTTGAAATCGCGGCACAAGCTGCAGGGGATCGACAACGATTACGATTATGCCGAGTGGTATGAGCTGACGAAGCCGTCGGAGGAGGCGCTTGAAGCGCAGCGGGCGGCGCGGTTTGAGTTCATGCCGAAGTTCTCGATCGTGATTCCGGTTTACCGCACGCCGGAGCGCTACCTGAAAGAAATGCTGGATTCCATTGAGGCGCAGACCTATGAAAACTGGGAGGTCTGCGTGGCGGACGGAAGTCCGGCCGGGCAGAGCCTGGAGCGCGTGCTGAGCCGCTATGCCGCGCGGGACCGGCGGTTTAAGTATGTGATCCTGGGAGAAAATAAAGGGATCGCGGGCAATACCAACGCGGCCATGGACATGGCGACGGGGGATTTTATCGTGCTGGCGGATCACGACGACGAGCTGACGCCGGACGCTCTCTACGAGTGTGCGCGCACGGTAACGGAGCATCCGCAGTGCGATTGCCTGTATTCGGACGAGGATAAGCTGGATATGGACGGCGGCGCGCTGTTTGACCCGCATTTCAAGCCGGATTTCAATATTGATCTGCTGCGAAGCGTCAATTACATCTGCCATCTGTTTGTGGTCAGCCACGACCTGGTGGCGCGGGTGGGCGGCTTCCGCCAGGAATTTGACGGCGCGCAGGATTATGATTTTATTTTCCGCTGTACGGAACAGGCGAAGGAAATCTGCCATATTCCGAAGGTGCTCTATCACTGGCGCTGTCATAAGGATTCCACGGCCAGCAATCCGCAGAGCAAGCTCTATGCCTTCGAGGCCGGTTCGCGGGCGATCCTGGCGCATTATGAGCGCGTGGGAATTGAGGCGGAGCGCGTGGAAAAGGGCGTGGATTACGGGATTTACCACACGGTGTACCGGATCAAGGATCGGCCGCTGGTGTCGGTCATCATTCCCAACAAGGATCACAGCGCGGATCTGGACACCTGCGTCCGGGCGCTTCTGACGCGGGCGACCTATAAGAATCTGGAGATTCTGGTAGTGGAAAACAACAGTACGCTGCCGGAGACGTTTGCGTATTACGAAGCGCTGGCAAAGGAATTTCCCAATGTGCGCGTGGTCCGCTGGGAGCGGGAGTTTAATTACTCCGCCATCAATAATTTTGGCGAGACGTTTGCCAGAGGGGAATATCTTCTCTTTTTAAATAATGATACGGAGCTGATCGCGCCCTCTTTTATCGAGGAGATGCTGGGGCTGTGCCAGCGCGACGACGTGGGCGCGGTGGGCGCGCGGCTGCTCTATCAGGACAATACGATCCAGCACGCCGGCGTGGTAGTCGGTTTCGGCGGCATTGCCGGCCATACCTTCATCGGCCTGCATCAGGCGGAGAACAGCTACTTCCACCGGGCCATGAGCACGCAGGATTACAGCGCGGTCACGGCGGCCTGCATGATGACGAAGAAGAGCCTGTTTGAGCGGGTGGGCGGCTTCTCGGAGGAGCTGGCCATTGCGTTTAACGATATCGATTACTGTATGAAGGTAAGGGCGGCGGGAAAGCTGGTGGTCTACAACCCCTACGCGCTGCTCTATCACTATGAATCCAAGTCCAGAGGCCTGGAGGATACGCCGGAGAAGGTGGCCCGCTTTAACCGGGAGATCCGGATCTTCGCGGACAAGTGGCCCGGGATTCTCAGGGACGGCGACCCGTATTACAATCCGAATCTGACGCTGCGCAAATCGAATTTTGCCCTGCGGGATCTGAAGAAGGAAAAGATCGGCGAGCCGTATCATCTGGAGGTTTAGGACAGCGGGACAGGAAAAGGCATGGAGAACATGGAAATTACAACGACGGTCATTATTCCCAATTACAACGGGATGAAATTTCTGGAGCCCTGCATCCGCTCGCTGCGGGATCAGAGTTATCCGGCTTTTCGGATCCTGGTAGTAGACAACGGCTCCACGGACGGAAGCGCCGAATGGCTGCGGGAGAAACAGATTGATACGATTTTCCTGCCGGAAAATACCGGGTTTTCCGGGGCGGTCAACCGGGGGATCCGGGCGGCGGATACGCCGTACGTGATTCTGCTCAATAACGACGTGCGGGTCAGCCCGTATTTCGTGGCGGAGCTGGTGCGGGCCATCGGCCAGTCGGAGAAGATTTTTTCGGTCAGCAGCCGGATGATTCAGATGTACCATCCGGATCGACTGGATGACACGGGAGATATGTATTCGATCCTCGGCTGGGCGTATCAGCGGGGCGTGGGTCAGAAGCTTACCTGGTACCGGCGGCCGGGCCGTGTGTTTTCAGCCTGCGCGGGAGCGGCGATCTACCGGCGGGACGTATTTGACGAGATCGGATATTTCGACGAGATGCACTTTGCCTATCTGGAGGACATCGACGTGGGCTACCGGGCTCGGATTGCGGGCTACGATAATCTCTACTGGCCGGCGGCGCTCGTCTGGCATGTGGGGAGCGGCACGAGCGGCTCCAAATACAATTCGTTCAAGGTAAAGCTGGCGGCGCGCAATAATGTGTATCTGAATTATAAGAATATGCCGCCGCTCCAGCTTCTTCTGAACGCGGCGCCGATTGCGGCGGGAGTGTTTCTGAAATATCTGTTTTTCAGAAAGCTGGGGTTTGAAAAGGACTATCTGGAAGGCTTTTTTGAGGGGATCCGGACGGCGCATCGCTGCCGGAGAGTCAGATACAATCCGGCGCATTTCAGGAATTACGCCGCGATCGAGGCGGAGCTGATCGCCGGGGCCTTCCTTTACGTTTATGAATTTACCGCCCGGCGGTTTGGCCATCAGGAAAAGGAGAGTTGAGGATATCTATGAATTACGAAGACGACGAGCTGGAACGGATGAGGGCCCGCCGGGAGCAGCGGAGAGCTTCCCTGCGCGGCGGGTCGGAATACGGGACGGAATCGGAGCGCCGCACCCGGCGCACGGGCTCCGGGGAGCGCCGGACGCGCGCCGCGGGGACGGAGGAGAAAAGCAGCCGGTACGCAGACGGATCGGAGATGTTTAAATCCGGCTACAGCGGGCCGCGCGGCGGTTCGGGCGGCCGGAGAAACGGCCAGTCCTCCCATCGCCTGCAGAGCCGGCGCGCGGCGCAGCGGAAGAGAAAGCTGATCATCGCGGCGGAGATTGCGGCCATTGTGCTGCTGCTGTTAGTCGGCGCGTTCTGGTACCTGTATGAGCGGACGTTCGGAGCGCTGCAGAAGATTGAATTTAACGAAGAAGAGGTTATGAACCTGAACCTGACCGAGGAACAGCTGGAGGGGATGAAGGGTTACATGACCGTCGCCTGCTTCGGTGTGGATTCGCGAAGCGAGAACGGAAAGATGAACGTGGGGAAGGGAACGAACGCCGACGTGAATCTGATCGCGAACATTAACCTGGAAACCGGCGAGATCCGGCTGGTTTCCGTATTCCGCGATACATACCTGAATATCAGCGACAAAGATTCCTATAATAAGATCAATGCGGCCTACGCGATCGGCGGGCCGGAGCAGGCCGTCAAGGCGCTGAACAAGAACCTGGGCCTCAATATCACGCAGTACGCGACCTTTAACTGGAAGGCGGTGGCGGATGCCATCAACCTGCTGGGCGGCGTGGATATTACCCTCAGTGAAAACGAGTTTTCCTGGATCAACGCCTATATCAGCGAGACGGTGGCGGAGACGGGCATCGGCTCCACGCAGCTGACCCACGCCGGGGACGTGCACCTGGACGGCGTGCAGGCGGTGGCTTACGGCCGTCTGCGTCTGGGAGACACGGATTACGCGCGCACGGAGCGGCAGCGCATCATTCTGGAAAAGGCCTTTGAGAAAGCCAAGACGGCGGACTGGAATACATTGAACTGTATCATTCAGACGGTTATGCCGCAGCTGGCGACGAACATTACCATTACGGATCTGATCCCGCTGGCGCGCAATATTACCAGCTATCACATGGGAGAGACGGCCGGCTTCCCCTCCGCCCGGGGCGAGGCGGACATCGGCAAGATCGGCGACTGCGTGATCCCGCAGACGCTGGAGTTTAACGTGCAGGAGCTGCACAAATTCCTCTATGGCACGGAGAACTACGAGGTGCCGGACAACGTGAAGGAGTACAGCGATTACATTGCCAGCGTGACGGGCATGACGGAAGCGGGCAAGGTAATCGGCCATGTGCCGGTCGATCAGGGCATCAGCGCGGCGTCCTACATCAGGCGGGCGCAGGAGCGCCAGTCGGAGAAGGCGGCCGCGGAGTATGCGGCGCAGCAGGCGACGGCGGAGACGGAGGAGGAATCCTCGACCGAGGAATCCTCGACGGAAGAATCTTCGACGGAGGAGACCTGGGAGACCGGGCCCAACGGAGAGCCGCTCTCGGATCCGCCGGAGGACTGGCTGGACGGCTGGGATGAAGAATGGTACGAGAACTGGGATGAGGAGGATGGTTCTTCCCGCGGCCCCGGCTACCGTCCCGGCGATGACGAGACGGCGACCGGTCCCGGCGCAGGTTCGTCCACGCGGCCGCGCCCTGTAGAGACGGATGCGGCGGGCCGTCCGATTGAGAGAGAGACGGAAGCGGCGACCGGCCCCGGCGCGGGGTCCTCGGGAAGCCGGGAAACCTCGGAAAGCCGCGAGACGTCAGGAAGCCGCGAGACCTCGGGAAGCCGCGAGACGTCAGGGAGCCGGGAAACCTCGGGAAGCCGTGAGACGGAAGCGGCGACCGGCCCCGGCGCACAGAGCCCGGACAGCGGCGGTTCTTCGCTCAAGAGCCCGGTTGATACCGGAGCGCAGGGATCCGGGCCTTCCGGGCAGAGCGGCCCGTCCGCCGGCCCCGGATCGGCGAACTAGGGCGCGAAGGGTTGCAAGATTGACAGAATCAGGTGAGATACGATGATCAAAGATAATCAGAAGCGGCTGAATCATTTCCATGTCGTGCTGGATGCGCTTGTCATCCTGTTTTCCTATGCGCTGGCATGGTTTATTGTAAACGGTACGCCCTGGTTTCATGTGACGACGCACAACAAGACGGTTATGGCGCTGTTTTATCTGGGCGCCGGCGTCCTGATTGTGCCGTCCTACCTGATTCTGTACGCTTTTTTCCATCTCTATACGCCCAAGCGGGTGCAGGGACGGCGCGTGGAGCTGGCCAATCTGTTCAAGGCCAACACGATCGGCCTGCTGGTTATCTCCCTGGTCCTGTATCTGGGCGGTAAAAACGAATATTTTCAGAACTTTTCGCGTCCGATGGTGTTCCTGTTTTACGGGATCAACATTACGGCGGAGGTTCTGTTCCGCAATTTCCTGCGCACGGTGCTTCGCTCCATGCGCTCGAAGGGCTATAATCAGAAGCATCTTCTGCTGGTCGGCTACAGCCGGGCGGCGGAGGGCTTCATCGACCGCGTGAACGCCAATCCGGAATGGGGATACAAAATCCGCGGAATCCTGGATGATCACGAGGAATGGGGGAAAGAATATAAGGGGGTCCGGGTAATCGGCAAGATCCGGGATCTCAATACGATTCTGGAACTGAATACGCTGGATGAGATCGCCATCACGCTGAGCATCCGCGAATACGAAAAGCTGGAGCGGATCGTGGCCGGCTGCGAGAAGTCCGGCGTGCACACGAAATTTGTGCCGGATTACTATAATTTTATTCCCACGCGGCCGTTCATGGAGGATCTGCAGGGGCTGCCGATCATTCACATCCGTCATGTGCCGCTGACCAGCCTGCCGAACGCCATGGTCAAGCGCCTGGTCGACCTGTTTGGCGCGGTCGTGGCGCTGATCCTGTTTTCGCCGATCATGCTTGTCACGGCCATCGTGATCCGGCTGACCTCGCCGGGGCCGGTCCTTTTCAGCCAGGAGCGGGTAGGGCTTCACAACAAACCGTTTAAAATGTACAAGTTCCGTTCCATGGAGGTACAGCCGGCGGCCAGGGAGAAAAGCCAGTGGACGACGCCGGGCGATCCGCGGGTCACGCCGATCGGGCGCTTTATCCGCAAGACCAGCATCGACGAGATGCCGCAGCTTTTTAACGTCCTGCGGGGCGATATGAGCCTGGTAGGGCCGAGACCGGAGCGGCCGTTTTTCGTGGAAAAATTCAAGGAAGAGATTCCGCGCTACATGATCAAGCATCAGGTCAGGCCGGGGATGACCGGCTGGGCTCAGGTCAACGGGTACCGGGGGGACACCTCGATTACCAGGCGGATTGAGCACGATCTCTATTATATTGAGAACTGGACGCTGGGCTTTGATTTCAAGATCCTGTTTCTGACGTTTTTCAAGGGCTTTATCAATAAAAACGCCTATTAGGAGGATCGGGCAGGGCGCAGGAGGACGAGAGACATATGGGAAATGAAGAGGGAAGAGAGCGCTCCCGCCAGGGAAGGAGCAGAGGCAGGCAGACCGTGAAGCGGACGTGGGATCGGGAAGCCGGCCGCAGAAGAAATGCAGAGCCCGGGTATGAACACCCCGGGCTTAGTCTGATCACGGACTCCTTTCCGGATCGGGGCCGCCGCGCAGAGAGCTCTGCCTGGATGGAGTACGCCGAAGAAAGCTATGCCGGCGATCCGTACGATACGGGAAGCCGCGCCTCTAACCGCGGCGCGTCGCGGGCGAAACGGCGGGAGGAAAAGAAGGAAAGCGGCGGCTTTGGCAGAAAGAAGAAGCGGTCGGAGCGGGAAGATCAGGACGGCGCGGAGAAAAACAGTATTTATCAGAATCCTGCGCGCCGCAGGGCGAAAAACCGTAGAAGAAAGATCGGCATTATTTTCCTGGAGGTTCTGCTTCTGATCGGCGTGCTGGTTTTCGCCGGCTATTCTTATGTCAAAAGCCGCCTGGATCTGATGCAGCGTCTTCCCTGGGATCCGGAAGAAATCAAGAATGTGGAGATCTCCGAGGAAAAGCAGGAGCAGATGCAGGGTTACTGGACGATTGCCGTGTTCGGCGTGGACAGCCGGAACGAGTCGGTGGGAAAAGGCAATAATTCGGACGTCAATATCATCTGCAACATCGATCAGGGGACGGGCGAGATCCGCCTGGTATCGGTGTACCGCGACACATACCTGAATATCAACGACCGCGATTCATACAACAAGATCAACGCGGCCTACCTGCAGGGCGGGCCGGAACAGGCCGTCAAGGCGCTCAACAAGAATCTGGATCTGGACATCGACGATTACGCGACGTTTAACTGGAAGGCGGTGGCGGACGCCATCAACCTGCTGGGCGGGATTGACGTGGAGATCAGCCGTTCGGAGTTTTATTATATCAATGCGTTTATCTCGGAGACGGTCAAGGCGACGGGGCTGGGATCGACGCAGCTGAAATCGGCGGGCATGAACCATCTGGACGGCGTACAGGCAGTCGCCTACGGCCGCCTGCGGCTGATGGACACGGATTACGCCCGGACGGAGCGGCAGCGGAAGGTTATTTCCCTGGCCTTTGAAAAGCTCAAGCAGGCGGACTGGGCAACCGTCAATAACGTGATCCAGACGGTATTTCCGCAGGTGGCGACGAGCGCGGACATGGAGGATCTGCTGAGGATGGGGCGCAGCATCAGCAAATACCATCTGACGGAGACGATGGGCTTTCCGGCCGACATCAGCGAGGCCAATATGGGGAGCAAGGGCGCCTGCGTGATCCCGCAGACGCTGGAGACGAATGTAACGAAACTGCACGCGTTCCTGTTCGGCGATGAGAATTACGGGACGACAGAGCAGGTAAAAACAATCAGCCAGAAAATCCTGGCGGACGTTCAGAATGCCCGCAACAGCCATACGGGCGGTTCGGGCTCATCCGGCAGGGAGGAGACCAGGGAGGCGGAGCAGTCTCTGGAAGAAAACCTGGAAGAAGAGAGCCGGGAGCGGGAGACTGCGGAATCCGGCGGGAACCGGGAATATGAGACGGATGAGCAGGGCAATCTGATCCTGCGGCCGGGCGGGACGTACCCGTACGGAGAGACGGGAGAGAGCGGCCGGTATCCGGGCGGGACGTACCCGTACGGAGAGACGGGAGAGAGCGGCCGGTATCCGGGCGGAACGCGCCCGTATGAGGAGACGGGAGAGAGCGGCCGGTATCC
The DNA here is from genome assembly GCA_944381615.1 of uncultured Lachnospiraceae bacterium. Lineage (GTDB taxonomy): Bacteria > Bacillota > Clostridia > Lachnospirales > Lachnospiraceae > Otoolea. The sequence goes on along the minus strand of CALWLT010000009.1, from coordinate 79,241 downwards.
GGGCGGAACGCGCCCATATGAGGAGACGGGAGAGAGCGGCTGGTATCCGGGCGGAACGCGCCCATATGAGGAGACGGGAGAGAGCGGCCGCTATCCGGACGGGACGCGCCCGTATGAGGAGACGCAGGCAGGCCGTCCGTCCGGAAGCGAAAGCCCGTCCGGAACGCCGGCTCCCGGATCCGGTCCGGCGGAAGGCACGGCTGCGCCGGGGCCGGGAAGCGGCTCAGGAAACAGCCCGGGCGCGTCGGAGCCGGGAGGAAATTCGGGTAGTTCCGGCCCGGCGGCCGCCGGGCCGGGAGCCGGAACCGATACGGGGATCATTTTGGCTCCGGGCAGTACGGTGTCGGGGAGCGATACCCGGATCGAGTACTCCGGCCCGATGGGAAATTAAAAGCGGCGGTCAGCGCTCTTTGACGACCTGAAAGATATAGAACTTGAGATAATAGGAAGTCTCGTCCCCGGCCCAGAGGATGGGATGGTCGGCGGCCTGCGTGCGGAATTCGACCTGCCGCAGGCGGCGGTGCGCGCCGGCGGCCGCCTCGCGGATGGTCTTGGCAAACAGCTCCGGCGTCATGAAATGCGAGCAGGAGCAGGTGGCCAGAAAGCCTCCGTCGCGGACGAGGCGCAGGCCGCGGGCATTGATTTCACGGTAGCCTTTCACGGCATTTTTTACAGAGTTTCTCGACTTGGTAAAGGCGGGAGGATCCAGGATGACGACATCGAAGGATTCTCCCGCTTTTTCCATCTGCGGGAGGAGTTCAAAGACGTCGGCGCAGCGAAATTCGGCGACGTCCAGAACGCCGTTCAGCCCGGCGTTTCTGCGGGCCATTTCAATGGCGGCCTCCGATGCGTCCACGCCGATTACCTGGCTGGCGCCGGCAACGGCGGCGTTCAGGGCGAAGGAGCCGGTGTGGGTAAAGCAGTCCAGCACCCGCTTGCCGCGGCAGAGGCGCTGGATGGCCAGCCGGTTGTATTTCTGATCAAGGAAGAAACCGGTCTTCTGGCCGTCTTTTACGTCCACCAGATAGCGGACGCCGTTTTCCTCGATTTCCACATTGGTGTCGAACGGTTCGCCGATGAAGCCCTTAAAGCGCTCCATCCCCTCCAGAAGGCGCACTTTGGCGTCGCTTCGCTCGTAGATGCCGCGGATGGGAATCTGATCTTCGGCCAGCACCCGCCGGAGCGCGTCCAGGATCAGAGGCTTTAAACGGTCGATGCCCAGCGCCAGGGATTCCACGACCAGCACGTCGGAAAATTTGTCGACGACGATGCCGGGAAGGAAATCGGCTTCCCCGAAGATCAGGCGGCAGCTTTTCGTGTCTACCGTCTGCTTGCGGTACTCCCAGGCGTTTCGCACGCGCATCTCAATAAATGCCTCGTCGATCACGGCGTTCTTGTCGCGCGACAGAATCCGCACGGCCAGGCGGGAGCGGGGATTGAAAAATCCATAGCCCAGGACGTAGCCGTCAAAATCCTCGACGGTTACAATGTCCCCGTTTTCATAGGTCCCGCGGACTTCTTCAATTTCATTATCGTAGATCCACATGCCGCCGGCCTTCAGGGAACGTCCTTCCCCTCTGCGGATGCGCACGGATGCCTGTGTCGTCATATTTGTTTCTCCTTTCGCCGCCTGCGCACGGGGATCCCGCCTTCGCGCACCGGCCTTTTTTCTTCCAGTATATCGGAGAAGGAAACGGCTGAAAAGTATAAAAACACATAATTATGATTTTTTTTTCACAGAACGATCACAATTACCTGTTAAACTATGGCGTGTAAAGAAAGAAAGAGGATCCGGCAGAGCGGCTCGGGCGGGACGCCCGGCGGAAAGCCGCAGTCCGGATCGGGACAGATAGATGCGAACGAGGAGGGTTTGTGATGTATCAGGAGAGAGAAAGCAGAGACAGTGATCTGAACTATACGGAAGGCGATTATTCGGAGAATGCTTATGAGCGTTCCCGGTATGGCGCGTACGGAAGCGGCTCATATGCGGGAGGAGCAGGAACCGGAGCAGGCGGCTCTTACGCGGGCGGAGCGGGAACCGGATTGAACGGGTCGTACGACGGCGGGCCGGAGCGGCGCAGGCGCGGCGGGAAAACGTTAGCCAGACGGGCGGCGGGCATCGTGGCGGCCGGCGTGCTGTTCGGCTGTGTGGCCGGAGGAACGATGGCCGGCGTTCATGTCGCGGCGGATCGCCTGCTGCCGCAGCCGGCGCAGGCGGAGAGCGAAGCAGAGCAGATTGCGCAGGCGGAGACGGCCGCGCCGCAGACGGGGAGCACGACGGATGCGGTGCCTGTTTCGACGGGGAACGACGTGTCGGCGATCGTCGATAAGGCGATGCCGTCTGTGGTCGCGATCAACAATACGATGATTTATACGCAGCAGAACTGGTTCTTCGGCGAACAGCAGTATGAGGTTCCCAGCAGCGGGTCCGGCATTATCGTCGGACAGAATGACGACGAGCTTCTGATTGTGACGAATAACCATGTGGTAGAGGATTCGGAGGAGATGTCGGTTACCTTTATCGACGGTACCAGCGTGGCGGCGGCGATCAAGGGGACGGATTCCAATTCGGATCTGGCGGTCATCGCCGTGCAGATTCAGGATATCCCGCAGGAGACGAAGGACGAGATCACGGTAGCGCAGCTGGGCGATTCGGACAGCCTGAAGCTGGGCCAGGGTGTGGTGGCTATCGGCAACGCGCTGGGGCAGGGCCAGTCGGTTACGGTCGGCTATGTCAGCGCGCTGAATAAGAAGGTCACGATCGACGGCGTGGAGCGGACGCTCCTTCAGGTAGACGCGGCAATCAACCCCGGCAACAGCGGCGGCGCGCTGCTGAATATGCAGGGGGAAGTCATCGGGATCAACGCGGCCAAATATGCCGATACGGACGTGGAAGGCGTCGGCTATGCGATCCCCATCTCCGAGGCAAAGGAGATCATCGACGATCTGATGACGCGCACGACCAAGATCGAGGTGGCTGAGGACGAACAGGGTTATCTGGGAATCCAGCTGCAGAACATCGACAGCCGTATGGCGCAGGCGTTCGGAATGCCGGAAGGCATCTATGTATATAAGATTGTGGAGGGCGGCGCGGCAGCCGGCTCAGAGCTCAGGGAGCGCGACATCATTACGGAATTCGACGGCGAGCGGGTGAGAACCGGCGAGGAGCTGCAGCGGCTTCTGACTTACTATAAAGGAGGGACGACGGTTACGCTGACGGTACAGCGGCTGGAGGACGGCTCCTATGTGGAGAAAGAAGTTTCCGTCACGCTGGGATACCGCGCGGATTCGGACAGCGCGCAGGAAACGCAGGACGGCGAGTAAGTGCGCAGGTACGGAAAGGGAGAGGGCATCCCGAACGCAAGGAAATGGCGTTCGGGATGCCCGTTTCTTTTCTTTACAGGGAAGCGGAATCTATGCTAAAATCGGACTGTGGTACCGGTGTCAGGGCGCGGCCCCGGCACTCGGATCTCAGGTTTTACGGAGCGGGAGACAGGAGGAGAAAAATGGAAGACCGACAGGATAAGAGAGACGACGGCGCGCAGGACGAGTATGAGAAGATCTGTTACGTCTGCCGCCGGCCGGAGAGTAAGGCGGGGCCGATGATTACGATGCCGGGCGGGATGAATTTCTGCCACGACTGTATGCAGCGGGCCTTTGATTCGGTTTCAAAAAACGGGCTGGATCTGTCCAAGCTGCAGAATATGCCCTATATGAATCTGAATCTCAGCGATTTCCCTGCCGGGAATCAGCAGAACACGGAGATTCCCCTGAAGAATAAAATCAAAAAGAAAAAGGACGCCGCAGAGAAAAAGCCTCTGACGATGAAGGACATCCCGGCGCCCCACCGCATCAAGGAGAAACTGGACGAGTACGTGATCGGCCAGGAGCGGGCGAAAAAAGCGATCGCCGTGGCGGTCTATAATCACTATAAGCGGGTCATTCTCGAGGAGGAGAAGGACGAGACGGAGATTGAGAAGTCCAACATTCTCATGATCGGGCCGACGGGAAGCGGGAAAACGTATCTGGTGCGGACGCTGGCCCGTCTCCTGGACGTGCCGCTGGCGATCGCCGACGCGACGTCTCTCACGGAGGCGGGGTACATCGGCGACGACATCGAGAGCGTGGTGTCCAAACTTCTGGCCGCGGCGGACAACGACGTGGAGCGGGCGGAGCACGGGATCATTTTTATTGATGAGATCGACAAGATCGCCAAGAAGAAAAATACGACGACGCGCGACGTGAGCGGGGAGTCGGTGCAGCAGGAGCTTTTAAAGCTTCTGGAGGGAAGCCAGGTGGACGTGCCGGTGGGCTCCAATCAGAAAAATGCCCTGACGCCCATGACGACGGTCAACACCAGCCAGATCCTGTTTATCTGCGGCGGCGCGTTTCCGGATCTGGAGGAGATCATCAAGGAGCGGCTGCGGCAGAAGTCGTCCATGGGTTTTAACGCGCACCTGAAGGATGAATTTGACGAGGATCCCGATATCCTGAGCCGGGTCACGACGGCCGATCTGCGCGCGTTCGGGATGATTCCGGAATTTCTGGGCCGGCTGCCCGTCCTGGTCACGCTCCAGAGCCTGACGGAGGAGACGCTGATCCGCATCCTGAAGGAGCCGAAGAACGCGATTCTGAAGCAGTATACGCGCCTTCTTTCCATGGACGAGGTTAAGCTGGTTTTTGAGGATGACGCGCTGCGGTGGATTGCGCAGGAGGCGATCCGCAGGCAGACCGGAGCCCGCGCGCTGCGGGCCATCATCGAAGAATTCATGCTGGATATCATGTATGAGATTCCCAAGGATCCGGACATCGGATCCGTGGTCATCACGCGTTCTTATCTGGAAAAGAACGGCGGGCCGCGCATCGAGATGCGCGGGTAGGCGGCCGGGAAACGGTTCGCGCCCCGGCGGGCCGGAGGAGCCCGGGAAGCGTTCCGGCGGGGAAACGTCAGTCCCGCATGGCGAGGAAGGACTGGATCCGGGCGTTCGGGTCGATGCGGATGATGCGTCAGTCCCGCATGGCGAGAAAGGACTGGTACAGATCGAGGATGCCGTAGCCCCATTCCCGGTTGGGATAGACGGCGCCGGGTCGGCGTCTGGCGCCGCGGATCAGGATGGACTTGGCGACCGGCGTGTTGACGACGTAGGCGTTCTGGCTGGAGACGGCCCATGACAGGAGGATGGCGCAGGCGCCGGCCGTGCAGGCAGCGGCCAGGGAGGTGGTGCAGGTTTCCGGCGGCCGTGCGGCCGGGTCAAAAAGCTGGTCGCGCAGAGAGGAAAAATCCGTTTCGGATTCGGGAGTGAGGGCTGCGCCATCCGCTTCCGTTTGGCCGGACGCGGGAAACAGCGCGGCGTCCGCGGGCGGGAAGGCGCCGGGCGCGGCCAGATCGGGCTTGATGGCGCCGGTCCGGGTAAAGCCGCGGCTGGAATGCAGGCAGATCCCGCCGGTTTCCGGATTGTAGGCGGCTGCGGTAATGAGAGCGGCCGCATTGCCGGGATCGGTAATCGTGGCGTCCGGATCCGGGCGCAGGAAAAACGTCCGGTCGGAGATAAAGCCCCGGACAGGCAGCCACATGTGGTATTCCCCCTGAATGGAAAGCGTGTGAAAGACGCGGATTTTCCAGATGCCGGGGGAGGGGAGATAAAAGCGCATGAGGATGAGCTCGCTGCCGGTAGCGGCTTCGGAAGCGGCATAGGTCAGCGTGATCTCCGTCGGCTCCAGGAGGAAGGAGAGGCGGCGCTCCGGATCGCCCGAGACGGACAGGCGGCCGGTTTCTTCGCCGGAGGGAGAGAGGAATCCGACGCTGTAGAGTTCGGATTCGCGCGCCCAGAATTCCAGGGTAAACCCGGTTTCCTCTTCGCCGACCCGAAGCTCCACGTCTTCAAAGGTTTCTTCGGTTTTTGTGCGTCCCCGGTAGTGGTGCCCGAAGCCGGTTTCGTTGCCGGCGGCCGTGACGATGACAAGGCCGCCGGAGCGGTTCTGGGAGGCGAGGTAGAGCGCCAGCGGCGAGGTGCCGTTGTGGCTGCCCGTGTTGGTCCCCAGCCCCAGCAGGATGACGAGCGGGCGGTTCAATGCCCGGGCGGCGGAAAGCAGGTATTTGACGCCCAGCATGATGTCGTTTTCCTGAAAGGCGGGGACGCCGTCCCGGATCAGGTAGAAATCGCGCAGATACTGGCTGGCCGGCCGGAGGCGGACGATCAGAAGCCCGGCCTGCGGGGCGGCGCCGGAAAATGCCGGATCTTCCGAATATCCGGCCGCCGCCGCGGCCATTCTGGTGCCGTGGCCGTCGCTGTCCAGCGAGGGGACGGCCGAGAGCGGATCGGGCGATGCGAGCGCCTGATCCAGATCCTCTTTGCGGTAGACGGTTCCGTAGCGGATGGCTTCCAGCGGCCCGGAACCGGCGAGGCCGGGGCCGGGAACGGTCTGATCCCAGAGCCCCAGGATGCGCGTTTTGCCGTCCGGATCGCGAAAAAGCGGGCTTGTATAGTCGATGCCGGTGTCCACGATGCCGATCAGCGCGCCGGCTCCGCCGTTTCCCAGGCGGGGCGCCGCAAGCGTCTGGCGGATGCCTGTCAGATCCGGGATGGAGGAGTCGAGCAGGGCGTAGAGGTTGGGGATGGATTCATAGCCTTCGCGGGCGGCGGACAGCGGCAGGACGTCGCGAAGCGGCCGGTAGCGGATCAGATATTCGGGACTCACAAAATCAAAGAGAGAATCGGATGATTCTAAAATGCGCGGCACGTCGTAGGGATAGATGGGAACGATAAAGGCGGCGGTTTCTTCGGAAAACGGATCCGACTGGCTGGCCATGGACGCCTCCGGCAGCGTTTTGTTTATGATATGCGGGAGTAGAATCGGGAATACCGGAAACAATAGAGAAGGGAGATGGAGGAAGCGATGAAATATCTGGGATTGGCAGCGGGCCTGTTTGGCCTGGATTATGTATGCAAGGAGCGGATTGAGGCGCAGGATCCCGCGGCGTTTCCGCGGGACGCACAGAAAGGCGGGGGAAAGATCCGGCTTTACCGGAACCATAACCGGGGATTCTGTTTCGGGTTTCTGGAGAAGAAACCCGAGCTGGTGCGCCAGCTTCCTCTGGTCTTTACTTCCGCCAGCGCCGGCGCGCTGTTCTGGCTTCTGACGAGGCGGGGAAGCAGGACGGGAGAGAAGCTGGGGTTTGCGCTCCTGACGGCGGGGGCGCTCAGCAATCTGTGCGATCGGCTCCGGCGCGGCTATGTGGTGGATTATCTGAATTTCCGGATCGGGATCCTGAAAAAAGTCGTCTTTAACCTGGGCGATCTGTGCATCCTGGCGGGTAGCCTGATCCTGGGCGTCACGGAATTTGCGGATTTGGGGAAAGAAGGCTTTGGGCCGCTCCGATGGCCGTGGCAAAGGCGGCGTTCTCAGGAATGAGGTAGCGCGGGCCAAAGACCTGCGGCAGGCTGTTGAAGACGTCAAAGGTTTCTTTTGCCTGCGGCAGCGAGGCCAGAGATCCGGTCAGCACGACGTCGCGGATGGAATCCCGGGAGAGTGCAAAGGCGGCCATTACGCCGACGGTCTCGTAGATCATGTTAAAGAGGGCGGCGGCCTCGTCGGCAGGCGAGGAGCCGCCTGTTTCTCTGCCAAAATTGGAGGCGGTCAGGCGGGAGGTCAGTCCCGGGATTTCGCGCGCCTGCAGATCGGCGATGGTCAGATCGGCCTTCGCGCGGTCCCCGGCCGAAGCGAGGGCGGAGAGCTGCGGGACGTTTCCGGTGCCGAGAAAGCGCTTCCCCAGGCCGCAGAGCGTGCCGCCACCGACCCCGCTTCCTCCCAGATGGAGAATATTTTCCCCGTCTGCGCGGATGAAGGCCGTGCCGGTGCCCATGCTGACGACGAGGGCGCGCGCAAGGCCCGCGATCGACAGCCCGCCGCGGGCGATGGAGTCAATTTCCGCGACGCAGACGGTAGGGATAGAGGCCAGATCGCCGTCGAAGAAGGTTGAGCCGAGCCCCGTGAGGGCAATCCGGCTGATATCGCCCGTTTTCAGATGATGTTCTTCCAGAAAACGTCCCAGGACGCCGTAGGCGCTGGTCCGCGGATGATCCGCAGTCACGCGCAGCGTTCCGATCAGAGTGTTGTTTTCGTCAATTCCGGCCGCCTTTGTGGCGGATCCGCCGATATCGATTCCCAGTATGATGCCCATATGGCAGCGCGCCTCCTTTTCGCTGAAAAGCTCAGAATGTTTGACTGCTTTTATTATAAAGGGGAGGCGCGCATTTCGCAAGTCAGCTGATCATCCCGCCCAGCGTTCCGGCTCCGGCGCACATGAGAAAGGAGAGGGCGATCTCCCTGGCGTCCGAGTGAAATCCGTTCTGAAAGGCATAGGTAAGGCCCAGGAGAATCAGGAAGTAAACGGATCCGCAGGCGAGCCCCCAGAGAAAGCGGCGCGAACGCGCCCGTTTTCCGGCTACGATGCCTCCGATGAGACAGGCGGCAATATAGACGGCGCTGACGCCGAGGCTTATCTGGCTTTCGTCAAGCTGCAGGCGGTAGAGCCCGAAGGCCAGTCCCAGAAGAAGAAGGGCTGTGACGAGATAGGCGGCAAGCAGGGCGCCAAGGAGGATCCGCAGAATGGATTTTTCCATGGGAGTTCCTTTCACAGGTTTCAGTTTGGTTTCAATATATTCGCCGGGGCGGCGCGATATGTGGTTTTGCTTGCGCTGGGGAAAAACATATGATATAATTCGGTAGTACTTTTTGGAAGAAACATTATTTTATAGAAGGAGGAGATAGAGCGATGAAGCATGTAAAGACACTGAGCGCGAATACCCTGAAGGAGAGCATGAAGAAGGGCGGCTGCGGCGAATGCCAGACCTCCTGCCAGTCTGCGTGCAAGACGTCCTGCACGGTGGGAAATCAGAGCTGCGAGAATCAGAATCGCTAAAGGATCCGTTTATCGGGACAAGTGAATGAGTTTTAACCCAAGAGGCAGACAAGACCGGGACCTGCGGCCGGAAAGCGGGGGCGGTGTTGTCTGCCTACGTATGTCTGGATAAGGAGAAAAAGAGTGATTCATCAATATGTGAACAACGGCTATTACCTGGTGCTGGATGTCAACAGCGGGGCGGTGCATTCGGTGGATCCGCTGATCTACGACGCGGTGCAGGTCCTGGCGGAGCGCGTGCCGGATATGGAAAAGCCCGCGCCGCTCCCGGAGGAACTTTGCGCGCAGGTAAAGAATGCGCTTTCGGATCGCTACAGCGGGCAGGAGATCGGGGAGGCGCTCGCGGATATCCAGGAGCTGATTGACCGGGAAGAGCTTTTTACGGCGGACGTATACCGGGAGTATGTGACAGATTTTAAAAAGCGCCGGACGGTGGTCAAGGCGCTCTGCCTGCATGTGGCGCACGACTGCAACCTGGCCTGCCGGTACTGCTTTGCCGAGGAGGGCGAGTACCACGGGCGGCGCGCGCTGATGAGCTTTGAGGTCGGAAAGAAGGCGCTGGATTTCCTGATCGCCAATTCCGGGGCGCGGCGCAATCTGGAGGTGGACTTTTTCGGCGGCGAGCCGCTGATGAACTGGGAGGTCGTAAAGCAGCTGGTCGAATACGGCCGTTCCCAGGAGGAGGCGCACGGAAAGAAGTTCCGCTTTACGCTGACGACGAACGGCGTGCTTTTAAACGACGAGATAATGGAGTTCTGCAACCGCGAGATGAGCAACGTGGTGCTGAGCCTGGACGGCCGCCGCGAGGTCAACGACCGGATGCGCCCGTTCCGCAACGGAAAGGGAAGCTACGATCTGATCGTCCCCAAATTTCAGAAATTCGCAAAAAGCCGCGGGACGCGGGATTATTTCGTGCGGGGGACTTTTACCCGCGGGAATCTGGATTTTTCCGAGGATGTGCTGCACTTTGCGGATCTGGGCTTTAAAAAGGTTTCCGTGGAGCCGGTGGTGGCGCCGCCGGAGGAGCCGTACGCCATCCGCGAGGAGGATCTGCCGGTTATCATGGAGCAGTATGACCGGCTGGCGGCCGAGTATGTGAAGCGCTGGAAAGAGGGGCGGGGCTTTACCTTCTTCCATTTTATGATTGATCTGAACCAGGGGCCGTGCGTGGCAAAGCGCCTGTCCGGCTGCGGTTCGGGAACCGAGTATCTGGCGGTCACGCCGTGGGGCGATCTCTACCCCTGCCATCAGTTCGTGGGCAACGAGGCCTTCCTTTTGGGAAATGTGGACGAGGGCGTGACGAACACGGCGGTGCGCGACGAATTTAAGCTGTGCAACGTCTATGCCAAGGAGAAATGCCGGGACTGCTTCGCGCGGTTTTACTGCAGCGGCGGCTGCGCGGCCAACTCCTGGAATTTCCACGGCTCGATCACGGACGCCTACGACATCGGCTGCGAGATGCAGAAGAAGCGGATTGAGTGCGCGATTATGATCCGGGCGGCTCTGGCGGAGGAAGCGTAAGAGAAGAATAACGGCCGGTAAAAAGGAGAATCAGTGATGAAAGAAAAGAGTGGAAAGGGGCTTTTGGGGCTCCTGATCCTGCTGATCGTGATCGGAATCGCCGGATATTTCGGCTATGCCAATATGAATCAGATCAAGCTGGGCCTGGACCTGGCGGGCGGCGTCAGCATTACCTACCAGGCGAAGGAGGAAAACCCGTCCGCGGAGGACATGGCGGACACGGTTTACAAGCTGCAGCAGAGAGTGCAGAATTACAGCACGGAGTCAGAGGTTTATCAGGAAGGAAACGACCGCATTAACGTGGATATTCCGGGCGTATCGGATGCCAATGCGATCCTGCAGGAGCTGGGAAAACCCGGTTCTCTGATCTTCGTGGACGCAGAGGGCAATCAGATTCTGGACGGAACGCAGGTGGCGAGCGCGGAGGCCGGGATCCGGGAGGATTCCGCCGGCGTGCGCGAGTATGTGGTTTCCCTGACCTTTAATGAGACGGGGACGGAGGCCTTCGCCGAGGCGACGACGAACGGCGTGGGACAGCCGATCTACATTGTCTATGACAATCAGGTCATCTCGGCGCCTATCGTGCAGGAGCCGATCACGGGCGGGCAGTGCTCCATCGACGGCATGGCGGATTATGAGGAAGCCAACAATCTGGCTTCGACCATCCGCATCGGCTCCCTTTCCCTGGAGCTGGAGGAGCTGCGCTCGAATGTGGTAGGGGCCAGACTGGGACAGACGGCGATCTCCACCAGCCTGATGGCCGGCCTGGTCGGATTTCTCATCGTTGTCGTATTCATGATCGCGGTGTACCGCATCCCCGGCCTGGCGGCGTCGCTGGCGCTGTGCCTGTATGTGGGCCTGATTCTGCTTCTGCTGGTGGCGTTTGAGATTACGCTGACGCTGCCGGGCGTGGCCGGTATCATCCTTTCCATCGGAATGGCTGTGGACGCCAACGTCATTATCTTTACGCGCATCAAGGAAGAGATCGGAGTCGGCAAGACGGTGGATTCCGCGATGAAAACCGGCTTTTCCCGGGCGCTTTCCGCGATTATCGACGGCAATGTGACGACGCTGATCGCGGCGGCCGTGCTGTTCTGGCGCGGCACCGGCACGGTCAAGGGCTTTGCGGCCACGCTGGCGCTGGGCATCGTGCTGTCCATGCTGACGGCGCTGTTCGTGACCCGTTTCGCCATGCGCTGCTTTTACAACCTGGGCCTGCAGGATGCGAAATTTTACGGGATCAAGAAGGAGTCGAAGCCGCTGCCGTTTCTGCGCGTGCGCAAGTTCTGCTTTGCGGCTTCGGCGCTGGTCATCGCGGCCGGCTTTGCGTTCATGGGCATGAACGCCGCCTCCGGAAAGGGCGCGCTCAATTACAGCATGGAGTTCCAGGGAGGAACCTCGACGAATGTGACGTTTAACGAGGATCTGAGCCTGGAGCAGATCTCGACGGAGGTCGTTCCGGTAATCGAGGAGATCACGAAAGAGGCCGGAACGCAGACGCAGAAGGTGGCCGGCAGCAACGAGGTCATCATCCGCACGCGCACGCTCAGCATGGAAGAGCGGGAGGCGTTAAACCAGGCGCTGGCGGAGAATTTCGGCGTGGATCCCGAGACGATCACGGCGGACAGCGTGTCCGGCGCGGTCAGTGTGGAGATGCGCCAGGATGCGATCATCGCGGTCGTGTTCTCGACGATCTGCATGCTGATCTACATCTGGTTCCGTTTCAGCCGGATTACCTTTGCCGCCAGCTCGGTTCTGGCGCTGGTGCATGACGTGCTGGTGGTGCTGACCTTCTACGCGGCGCTCCGCTGGTCGGTCGGCTCGACCTTTATCGCCTGCATGCTGACGATTGTCGGCTATTCGATCAACGCGACGATCGTTATCTTTGACCGGCTGCGGGAGAACCTGAAGACGAAGGAGCCGTCTCAGACGATCGAGGAGATCGTGGACCGCAGCGTAACGCAGACGCTGACGCGAAGCATCAACACGTCCCTGACGACGTTTATCATGGTATTCGTCCTGTATCTGATGGGCGTTTCCTCCATCCGCGAGTTTGCGCTGCCGCTGATGGTGGGGATCGTGTGCGGTACCTATTCTTCCGTCTGCCTGGCCAGCTCCATGTGGTACGAGTTTGACAAGCGGCGCGGCAAAAAGGCGGCGGCCGGGAAATAAAGCGTCCTGAAGGGGATGCGCGAACGCGGCGAAAACAGGCGCGGAAAATACGGATCAGACGAGACAGAGACAGACCAGAAGCAGGAGGCGTATGGAATATCAGGTTTTAAGCCGGGACGGGCGGGCCAGGCGGGCCAGGATGAAAACGGTCCACGGGGTCATCGAGACGCCGGTGTTTATGAATGTGGGGACGGTGGCGGCGATCAAGGGCGCCGTCTCGACGGACGATCTGCGGGCCATCGGCACGCAGGTGGAGCTCTCCAACACCTATCATCTGCATGTGCGGCCGGGCGACGGGATCGTCCGCCGCATGGGCGGCCTGCACCGCTTTATGAACTGGGACCGGCCGATCCTGACGGATTCCGGCGGGTTTCAGGTGTTTTCCCTGGCGGGGCTGCGAAAGATCAAGGAAGAGGGCGTATACTTTCAGTCTCACATCGACGGCCACCGCATTTTTATGGGGCCGGAGGAGAGCATGCGGATCCAGTCCAATCTGGGTTCGACCATTGCCATGGCGTTTGACGAGTGTCCGCCCAGCCTGGCGGACCGGGCGTACGTAGAGCAGTCGGTGGAGCGCACGACGCGCTGGCTGGCGCGCTGCCGGGACGAGCTCTCGCGGCTGAACGCCCTGCCGGATACGATCAACCGGGAGCAGCTTCTGTTCGGCATCAACCAGGGGGCGGTGTACGAGGATATCCGTGTCCGCCACGCGCGGGCCATCCGGGAGCTTGACCTGGACGGCTATGCCGTCGGCGGGCTGGCTGTGGGCGAGAGCCACGAGGAGATGTACCGGATTCTGGATGCGGTAGTGCCGGAACTTCCGCAGGAAAAGCCCATTTACCTGATGGGCGTGGGCACGCCGGCCAATATCCTGGAGGCGGTGGAGCGGGGCGTCGATTTCTTCGACTGCGTGTATCCGTCCCGCAACGGGCGGCACAGCCACGTTTACACGAATCACGGGAAGCTGAATCTGCTGAACGCAAAATACGAGCTGGATCCGCGCCCCATCGAGGAGGGCTGCGGCTGTCCGGCCTGCCGTTCCTATTCGCGGGCCTATATCCGCCATCTGTTTAAGGCAAAAGAAATGCTGGGGATGCGATTATGCGTCTTGCATAATTTGTATTTTTATAATAAAATGATGGAAGAGATTCGCAACGCGATCGAACAGCACCGTTATGCCGAGTACAAGGCGCAGAAGCTGGCCGGCATGGCGGCCGGGGAGTAGCCCGGACAGAAGAAAACAGATTACGCTGCGGGGCGGCGGAATCGGATGAAAGGAGAAAGAGACAGACATGGGTACAGCAGGATGGATTATTTACCTGGTCTTCATCGTGGGACTGATGTATTTTATCGCAATCAGACCGTCGCAGAAAGAGAAAAAGAAACAGGCGGAGCTGATGGCGAATGTCGCGGTAGGCGACAGCGTGCTGACATCCAGCGGATTTTACGGCGTGATCATCGATATGACGGACGACACGGTTATCGTTGAGTTCGGAAGCAACAAGAACTGCCGGATTCCGATGCGTAAGGATGCGATTGTCCAGGTCGAGAAGCCGGAGGCATAGAAGAGATAGAGAGTACCGCAGTGCCATGGATAGAGAGAATGGCGCTGCGGTATTTTTGTCTGATACAGATTTTTCAGATTTTGTCCATGTATTTCAGGATATCAGTAGGCCCGTGTCATGCCTCCGTCGAGCAGAATCGTCTGTCCGGAAATATAGCTGTTGGCTTCGGAACAGAGAAAAGCAGCCAGACGCCCGTATTCTTCAATGGTTCCGTAACGGCTCAGCGGGAACGAACGCAGATCTGCCCGTTCGTATTCCTCCGGCGTGATTCCGGCCTTTCTGGCACGCATGGCGTTGAGACTGGCGATCCGCTCTGTGCCGATGCGGCCGGGGCCGATCACGTTGACAAGGATGTGATCCGGGCCGAGCTCGGAGGAGAGCGTTTTGCTCATTCCGACGACGGCCATGCGCATGGCGTTGGAGAGAATCAGGTTATCAAGGCAGTCTTTAACCGATGAGGAGGTGGAATTCAGGATGCGTCCGCCGCCGAGCCGCCGCATGGAGGGAAGACAGGCCCGGATGGTGCGCACATAGGAGAGCAGACAGGTCTGAAAGGCAGCTTCCCAGTCTTCGTCCGCAAATGCGTCAAAGGGGCCCGGCTTCGGTCCGGGACACATGTTGACGAGCGCCCAGATATCGCCCAGCGTGCGGGTGGTGTGTTCAACGAGACGGTTGATGTCGTCTGCGGAATTGATGTCGCACAGAAACGCTTGAGGCCGGTTCCCCGTTTCTTTTTCGATTTCGTCCTGTGCGGCGGCAAGCGTGTCGCGGAATGCTGCGGATGTGCAGATCATGACCCGGGCCCCTTCGCGGGCCATTTCCAGGGCGATTCCTTTTCCCAGTCCTGCGGCAGAAGCCATACAGAGAACGGTTTTGTCTTTTAATCCGAGATTCATGTGAAATCCTCCTTAATTATCTGTTGATATGTCCGGCTCGTTTTGGATGCTTTTTCAGATCGATGACGGGATTGACAAGCGGCTCCATTTCAAATCCGCCGGGGCCGGTAATCCGGCATTCGGCCACATCTCCTTCCTGGATGTGAAATGCCCTGGGGGTTCCCGTGGAGAGAATATCCCCGGCAAACCAGCCCTGGATCCGGCTGTGGAGCGAAATCAGGCGTGCGGGCCGGTGCGTCATGGCGGCGACGCGGTTCTGCGCAAAGACAGTACCGTTGAGGACGCTCTGAACGGTCAGCTGATGTACGTCAGGGATCTCGTCCGGCGTGACAAGCTGCGGCCCGAAGGAGAAAAAGGTCGGGAAATTTTTGACAATGGTCAGATAGCGCGGATTTCCCTTTACATAATCGTTTCCCTTTAAAATGGATTCTTCCGTCATGTCAAGAATGGTCGTGTAGCCGGCAATCACGCTTTCCCAGTCAGCCTCATCTACATTGCGGCAGTCTTTTCCGAGAATAATGCCGAGTTCAGCTTCCGCGGTTGTTTTCTGCGCTTCTTTCAGCTCGGGAAGGCAGATTTCGTCTCCGGGCCCGATGATCGTATCGGCCTGCTTGTAAAAGCTGCCGGGAAATCCTTCCGGGGCAGCGGAGCCGATGTCGGCGGCATGGTCGGTATAATTCAGGCCGATGCCGAAAATGCGGCGCGGGCAGCGGTACAGCGGGGCGTACCGGATTTCGTGTGCGGGGATCCGGCCCCTCATGGAGGCGAGTTCATTCCTGCCGCCCTGATTGTACCAGCCAGTCAGGCCGGGAAGCTGGCCGAGGCGGATGAGATCATAGAGATTTTCCTTCCAGGCCGTCCCTCTGGTGGCGTTGACGGCGGCGATGGGAACGGCGCCGCCTGCGGTCATGATGGCGGCGGTTTCGCCGCCGTTTATGCGGATGGTTGCAAGACGCATGGTCAGTTCCTCCTTTCGTTCTGCTTTACAAGTGCTTCAACAGCCTTCCGGATCCGGTGGCAGCCTTCTTTCAGATCTTCACGCGAGGCGGCAAAGGAAAGGCGCAGATAACCTTCGCCGCCGGGGCCAAACACACTGCCGGGAACGAGGGCTACTCCGGCCTCCCGCAGCAGATAATCGGCCATCCATTCGCTGGAATATCCCAGGGATTGGATGTTGATGAACAGGTAGAATGCGCCCTTCGGAGTCCGGCAGGAAATGCCGGGGATAGTGTTGAGGGCCTGAACCGTTTCATCGCGGCGTGCTGCGTATTCCCGGACCATTTTTTCTACTTCGTCCGTTTCCTCTTTCATGGCGGCGACGGCGGCTGCCTGGACGAAGGAGGGGGCGCAGGTGGTGTTGTGCTGATGGATTTTGTTCAGCACGGCGATGTATTCTCTGGGGGCGGCGACATAGCCGATGCGCCAGCCGGTCATGGACCAGGCTTTGGAAAATCCGTTCAGCGTAAAGGTCCGTTCCTTCATGCCGGGCAGGGCGGCAATGCTCAGATGCTTTTCTCCGTCATAAACCAGGCGCTCGTAAATTTCATCGGAGAGAACCAGCAGATCTTCTTTTACGGCGATCTCGGCAAGTCCCTCCAGAGTCCGGCGGCTTAATACGCTGCCGGTCGGGTTGTTGGGCGTCACGATGACCAGCGCTTTTGTGCGGGGCGTGATTTTCCTACGGATTTCCTCCAGATCGATCTGGTAATCGTTTCCCTCCCGCAGATGGTAGGAAACGGGGACGGCGCCCAGAAGCTTTGGCACGTTCAGATAGTTCATCCAGACCGGATCGGGGATCAGGATCTCGTCGCCCGGATTCAGGACGGAGCAGAGTGTGTCGAAGACGGCTTCGGAGAGGCCGACGGTTACGAGGATCTCTTCGGCTTCATACGGGATGCCGTTTTCCTCTTGAAGCTTGCCGGCGATGGTCCGGCGCAGCTCCATGGTCCCAAAGTTGGAGGTGTAAAATACGTCTCCGTCTTCGATGGCCAGAATGGCGGCCCGTTTGATGTATTCCGGCGTATCAAAATCAGGGCGTCCCAGCTCGAAGTGCAGGATCTTTTTCCCGCTTTGTTCCAGCTTCAGCGCCTGTTCATTGATTTTGCGGATTCCGGATGGTACGAGCTCATCCATCCGCGAGGCAGTTCTGAGATTCATGGCAGTTCCTCCTTTTCTGACAGGGCAGCGGCGCCAGTCTGTTTTCCCGGCAGACTGCGCTGCAGTCCGCCGGGCGGCCGGCCCGATTGACACAGGCGGCGGGAAGCGATATGATGAACAGGGCTTCTGCCGTCTGCCGTGCCCGTGTTGATGCCCTGATTGTAAGGCGGCCGGAGCGGAAAGTAAAATACGTAAGGAAAGAAGACATTATTCAGTATTTCGTATAGGAGAGGTTATGGGAATCCTGGATTATAAAGAATATGTCTGCGCCGTCTGCGAGGAAAAAAGCTTTTCCCGGGCGGCCCGGCGGCTGTTTGTCTCGCAGCCGTGGCTCAGCTCGGCCGTCAAAAAAACGGAGCAGGAGATCGGGACGGCGCTTTTTGACCGCACGACCAGCCCGATTTCTCTGACGGAGGCCGGCATGTATTATCTGGAACAGGCCCGGCGGGTCATGGAGATTGAAGAAAAGATGCGCCGCCATTTTGAACAGGCGGGGCAGGAGGAACGGCTGAATCTCGGAAGCTCCATGTTTTTCTGCAGCGAAGTGTTTCCTTCGCTGCTGCGGGGATTCAGGGAGGAATATCCGGGTGTGGCGATGACGTTTACGGAAGGGGACAGCGTTGCGTTGTCGGAAAAACTGCTGCAGGGCACGCTGGATTTTGTGCTGGAGGCGGAAGAAATTCACGATCCGCGGATTCAGTCTGTCGCCTGGGCGCCGGAGGAGATTGTGCTGGCGGTCCCGGCATCGTATCCGATCAACGAAAGGCTTGCGGCGCATGGCTACCGGGCGGATGAATTTTTAAAAAGAAACGAGCCGGGAGGAAAGAAACCGCCGGTTTTGCTGAAAGAGTTCCGGGATTTGCCGTTCCTGATGCTGCAGAAGGGAAACGAGATTTACGGGCGCGGGATGAGGATGTGCCGTCGGGCCGGGTTCGTTCCGGAAGTTGCCATGTACCTGACGCAGATGGTAACGGCGTATGCGCTTGTCTGTGAAGGGCAGGGGGTGTCATTTTTGCGTTCTACCATTGCCGGATATGCGCGGCCCGGGAAAATGGCGGTATTTTATCAGCTGGAGGATCCGGAAACGCTGCGCAATCTGTATCTCTCCTACCGGAAGGAAGAATTTACGCCGGTGCAGAAGCGCATGTTTGCCTGGCTGCAGGAGAATCGTCCGGGTTCCGGAAATCCTATTCCGATTCCAGAGGGGAAATGAATGATGTAATAACCGGAGGTTATAGAATAAATTCCTAATTTCTATAGGGTCCGGCCGGAAAATCGGCCGCAGGCGGTTGTCAGGACTGCGCGGCTTCGGATATAATGGAACAAAATCGGGATTTCGTACCGCGCGGGGCGGGAGGATTTCACGGAAAATGCGGTAAGGAGGAAAAGAACATGAATTATCGGATTACGACCATTCCCGGAGACGGGATCGGACCGGAGATTGTGCGGGAGGCCTGCGGCGTCCTGGATCGCGTGGGAGAGGTTTACGGACATCAGTTTTCGTATCAGGAGATCCTGATGGGCGGCTGTTCCATCGACGCCTGCGGCGTGCCGCTGACGGACGAGGCGCTGGAGACGGCGAGAAACAGCGATTCGGTGCTGCTGGGCGCCGTGGGCGGAGACGTGGGCAATTCGCGCTGGTATAACGTGGCGCCCAACCTGCGCCCGGAGGCCGGCCTTCTGGGCATCCGCAAGGGACTGGGCCTTTTTGCCAACATCCGCCCGGCGTATCTTTACAAAGAGCTGGCCGGCGCCTGCCCGCTGAAGCCGGAGCTTACCGGGGACGGCTTTGACATGGTCATCATGCGCGAGCTGACGGGCGGCCTTTATTTCGGCGAGCGTTATACGAAGGAGATCGACGGCGTGATGACGGCGGTGGATACGCTGGTCTATACGGAGAAAGAGATCCGCCGCATCGCCGTCAAGGCGTTTGAGATTGCCATGAAGCGCAGGAAGAGCGTGATCAGCGTGGACAAGGCCAATGTGCTGGATTCCTCGCGCCTGTGGAGAAGCGTGGTAGAGGACGTGGCAAAGGATTATCCGGAGGTATCCTTAAAGCATATGCTGGTAGATAACTGCGCGATGCAGCTGGTCATGAATCCGGGCCAGTTCGACGTGGTCCTGACGGAAAACATGTTCGGCGACATCCTGTCCGACGAGGCCAGCATGATTACCGGTTCCATCGGCATGCTGCCGTCGGCCAGCTTAAACGAAGGAAAATTCGGTCTCTACGAGCCGAGCCACGGTTCCGCGCCGGATATCGCGGGAAAGGATCTGGCCAACCCCATCGCCACGATTCTCTCGGCGGCCATGATGCTTCGCTACTCCTTCGATCTGGACCGGGAGGCGCAGGCCGTGGAGGACGCTGTGCAGCAGGTTCTGACGGAAGGGTACCGGACGGCGGATATTATGTCGGACGGCTGCAGGAAGGTCGGCACCGTGGAGATGGGACGCCTGATCCGGGAGCGCATCCGCTAGGGGACGGCCGGAAGGAAAGCGGAGCGCGGAACAGGAAAAAATCCCGCGCGGAACGCGAAAAAAACAGGTGCAAAACGAAGAAAGATGAGTTACAATAAAATTTATACGTTGTGACGGCCGGGATCCCGTCCGGGGATCCCGGCGGCTGCTGGAAAAAGGAGACGAAACAGAATGAAAAGTGATGCAGTGAGAAAGGGGATGCAGCAGGCGCCCCACCGTTCGTTGTTTCATGCGCTGGGCATGACCGAGGAGGAGATGGAAAAGCCCCTGGTCGGGATTGTCAGCTCCTATAATGAGATTGTACCGGGCCACATGAATCTGGATAAGATCGTGGAGGCCGTGAAGCTGGGGGTGGCCATGGCCGGCGGCACGCCGGTGGTTTTCCCGGCGATCGCGGTCTGCGACGGCATTGCCATGGGCCACGTCGGCATGAAGTATTCGCTGGTAACGCGCGATCTGATTGCGGATTCCACGGAGTGTATGGCTCTGGCGCACCAGTTTGACGCCCTGGTCATGGTGCCCAACTGTGACAAGAATGTGCCCGGCCTTCTGATGGCGGCGGCGCGCGTCAATGTGCCGACGGTCTTTGTCAGCGGCGGCCCCATGCTGGCCGGCCATGTGAAGGGAAAGAAGAGAAGCCTTTCCAGCATGTTTGAGGCGGTCGGCGCCTACGCGGCCGGGACGATGACGGAGGAGGAGGTAACCGAGTTCGAGAACAAGGTATGCCCGACCTGCGGATCCTGCTCCGGCATGTATACGGCCAACAGCATGAACTGCCTGACGGAGGTGCTGGGTATGGGCCTTCAGGGCAACGGCACGATCCCGGCGGTTTATTCGGATCGCATCAAGCTGGCCAAGCATGCCGGCATGAAGGTCATGGAGATGTATGAGAAGAACATCCGGCCGCGCGATATCATGACCCGGGAGGCGTTTTTAAACGCGCTGACCGTGGATATGGCGCTGGGCTGCTCTACCAACAGCATGCTGCACCTGCCCGCCATCGCGCACGAAGCCGGCGTAGAGCTCGATATGGAGCTGGTCAATGAGATGAGCGGGCGCACGCCTAACCTCTGCCATCTGGCTCCGGCCGGCCCGACCTATATTGAGGATCTCAACGAGGCGGGCGGCGTTTACGCCGTGATGAACGAGCTGTCGAAGAAGAACCTGCTGCATCTGGACTGCATGACCGTGACGGGAAAGACGGTAGGAGAAAATATCAAGGGCTGTGTGAACAAGAACCCGGAGATCATCCGCCCCATCGACAATCCCTACAGCCAGACCGGCGGCATCGCCGTTCTCAAGGGCAATCTGGCTCCGGATACGGCGGTGGTCAAGCGCTCTGCCGTAGCGCCCGAGATGCTGGCGCACGAGGGCCCGGCCCGCGTATTTGACTGCGAGGAGGACGCCATCGCCGCGATCAAGGGCGGAAAGATCAAAGAGGGAGACGTGGTGGTAATCCGCTACGAGGGCCCCAAGGGCGGCCCCGGCATGCGCGAGATGCTGAACCCGACCTCGGCCATCGCCGGCATGGGACTTGGCTCCAGCGTGGCGCTGATCACGGACGGCCGGTTCTCCGGCGCGTCGCGCGGCGCATCCATCGGCCATGTATCGCCGGAGGCGGCGGTCGGCGGCCCGATCGCGCTGGTGGAAGAAGGCGATATCATCTCCATCGACATCAATAAGAACGCTCTGAACGTGCTGGTTTCCGATGAGGAGCTGGCGGAGAGAAGAAAGAAATGGCAGCCGCGGACGCCTCAGGTAACGACCGGTTATCTGGCCCGGTACGCATCGCTCGTCACGAGCGGGAACCGCGGAGCCGTGCTGGAAGTGCCGAAACAATCATGACAGAGACAGAAAGCGGGAATAACGGATGAAAACACTGACAGGAGCGGAAATCGTCATCGAGTGCCTGAAAGAACAGGGCGTGGACACCGTGTTCGGCTATCCGGGCGGATCGATTCTCAATATTTACGACGCGCTCTACAAGCACCGCGACGAGATTACGCATATACTGACTTCCCATGAGCAGGGAGCGTCCCATGCGGCGGACGGTTACGCCCGGGCGACGGGAAAGGTCGGCGTCTGCATGGCGACTTCCGGCCCCGGTGCGACGAACCTGGTCACGGGGATTGCCACGGCGAACCTGGATTCCATCCCGGTGGTGGCGATTACCTGCAATGTGACCAACAGCCTTCTGGGCAAGGACAGCTTCCAGGAGATCGATATTCTGGGCGTAACCATGCCCATTACCAAATATAATTTTATCGTGAAGGACGTGGCGAAGCTGGCGCCGGTGCTGCGCCGCGCGTTTGCCATCGCAAAGAGCGGGCGTCCCGGCCCCGTGCTGGTGGATATCACGAAGGATGTAACCTCGGCTGTGTGCGAATATGAGTACCAGGCGCCGCAGGAGATTGAGCGGCAGGCGGATACCATCCGCGAGGAGGATATGGAGCGCGCCATCGAGATGATTAAAGCGTCGAGAAAGCCGTTTATCTTCGTCGGCGGCGGGGCCGTGGCGGCGGACGCTTCCAACGAGCTGGCGGCGTTTGCCCACAAGATCCAGGCGCCGGTCACGGACAGCCTGATGGGCAAGGGCGCGTTTGACGGGACGGACGCGCTGTATACCGGCATGATTGGCATGCACGGGACCAAGACCTCCAATCTGGGCGTCTCGGAATGCGATCTGCTGATCGTGGTGGGCGCGCGCTTCAGCGACCGCGTGGTGGGAGATTCCTCCCGCTTTGCGAAGAACGCGAAGATCCTGCAGATGGATGTGGATGCGGCCGAGATCAATAAAAATATCATGACGGACGCTAGCATCATCGGCGATGTGAAGGTCATCCTGCGCCGGCTGAACGCGCGGCTGGATCCGATGAATCACGACGAGTGGGTCAGCCACATCGAGCGGATGAAGGATATGTATCCGCTGCGCTACAATAAGGACGTGCTGACGGGTCCCTACATCATGGAAAAGATCTATGAGATCACAGAAGGGGACGCCATCATTACCACCGACGTGGGCCAGCATCAGATGTGGGCGGCTCAGTATTACAAGTATAAACGGCCGAGGCAGCTGATTACGTCCGGCGGCCTGGGCACGATGGGCTACGGCCTGGGCGCAGCCATCGGAGCCAAGATGGGGCGGCGCGACAAGACGGTTATCAATATCGCGGGCGACGGCTGTTTCCGGATGAATATGAACGAGATCGCCACCGCGACGCGCTATAACATCCCGGTCGTACAGATTATTTTCAACAATCACGTGCTGGGAATGGTCCGCCAGTGGCAGACGCTCTTTTACGGGAAACGCTATTCCCAGACGGAGCTGTTTGATCAGGTGGATTTTGTGAAGGTTTCGGAGGGACTGGGCGCGAAGGCGTTCCGCGTGACGAAGCGCGAGGAGGTGGAGCCGGTCCTGCGCGAGGCGATCGGCCTGAACATTCCGGTCGTCATCGACTGCCAGATCGGCAGCGACGACAAGGTGTTCCCCATGGTTCCGGCCGGAAAGCCGATCGAAGAGGCGTTTGATGAGATTGATCTGCAGATTGAGCAGATGTAAAAAGAGGAGGGTATGATGAGCAGAGTGTATAATTTTTCGGCCGGTCCGGCCGTGCTTCCGGAGGAGGTTCTCCGGGAGGCCGCTGCGGAGATGCTGGATTATAAGGGCAGCGGGATGTCCGTGATGGAGATGAGCCACCGCTCGAAAGATTTCCAGGACATTCTGGACGCGGCGGAGCAGGACCTGAGGGATCTGATGAAGATCCCGGACAATTACCGGGTGCTGTTTGTCCAGGGCGGCGGCCATATCCAGTTTGCCATGGTTCCGATGAACCTGTTTCAGAACCGGGTGGGGGACTACATCCTGACGGGCCAGTGGGCCAAGAAGGCGTACCAGGAGGCAAAGCTCTTCGGCACGGCCAACGTCATCGCTTCCAGCGAGGATAAGACCTTTTCCTATATTCCGGACTGCTCGGATCTGCCGGTGGACGAGGACGCGGATTATGTGTATATCTGCCTGAACAACACCATTTACGGCACGGTATTCCATGAGCTTCCCAATACGAAGGGAAAACCCCTGGTAGCGGATATTTCCTCCTGCTTCCTTTCCGAGCCCATCGACGTGAGCAAGTTCGGCGTCCTGTGGGGCGGCGTGCAGAAGAACGTGGGCCCGGCCGGACTGGCGATCGTCATCATCCGCGAGGATCTGATCCGCGAGGATGTGCTGCCGGGAACGCCGACCATGCTGCGCTATAAGACGTATTCGGACAGCGGCTCCCTGCACAATACGCCGCCGACCTACACGATCTATATGTGCGGCAAGGTCTTCCAGTGGATCAAGCGCATGGGCGGCCTGGAGGCCATGAAGGAGCGAAACGAGAAGAAGGCGAAGATTCTCTATGATTTCCTGGACGAGAGCCGTCTCTTCAAGGGAACGGTGGAGAAGAAGGACCGCTCCCTGATGAACGTTCCCTTCGTGACGGGAGACGCGGATCTGGACGCGAAGTTTGTAAAAGAGGCCAAGGCGGCGGGCTTTGTCAACCTGAAGGGCCACCGCACGGTAGGTGGCATGCGGGCCAGCATTTATAACGCGATGCCCATCGAGGGCGTGGAGAAGCTGGTCGCGTTCATGCGTGAATTTGAAGAGAAAAATTCCTGATTCCCGGCACTGTGAGATGCCGGGGGCGCCGGTAAAACAAATCCGGCGCTCCCGGCCGGGACGGTGCCCGGGATTCTCTGTTTTTACAGGACGGCCACACCGGCCGGCCGCACAGGGACGGAAGAAGAGAAGGAGAGGAGAAGAAAGAGATGAGAAGGATTCACTGCCTGAACCCGATTTCCCCGCTGGGAACCGGGCTGTTTACGGCTGACTATGAGATGACGGAGAAGGCGGAGGAGGCGCAGGGCATCCTGGTGCGCAGCGCGTCCATGCACGAGATGGCATTTTCCGACGGGCTTCTGGCGATCGCCCGCGCCGGCGCCGGCGTGAACAACATTCCGCTGGATGCCTGCGCGCAGAACGGCATCGTGGTGTTTAATACGCCGGGCGCCAACGCCAACGGCGTTAAGGAGCTGGTGCTGGCCGGGATGCTTCTGGCGGCCCGCGACATCGTCGGCGGAATCGGCTGGTGCCGGGAGCAGAAGGAAAATGAGAATATCGCAAAGGATATGGAGAAGGCCAAGAAGAAATTCGCGGGCCGCGAGCTGCGCGGAAAGAAGCTGGGCGTCATCGGCCTGGGCGCGATCGGCGCGGAGGTGGCGAACGCCGCCGCTTCCCTGGGGATGGAAGTCTACGGCTACGATCCGTTTATCTCGGTAAAGGCGGCCTGGATGCTTTCCCGCGACGTAAGGCACATTACTTCCGTGGAGACGATCTACCGGGAGTGCGATTACATCACGGTGCATGTGCCGCTGCTGGACAGCACGCGGGGCATGATCAACCGGGAGAGCCTGGGGATGATGAAGGACGGCGTCGTCATTCTGAATTACGCGCGGGATCTGCTGGTCAATGACGACGACATGGCGGCCGCGCTCGCCTCGGGCCGCGTTGCCCGCTATATGACGGATTTCCCGAATCCGAAGGTCATGCAGATGGAACATGCGATTGCCACGCCGCACCTGGGCGCTTCCACCGAGGAGTCGGAGGACAACTGCGCGGTTATGGCGGTCAAGGAGATGATGGATTACCTGGAGAACGGAAATATCCGCAATTCCGTGAATTTCCCGGCCTGCGATATGGGAGCCTGCACGAGCCTGTGCCGGATCGCCCTGCTGCACCAGAATATCCCCAACATGATCGGCCAGATCACGTCGATCCTGGCGGCCGGCAATGTCAACATTGCCAACATGCTGAATAAGAGCCGGGATCAGTATGCGTACACGATGGCAGATCTGGAGACGCCGGTCGACGCGCAGACGATGCAGAAGCTTGCGTCGGTCGAGGGCGTGATGCGCGTGCGGATGATCAAATAAGGAGAGGCGAAGGAGGACAGGACATGGCAGAAATTCGGCCATTTTACGGAATCCGCCCGTCCCGGGAGAAGGCGTCCCGGGTCGCGGCGCTCCCCTACGACGTTTACAGCCGCGGGGAGGCCAAGAAGGAAGTGGAGCGCGAACCGCTCTCCTTTTTGCGGGTGGACCGGGCGGAGATTAATTTCCCGGAGACGGTGGATACCTACGATCCCCGGGTCTACGAGAAGGCGCGGGAGATCCTGCACGGGATGCTGGAGGACGGGACGCTTCTGCAGGAGCAGGAGGCGTGCTATTACCTTTATGAGCTGACCCGCGAGGGGCGCGTACAGACCGGGATTCTGGCCTGTGCGGCCGTGGATGATTTTCTGAACCGGGTTATTAAAAAGCACGAGAATACCAGGCCGGAGAAGGAGAAGGACCGTATCTGCCATGTGGATGTGACGAACGCGCAGACCGGGCCGATCTTTCTGGCGTACCGGGCCAGAAAGGCGATCCGCGATCTGTCCGCCTCCGTGCGCGCGGGCGAGCCGCTCTATGATTTTACCGCGCCGGACGGCGTGCGCCATCGTGTGTTCCGGGTTGCAGATCCGGAAGCGGTGCGCACGATCACGGCGGAGATGGAGCAGGTTTCTTCGCTTTATATCGCGGACGGACACCACCGGGCGGCCTCGGCCGTCGAGGTGGGCCTGATGCGGCGGAAGAGAAAACCGGATTATGACGGGAGCGAGGAATTTAATTACGTGCTCTCGATCCTGTTCCCGGACGATGAGCTGCGGATTCTCCCGTATAACCGGGCGGTCGCCGACTTAAACGGGCTTTCGCCGCAGGAATTTCTGCGCCGCGTCGGCGAGCATTTTTCGGTAGAGGAGATCGGGCCGGCGCAGGAGATTGACCGCAAAGAAAAGACGCCGGCGAAAAAGGGCGAGATTGACATGCTGCTGGACGGGATCTGGTACCGGCTTGAGGCGGGGGCAGAGATTGCCTCGGCGGATCCGGTAAAGGGGCTGGACGTCTCGCTTCTGCAGGACTGGATTCTGCATCCGGTTCTGGGGATCGACGATCCGCGCACCAGCCGCCGCATCGTCTTTATCGGCGGCGTGCGCGGGACAGAAGAACTGGAGCGGCGGACCGCAGAGGATATGCGGGTCGCCTTCTCCATGTACCCGACGTCGCTTGACGAGCTGTTCGCCGTGGCGGATGCGGGGCGTCTGATGCCGCCCAAATCCACCTGGTTTGAGCCCAAGCCGCGCAGCGGCCTGCTGATTCACGCGCTGGGTCCGATCTAGGATTTCAGACGCCGGAGAGGACGGGATCGCGCATCTGATAGACGCGTTCCCACTCGCCGGTGTCTTCTTTTTTTACGGCTTCGGAGCGGTTGACGCTCAGAAACTGAATGAGCTCATAGCAGTTAATCCAGATTTCCGGCTCTTCGTCCTTTCTGGATTCGTCAAAAATGAGCTGCAGGCCGAAGTGGAGATGCGGGTCGTCGATGTTATTGGTGTTTTCCGTGGCGCTGTAGCCGGTCCGCCCCATATAGCCGATGACGTCGCCGGCCGTGACGATGCTGCCCTCCTGCAGATCCTTTCGGTACGGGTAGTCCTTGCGCAGATGGGCATAATAATAGTACCGTTTTCCGTCGAGGCTGCGGATTCCGAGACGCCAGCCGCCGTACTGATTCCAGCCGATGGCCTCCACGCGGCCGGATTCCACGGCGATCACGGGCGTGCCGGTCTGCCCCATCATGTCGTGGCCCAGGTGGCGGCGCTCGTAGCCGTAGGAACGGGAGGTTCCGAAATCGTCGAAATGCGTATAGGAAAAGCCGGCGGCCAGCGGATGGAAGGCCTTGAGCCCGTATTTGGTAACCCAGACCTTGGCGCCGTCTTCAGAAGCCTGGGAGCCGGATTCCCGCGCGGCGGGATCGCCCTCCAGAAGCTGTGCGTCGGAGAGGGCAAAATCCGGCGCTTCTGAGCGGGGGATCTCGATCTCGTAAAGGCCGACCATGCCGTCCAGCACGGCGCCGTAGGCTTCCCGGTAGTAGGGATACTGCGCCAGCTTCGCGGTAATCTCCTCAAGGGGGATTCCGCTTTTCAGACGATTGGCCAGCTGATCCAGATCCTCCGGCTGATAGAGCGAGAAATCGCCGCCGTAGGCCGCCCCCAGGCAGGCCAGCAGATCGATCCAGTTTAAATGGATTTCCTGCTGGCAGGTCGCCACATCGCAGCGAAACGCCTGCGTCATGGCCTCGGCGGTCACGTCAAAATCGACCCACCGGATGGAGGAGCCGTCCTGAGAGCCGGAGGAGACGGACGCCTGGCCTGTATTTTGGCCGTCTCCCAAGAAAGGAAGAAGGCCGCTGCGGTACGCCCAGGCGCCGGTAAGGAGCAGGAGGGCGAAAAGCTCCAGGCCAATGATCAGGGAGGCGCGGTGCGCGCGGGCATGGGAAAGAAACCGGCGCGGGCCGGCGGCAATCAGATTCCGGATTCGTTTCAAAAAGCATTCCTCCTGTCGGCTTGATCCGATCGTGTCATGATACAGGATTTTATGTGGACAGGGGCAGGATTATGAGTAAAAAGGAGAAAAAACAGAGATGGAGCAGGAAAGCAGAAGAGAAGCAGAAGGAAAGGCAGGAGGCGGAAGCTATGCCGATATCTGGCCGGATCGGGAAGCGGGAGGTCCGGGAAGAATGGATTTTCGGGATCACATCGGCATTGAGATTCTGGAGAAGCGGCCGGGGTATGCCAGGGGGCAGATCGTGTTAAAGCCCTGGCATCTGAACGTGCTGGGAATCGTCCACGGCGGGGTGCTCTTCTCCCTGGCCGATACCGTCGCCGGGACGGCGGCCTGCACCGGGCGCGATTATGCGGTGCCCACCGTCAACGGCCTGATCAGCTATCTGAAGGCCGGGCACCGGACCTCCCGCATCGTGGCGGAGGCGGAGGAGATCAAGAACGGAAATGCGTTTTCCGTCTGCGAGTGCCGGATCTGCGACGATCAGGGGAAGCTTCTGGCCACCACGACCATGACCTACTATCATCTGAAGCCGCGCGCATAGCGCGGGATCGTCGCGTCAGAGCGTGGGGCCGCCGCATCATAGCGTGGGGCCGCCGCATCATAGCGTGCGGCCGTTGCGTCAGAGCGTGAGGATCTCGCGGTCTTCGGGGACGCAGATGGTTCCGTGAAAGCAGGCCCGTCCTTCCTCCAGGTAGAGACGGCGGCGCTCCGGGAGCGTGTGATCCTCCGTGTGCCATAAGAGAAGGCGGGAGACGCCGAGGCGTTCGGCCAGCTCGCAGGCGTCCTTTACCGTGCTGTGGTGCTTTTCGTAGGGGCGGTATTTCTCCCGGTCGCGGTACAGGCAGAACGCCTCGTGGAACAGCCAGTCGCTGCCCGCGGCGAAGGCCTCGCAGGAGGGCGGGAGCGGTTCATCCCCCGGGAAGCACACCCGTTTCCCGTCCGGAAGGACGGCGGCAAAGCCAAACTGGCGGGCCTTGGTGGAGTGGATGTCAAAAAAGGTCGTCTCAATTCCCAGGATGGAGCGCGTTTCCCCGTCCTTTACCGGAATGATGCGGATGGGCCCGCCGATCAGGGAGTAATATTTCTCCTGGATGGTCAGGCGGCAGAGCGTGCGGATGGTATCGGCCAGGCCGTCGTGGCAGTAGATGGAAAGACCGTCCGGAAAAATGCCTTTCTTGATGGCGGTGGCGGCCATGCGGATCATCCAGACGACGCCCAGGATGTGATCCGTGTGCTCATGCGTGACGAAGAGATGGCGGATGGAAGGGATGGGAACCTCCATCTGCTCCAGGATGGAGAGAATCCCGTTCCCGCCTCCCGCGTCCGTCATAAAGTATTCGTCCCCCCGGCGGATGGCGAAGCAGGTGTTGTAGCAGCGGGTTACCGTGGCGTTGCCGGTGCCGAATACATAGAGCCTGCACGTATCTTCCATGGAAACAGCTCCTTTTCTTTTTTTTGTTCTTATGGTACTATAAAACTGCCGGAAAATCAATGACGGCGGACGGGAGGACTGGTTCATGCGCGATCTGGCATATCTGAAGCTGCTGGCGAGAGAATACCCCACAATCCGGGCGGCGGCCAGCGAGATGATCAACCTGGAGGCGATCTGCGGCCTGCCCAAGGGGACGGAATATTTTTTCAGCGATCTCCACGGGGAGCATGAGGCGTTTATTCATCTGCTCAGGAGCTCATCCGGGATCATCCGCGAGAAGATCCGGGAGACGTTCGGCCATATCATTTCCGAGGAGGAAGAGAGCCGGCTGGCCCGCCTGATTTATAATCCGGAAAAGGTAATCGCCGGGATGCGCCAGGAGGGGACGTACAGCGAGGACTGGCAGAGGATTGCCATTTACCGGCTGGTGCAGATCTGCAAGGAGGTATCGTCCAAGTACACCCGTTCCAAGGTGCGGAGGAAGATGCCGGCGGAGTTTGCCTATGTGATCGACGAGCTGCTGCACGTCGACTACAACGATGAAAACAAAAAGGTATATTACAGCGAGATCATCCGCACCATCATCGACATCGAGGTGGCCGATGTGTTCATCACGGAACTGTGCGGCCTGATCCGCAACCTGACGATCGATAACCTTCATATTATCGGGGATATTTTTGACCGCGGGCCGCGGGCCGATATGATTATGGAGGAGCTGATGCATTTCCATGACGTGGACATCCAGTGGGGCAATCACGATATCTCCTGGATGGGGGCGGCGACGGGGAACCGGGCCTGCATCTGCAACGTGCTGCGGATCGCCATCAGCTATAACAGCTTCGATGTGCTGGAGGACGGCTACGGGATCAACCTGCGGCCGCTGTCCATGTTTGCCGCGCGGGTGTACCGCGAGGATCCGTGCACGCGGTTTCTGCCGCACATCCTGGATCAGAACATTTACGACGCGGTGGATCCGGGCCTGGCAGCCAGGATGCACAAGGCGATTGCCGTGATCCAGTTTAAGACGGAGGGGCAGATCATCCGCCGTCATCCTGAATACGGGATGGACGACCGGCTGCTTTTGGAGGCGATCAATTTTGAGACGGGGACGGTTCGCATCGACGGCGGGGAGTATCCGATGGAAGACATGAATTTCCCCACGGTGGATCCGAAGGATCCGCTGCGGCTCTCGCCGGAGGAAGAGGAGCTGATGCACACGCTGGAGCTCTCGTTTCTGCACAACGCCCTGCTGCACCGCCACGTCCGCTTCCTGTATTCCAACGGGAGCATGTACCGGAGATGCAATTCCAACCTCCTGTATCACGGGTGTATCCCCATGACGGAGGACGGAGCGTTCGACGCCCTGACCGTGGACGGCCGTTCCTACCGGGGGCGCGCTCTGATGGATTTCATCGATTCCCGGGTGCAGAAGGCGTATTTTCTGCCGGAGGAAGCGCCGGAGAAGGAGGACTGCCGCGATTTTATGTGGTATCTCTGGAACGGCGCGAAGTCGCCGCTGTTCGGCAAGGATCGGATGTGCACGTTTGAACATTATTTTGTAGCGGATCCGCAGATCCGGAAGGAGCGGATGAATCCCTACTACCGGCTGAGCCTGTGCGAGGAGGTCTGCGATCGGATCCTGGCGGAGTTCGGCCTGCCGGAGGAGGGATCGCATATCATCAACGGCCACGTGCCGGTTAAAATCAAGGATGGGGAGACGCCGGTCAAGGCGGGCGGAAAGCTGTTTGTCATCGACGGCGGCCTCTCCAAGGCCTACCAGGCTAAAACGGGGATCGCGGGCTATACGCTGATCTTCAATTCGAGGCATCTGGCGCTGGCGGAGCACGGGCCGTACGACGCGCGCCGCGATTCGTCGCCGCGGGTCAGCATCGTGGAGAAGATGCAGAAGCGGATCATGGTAGCGGATACGGATGCGGGGCGGGATCTGAAGGAGCGGATCCGGGATCTGAAGGAGCTGGTGGAGGCCTACCGCAAGGGCGTGATCAAAGAGAAGATCCGGTAGAGGCCGCGGGATCGG
This sequence comes from uncultured Lachnospiraceae bacterium, assembly GCA_944381615.1. Taxonomy (GTDB): domain Bacteria; phylum Bacillota; class Clostridia; order Lachnospirales; family Lachnospiraceae; genus Otoolea. The sequence goes on along the minus strand of CALWLT010000009.1, from coordinate 47,578 downwards.
AAGGAACGTCCGGGAAAGGCCGCGGGATCAGAAGGAACGTCCGGCGAAGGCTGCGGGATCGGAAGGAACATCCGGGAAAGGCCGCGGGATCGGAAGAAACGTCCGGCGAAAGGCCGCGGAAATCAGAAGGCCCGGCTGCCGCCGGGGATAGGTAAGGAGAGACAGATGAGGAAGGCAGAATTTTTAGAGGAGCTGAAGGCGGCTCTGGAGGGCTCGGTGCCGGATTCGGTGCTCTGGGAAAATATACGCTACTATGATCAGTATATCAGTCAGGAGACGGCGTCCGGCCGCCGGGAGGAGGATGTCACGGAGGAAATCGGAAGCCCGCGCCTGATCGCGAAGACGATCATCGACAGCAGCGAGGCGGCCGGATACAGGGCCGGGGAAGAATCGTCCCGGAGCTATCAGGATTCCGGCCGGGCCGGCGGTCCGGTTCCGCCCCGCCGGCCGGAGGGAAGCGTCCATTTCCACCAGATTGATCTGAATAAATGGTACTGGAAGGTGCTGTTTCTGTTGATTGTGGTATTTGTTTTTTCGATTGTCTTTTTTGTGGTGGGCGGAATTTTTTCGCTTCTGATCCGTCTGGCGGGGCCGATCCTTCTGATCTGGCTGATCTATGTGCTGATCCGCGGGATGTGGAGGTAGCGGCGCGGGATGCAAAGACAGCGAAAGAGCTGAAAATGAAAAATAGAAAATGGAAACAGAAAAAAACCGGGGCGCACACATCTGCGTCCCGATTTTCTGATAACTGGGCCACAAGGATTCGAACCTTGAAATGACGGAGTCAGAGTCCGTTGCCTTACCATTTGGCGATGGCCCAATGAAACAACACAGTGAATTATACTGTAATCCGGGCCGTTCGTCAAGTGTTTTTTCCTGTCTTCGTCGAATTTTTCTGCCTGTTCCAGATCCCTTCGGCCTGTTCCTGCCGTTTTCCGGGCGGCCTGTTTCTGCCGTTTTCCGGGCGGCCTGTTCCTGCTGTTTCTGCGGGCGGCTTTTATTTGCTGCTGGGGATGAAGCGGGCGACGCGGCCGGCAAACTCCGCCAGGTTCTGCGTCTGCAGATAGACGTGGCCGGGGCCTTTTAAGACGGTTAAAAACAGTCCTTCGCCGCCGAACAGGATGTTGCCCATCCCCTTTACGATCTCGACGCCGTAATCGACGCTGGGCTCAAAGGCGACGACGTTGCCGGTGTCGACCTTCAGGACCTCGCCGGGCGCCAGATCCTTTTCGACCAGATCGCCGTCCACCTCGAGGAAGACCATGCCGTTTCCCTCAAGCTTTTCGAGGATGAAGCCTTCGCCGCCGAAGAGGCCGGCCGAGAGTTTTTTGGAAAAGGTTACGCTCAGGCTGACGCCGTCCTGTGCGCAGAGGAAGGCGCCCTTCTGACAGATGAGCCCCTGGTGCTCGGCCACATTCAGATCGAGGATGCGCCCGGCCACGGTGGAGGCGAAGGTAATCTGTTCGCCGGCATGTCCGGCCCGGTAGGTGGCCATGAAGAGGGACTCTCCGGCAAACATGCGGCCGAGGCCCTTCATCAGGCCGCCACGCGTGTTGGTGGTCATCTCGATGTCCCCGCTCATCCAGGCCATACCGCCGGACTGGGTAAACATCTCTTCTCCCGGGGCGTCGAACGTGATCTCGACGGCCGGCATCGTTTCTCCGATAATCTGATACTGCATAGCTTTCCTCCCTCTTAAAAGTGCCGCCATATGGATGGGGTCTGTTCACATTGCATCGTTTCCATCAGGCTTCCAGTATACCATGTTCTGCGCTTCTCTGCAAATAAAAGCGGGCGCGGAGCCGGGGATTTATGCGGGAGAAGGCGGGGATTTGTGCGGGAGAAGGCGGGGATTTACGCGGGAGAAGCCGGGAATCTGCGGAGGGAAAAGACGGGCGCGGCGGCGGAAAAAAATGGAAATCATGCCGGGGACAGGATGGACAAGAATGGAAGGATCGTCTATAATAAGGTCTGGTGGAGGAAGGCTATGTATACGTTTGAGAGCAGGGTGCGCTACAGCGAGCTGGACGAGAACGGAAGGCTGTCGCTGGAAGGGATCATGAATTATTTTCAGGACTGTTCGACATTTCAGTCGGAGGAGCTGGGGCTCGGTATCTCGCATCTGGCCGGCCGGAAGCGGGCCTGGTGGCTCAGCGCCTGGCTGATCTGCCTGAAACGCCAGCCGCGGCTGGGAGAGCGGATCCGCATTTCCACCTGGCCGCACGGGTTTAAGGGAATTTACGGATACCGCAATTTTCAGATTGCCGACGGGGAGGGCCGCCCGCTTATACAGGCGGATTCCACCTGGTTTTTTTATGATTTGGAGAACGGCCGGCCGGCGCGCGTTTCCGAGGAAGAGAGAACGGGCTACGGCGAGGAGCCGGCGCTTTCGCTTCCGGCTCTGCAGGGGAAGATTCGCATCCCGCAGGAGCGGATCCGCCGGGAGGCGGTCACGGTGGCGCGCCATCATCTGGACAGCAACCATCATGTGAACAACGCGCAGTATGCGGCGATCGCCAGAGAGCTTCTGCCGGAAGGCTTTGCGGTGGGGACGCTCAGGGTAGAATACCGCCGGGCGGCCGTGCTGGGAGACGTCATGATCCCGGAGGTAGCCCGGGTGCCGGAAGGGTACGTGATTTCCTTCCGGGATCAGGAGGACAATCCATTTGCCAATCTGTGGATGGCAGAGAAAAGAGAGGACGAATGACATGATTGAACTGGGAAAGAAACAGACGCTGGAGATCGTCAGGGAAAAGGAATTCGGCGTGTATCTGGCGGAAAAGCAGGGGGACGAGGCGTCCGTGCTGCTTCCGCGCAGGCAGGTTCCCGACGGGGCGGAGATTGGAAGCCGCCTGCAGGTGTTTATTTATAAAGACTCGGAGGATCGCCTGATTGCCACGACGGCAGAACCCCGTCTGGAGGTCGGCGGGCTGGCCGTGTTAAAGGTGCGGGAGGTTTCGCGCATCGGCGCGTTTCTGGATATGGGACTGGAAAAGGATCTGCTACTGCCGTTCAAGGAGCAGAACCGCCGCCTGGAAGCGGGCGACGAGTGCCTGGTGGCGCTCTATGTGGACAAGAGCGGGCGGCTGGCGGCGACGACGAAGGTCTATCCTTACCTGAAAAGCGATTCGCCCTACGGAAAGGATGACTGGGCCGAGGCGCGCGTCTATGAGATAAACGACCGGCTGGGCGTGTTTGTGGCGGTGGACGACCGCTATTTTGGCCTGATTCCCAGCCGCGAGGTGCACGGCCCCTGCCAGCCGGGCGAGGTGGTGCGCGTGCGCGTGACCAAGGTAAGGGAGGACGGAAAACTGGATCTGAGCCTCAGGGAGAAGGCGTACCGCCAGATCGGGGAGGACGCCGGACGGATCCTGGAAGCGCTCAGGCAGTCGGGCGGAGAGCTTCCGTTCGGCGACCGCGTGAGTCCGGACGTCATCCGCAGCCGATTCAACCTCAGCAAAAACGCTTTTAAGCGCGCGATCGGGCACCTTTTAAAGGAAGGGCAGATTGAGCTGACGCCGGAACGCATCCGGCTGACCGCATCGCCGCAGAAAGATAAAGGAAAGTCAGAGAAAAGGAGAGAGAAATCATGAAGAAGGTAATCAGCACAGAAAAAGCTCCGGCGGCCATCGGCCCCTATTCTCAGGCGATCGAGGCAAACGGATTCGTGTTTGCTTCGGGCCAGATCCCGGTTGATCCGGCGACCGGCGAGGTAGCGCAGGGCATCGAGGCGCAGGCGACGCAGGTAATGGAGAACATGAAGAACCTGCTGGAAGCGGCCGGCAGCTCGCTTTCCCAGGTTGTCAAGACGACGGTGTTTATCCGCAGCATGGACGATTTCGGAACCATCAACGCCATTTATGCCCGCTATTTTGAAAAGGAATGCCCGGCCCGCTCCTGCGTGGAGATCTCGCGCCTTCCCAAGGACGTGCTGATCGAGATGGAAGCAATCGCCGTAAAATAAGCGTCTGATTTTGTAAAAAACTGCCAAAGAAGTTTCCGGGGTAACCGCATTGCACAGAAGGCTGCGCGAAGGTTTGTTAAGAATTTACAAAAATATTTTGCCGATAAACAATTCTTACAAAACGCAGCGCAAACGGCGGGTGGCCCCGGTTTTTTTGTAGCCGTTTTTGCCAGAAATCCGGAAAGCGTATACAAATTAGCCAAAAGCGCCGGAAGAATTTAGGTAATTCAAACGTGGCCGGCGGGCGGCCCGCCATGATACGATACAGACAGAAAATGGAATGGGAAAACGGCCGGAGGGCAAAGAAGCGGAGGACGGGATATGGCAAAGCTGTCGCTGGAACGGGTAAGCAAGCAGTACGAGGGCGGGATTGACGCGGTAAAGGATTTAAGCCTTCAGGTGGAGGACGGTTCGCTGTGCGTCCTGACAGGGCCCCGCGGGAGCGGGAAGACGACGGTTCTGCGCCTGGCGGCGGGCCTGGAGACTGCGACGGGCGGCACGATCCGGCTGGACGGGATCGATGTTACCGGGATGCCGGCCCGCGAGCGCGGCGTGGCGATGATGATGAAAAATTCCGTGCTCTATCCGGATATGACGGTGCGCGATAATCTGGCGTTCGGTCTCCGCCTCAGAAAGCGGCCGGAGAAAGAGACGGCCGCCCGCGTGGAAGAGATGGCGGGGCTTCTGAATCTGACGCCGCTTCTGGATGTGAAGCCGGACCGTCTTACCCGGGTGCAGAAAAGCCTGGTGGCGATCGGCCGCGCGGCCGTCCACCATCCGGTGCTCCTGCTGATTGACGGACCGCTGGCGGAGCCGGGGACGCAGGCGGAGGAGATGATGAAGCGGGAGCTCCGCAGCCTGCGGGAGAAGCTGGGCTTTACGATTCTCTACACGACCGACGATCCGCAGGACGCGCTGTCGCTTGCCGGTCAGATTGCCGTGCTGCGGGACGGATGCCTGCAGCAGGCGGGAACGGCGAAGGAGCTGAGGGAGAATCCGGCCAGCCGTTTCGTGGCGGCTTTTGCGGCCGATCCCGCGCTGAATGTGCTGCGGGCGGAGGCCGTGCGCGCGGCATCCGGCCGGATTGGGCTGGAGACGGTCGGGGGGACGCTTTCTCTGACGCCGGAGAAAGAAAAAATTCTGATCCGGGCCGGATACGTCGGAAAGCCGGTTCTGGCGGGAATCGGGGCCGCCGCGCTGATCGGGGCCGCCGGCGGGGCGGACGGAGATTTGGCGGGGACGGTGCGCGAGACGGAAAACGCGGCGCCGGACGGCTATGCTTTCGTGGAGATCGGGGATACGCTCTGTCTGGCAAAATGGGAGGGCGGCCCGGCGGCGGAGGGAGAGCAGGCGGCGCTCTCGGCAGAGCCGGATCGCATTTTCCTGTTTGATCCGCAGACGGAGCAGGCGATCACGGGCCTTTAAGGGGAAAACAGGATATTGCAAAAATATCGCAAAAAAGAGGAAGCCGGATGAAAAAATGCAAATTTTTTCCGGCCCCCTCTTTTATTTTTCCCTGTTTTGCTTTAAGATAGATGAAGGAAGTAGGAAATCCAGAAAAGGAGAGAGAACTATGATTTCAAATCAGATACTCCAGACAAATATTGAGGGGATGAAGAGTATTACGCGAGTCGAACTCTGTATCTGCGATACGGAGGGAAAGGTGCTGGCATCTACCTTTACCGGCGCCGAGGAGTATGAAAACGCCATTCTGGCTTTCGTGGACTCTCCGGCGGACAGTCAGGTCATCCAGGGCTACCAGTTTTTCAAGGTGTTCGACGAGCACCAGCTGGAATATATCCTGCTGGCCAAGGGCGGCAGCGACGACGTTTACATGGTGGGGAAGATGGCCTCTTTCCAGATCCAGAATCTGCTGGTCGCCTACAAGGAACGGTTTGACAAGGATAATTTTATCAAGAATCTGCTGCTCGACAACATGCTTCTGGTGGACATCTACAACCGGGCCAAGAAGCTTCACATCGAGACGAACGTAAAGCGGGTTGTTTTTATCATAGAGACGCAGCATGAAAAGGACGTGAACGCGCTGGAGACGGTGCGCGGCCTTTTCTCCGCCAAGACGAAGGACTTTATCACGGCCGTGGATGAGAAGAATATCATCCTTGTGCGGGAGGTCAAGCCCGGGGAGACGTACGATGATCTGGAGAAGACGGCGGATACGATCGTGGATATGCTGAATACGGAGGCGCTGACCCGCGTTAACGTGGCGGTGGGAACGATCGTCAACGAGATCAAGGATGTGTCCCGCTCCTATAAGGAAGCGAAGATGGCTCTGGACGTGGGCAAGATTTTCTACAGCACGAAAAGCGTGGTGGCCTACAGCAAGCTGGGCATCGGCCGCCTGATCTATCAGCTGCCGCTGCCGTTGTGCCGGATGTTCATCAAGGAGATTTTCGACGGCAAGTCGCCGGATGAGTTTGACGAGGAGACGCTGACGACGATCAACAAGTTCTTCGAGAACAGCCTCAACGTGTCGGAGACGTCGCGTCAGCTGTACATTCACCGCAATACGCTGGTGTACCGCCTCGACAAGCTGCAGAAGAGCACCGGACTGGATCTGCGGGTCTTTGAGGACGCCATTACCTTCAAGATTGCGCTGATGGTCGTCAAGTACATGAAATATATGGAGAATCTGGACTATTAAGAGTCCGGGTAAAGAAGACGGGGGCTGCTGCAGAAAAGGCAGAAAGTATTTTGCAGCGGTCCCCCGTTTTGTTTTGCGGGCGGGAGCCGGACAGAGAAAAACGGGAGACGCAGATGATAGAGATAAGGGATCTCAGCAAGACGTACAAGGCGGGAAGCCGCGCCCTGAAGCATATTAATATTACCATCGACGACGGGGAGTTTGTATTTATCATGGGACGCAGCGGGTCCGGCAAATCGACGCTTCTGCGCCTCCTTTTAAAGGAGATGGAGCCGACTTCCGGGCGCATCGTGGTCAACGACATGGATCTGGGACGGATGCCCCGGCGCTATGTGCCCCGCTACCGCCGGCAGCTGGGCGTGGTGTTTCAGGATTTCCGCCTTCTGAAGGATAAGACGGTTTATGAAAACGTGGCGTTCGCCCAGCGGGTCATTGGCGTGCCGACGCGGATCATCCGCGAGACGGTGCCGGAGATGCTGCGGCTGGTAGGCCTTTCTTCCAAATACAAATCGTATCCGAATCAGCTCTCCGGCGGCGAGCAGCAGCGGGTGGCGATCGCCCGCGCGCTGATCAATTCCCCGGAGGTGCTGCTGGCGGATGAGCCGACGGGCAATCTGGACGCGCAGAATTCGATGGAGATCATGTATCTTCTGGAGGAGATCAATGAGCGCGGCACGACGGTCGTCGTCGTGACGCACAGCCGGGAGATCGTGGAGCGGATGGGCCGGCGCGTGATTACGCTGGACCGCGGCGTGGTAACCGGGGACATGGAAGGCGGAGCAAGGTATGATGAGGATTAGCACACTGTTTTACTGCCTGAAGGAAGGAATCCGCAACATCGGCAGAAATATCTGGTTTTCCCTGGCTTCGACGGCGATCATTTCCGCCTGTATTTTTCTGTTCTGCCTGTTTTTTGCGCTGGTGGTCAACGTGCAGTACATGGTAAGGCGGGCGGAGACGACGGTGGGGATCACGGTCTTTTTTGACGAATCGATGACGGAGAGCGAGATCCTGGCCGTTGGCGAGGAGATCCGCGTCCGCCCGGAGGTCATGGAGGCGCGCTATATTTCCGCCGGGGAGGCGTGGGAGGAATTTCAGAAGGAGTATTTCGCGGGGATGGAGGAGCTGGCGGAGGGCTTTGCCGACGACAATCCGCTGGCCGGTTCGGCCTCGTATGAGATTTTTCTGAAGCAGATCGACGGGCAGAAGGCGTTTGTGGAGTGGCTGGGGACGGTTCCCGGCGTGCGGCGGATCAATTATTCCGGCGACACGGCGGCCGGGCTTTTGAGCTTTAACCGGATCCTGGGCCTGCTCTCCGCGGGGATCATCGGGATCCTGCTGGCGGTGGCCGTGTTCCTGATCAGCAACACGATCACGACGGCGGCCGCGTTCCGCCGGGAGGAAAACCGGATTATGCGCCTGATCGGCGCGACGAATTTTATGATCCGCGCGCCGTTTGTGGTGGAGGGCGTGGTCATCGGCCTGATCGGCGCGGCGATTCCCCTGGCGGGAATGTATTTTCTCTATCGCAGCGCGGTCGCGTATGTGATGGAGCACTTTTCGATCCTGACGGGCCTGATTGAATTTCTTCCCCTGCGGGTCATTTTCCCCGGCATGGCGGCGGTGGCGCTGATTCTGGGCGTGGGGATTGGCTTTGTGGGGAGCTTTTTTACGATACGCAGGCATCTGAAGGTGTGACGCGGAAGGGATGGACGGAAGATGAAAAAACGCAGGGCGGCCGCGCTTTTTTTGCTTTTTCTGTGCCTGGCGGGCGCGGCGGCGCCGGGGTACGGAGCGACGAAGCAGGAGGCGGACGAGGCGCGGGACGCGATTGACTCCCTGGAGGAGGAGAAGGAAAAAACCGAGGCCGCGATCCGCGAGCTGGAGAGTTTAAAGAGCGATACGCAGGCGTATGTGCAGGAGCTGGACGGCAAGGTGGCCGCGCTGGACGAAGAGCTGAACCGCCTGGCGGAGGAGATTGCCGCCAAAGAGGAATCCATCCGCGCCGCGTCCGAGGATCTGGCGGCGGCGCAGGAGACGGAAGAGACGCAGTATGAGTCCATGAAAAAGCGGATCAAGTACATGTACGAGAAGGGCGAGAGCGGTTATCTGGAGATCCTGCTGGAGTCGGGCTCTATCTCGGAGCTTTTAAACCGCGCGGAATATATTTCCCAGATCTCGGCCTATGACCGGGAGATGTTAAACCGCTACGCCGCGGTGCGGGAGGAGATCGCCGCATACGGGCGGCAGCTGGAGGCGGAGCGGGAGGATCTGACGGTTCTCGAGGCGCAGACGGCGGCCCGGCAGGAGTCGGTGCAGACGCTTCTGGATGAGAAGACGGCGGAATTAAACCGCGTCAATGCGCAGATCGGGGAGAAGACGGCGCAGGCGGAGGCCTACGAGGCCGACATTCAGGCACAGGAAGAGCGCATCTGCCAGATCGAGGAAGAGATCCGCCGCCAGGAGGAAGAGGCCCGGAAGGCGGCCGAGGCGGCCGGAGAAACGTATAATACGGTGGATCTTGGGAATATTAGCTTTATATGGCCCTGTCCTTCCAGCAGCCGGATCACTTCGCAGTTCGGGGACCGCGAGTCGCCGACGGCGGGGGCGTCCAGCAACCACAAGGGCGTCGATATCGGCGCGCAGACGGGAAACGATATCCTGGCGGCCGCGGGCGGTACGGTTACGATTTCTACATACAGCTACTCGGCCGGAAATTATATTATGATCAACCACGGCGGAGGCGTTTTTACCGTGTACATGCACTGTTCGCAGCTGCTGGTTTCGGCCGGGGATACGGTAGAGCAGGGGCAGGTCATCGCGAAGGTGGGTTCCACCGGCTATTCGACGGGCCCCCACCTGCATTTCGGCATCCGCTACAATGGAAATTATGTGAATCCGCTGGGCTATGTGAGCCCCTGAATCAAGATAGAAGCTGACGGGAGATGAAGAAAATGGAGACAAAAAACAGATTCTGGCGGGGCGTTATGGTAGGTGTGCTGGTCACGGCGTTTGCCTGCCTGGTTACGGTGGGCGCCTCGGCGGGCATTTATATGTTTGCGTGGCGGGCCATCGACGATCAGGTGGAGGCGCAGGCAGGGCAGCCGGGTCCCTCCGGCGAGACGGAAAAAGAAGGCCTTGATCTGGACGCGGTCAGCGCAAAGCTTTCCGAGCTGCAGGCGATCGTGGATTCTCAGTACCTGTTCGAGGATCAGATCGACGAGGCGCAGGAGGAGGCCGGAATTTACTGGGGCTTTTTAAGCGGGTTAAACGACGCCTACGCGGCGTACTATACGCCCGAGGAGCTGGCAAGCCTTCTGGATGAGACGAACGGTTCCTACTGCGGCATCGGCGCGCTGGTATCCCAGAATGTGCAGACGGGCGTCTGCACGATCATCCGTGTGTTTGAGGGAAGCCCGGCCGAGGCGGCGGGGATTCTTCCGGGCGACGTGATCTGGGAGGTGGACGGCGAGGCGGTTACCGGCGTGGATCTGAGCCTGGTCGTCAACAATTATGTAAAAGGCGAGGAAGGGACTGCGGTTACGGTAACGGTATTCCGGGAGGATGCGGCCGGCGGCGACGGGGAGTATCTGGATCTGGAGGTAACGCGCGCGCCGATCGATGTGCAGACGGTGTCCGGAAAAATGCTGACGGACGAGATCGGCTATATTTCCATCATGGAATTTGACGTGATCACGGCGTCTCAGTTTCAGGAAGAGGCGGATGAGCTGACGGAGGCCGGGATGAAGAAGCTGATTCTGGATCTGCGGGACAATCCGGGCGGCGAGATCACGGGAACCATCGGAACGGCGGATTACATCCTGGAGGACGGCGGTACGATTCTGACGATCGAGAACCGGAACGGGACGCAGGAGGTTTACACGGCAGAGGACGGGCACCAGATGGATCTTCCCATCGTGGTGCTGGTCAACGGCAATTCGGCCAGTGCGGCGGAGGTGCTGACGGGCGCGCTGAAGGATTACGGCGCGGCGACGATTGTGGGGACGCAGACGTTTGGCAAGGGGATCGTGCAGACGATCATCCCGCTGTCGGACGGCAGCGCGGTCAAGCTGACGACGGCGCATTACTATACACCGGACGGCCATGATATCCATGAAAAGGGAATCGAGCCGGATGTGGTCGAGGAGCTGAGCGAGGAGGCGGCAAAAGAGGCGGTCATCCCGGAAGAGCTCGATAATCAGCTGCAGAAGGCAGTTGAGATTCTGGAACAGGCCGCCCCGCGCGCTCAGTAGCGGCGTTTCATGAACGCATAGCAAAGCAGATAGATGAGAAGAAAGGCGCAGACAGTATACGCCAGGATCTGTGCGATCTGCGCCTGCCCGGTCAGGAAAAAGGCGATGACGGCCAGGCCGGTCAGGGTCACATAGACGGATCCGGCCAGGCTCTGGGCGCGGATGCAGATCAGGACGTTGCGCTCGTCGGTTTCGTAGATTTCGCGCTTTCGCATGGCTTCCGGGTTTTTCTGAAGCCGGTAATAGCGCAGCAGGCGGGCCGCGCCGATGCAGGCAAAGGCGGCGCCGAAGCTCTGGATGATCGGATCGCGCGCCATGCCGGCCGCGCTCAGGACGATGCAGAGCACGCCGATCAGCAGGCAGAAAGCGCCGGCAAGGGCTCTGACTTTCATACGTTTTGCAAATTCCATCTTCACTCCTCCTCAAATAAAAAAATGTCTTCGATGGCGGTCTGGAAACAGACCGCTATTTTGTGCGCCAGCTGCAGGGAAGCGTTGTAGCGCCCGTTTTCCAGGGAGATAATGGTCTGGCGCGTCACGCCGAGCCGGGAGGCCAGCTCGTCCTGCGTCATTCCCTGCTCCTTTCGCAGTTCGCGGATCCGGTTTTTCACGTAAGTCCTCCTCTTTTTGCGATGTATAGTATACTTTACATTTTGATTGTAGCAGGACGGCAGCAAAATGTCAAGCAAACTTTACAAAAAAGTTCCGTCTTTACTTTCCGCCGCGGGATTGATACAATAGAAACGAAAGAGCGTTAGACCCCCTCTGCGGCGGATCTAACGCTTAAAGGCGTGTAAAAATCCGGGGAAGAAAAGACGCCGCAGGATTCAGGGACGGAGTAAGGCGCCCGAAAGACCAAGCAGACAGGAATCAGAAACGGAGAAAAAAATGTATATTATCGCAGGACTGGGAAATCCGGGAAGAGAATATGAAGGGACGCGCCACAATGTGGGCTTTATGGCGCTCGATCAGCTGGCTGACCGGCTGGGGATTGAAATCGGGGAGAAGGCGCACCGGGCGCTGATTGGAAAAGGGCGGATCGAGGGAAAACGCGTGCTTCTCGTGAAGCCGCAGACGTATATGAACCGCAGCGGAGAAAGCCTCAGGCAGGTGCTGGATTACTATAAAGAAGAGCCGTCGTCGCTGATTGTCGTTTACGACGATATCAGCCTGGATCCGGGGGCGATCCGCATCCGGGGAAAGGGGAGCGCGGGCGGTCACAATGGCGTTAAGAGCATCATCGCGCACCTGGGGACGCAGGAGTTTGCGCGGATCCGCATCGGCGTGGGAGCCAAGCCCCCGCGGATGGATCTGGCGGATTACGTGCTGGGACATTTTTCCGGGGACGATATGCGACGGATTGAGGAGGCGTGCCGGGACGGCGCGGCGGCGGCGGCCGTGATGATCACGGAAGGGATAGAAACGGCCATGAACCGCTTTAACGGGGCGGCGCGGGGAGAAGGAAAGGCAGAAGGGAAGGCTTGACGCATGGGAACGGTGTTTGAGAATCCGCTAAAGGAGCTGATTGAGTATCAGGATCTGGAGCGGGATCTGGAGCGGGCGCAGGGGCCGCTTCTGGTAACGGGCTGCCTGGATTCGCAGAAGGCGCATCTTCTGTCGGAGCTGGCGGAGATTTCCGCGTGGCGGCTGATCGTGACGGCCGATGAACAGAAGGCCAGAGAACTCTGGGAGGATTATCGCTGTTTTGATCCGGAGGCGCTGTTTTATCCGGCCCGGGATCTGCTGTTTTACAATTCGGATATTCACGGGAATCTCCTGACGCGCCAGCGGATTCAGGTCATGCGGCACCTGGCGGAGGACGCGGGCGGGACGGTCGTGACGACCGTGGACGCGCTGATGGAGCACCTGCTGCCGCTTTCTTCCTTTCGCTCCTGCCGCCTGCCGATCGCTTCGGAGCAGGAGATCGACACGGAAAAACTGGCCCGGGATCTGGCGAAGATGGGCTATGAGAAGGTCGGGCAGGTGGACGGGAGCGGGCAGTTTTCCATCCGGGGCGGGATCATCGATATTTTCCCGCTGACGGAGGAGGTGCCGTACCGCATCGAGCTGTGGGGAGACGAGGTAGATTCGATCCGCACGTTTGATCCGGAAAGCCAGCGCTCGATCGAGCAGGTCGAAGAGGCCGTCATCTATCCGGCCACGGAGATGGCGCTGTCGCAGGAACAGATAAGCGAGGGCATCGAGGCGATCGAGAAGGAACGCAGAAAATATGTAAAAAAACTTCGCGAACAGATGAAGACGGAGGAAGCGCACCGCATGGATCAGGCGGCGGGCGAGGTGCTGGAGGGCCTGCGGGAAGGATTTCGCGTGCACGGGCTGGGAAGCTTTATCCGCTATTTCTGCCGCGATACGGCATCGTTTCTGCGCTATTTCCCGGAAGAGGAACTGACGATCTTTCTCGACGAGCCGATCCGGCTGAGGGAAAAGGCGCAGGCGGTAGAGACGGAATTCCGGGAGAGTATGTCGCACCGTCTGGAAGGCGGATACCTTCTTCCGGGGCAGGCGTCGTTCCTCTTTTCGGCGCGGGAGATGTTCGCCATGGCGATGGGCGGCAGGACGCTTCTTCTGCTGGGGCTGGAGCAGAAGCTTTCGGGGCTTTCGGTTAAGAAAAAATACGCGCTGAGCGTGAAAAATGTCAATTCCTATCAGAACGGCTTTGAGCTTCTGATCCGCGACCTGACGCAGTGGAAAAAGGGAAAATACCGGGTGGTGCTGCTTTCCGGATCGCGCACGCGCGCCAGCCGTCTGGCCGGCGATCTGAGGGAATACGGCCTGAAGGCCTTCTGCCCCGACGAAGATCATAAGACGGTCGGGCCGGGGGAGATTATGGTTACCTACGGCAATCTGCGCCGCGGGTTTGAGTATCCGCTGATCAAATTTGTCGTGATCACAGAGGGCGACATGTTCGGCGGCGGCCGCCAGAAGAAGCGCCGGAAAAAGGTCGCCTATCAGGGAAAGCGCATCCAGAGCTTTTCCGAGCTCTCGGTGGGCGATTATGTGGTGCACGAGACGCACGGCCTGGGGATTTACCGCGGCATCGAGAAGATCGAGCAGGATAAGGTCATCAAGGATTACATTAAGATCGAGTACCGGGACGGCGGGAATCTCTACCTGCCGGCGACCCGTCTGGAGGGCATTCAGAAATACGCCGGATCCGACGCGAAGGCGCCGAAGCTTAACAAGCTGGGCGGGACGGAGTGGAACCGGACGAAGACGAAGGTGCGGGGGGCCGTGCGGGAGATCGCGCGGGATCTGGTCGAGCTCTATGCGGCGCGGCAGAACAGCGCGGGCTATCAGTATGGCCCGGATACGGTCTGGCAGAAGGAATTTGAAGAGATGTTCCCCTTTGAGGAGACGGAGGATCAGCTGGAGGCCATCGAGGCGACCAAGCGGGATATGGAGAGCCGCCGCATCATGGATCGCCTGATCTGCGGCGATGTGGGCTACGGCAAGACGGAGATTGCCCTGCGGGCGTCGTTTAAGGCCATCCAGGAGGGCAAGCAGGTCGTCTATCTGGTCCCGACCACGATCCTGGCGCAGCAGCACTACAATACCTTCGTCCAGCGGATGAAGGATTTTCCGGTGCGCGTCGACATGCTGTCGCGTTTTCGCACGCCCACGGAACAGAAAAAGACGCTGGAGGATCTGAAAAAGGGGTTTGTGGACGTCCTGATCGGAACGCACCGCGTGTTGTCGAAGGATGTCTCCTTTAAGGATCTGGGCCTTCTCATCATCGACGAGGAACAGCGCTTCGGCGTGGCCCACAAGGAAAAGATCAAGAAGCTGCGGGAAAATGTTGATGTGCTGACGCTGACGGCGACGCCGATTCCGCGGACGCTGCATATGAGCCTGGTGGGAATCCGGGACATGAGCGTCCTGGAGGAACCGCCGGTGGATCGCCTGCCGATCCAGACGTATGTGATGGAGTACAGCGATGAGATGGTAAGGGAGGCGATCTGCCGGGAGCTGGCCCGCGGCGGGCAGGTGTATTATGTGTACAACCGTGTCAGCAACATCGACGAGGTGGCGTCCCATGTGGCGTCGCTGGTTCCGGAGGCCAATGTGGTATTCGCCCACGGGCAGATGCACGAGCGGGAGCTGGAGCAGATCATGCTGGACTTTGTGGAGGGCGCGATTGATGTGCTGGTTTCCACGACAATCATTGAGACGGGGCTGGACATTCCCAATGCCAACACGATCATCATTCACGACGCCGACCGGCTGGGCCTTTCGCAGCTTTACCAGATCCGGGGCCGGGTCGGCCGCTCTAACCGGACGTCCTATGCCTTTTTAATGTACCGCCGCGACAAGCTTCTGCGCGAGGAGGCGGAGAAACGCCTGCAGGCCATCCGGGAATTTACGGAGCTGGGGAGCGGCATCCGGATCGCCATGCGCGATCTGGAGCTGCGCGGGGCCGGAAATATCCTGGGAGCCGAGCAGCACGGGCATATGGAGGCGGTCGGCTATGATCTGTACTGCAAGCTGTTAAACGAGGCGGTGCTGGCTCTGAAAGGAGAGAAGGAGGCGGAGGAATTTGAGACGGAGGTAGACTGCGACATCGACGCCTATATTCCGTCCTCCTATATCCGCAATGAGTACCAGAAACTGGATATTTACAAGCGGATTTCCGGCATTGAAAACGAAGAAGAGTACATGGATATGCAGGATGAGCTGATGGATCGCTTTGGCGAGATCCCGGCGCCGGTGGAAAATCTCCTTCTGATCGCGCAGCTGAAGGCGCAGGCGCACCGGGCGGGCGTGACGGTGGCGGCCGTCAACCGCCAGGAGATCACGCTGGAAATGTACCCGAAGGCCCGGTTAAATCCGGCGGGGATTCCCGGCCTGATCGCCGCGTACGGAGGGCTTTTAAAGTTGCAGACGGGAGAGAAACCGGTCTTCTTTTACCGGGACCCGCGCAGCAAAAATAAAGACTGCGGGCCTATGATTGCAAAGACCCGCGAGATTCTGGAAAAACTGATCGCCATGGCAGAAGCGCCGGAGGCGGAAGAAGAGACGAAGTAAACCGGGCCGGATTACTGCGTCGAGAAGCCGGCCAGGGAGCGCGCAAGCTCTTTCTGAAGCGCGGATTCGCCGAGGGAGGCCGGATCCGTTCCGTCCGGGCCGCCGATCCAGCAGAAGGAAGCCTGGAACGGCTCGCAGCCGGGGAACGCGTCCTCGCTCAGCGTCAGGAAGTCCGCCTCGTCGATAGCGGTTCCGTCGGCCAGCGCGTAGGAGGCGCTTACCGTGCCGTCTTCTGCCGTCAGGTAAGAAGCGCCGCCGAGCGGCTGGATCCGGACGGTTCCCTCAGAGAGAAAAAGTGCGTGCAGAAATTCATACTGCTCGGCCGCCCCGTTTCGCAAAAGATCGGTAAAAAGGTAATAGCGGACGCCGGACGCCGGATCAAAGCGGCCGCCGGCCTGCGAGACCTGGATGTCCGGCTGCGAATTCCCTTCGCTCAGGCCGGTCATGGGGCAGGAATTGAGGCCGTCCATGGTCTTGTTGACTTCATGGAAGGTGCTGTAGGTGTAGAGGCTGGTTCCCTGCAGGCTGGAGGCAAGGATCTCCAGGCGGCCGTTCTGATCCAGATCGGTTACCGCATACTGGTATGTGTCGCCAAAGCTGGTATCGCCGAGCCAGAGAGACGCATTTTGGGCAATCAGGGTAAGCTGCGCTTCCTCGGAGGAGGCGGAGGCATCCGCGATGGCCGGGCCGGCGGCGTTTCCGGAATCTGCGGGATCCGGTTTCCGGTCTTCGGTGCCGGAGGCGTTTCCGGGAGCCGGTTCCCGGCTTTCTGCGCCGGCGGCGCCTTCCGGCGCCCCAGCCAGATCCTCCATAGTCATTTCTTTTGCGCAGCCGGCGAGGCAGGCGCACAGGGCGGCGGCGCAGAGCGCCGTCAGGGCAGAGGTTCTTTTTTTCATATTCGGACGTCCTTTCGTTTATTTTCTGTGTTTTTCAATCCAGTCAAAGCGCCGGGTCGGGCGGTAGTGCAGCAGGGCGATGAAAATCATCGCGGCGGTTACCGCTAGGCTGACGGGGAATGCCGTCATGATGGTCGTGAAGGTCGGGCTCTGCGGAAAGACAAAGGCAATCCAGGCTACGCGGATGCCGCACACGCCCGCCATGGTAAGGATGGCCGGGACCAGTGAGATGCCGAATCCGCGCAGATACCCGGACATGACGTCGTAGAGCAGGCTGAAGGAGTGCGAGATCATGATCAGGGACAGGCGGATATAGCCGGTCGCGACAACCTCCGGGTTGCTGTCAAAAATGGCGAGCAGGGAATGGCCTCAGAAGAGGACGGCCGCGATGGCGATCGCCAGGGCCAGGGCCCCCTCGCCAAGGCAGAGCGCCAGCGTTTTCCGGCAGCGGCGCAGGCGGCCGGCTCCGAAATTCTGCCCGACAAAGGTGGTGCATGCCTGGCCGAACGCGGTCAGGATGTCGTAGGTAAAAATTTCAATGTTAAACGCCGCGCTGGAAGCTGCCATGACGACGGTTCCCAGGCTGTTGATAGCGGACTGGATGACCATGTTGGCGGCGGAAAAGACGGCGCTCTGGATTCCGGCGGGCAGGCCGATCTGCAGAATCCGCAGAAGCATGTCCCGCTCGATGCGCAGCTTGCGGATCTCGAGGCGGATGTCCAGCGCGCTGCGCCGGAGCATACAGAACAGGAGGGCCGAGCTGACGGCGTTGGATAATACCGTGGCGATGGCCACGCCGTCGACGGTCATGTGCAGGACAATGACAAAAAACAGGTTGAGGATCACGTTCAGAACCCCGGAAGCGGCCAGCGCGATCAGGGGAAGTTTTGTCTCTCCCACGCTGCGGAAGATGGCGGCCTCAAAATTGTAAAGAAAAATAACCGGCATCCCCAGCAGGTAGATTCGCAGGTACAGGAGCGCCAGCGGGAATACCTCGCCGGGGACCTGAAGCAGGCGGAGCAGGGGCGCGGCGATTAGCTGGCCGAGGATGGCGATGATCACGCCGCCGAGAAGCGAGGCGGCGATAGAGGTATGGACCGCCCGGTGGATGATGGAGCGGTTTTTCATGCCCACGGCGTGCGCGATGACCACATTGGCGCCCAGCGCGATGCCCACAAACAGGTTTACGATGGTATTGATGATGGAGCTGTTGGATCCGATGGCCGCGACGGCCGCCGTACTTCCCGGGCCGCTGAAATTGCCGACGACGGCGAGATCCGAAGCGTTAAAGAGCTGCTGCAGGATGGCGGTTGCCGCGACGGGCAGGGCAAACTGCGGTATCTTGTACCAGATGGGCCCGTGAAGCATGTCCAGCCGCTGCGTGTTTGCTTTTGTGTTCAATTTCCGACGCCTCTTTTCTGAATATCTGTTCCGGCAGAAAACTGTCTGTAACCAAGTATAGAACGCCGGGCGGAAAATAGCAATAGGACAGCCGGGCGGAAAATGGGCGGAAAACAGCCGGGAAACGGCCGCAGGACGGGACCAATTGTCATAGGACGGGGCTTGACAAAGCGGCGGAAGTTTCTTATAATGGCTCACATACATCCCAATATGCAAGTGCGAGGAAGGGAAGAAGTAGCAGCCCGGACGGAAGCGGACAGAAAGCGGCCGGCTGATGAGAGGCGCGCGCGGCGCGGACTGCGAATACATCCCGGAGCCCTGCACCGAAAGGCGGATTGCCCGGTAGGCTGCAGCGGGAGACGCCCGTTAGCGCGTCCGGGTATGAGGGAAGGCAGAAGGCCGCAGCTGCTGCCAAAGCGCAGGTATGGCTGCAGGCATTCAGATTTTCTTCGTACTTACTGAGGCAGACGGTGCGAGCCGTCTGTGAAAAAAGGTGGTAACACGGGTGCATGCCCCGTCCTTTGGAGAGGACGGGGCTTTTTTATGTGCGGCAGGCCCGGCCGGAGACGATTCGGCCGGCAGGAAACGTTTTGGCCGGAAGAAGATGCCTTAGCTGACAGGAAACGCTCCGGCCGGCATGCAGACAGAGAAAGAAGGGAGAAAAACGATGCAGATTTACGAGGAGCTGGTAGCGAGAGGGCTGATTGCCCAGGTAACGAACGAGGAAGAGATCCGCAAGATGGTCAATGAGGGAAAAGCGACCTTCTACATTGGCTTTGATCCTACGGCGGACAGCCTGCATGTGGGTCATTTCATGGCGCTGTGCCTGATGAAGCGCCTGCAGATGGCGGGGAACAAGCCGATTGCCCTTCTGGGCGGCGGCACCGGCATGATCGGCGATCCCTCCGGGCGGACGGATATGCGTCAGATGATGACGGTGGAGACGATTCAGCACAACTGCGACTGCTTCAAGAAGCAGATGAGCCGTTTTATCGATTTTTCGGAGGGAAAGGCCCTGATGGTCAATAATGCCGAGTGGCTGCTGGATCTGAATTACGTGCAGCTTCTGCGGGAGGTCGGCCCCCATTTCAGCGTCAACCGCATGCTGACGGCCGAGTGCTACAAGCAGCGCATGGAGCGGGGCTTAAGTTTTCTGGAATTTAACTACATGATTATGCAGAGCTACGATTTCTACATGCTGTTCCAGAAATACGGTTGCAATATGCAGTTCGGCGGCGATGACCAGTGGAGCAACATGCTGGGCGGCACGGAGCTGATCCGCCGCAAGCTGGGCAAGGACGCGCATGCCATGACGATTACGCTGCTTCTGAATTCGGAGGGCAAGAAGATGGGCAAGACGCAGTCCGGCGCCGTGTGGCTGGATCCGAACAAGACCTCGCCCTTCGAGTTCTACCAGTACTGGAGAAATATCGCGGACGCCGATGTGCTCAAGTGCCTGCGGATGCTGACCTTCCTGCCGTTAGAGCAGATTGACGAGATGGATCGCTGGGAGGGAAGCCAGCTGAATACGGCCAAGGAGATCCTGGCGTATGAGCTTACCAAGCTGGTGCACGGCGAGGAAGAAGCGGAGAAGGCGAAAGAAGCGTCCCGGGCTCTGTTTACCAGCGGCAATGCGGCCGATATGCCGACGGCGGAGCTTTCGGAAGAAGATTTTGCCGGAGATACCATCGACATTCTCTCTATCCTGCAGAAATCCGGCCTGGCGCCGTCCCGTTCGGAGGCCCGGCGCAATGTGGAGCAGGGCGGCGTTTCCGTGGACGGCCAGCCGATCAGGGATGTGAAGGCAGTCTTCACGAAGAAAGAGCTTTCCGGAGAGGGCGTCGTAGTCAAGAGAGGAAAGAAGAACTTTAAGAGAGTCGTTCTGAAATAAGAGCATCTGAAAAAACCAGAATTGAGAAAAAGAAAAGGGCCGCTGTATCCGTCTGCCGGAACAGCGGCTTTTTTGGAGGAACCGTTTGCCGGGGAGCATGTTATCGGATGTCGAAGGGCTATGTATTTACGTATCGATGCGGATCAGTTCTGCCAGCGCCCGGTTCCGGTAAACCAGATCCGGGCGCCGGGTAAAGCCCATTTTTTCCCAGAAGGCGTTCCCGCTTTCATTATGTGCGAAGACAACCAGATTTACTTTTTTGATGTTTTGTTTTTTTAATGCTTCCAGAGCACGTACACTTCGTCATACTCTTCAGGTTTCCAGTTTCGTATGTTCATGGCAGTTTCCTCCCTGTGTCTGATTTTTCTGCAAATCGCGGTATAAATTTCAAAAAGACCCGCCCCGATGGCCGGGGCAGGTCCTGATACATCTGGTAAATTACTGGAAAATGACAATCTTTCCGGCTACCTGCAGTCCGTCTGCCGCCGTGCCGGCCGGCCATACGAGGAAAGCGGTTCCGGGGGTCAGATCCTGTGCCGTCACGATGTTTCTCGTCAGATACGGGAGGATGACCGTTTCATCCATAACGGCCCAGGTCGTGCCGCGCAGCGTGGCGATCTGGCCGACGGCCGGAGAGACGGCCTGCACATCGGATGAAAGGAAGGCGGTAAAGTCAACCTTTTCATAAGAAGGAACGGCAGCGCCCTGCGGAATCTGGCAGAGGATCAGCTCGGCGTGCGACTGCGGCGGCAGGCTCATGGTCATGGCCTGGCTGATGTAGGCGTAGATGGTCTCGCCGTCGCGGATGGAATCCAGAGCGACGGGATAGCCGCCGGAGGCCTCCAGAATTTTCGTTTCATCCGAAATATTCAGCACAATTTCCTGATGCACGGTGTCGCCCTGCACATTGGTAAGGACAAGGCGGTCGCCCTCGTGCTGCGCCGTCCCCCAGACCAGAACCGGCTCAGAGACCGGATACGAGGCAGGCAGGTTTTCGGCGGCCTGTGCCTGCGAGCTTCCGGAAAAAGCCAGGACGGCGGAAAGCGCCAGCGCTCCGGCGAAAAGAGGAAGGGTTCTCAGGTGTTTTTTTAAAGTGTTCAGACAGTTCATGAATTACATTCTCCTTTATAATTTGATTTCGGGTGTTCCCACTAAGCTCATCGATCGCCTGCGGCTCCGATTCGCCAAGTGGTCAGGTATGACTCGCACTAGGCTCGTGAGGGACCTCGCCAAGTGCTCATAGTATACCGTTCCCACTAGGTTCATCGTTCGCCTGCGGCTCCGATTTGCCAAGTGGTCAGGTATGACTCGCACTAGGCTCGTGAGAGACCTCGCCAAGTGCTCATAGTATACCAGAAAAAGGGGGGAAAGTGTGGCTTTTAAAGGAAATGTCAGAAAAAAGTAGGAAAGTAAGATTTTGTTTATGATTGCTTTAGGTAAAATTCCGGTGGTGCCGCCGCCGGAAATCGCCGGAACGGTCGGCCTGTACCCGACGGCCGCCAGTAGGGCTGGAAAAGAGAAAGTTGTGATTTTATCCGTACAGGAAGCGCCTTTTATACGGCCGGAAAAGAGAAAATTGCGATTTTGTCCGTACAAGAAGCGCTTTCATACGATTGGAAAAAAGAAAATTGCGATTTTGTCCGTACAGGAAGCGTCTTTGTACGGTTGGAAAAAAGAAAATTGTGATTTTGTCCGTACAAGAAACGCTGCCCATGCGGTCAGGAAAGAAGATGGATGAGGCAGCCCGTTTTTTACTGGAAAAACAGGTGCTCGACGAGGATCTTGGTTCCCATGAGGATCAGGATCAGGCCGCCGGCGAGCTCGGCTTTGGATTTGTAGCGGACGCCGAAAAAGTGTCCGGCGAAGACTCCGGCGATGGAGAGCAGGAAGGTGGTCACGCCGATAAAGGAGACGGCGGCGCCGATCTGTACCTGCAGGAAGGCGAAGGTTACGCCGACGGCCAGAGCATCGATGCTGGTGGCAATGGCCAGAATGACCATGGAGCGGAAATCGACGGACGGGTCCAGATTTTCTTCGTCGTGGTCGAAGGATTCCTTAATCATATTGATGCCGATGACGGCCAGCAGGACAAAGGCAATCCAGTGGTCAAACGAGGTAATGGCATCGCGGAAATGGTATCCGAGGAAATAGCCGATGAGCGGCATGCCGGCCTGAAAAGCCCCGAAATACAGGCCGATGATGACGGCGTGTATCCGGTTTAAACGCGGCATGGACAGGCCCTTGCACACGGCGACGGCGAAGGCGTCCATGGAAAGGCCGACGGCGATGACGAACAGTTCTGAAAGCGACATAAAAGAGTTCCTCCCCCTGTATGATTTCGAGTCAGCCGAATGAAAAACGTAAGCTGAACAAAGAGCAGCTGAATGAAAAAGCCGCAGTCTCGATTTTAATAGAAGGGAGAGGAAATGTCAACCGCCGCGCATTTCAGCGCACAAAAAACGTGCATTTCGGCGCATCAAAAACGTGTATTCCAGCGCGTCAAAAACGTGCATTCCAGCGCGTAGAGAACGGAACTTTACTTACATTTCTGCGCGTAAAAATTACGCAGATTTTACAGTCGCTATACGAAAACGTGATTTCTGCCGGAAAGCAGATCCTTTATACTGCCTACTGTACGAAGCGAAAGCAAAAAAGAAACAAACAATAGAAAGGAAAAGGGGATTCTTGTTATGAAAAAAAATATTCAGAAATCAATCGCAGTATTAGGCGCAGCTGTTCTGGCTATCGGTGCGGTAGGGTGCAGCTCGAGCGCGGAGGAGACGACGGCTGCGGCGACGGAAGCCGCCGCTGAGACGGAGGCTGCCGCGCAGACGGAGGCGGCCGCTGAGGAGGCAGCCGGAGAGGAAGAAGCTTCGGCGGAACTGAGCGGTTCCATCACGCTGGCCGGTTCGACTTCGATGGAGAAGTTCGCCAACGCGCTGGCCGAGACCTTTATGGCAAAATATCCGGACGTCACGGTTCAGGCTGAGTTTACCGGTTCTTCTGCCGGCGTCGAGGCGGTTCTGGCAGGACAGTGCGACATCGGAGATTCTTCCCGGAATCTGACCGAGGATGAGATTGCCGCCGGCGCTGTAGAGAACATCGTGGCGATCGACGGTATCGCGGTGGTAACGGATCCGGCGAACGAGGCTTCTGACCTGACCAGACAGCAGCTGATTGACATCTACACCGGCACGGTTACCAACTGGAGCGAGGTTGGCGGCGCGGATATGCCGATTGTCGTAGTCGGACGCGAGGCCGGATCCGGCACCAGAGGCGCGTTTGAGGAAATCCTCGAGATTGAGGATGCCTGCCAGTACGCCAGCGAGCTGGATTCCACCGGCGCGGTTATGGCGAGAGTCGCTTCGACGCCCGGCGCCATCGGATATGTGTCTCTGGATGTAATCGATGATACGGTTAAGCTTCTGACGCTGGAGGGCGTAGAGGCAAACGAGGAGAACATCAAGTCCGGCGACTATTTCCTGAGCCGTCCGTTCGTTATGGCGACCAAAGGCGAAATCTCCGAGCAGAACGAGCTGGTTCAGGCCCTGTTTGACTTCGTATATTCGGAGGAAGGAAACGAGATTGTAAAATCGGTTGGCCTTATCACGGTAGAATAAACAGGCGCATCCCAACAAAAGCAGCATGAAACGGGCCGCTGTATCTGAATGGCATCCGGGCAACATGACAAACGCCGGCTTTTCAGTACAGCGGCCCGCGTCCGGGTAAGAAAGAGCGCGGCGCGGGCGGTTTCATCAAAGGAGAAGCTTATGCATGAGAAGAATTTTACGATTGTCGGGAGCAGCAAGAATAAATCGGCGGTAGAGCATGCGGCGGAAATTATTTTTACCTGCTGCGGCCTGCTGGCGGTAGTGGCGGTTTTCTCGATTACTTTATATATGATTATCAGCGGAACGCCGGCGCTTTTTAAGGTCGGGATCCTGGATATCCTGTTCGGGACAGTCTGGAAACCGACGGCGGATCCGGCGTCCTTCGGGATTCTCTACGTCATTCTGACGTCGATTGTCGGAACGTTTCTGGCGATCCTCATCGGCGTGCCGATCGGGGTGTTCACGGCGATTTTCCTGGCGGAGGTGGCACCGCCGAAGCTGGCAGCCCTGGTGCGGCCGGCCGTGGAGCTTCTGGCGGGGATTCCGTCGGTCATCTACGGCCTGCTGGGCATCCTGATCCTGAATCCTCTGATGTATAAGCTGGAGCTGAAAATTTTCGCCGGATCGGAGACGCATCAGTTTACCGGAGGCGCCAACCTGATCTCGGCGGTGCTGGTGCTGGCGATCATGATCCTGCCGACGGTTATCAACATCAGCGAGTCCTCGCTGCGGGCGGTGCCGAAGCATTTAAAGAGCGCTTCCCTGGCGCTCGGCGCGACGCATATCCAGACGATCTTCCGGGTCATTGTGCCGGCCGCCAAGTCGGGCATCATCACGGCCATCGTGCTCGGCTGCGGCCGCGCGATCGGCGAGGCCATGGCCATTACTCTGGTTTCGGGAAGCTCCGTCAACTTTCCGCTGCCATTTAACTCCGTCCGTTTCCTGACGACGGCGATTGTGGCGGAGATGTCGTACTCCCAGGGCCTTCACCGGGAAGTGCTCTTTACCATCGGCCTGGTGCTGTTCGTATTTATCATGTTTATCAATACAGTCCTTACGAGAATGTTCCAGAAAGGAGGCGCGGAAAATGACTGACGCGGGAAGCATTTACAACAAACGGATCCGCACCTCCGATCAGATTTTAAGGGGCCTCATCTATCTGGCGGCGGGGATTGCCATCGCCCTTCTCGTCGGCATTATGGGGTATGTATTCGTGCGGGGGATTCCGCAGATTAACTGGACGTTCCTTTCCACGGTCCAGAGCTCTCTGAAGGGAACCTTCGGAATTCTGGGAAATATCATCAATACGCTTTATATCATTGTGATTACGCTGTTGATTGCGGCTCCGGTGGGAATTGGCTCCGCGATTTACCTGAATGAATATGCGAAACCGGGGCGGCTGGTGCGGACCATCGAATTTACGACGGAGATTCTGTCCGGCATCCCTTCCATCATCTTCGGCCTGTTCGGCATGGTATTTTTCGGTGCGACGCTGAAGCTGGGGTATTCGATTCTGACCGGCTCCTTCACGCTGACGCTGATGGTGCTTCCGCTGATTACAAGAAACACGCAGGAGGCGCTGAAAACGGTGCCGGACAGCTACCGGAGCGGCGCGCTGGGAATCGGGGCGACCAAGTGGTATATGATCCGCACGATTCTGCTGCCCAGCGCGGCTCCCGGGATTCTGACGGGCGTGATTCTTTCCATCGGCCGTATCGTGGGCGAATCGGCGGCCCTTCTGTTCACGGCGGGAAGCGGTTTCCAGCTTCCGAGGAGCCTGTTCGGGAAGCTGTTTGAGTCCAGCGGAACCATGACCATCCAGCTGTATCTGTCCATGCAGAAGGCGCAGTATGATCAGGCGTTCGGCATCGCGGTCGTTCTGCTGGTCATCGTGCTGGGGATCAATTTCCTGACCCGTTTCATGACGAACCGATTTGATGTGACAAGGCTGAAATAGCCGCCCAAAGGACTGGAGGAGAAAAATGGAGACAAAGATTTCGACCGCGGATCTGAACCTGTATTACGGGACGAATCACGCGCTGAAAAATATCAACCTGGATATCTATGCCAATCAGATTACCGCTCTGATCGGGCCGTCCGGCTGCGGAAAATCGACGTATTTAAAGACCTTAAACCGGATGAATGATCTGGTGGACGGGGTAAGGATCGAGGGGACGGTCCTGTTGGACGGCGAAAATATTTACGACCCGCGGGTGGATACCACGCTGCTCAGAAAAAAGGTGGGTATGGTGTTTCAGCAGCCCAATCCCTTCCCCATGAGCATCTATGATAATATCGCCTACGGTCCCCGCATTCACGGGATTAAGGCCAGAGGCCGCCTGGACGAGATCGTGGAAAAAAGCCTGCGGGGCGCGGCGCTCTGGGATGAGGTTAAGGATCGCCTGAAAAAATCGGCGCTCGGCCTCTCCGGCGGGCAGCAGCAGCGCCTCTGCATCGCGCGCGCCCTGGCGGTAGAGCCGGAGGTGCTTCTGATGGATGAGCCGACCTCCGCGCTGGATCCGATCTCCACGCTCAAGATCGAGGATCTGATGGATGAGCTGAAGAAGGATTACACGGTCGTGATTGTGACCCACAACATGCAGCAGGCGACACGAATCGCCGATTACACCGCCTTTTTCCTGGTAGGAGAGATTATCGAGTACGCCCCGACGACGGAGCTGTTCTCGCATCCGAAGGAGAAAAAGACCGAGGACTACATCACGGGACGCTTCGGCTGATGGAAAATAACCTTTTTGGGAGGCAGATATGACAACAAGAATGCTGTTTTTACAGGAACTCGACGAATTAAATGCCGAGCTGACGCAGATGAGCGAGATGGTGCAGGAGGCGATCGAGAAGAGCTTTACGGCGCTGAATCAGCATGATACGGGGCTGGCGCAGGAGATCATCAAGGGCGATCGCCTGATTGACAATATGGAACGGAAAATCGAGACGCACTGCCTGACGCTGATGCTGAAGCAGCAGCCGGTGGCGAAGGATCTGCGCCATATTTCCACCGCGCTGAAGGTCGTGACGGATCTGGAGCGGATGGGCGATCACGCGTCGGATATCGCGGAGCTCTCCACGCATCTGAAAGAGGAACCGATCTGCAGCGCCAGCAAGCATCTGCCGGCGATGGTAGAGAACGTCAAAGCCATGGTAAGCGACGCCATCCGCGCGTTTATCGAGAAGGATACGGACACGGCGAAGCAGTTCGAGCTCCGCGACGACATCATCGACGCGTATTTTGACAAAGTCAAGACCGAGGTCGTGGAATTTCTGAAAAACGACGGGGACAAATCGGATATGGCGGTCGATCTGCTGATGATTGCCAAAT
Source organism: uncultured Lachnospiraceae bacterium (assembly GCA_944381615.1). Classification (GTDB taxonomy): domain Bacteria; phylum Bacillota; class Clostridia; order Lachnospirales; family Lachnospiraceae; genus Otoolea. Next base: position 20,521 of record CALWLT010000009.1, on the reverse strand, counting down.
ATCTGGAGCGGATCGGCGATCATGCGGTCAATGTCTGCGAGTGGACGGAGTTTTCCGACACCGGTTCGGTAGGAGACATTTCTATTTTATAGAAGAAAGGCTTGCGGGAGGGGTTTGACGAAGATGCGGGCAGAATTTGACAGGCAGCTGCGGATCCTGGAGGAAGCGCTTCTCGATATGGGATCCATGTGCCAGCAGGCGATTTCTTTTTCCGGCGCGGTTCTGATCGGGGACGATCCGCAGCTGCGCCGGCAGGTGGCCGATCTGGAGCACGAGATCAGCAAAAAGGACCGGGAGATCGAAAAAATGTGCACGGGTCTTTTGCTGCGGCAGAGTCCGGTCGCGGGCGATCTGCGTTTTGTCTCCGCGTCGCTGAAACTGGTGGCGGATATGGAACGGATCGGCGGACAGGCCGGGGAAATTGCGGAACTGTCCCGCTATATCGGGGAGAAAGAACTGCTGGAGCGGATCCGGCTCTCGGACATGTGCTGCATCGTGTCGACGATGGTAACCGAGAGCATTGAGGCGATGGTAAAAAAAGACCCGGATCTGGCCAGAAAAGTCATCGCCGACGACGATCAGGCGGATCGGCTGTTTGTCGATATCAAGGATCGCCTGGTCGGCCTGATCCGGGAGAACCGGACCGAGCCGCAGGAAATCCTGGATCTTCTGATGGCGGCCAAATATTTTGAACGCGTCGGCGACCACGCCGTCAATATTGCGCGGGAGGTCGCCTGTTTTATCAGCCTCCGAGCGTAATATCCTGTTTTGAATACCACTCAAGAGCATCCATCAGATGCTCTTTTTTAAAATCAGGCCAGAAATCGTCCACGACGTAGAAATCGGCGTACGCGGACTGGAAGGGGAGAAAGCCGGACAGACGGCGTCTGCCGCCCCAGCGGACGATCAGCTCCACGCGGGAGACTTCCCGGGAGCGCAGCCCCTTCTCGGCGCCGTCGCGGTTCAGGCCCAGATCCCATTCCGGGCTGTAGTTAATAAGAAAGTTGACCTTCATGCCGCCTTTGCCGAAATCCCGGCGGGTCGTATAGGGCAGAAGCTCCTTCGGGAAGATCGCGGATTCCGTATTGCCCACGACGAGCAGGCTGGCGTCCTCATGGGACAGCATGTCGACGGCCTTGACGCAGGCCCGCGTGAAGGCGAGGCGCTGGATGGACGGCCGCTTGGCGTTGTCGGCGGTAAAGCCGTAAAAGGACATTTCTTCAATCCCCAGCTCCTGACACTGGCGGAAGAGCGTGATGCCGGGTTCCAGTCCGAGGGCGTAGCCCTCCTGTTTTTCCAGGCCCTTTCCGGCGGCCCAGCGCCGGTTCCCGTCGGGAATGATGCCGATGTGTTTGGGAAGTCTCATGGATTCCTCCTTTTCCTGATGTATGAATTATAAATACTATAATAAAACATTTGCTGTAAAATAGCCGGTTCTCAGGCGTGCTTAAACAGGACGGTGTGATCGCCGATCTCCAGGACGGCCGTTCCGTCCATCACGAGCTGCTCCAGGTAGGGGCGCAGATGGCGCTCCTGGCGGACGAGCTGATCCGTGCTTTTGCAGTGCATATCGAGCAGCCGGCGGCAGGCGCCGTAGAACTGATCCCGGTTCATGGGCGTCTCAAGGAGCGCGGCCAGCTCGGCAAGCCGGCGGCGGATCAGGGCGCAGTTTTTTTCAGAAAGCTCTGTCAGATTGCCGTCCACGATCCCGCGGTGGGAGAAAATCCAGTGTTGGAACGGCAGGCGTGCAATCTGCTCTTTGCTCTCCAGATCGAGGCCGACGTGATCGCAGTAGGGGAGCTTGACGTAGCTCAGCGCGTGATCCGTCAGCAGCACGTCGCCGCCGAAGCAGACGCCGTCCGGCGTGACGACGGCAATGTGGTCAAAGGAGTGGCCGGGCAGATGATAGACCGGGAACGGGACGCCGCAGAGCGTAAATTCCGTCTGCTCCGGCCCGATGATCACGTCGACCGGGCACATCTGCAGGTAATCGATGGAATACTGTTCTTCCGGTGAGCGGCCGAAATAATTGGTATACCGATCCAGGGCCGCCTTGGAGGAGATGAGGGCCGCCTCGCCGGACGCCATGGCGAGCGGGATGCCAAATTCCTCGCGCAGCCGCTTGCTGTTGCCGTGATGGTCGAGGTGGGCATGGCTGACAATCAGCCCGGCCGGCGTCAGATGTTCCTCCCGCAGGAAGGCAGTCAGCGCGTCGTATTCGCTGGAATCCCCGTTGTCGATCAGGATGCAGCGGCCGCCGCCCAGCCGGTACAGGCCGATGGCGGTGCGCCCGATCAGGCAGTCCGTATTTCCCGCGACCGGAATCCGTTTCATAACGCGTTCCTCCGTTTCTTCCGAATATGGGAAAAGGAGCGCCGCAGATAATGATATCACGGCACTCCTTTTCAGAATCGTGCGTCTGATAGGAATCGAACCTACGCCTCAGGCTCCGGAGGCCGGCGCTCTATCCACTGAGCTACAGACGCATCGATATTATTATACTATACTTTTTTAAATTTGCAAGATCTTTTCAAAAAATATCGCGGGCCGCTTTGGCCTTGCTTTTTTAGCGCCGTTTTGTTAGAATAAAGCGGAATTTAGAGAAAAGAAAAGACGGCGGACAGCGAACGGAGGCGGTCGATTTGGGAGAGAGCAGGAAAAAGCAGGGGAAGAGCCGCAGGCGGGATCCGGATCAGGCGATCCGCCGGTATCTGCTTTTGCTCCTGATTCCGCTCACTGCGATTCTGATTATTATCGCAGTCATGGTATCGGGAGAGATCCGGCGGCGGCAGGAGCAGGGATCGTCCGCGCCCCATACGGAGGCGACGGCGGATCCGGAGCAGATGCCGGTCATCGAGCCGGACACCAGCCAGTATATCCAGGACTTCGGCGGCAGCATTCTGGAAAAGGACGCCGATCCGAATATCCAGTATCTGATGGAGCGCTATTTCCTCGCGATCACGGACTGCAACACGGCGGAATTCATGTCGCTGTTTACCTCGCAGGATACGAGCGAGGAGGAGCTGTTTTTGCGGGAATTTGAACAGCAGCGGCAGTATGTGGACGGCTATCAGAATATTTCCTGCTATACGACGTCCGGCCTGGCGGAGCATGAGACGGCGGCTTACGTATATTATGAGGTGCGCTACCGGGGCGTGGAGACGCCCGCGCCGGGGCTGATCCGCGTGTATGTGCTGCAGGAGGGAGACGGGCAGTACCGCATTTATGACGGGGAGACGACGCAGGAGCTGCAGGCGTTCTGGGATCAGCTTTCCGCGAATGAGGATGTGCGCCTGTTAAGCGTGCAGGTGGATCGGGCGCTGGCGGCGGCCTGCGAGGCGGATCCGGCGCTGGCGGAGCGGATCGCGTTTCTGAAAAACGGGCCGGACTATATGCAGGCGGAAAGCGGTGCGGCGGCCGGGGAAGAGACGGATGAGACGGCCGCGGCGGCGGATGGAGAAGAGGCGTCCGGGACGGCCGCGGCGGCGGAATAGAGAAGAGGCGCCTGGGACGGCCGCGGCAGAGGAACAGCGGAATAGAGAAAGTCTGCCGAAAAGGCGGCGCGCGGGGGCAGACGGGTAAGAGAGGCAAAGGAACATGGATGTAAAGGATTTTTATTATGATCTGCCGCAGGAGCTGATCGCGCAGGATCCGCTGGAGGATCGCGCTTCGTCGCGCCTGCTGGTTCTGCATAAGGATACCGGGGAGCGGGAACACCGGGTTTTCAGTGATATTTTGTCGTATCTGCGGCCGGGCGACTGCCTGGTGCTCAACGACACGAAGGTCATTCCGGCGCGCCTGATCGGGAGCAGGGAAGGGACAAACGCGCGGATCGAGATCCTGCTTTTAAAGCGGCGGGAGAAGGACGTGTGGGAGACGCTGGTAAAGCCGGGAAAGAAGGCGCGGCCGGGCACAGTCATTTCCTTCGGGGACGGGCTTCTGACTGGCACGGTCATCGACGTGGTGGAGGAGGGGAACCGGCTGATCCGTTTTTCCTATGAAGGGATTTTCGAGGAGATTCTGGACCGGCTGGGCCAGATGCCGCTTCCTCCTTATATTACGCATCCGCTGAAGGATAAAAACCGCTATCAGACGGTTTATGCGAAACATGAGGGATCCGCGGCGGCGCCCACGGCGGGACTGCATTTTACGGAGGAGCTGCTGGCCCGGATTGAGGCCATGGGCGTGCGGATCGCGCGCGTGACGCTCCATGTGGGCCTGGGGACCTTCCGGCCGGTCAAGGTAAGCGAAGTCACGGAGCACCATATGCACTCGGAATTTTACCGGATCGAGGAAGAGGCGGCCGAATGTATTAACCGGACGCGCGCGGAGGGCGGCCGCGTGATCTGCGTGGGGACGACCAGCTGCCGCACGCTGGAGTCGGCGGCCGCGGAGGACGGAAGCATCCGCGCATGCAGCGGCTGGACGGATATTTTCATTTATCCGGGATACCGGTTTAAGATCCTGGACGGGCTGATCACGAATTTCCATCTGCCGGAATCGACGCTGGTCATGCTGGTGTCGGCGCTGGCAGGCCGGGAGCGGATCCTGGCGGCCTATGAGGAAGCGATCCGGATGAAATACCGGTTTTTCAGCTTCGGGGACGCGATGTTGATTATCTGAGGCGGCGGATTCGGCGCGGGCGCTTTGGCCCGTGCGGGACAGGGGCTGCGGAGAAGAAAGCGGGCGAAATGGGACAGGAAGATTGGAAAAGGAAACCGGCGGATCCGGAGGTAAAAGAGGCCGGCGTCCGCCTGAATAAATTTCTGAGCGAGGCCGGCGTCTGTTCGAGACGGGAGGCGGACCGGCTGGCAGAAGCGGGGGAGATTACCGTGGACGGGAGACGGGCGGAGCCGGGGACGCGGGTGTTTCCGGGACAGAGGGTCGCCGTTTCCGGCCGGGAGATCGAGGGACGGGATCGCCCGGTGCTGCTGGCGGTCTACAAGCCGCGCGGCGTGGTCTGCACGACCTCGGACCGCGACCGGGCGCAGAATATCGTGGAATTTCTGCACTATCCCGTCCGGATCTATCCGGTGGGACGGCTTGACAAGGATTCGGAGGGCCTGATCCTGATGACCAACGAGGGCGAGCTGGTCAACCGGATTCTGCGGGCCCGTTACGGGCATGAGAAGGAATATCTGGTCACGGTTGACCGGCCGGTCACGGAGGAATTTCTGGCCCGCATGCGGGCCGGCGTTCCGATTCTGGATACGGTTACCCGGCCCTGCACGGCAGAGAAGACGGGGGAGAGAAGCTTCCGGATTATCCTGACGCAGGGGCTGAACCGCCAGATCCGGCGGATGTGCGAGGCGCTGGGCTGGCGCGTGCGGTCGCTGAAAAGAATCCGCGTCCTGAATATCCGCCTGGGAGAGATGAAGGCGGGCGAGTGGCGGGAGGTTGCCGGCGCGGAGCGGGCAGAGCTTCTGCGCCTGCTGGAGAATACAGGCGGATCGGAGCGGGCCGGCGGGAGTACGGCCGGAAGAACAAGCGGAAATGAGAACGGCCGCCGGCCGGAGTAAAAAGATGGGAGTCAATCATGGCTGAAGACAGGACGAAACGGATCCGCGAGCTGGTCGCGCTGCTTCGCGAGGCGGGCCGCGCCTATTATCAGGAGAGCCGGGAGATCATGAGCAATTATGAGTACGACCGGCTCTATGATGAGCTGGCGGCGCTGGAGAAGGAGACGGGGATTGTGCTGGCGCAGAGCCCCACGCAGAACGTGGGCTACGAGGTGGTCAGCGCGCTGCCGCGGGAGCGGCATGAGAGCCCGATGCTCTCGCTGAACAAGACAAAGAGCGTGGAGGAGCTGGCGGACTGGCTGGGCGATCAGACGGGCCTGCTCTCCTGGAAGATGGACGGGCTGACGATCGTCCTCACGTACGAGGACGGGGCGCTTGCCAAGGCGGTAACGCGCGGAAACGGCGAGATCGGAGAGGTCATTACGGCCAACGCGCGGACGTTTGCCAACATTCCGCTGCGGATCTCCTATAAGGGGCAGCTGATCGTGCGGGGCGAGGCGGTCATTCTCTATTCGGACTTTTACCGCATCAACGGACAGATTGAGGACGCCGGCGCCCGCTACAAGAATCCCCGCAATCTGTGCAGCGGTTCGGTGCGCCAGTTAAACAGCGGGATCACGGCAGAGCGGAACGTCCATTTTTACGCCTTCAGCCTGGTCGGGGCGGAGGGCGTGGATTTTGACAATTCCCGCGAAAAGCAGTTTGCCTGGTTAAAGGGCCAGGGCTTCGACGTGGTGGAGTACCGGCGCGTGAACCGGGAGTCGCTCCCGGGAGCGGTAAAGGAGTTTGCGCAGGCGGTGGAGAAAAACGACATCCCGTCCGACGGTCTGGTGCTTCTGTTTGACGATATCGAGTACGGCCGCTCGCTGGGGCGCACGGCGAAATTTCCCCGCGATTCCATCGCCTTTAAATGGGAGGACGAGACGCAGGAGACGACGCTTCGCTACATCGAGTGGAGCGCTTCGCGCACGGGGCTGATTAACCCGGTGGCCGTGTTTGAGCCGGTGGAGCTGGAAGGGACGACGGTCAGCCGGGCCAGCGTGCATAATTTAAGCATTATGGAAGCTCTGGAGCTGGGGGCGGGCGATCGGATTACGGTCTACAAGGCCAATATGATTATCCCCCAGATCGCCGACAACCTGACGCGCAGCGGCGTGCGGGATGTGCCGCAGATCTGCCCGGTCTGCGGCGGCCCCACGCAGGTCCGCCAGGACAGCGACGTGAAAGTGCTGTTTTGCGCCAATCCGGAATGTCAGGCGAAAAAGATCAAGCGCTTCGAGCTTTTCGTCAGCCGGGACGCGCTGAATATCACGGGACTTTCGGAAGCTACGCTGGAAAAATTCATCGGCATCGGCCTGATCCATGAGTTTGCGGATCTGTTTCATCTGGACCGTCATGAGGAGACGATCGTGCAGATGGAGGGCTTCGGGCAGAAGTCGTACGAGAATCTTCTGGAGGCGGTCAGAAAAGCGTCGGACACGACGCTGCCCCGGGTCATTTACGGCCTGGGGATCGCCGGCATCGGCCTGGCCAACGCGAAGCTGATCTGCCGCCATTTTCACAACGATTTCGAGGCCATGCGCCATGCCGGGCGGGACGAGCTGACGGCCGTCGATGGGATCGGCGGCGTGCTGGCGGACGCCTGGGTTTCCTTTTTCGCCGAAGAAGAAAACAGCCGGATGGTGGATCGCCTGCTGGCGGAGCTTCACATTGAGGCAGAAGAGGAGCGGGAGGAGACGCCGCTTCTGGAGGGAAAGACCTTCGTGATTACCGGCTCGGTCACGCATTTTAAGAACCGGGCGGAGTTAAAGGCGCAGATTGAGCGCTTCGGCGGAAAGGTTACGGGCAGCGTAACCTCCAGAACGGATTATCTGATCAACAACGACACGGCCTCCACATCCGCGAAGAACCAGAAAGCCCGCGAGCTGGGGATCCCGATTCTTTCGGAGGAGGCATTTTTAGAGCTCCTTTCTTCGCAGGAGGAGAAAGAGAGCGGAAAAGAGGACAGAGAGAGCGCCCCCAGGAGCGAATGAGGCGGGGCGGCCTGATCACAGAGAAAAGAGGAAGAACGCATGCCGATTAAAGTACAGAAGGATCTGCCCGCGCGGGCGATTCTGGAATCCGAAAATATTTTTGTGATGGACGAGGAGCGCGCGCTGAGCCAGGATATCCGTCCGCTGGAGATCCTGATCCTGAACCTGATGCCGATCAAGGAGGATACGGAGACACAGCTTCTGCGGGCGCTGTCCAATACGCCGCTGCAGGTCAACTGTACGTTTCTCATGCTGTCCACGCACACGTCGAAAAACACGTCGGCCACGCACCTGAACCAGTTTTACGTCACGTTCGACGAGATCCGGAAAAACCGCTACGACGGGATGATCATTACCGGCGCGCCGGTGGAAAACATGGAGTTTGAGGAGATCAATTACTGGGACGAGCTAAAGCAGATCATGGAGTGGACGAAGCGGTGCGTGACCTCCACGCTTCACATCTGCTGGGGCGCGCAGGCGGGTCTCTACTATCATTACGGGATTCCCAAATATCCGATGAAGCAGAAGCTGTCGGGGATTTACCTGCACCGGCTGCTGCACCGCAAGATCCCGCTGGTCCGCAGCCTGGACGATTATTTCTACTGTCCGCACTCCCGCTATACGGAGGTGCGCGAGGCCGATATCCTCAAATGTCCGCAGCTGCAGATCCTGGCCAATTCGGAGGAGGCGGGCGTCTTTCTGGTCATGAGCCGCGACGGCCGGCAGATTTTCATGCAGGGGCATCCGGAGTACGACCGCATGACGCTGAACAACGAGTACCACCGGGATCTGAAAAAGGGGCTTGATCCGGCGGTTCCAGTTAATTATTACGAAGACAACGATCCCTTCTCCATGCCGGTGCTGAAGTGGAGGAATATGTCGAACACCCTCTATACAAACTGGCTGAATTATTACGTTTACCAGGTCACGCCCTACGACCTGTACGGCGAAGAACAGTAAAAAGACGCCGCGGGAATCCCGTTTTCGCGAAGAAAAGAGGAAAGTCCCGCGGCGTTTTCACGTGCGCTTAAGAAGCCGTGTGCGGATGCGCTTCCTCCTGCGCGCGCTGCATGCGCCGGAAGGTTCTGTAGAAGCGCTTTAACAGGACGGCGGCCAGGACGGCGGCCAGAAGGGCGGTCCCGGCAAAATTCATCCAGATGCCGTCAAGGCCCAGCGGCCAGAATGCGGCGAGGAGGAGAACCGGAAAAAAGAGCGCCGTGGAGACGGAGATCAGAGCCGCCGCCAGGGCATTTTCCACCGCCAGCATATAGCTCTGAGTGGCGAAGGAAAACCAGCGCGTCAGGTAGGTAAGCGCGAACAGCTTCAGCGCCGTGACCGACATGGCCATCATCCCGGCGTCCGCGTCCCCGACGAACAGCCTGGTAATCGCCTCCGGGGCGAGGAAGATGACGGCGGCGGAGGCAAGGGAGACGACGGCCGCCGCCGTGAAGCAGCATTTTTCGATCGCGTTGATCCGCCGGTAGTTGCCGGCGCCCCAGTTAAAGCCCACGGCGGGCTGCAGCGAGTCGCACATGCCGTAGAGCAGCGGCTGGATGACGCCGTCGGCGTACATCAGGATGCCGTAGACGGAGACGGCCTGCGCGCCGCCCAGGCGGATCAGCAGGAAATTCATCACGATGGAGGTAATGCGCCCCGCGATGTTATTTAAGAAGTTCGGGCTTCCGCAGGCGATGATCTGGCGGATCATGCGCAGGGAAAAGCGCGGCCGGCAGAAGTGCAGCAGGAGTTTTCCGCGCACGAAGGGAAAAAACGCGATCAGGACGCAGGTAACCATGCCGAGGCAGGTCGCCAGCGCGGCGCCCCAGACGCCGAAGCCGAACACGGCCAGGAAGGTAAATTCCAGCGCGGCGGTAAAAACGGACATAAAAATATTCAGGAACATGCTGCCGCGGATCTGGCCGCAGATGCGAAGAAAGTTATCTACGGCGAAGATGATGGTGGTAAGCGGCGAGCAGAGGGCGTAAACCCGCAGATACTGGACGGCAAAATCTGCCAGCTCCCCCTCGGCTCCCATCTGGCGGATTAAAAGCGGCGCGGCCTCAAAGAGGGCGGCGCCGATCAGGACGCCGGTGCCGACGATCATCAGGCAGGCGCACGTAAAGAAGTTGTTGGCGGCGTCCTCGTCTTTTCTCCCCAGGCTGACCGAGATAGGGACGGAGGAACCGACGCCGATCAGATCGGCGAGGGAAAAATTGATGATGACAAAGGGCATGGCCAGGTTGATGGCGGCAAACGCCGTCTCGCCCAGGATGCGGCCGATGAACACGCCGTCTAAAAGCTGATACAGGGCGGAGGCCAGCATACTGATCGCGCCGGGGATGGCGGCGATGAAAAACAGCCGTACCGGCGCGACCTGGCTGAATAAATATTTAGAGTCCATAAATTCTGTTACCCGCTTTCTTCTGTCGATGTCTCCTCTGCAAAGGAAAAGGTCTGGTCAAAGCTGTGCTTCAGGCAGTCGGCGAAATCGGAAAAGGACTGGACAAAGTCCCCGGAATGGGAGGACAGCATCTGGCGCATGGCGTCCTCCTCCATGCGGTAGAGCTTTTCCAGGTTTCTGTTCGCCCAGGCACGGCCGGCCGGCGTCAGGCGCAGGGCTTTTTCCCGGCTCTGCGGTTCTGTCTCCAGGAGCAGGTATCCCTGCCCGACCAGCTCCCGCACGATGGTGTTGATGGTTGTCTTGGGGATCAGCCATTCCTCGCAGATCTGTTTCTGGGAATGGGAATGCCCGTCGTCCAGAGCGTAGAGCAGAGACAGCGTGTTGTCTTTCATCCGCAGCTTTCTGGCCGCCCGGTAATAAAGGCCGTCAATCTGGTTCATGGCAAGTGTCAGGCGCCGGAGCGCCTCCCGGTATTCATCCATAAGTTTGTTCCTTTCCCTGGTTCTCCGGATTACAGCAGGTTCGAGGGGTATTATAGTACGAATCCGTACCAAAGTCAACCGGCTTTTCAGATTTTTATCCGGTTTTTTACAGGGACGTTCTGCGGGAGAACACGCGCGGCCGCATCAGGCGGGCCGGTTTCTGCGGCCTGGCCGCCCGAGCAGGAAAAGCCCTCCCGCATAGAGGACGGAGAGCAGCCCGGCCCGGAAGAGGACGGGGAGAAAGCCGGCCGGGAGCAGGGCGAAAAAGGGGGCCAGGGCCGGTTCGGCAAAAAAGAGGATGCCCGCGGCGAGGACGAGGCTTATGGCGGGACAGAGCACGGCCTGGCCGGCCGGCAAAAAGATCGGGATCTCCCGGGAGAGCGCGCGCAGATGGAGGGCGGCCAGCAGAAGCTCGGAGAGAAGCAGGCCCGCCAGGTAGGCCGCGATCCCGAAGCGGGGGATGGCAAAGACCACGAAGGACAGGGTAAGGAGCATGGAGATCGCGTGATGGAGGAAGACGGCCGACGTTTTGCCGAGACCGTTTAAAATGCTGCCTGTGGTAGTGGACAGGTACATAAAGGGGCAGAGCCAGCAGAGCGCGCGGATCAGGAGGCCGGCGCTTTTGCTCTGATAGACGCTTTGTCCCAGCGAATCGCCGAACAGGGTAAAGATCCCGATGCAGAGGATGCCCATGGACAGGCTGTAGCGCAGGGCCAGGGAGACGCTGCGGCGGATGCGGGCGCGGTTTCCGGCGGCCTGGGCTTCGGAGACGGCGGGCAGCAGGACGACGGCCAGGGAGTTGGTTATGGCGGAAGGGAAATAAATGAAGGGCAGCGCCATTCCGGTCAGCGATCCGTAGAGGCTTAAAGCCTCCTCCGGGCTGAGGCCGGAGAGGACCAGGCGGCTGGGCACGAAGATCGCTTCCAGGCTCTGCAGGAAATTCAGGATCAGGCGGTTTCCCATCAGGGGAAGCGCCATGGCCATCAGAGGCGCGGCCAGGGCGGCAAAACGGCGTTTCTGCGCCTGCTTTTGAGGCGCGTTTTTGCCGGGGGCGGGCTGAAAGCTGTAGAAGAGAAAGCTTACGATCGCGGCGCCCGCCTCCCCGATCAGAAGGCCCCAGACGGCCAGAGAAACCGTCAGGGGAAGGCCGTTTTCAGTGCAAACGCCGGCGATCAGGAAAACGGCCGTGATGCGGATGCACTGTTCGGCCAGCTGGGATAAGGCCGGGACGGCGGTTTTTTTCAGGCCGTAATAGTAGCCGCAGATGCAGGCGTGGACGGCCGAGAAGGGGATGGAGAGCGCCATGACGGGAAGAAGCGGGGCGCAGCGCGGCTCGAGAAGGACTGTTTCGGCCAGGAAGCCGGAGCAGGCGCGGATCAGGAGCATCAGGACCAGAGCGGCGCCCAGGGAAATGGAGAGCCCCGTCTTAAAAAGCGCGCGCCCCTTCGCGGCGTCGGCGGCGGTCAGCCGGGAAATGGCGGTCTGAATGGGGCCGGCGCAGAGCGCGAACGCGATGCCGTGCACGGGAAAGATCATCTGGTAAAGGCCGAGCCCTTCCGCGCCGATGGCCCGGGACAGGAAAATGCGGTAGAAAAAGCCGAGGATCCGGCTCAGGAAGCCGGCGGCGGTCAGAAGGATCGTCCCGGTCAGGATGGGGTGCAGAAAGAGATGTTTCATCGGCGGCTCCGGGCAGAGAGGTTCCGTTTATTGTATGCGGCGGAATGAAAAAAAGTTCCCGGAAAGATCGATGGACAGGTGGACTGTCCAATGATATACTGAAAGGACGGAAAAATGGAAAGACAGAGGTGGAAACAATGTTAGAGACAGCGGTTCTTCTGACGTTTATTGCGGCGCTGGCGGCCTGTGTGGCGTCGGGGGCTTCGATTCTCTGGGCGCTGGCGGGAGGATACCTGATTTTCTGCGGTTACGGCCTGATCCGCGGGCACCGGCCGCGGGCGCTGCTTCGGATGTCGCTCGACGGCGTGCGGACGGTAAAAAATATTCTGATGATTTTCGGCCTGATCGGCTTTATCACGGCCCTCTGGCGCGGGGCGGGGACGATCCCGGTCATCGTCTGCTGGGCGGCGGATCTGATCGATCCGTCGGTGTTTCTGCTGATTGCGTTTCTGTTAAACTGCCTGATCTCGGTGCTGACGGGAACCTCGTTCGGAACGGGGGCGACAATGGGCGTGATTACCATGTCCATGGCCTCGGCGATGGGGCTTTCCCCGTTCTGGCTGGGCGGCGCGATCCTCTCCGGCATTTATTTCGGGGACCGCTGTTCGCCGGTGTCCTCCAGCGCCAATCTGGTCTGCGTGCTGACGGGAACGGATATTTATGAAAACATCCGGGGGATGATCCGGACGGGGCTGGTTCCGTTTGCGCTGTCTTGCCTGTTCTATTATCTGGCGGGGCGGACGATGGCCGGGGAGGGGGAGCTCCTGGACGTCTCTTCTCTGTTTGCGGGAAGCTTCCGGCTTCACGCGGCGGCCGTCGTCCCGGCGGCGCTGATCCTGATTCTCTCGCTGCTTCGCGTGAAGGTAAAGCAGGCGATGGCGCTCAGTATCCTCTCGGCCGTCGTGATCTGCGCTGTGCTGCAGGGCTTTTCCGCCGGCGAGATTCTCTCGATGGCGGTATTTGGCTACCGCTCTGCGGATCCGGCCCTGGCGCCGATGCTGGACGGGGGCGGCCTGATTTCCATGGTGCGCGTGGGGACGATCGTCTGCCTGTCCTCCTCCTATGCCGGCCTGTTTCAGGGAACGGGGCTTCTGAACGGGATTCAGGGATGGGTAGAGCGTTTAAGCCGGCGGATTACGCCGTACGGCGCGGTGCTGGCAGTGTCGGTGTTTACCTCCATGATTGCCTGCAACCAGACGCTGGCCGCGATGCTGACGCACCAGATCTGCAAGACGAGCCAGCCGGATGCGAAAAAAATGGCGATCGATCTGGAAAATACGGCGATCATCCTCTCGCCGCTGGTTCCCTGGTGTATCGCGGGGGCGGTGCCGCTGGCGGCGGTCGGCGCGCCCACGGCCAGCGTAACCGTCGCCGTTTATCTGTATCTCGTGCCGCTGTGGAACCTGTTTGCGGAGCTTTCCGGAATCAGAAAAATGGGCGAAAAAAGGCGGAAAAAAGTATAGTAAAACGGGACAAAGCATGATAAGATAAGAAGGAACAGCGCGGAACGGATCCGGTACCGGAGACGGGCGGAACCGGTGCCGCTGCAGAGAGCACAGAAAGGAAGGATTACCATGGAGATAACGAAAGCAACGACGATGGGCGAGATGCTTCAGTATGATATGGGGATCGCATACGTCCTGATGAGAGCCGGAATGCACTGCGTGGGCTGCCCGTCCTCTATCGGCGAGTCTCTGGAGGAGGCCTGCATGGTACACGGACTGAACGCGGACGAGGTCATGGCTTCGATTCAGGAGTATCTTGACGCGAAGAAAGAAGAACAGTAGTCCGTAAGACGGGCGGGCAGCTACAAAGCATGCCCGCCCGTTTCCATTTTCACGGGACGGGGCCCTGGCGTTCTGGGCTTTGAGCGCCGCAGCGCGGCAGAGGGGAGGATTGGAATGAAGATTCAGAAAGTAACGGCGGTGTATTACAGCGCGACGGGAAATACGAAGCAGGTAACGGAATCTATTGCGCGCCGAATCGGGGAGACGCTCGGCGTGCCGGTGGCGGCGGATGATTTTACTCTGCCGCAGAACCGGAAGGAGGAGCGCCATTACGGGAAAGAGGAGCTGGTCGTATTCGGGACGCCGGTCTATGCGGGACGCGTGCCCAACAAGATGCTGCCGGAGGTGCAGCGCTTGTTCCATGCAGACGGCGCGCTGGCGATCCCGGTGGTTACCTTTGGCAACCGCAATTTCGACAACGGGCTGATCGAGCTGCGCGGCGAACTGGAGAAGAACGGCTTCCATACGGTGGCCGGGGCGGGCGTAGCTGCCAGCCATGTTTTTTCGGATCAGATTGCGCCCGGCCGGCCGGATGAGGCGGACTGGAAGGCGATCGAGTCCTTTGCCGTCAGCGCGGCAGAGCGGATCAACAAGCTGGAGGAGATTCCGGCGCCGGTAACGGTGCGCGGGGATGATCCGGTCGGCCCGTATTATACGCCGCTCGGGCTGGACGGGAAGCCGGCCGTGTTCCTGAAGGCCAAGCCGCTCACGCGGGCGGAGCTCTGCGACGGCTGCGGCATCTGCGCCAGAGTCTGTCCCATGGGATCCATCGACGCCGCGAATCCGGCTTCGGTAACCGGGATCTGCATCAAATGCCAGGCCTGCGTGAAAGAATGTCCGCGCCAGGCCAAGTATTTCGACGATCCGGCCTTTTTATCCCATGTGGCGATGCTGGAGAAGAATTATACGAGAAGAGCCGAGCCGGAATTTTTCCTGAGCTAGGCGGCGCTTGCCCGCGCGGAACAGGCGGGACGGAAGAAGGAAGACAGAGAGGATGAAGACAGAATATGCAGGTATTGTGGATTGACGGCTGTGTGCGCGGGGCCTGCTCGCGCACCCGGCGGCTGGCGGAGACGTTTCTCAACGCGCTGGCACAGGCGCGGGCGGACGTTCAGATTGAGACGGCCTGTTTAAACGAGCTGGGGCTTGTGCCTTTTAATGAGGAGACGCTGCGGGAAAGAGACGGAGCGGCGGATTTTTCCGGACGGGAATTTGAGGCGGCCAGGCAGTTTCGGGAAGCCGATCTGCTGGTTTTTGCCGCGCCCTTCTGGGAGGGAACGTTTCCGGCGGCGCTCCACACGTATCTGGAGCATGTGTGCGTGACGGGTCTGACGTTTCGCCTGACGGAAAAGGGATACGAGGGCCTGTGCCATGCCGGCCGGGCCGTGTTCCTGACTACGCGCGGCGGGATTTACGAGAGCGGGCCCGCGGTGCGGGATAATCATGCCGCCGCGTTTTTGACGACTGTGCTTACCATGCTGGGAGTGCCGCGTCTGGACACGGTGGCGGCCGAGGGGCTGGACATCGAGGGCTGCGACGTGGAGGCGGCGCTTGTGCAGGCCGAGCGGCAGGCGCGCGATCTGGCGCAGAGGATTGCGGCGGACAGATAGACGGAATTCCTTTCAGAGAAGCGGGGCGCTGCGGTCAGAACCGGCGGCGCCCCGGTTTTTCTGATCCGGGGCAAAATAAAAAAACTGCATATACTATACGGAGGAAAACGAATGCAGCCGGAGATCCGGGAACCGTTGCGAAACGGAAATCAGGAATCATTCCTACTTGTATTTTCCGGAAATTCTTATATAATAGAAGGCGTAGATGAAGCTTTTACCTTTATTACTACAAATATGAGAGAAAGGCGGATTGTTTCATGAAACAGCTGGTTTATCTGGACAATGCGGCCACGACGAAGACGCGGCCGGAGGTGGTTGAGGCCATGCTCCCGTATTTTACGGAGGATTACGGCAACCCCTCGTCCATTTATGAGTTTTCCTCCCGGCCCCGGGAGGCGATCGCGCATGCGCGCGAGACCATCGCGAAAGCGCTGGGCGCGAAAACCAATGAGATTTATTTTACCAACGGCGGAACGGAGTCGGACAACTGGGCGCTGATCGCGACGGCGGAGGCGTATCAGGCGAAGGGACGCCATATTATCACGACAAAGATCGAGCACCATGCCGTGCTTCACACCTGCGAATACCTGGAGCAGAGAGGCTTTGAGGTCACGTATCTGGACGTGGACGAGTTCGGCGTGGTAAAGCTCTCCGAGCTGGAGAAGGCGATCCGGCCGGACACGATCCTGATTTCGGTTATGTTTGCCAACAATGAGATCGGGACGCTTGAGCCGATCCGCGAGATCGGGGAGATCGCGAAAAAACACGGCGTTTTATTCCATACCGACGCGGTGCAGGCCTTCGGCCATGTGCCGATCTCGGTCGATGAATGCCATATCGATATGCTCAGCTCCAGCGCGCACAAGCTGAACGGGCCGCGGGGCGTCGGATTTCTCTATATCCGCACGGGCCTGAAGACGCGTTCCTTTATCCACGGCGGCGCGCAGGAGCGCAAGCGCCGCGGCGGCACGGAAAATACGCCGGGGATCGTCGGCTTCGGGAAGGCGGTCGAGCTTGCGCTGGCCACCATGGAAGAGCGGAGCCGGACGGAGACGGCCCTGCGCGATCATCTGATCGAGCGCGTCATGCGGGAGGTGCCGTATGTGCGCCTGAACGGTCATCCGACCAGACGGCTTTCCAACAATGCCAATTTCGCGTTTCAGTTTATCGAGGGAGAGTCCATGCTGATTATGCTGGATATGGAGGGGATCTGCGCTTCCAGCGGTTCCGCCTGCACGTCCGGCTCGCTGGATCCGTCCCATGTGCTGCTGGCCATCGGGCTGCCGCACGAGATCGCCCACGGTTCCCTGCGCCTGACCCTTTCCGAGGAGACGACGATGGAACAGATTGATTTCACGGTGGACTGCATTAAGAAGATTGTGGAGAGGCTGCGCTCGATGTCTCCGCTGTACGAGGACTATGTAAAGAAGCACGGCCAGGGTCAGAACGCGTAAAGGAGAACGTACATGTATTCAGAGAAAGTAATGGATCATTTCCAGAATCCGCGCAATGTCGGAGAGATCGAGAACGCCAGCGGGACAGGGACCGTCGGCAACGCCAAATGCGGCGATATCATGCGGATTTATCTGGATATCGACGAGAACCAGGTCATCCGCGACGTGAAGTTCAAGACGTTTGGCTGCGGCGCCGCGGTGGCGACGAGCAGCATGGCGACGGAGATGGTCAAGGGAAAAACGGTAAGAGAAGCGATGGAAGTGACCAACAAGGCGGTCATGGAGGCGCTGGACGGCCTGCCTCCCGTCAAGGTGCACTGCTCGCTGCTGGCCGAGGAGGCGATTCACGCCGCCCTGTGGGATTACGCCCAGAAGAACGGGATTGAGATTGAGGGCCTCGTCAAGCCGAAAAGCGACATCGGCGAAGAGGAGATTGAGGAAGAATACTGATGCCGGCCGCGGGAAAAGAGCGGGTGGCGGTCGGGATGTCCGGAGGAGTCGACTCCTCCGTGGCAGCCTGGCTTTTAAAACAGCAGGGCTATGAGGTCATCGGCGTAACCATGCAGATCTGGCCGGATGAGCCGCTGGCGCTGCAGGAGGAAAACGGCGGCTGCTGCGGCCTGAGCGCGGTCGAGGATGCCAGGCGGGTGGCAGAGCGGCTCCAGATTCCCCATTATGTCATAAATCTGAAGCAGGAATTTGAGACGAAGGTCATGGACTATTTTGTCCGCGAATACCTGCGGGGAAGAACGCCGAATCCCTGTATTGCCTGCAATCGCCTGATCAAATGGGAGGCGCTTCTGGCGCGCTGCACGGCGATCGGAGCCGACTGCATCGCGACGGGCCATTACGCCCGGATCGGGCGCGCCCCGTCCGGCCGCCTGGCGTTTCAGAAATCGGCGGCGGCCGGCAAGGATCAGACGTACGTCCTCTACGGCCTGACGCAGGAGCAGCTCGCGCGCACGCGGATGCCGGCCGGCGGGTATACGAAGGAGGAAATCCGTCAAATCGCGGCGGATCTCGGACTTCTGGTAGCGGACAAGCCGGACAGCCAGGAGATCTGCTTTATCCCGGATCATGATTACGCGCGGTTTATCGAAAAGAGGAGCGGGATTCGCTGTCCGGAGGGCAATTTTGTGGACCGGGAGGGCCATATCCTGGGCCGCCACCGGGGAATTACGCATTATACCGTCGGTCAGCGGAAGGGACTGGGGCTGGCCTTCGGCCGCCCGATGTTCGTGACGGAGCTCCGGCCGCAGACAAACGAGGTCGTCCTGGGAGAAAATGCCGACGTGTTTTCCGGGCGGCTTACCTGCTCGCAGGTAAACTGGATGGCGTTTGACGGCCTGAGAGAGCCGCGGCGCGTGACGGCCAAGATCCGTTACAGTCATCCGGGCGCTCCCTGTGAGATCCGCCCTCTCGGGCCGGATCGGGTGGAGTGTGTGTTTGATGAGCCGCAGCGGGCCGTGACGCCGGGACAGTCCGTCGTGTTTTACGACGGAGACTATGTCGCCGGGGGCGGCGTGATTGAAAGCGGCGCGTGCGGAGACTGAGCGGCCGGGTTCTGCCTGAACGGCGCGCGCGGACAGAGCGGTAGGATTTTGCCTGGGTGGCGCGCGGGGAGACCGGGCGGCCGGGTTCTGCCTGAACGGCGCGCGGGGAGACTGAGCGGCCGGGTTCTGCCTGGGCGGCGCGCGGCGGCGGAACAGGTGTTTTGCCGTCCGGGCAAAGGCCGCAGGAATAGAGAAGAGAGAAAAAAAGAGACAGAGGTTGATTATGGAAAGACGATTCAGATTTGCCAGAACGGTCTTATGCGTCTGGCTTCTCGTCATGGCGGCGGTGCTTTCTGCCCTGACGGGATGCGCCGGAAAATACGAGACGATGCAGCTGACCCGGGAGGAAACGGCCGGGTCAGAGCCGGAGACGGCCGCGAGCGAAGAGACGGCGGCTCTTTCTCTGGAGGACGCGGACGGGATTCGGGCGGCAGAGCAGGCGGCGGTGGCAGATCTGAGCGCGCTGGAAAGCGATGTGACGACGTCGAACGGATTTGAGGATCGGAACGAGACGGTACAGATTGCGGAGGACCGGGTCAACCTGCGCGAGGACTGCGGGACGCAGTGCGGGATTGTGGCGCAGGTGGATCAGGGAACCAGCCTTCAGCGCACCGGCTACGCCGGCGAGTGGAGCCGCGTCGTCTATGAGGGCCGCACCTGCTATGTCAAGTCGGAGTTTCTGACGGAAGCGCCGCAGAGCGGGGAAGAAGCGGCCGGGGCGGACGCAGCCGCGCGGCCGGCCGTCTCAAACGGCCGGATTGTTGCCATCGACGCCGGTCATCAGGCCAAGGGGAATTCCGAGAAGGAACCCATCGGTCCCGGTTCTTCGACAATGAAGGCCAAGGTGGCGTCGGGAACGCAGGGCGTGTCTACGGGTCTCGCCGAGTATGAGCTGACGCTCTCTGTTTCCAAGAAGCTTCAGCGGATCCTGGAAGAGCGCGGCTATGAGGTTGTGATGATCCGGGAGTCGAATGATGTGAACATCAGCAACGCCGAGCGGGCGGAGATTGCCAATGAGAGCGGCGCTTCCGTTTTTGTGCGCGTGCACGCCAATTCGGTGGAGAGCGCCGGCGTCAGCGGGACGCTGTCCATGTGTCAGACGTCCTCCAATCCGTACAACGGCGATCTGCATGCGCAGAGTTATTCGCTGTCGCAGAAGATAACCGACGCGGTCTGCGCGGCCACCGGCTTTCAAAACCGCGGCGTGCAGGAGACGGACACGATGAGCGGCATCAACTGGTGCCGGATCCCGGTCTGTATCATCGAGATGGGCTTTATGAGCAATCCGGAGGAGGATCAGAAGATGGCGCAGGACGAGTATCAGGAGCTGATCGCCGGCGGCATCGCCAACGGGATCGACGCGTATTTTGCGGGAAACTGAGCGGAGAACAAAAAGCCGGGCAAAGAATGACGTGTCACGGACGGGAAGTAAAAATCCGGCGAAAAATCCGGCGGAAATCAAAAATAGTGGATGACAAATCCGGAATTATTTAGTATAATAAAAAAGATGTGTGCGGAGGCTGCCGGAAGGAAGCCTTCGTCAAATCTGGAGACGTAGCGAAGCGGCCGTAACGCGGCGCACTCGAAATGCGTTTGTCGGTTCATCCCGGCACGAGGGTTCGAATCCCTCCGTCTCCGCTAAAGGGGGCTGTCGGAAAATAGATAGCCTAAAACAGGGGCAGTTGTGACTCGCTTGAGTCACAGCTGCCCCTGAAATTTATCCCCTAAAAAGAGAAAAAGAGCTAACTTGAAATTTTAAATTCCAGTGCAGAGTTAAATTCCACAGAGGTTTTAAATTTCCCTGTTTTTAAAAGTTTTCCTTAAATGTAATTTATAAATCTATTTTCCTGAAATTCTGGAAAGTAGTCTTTCAAATTTGTAGAATTAACGTTTGGATATAAAGTGGAGCTTACTGGTGCTGTCTGGTTATTTGTTTCTGGGGGCTCCGACATATCCGATGTCGGAAATCGGCTTAATTCTGCGTAGGCGTTTGTTCCTTGTATTG